>CAJWWC010000036.1 GCA_913048435.1 uncultured Flavobacteriales bacterium | reverse complement strand
GGTACTTTGATGTTTTGAATTCTTGAAAACCTAATTCTGGATTTTCATACATCCAATCACTAACATCACATAAGCTTTCAAATAAACCATCCAAGCAATTTTTAAATTCATTTTTATAGCTCATGAATTGATTCTACTAAAGTAATCTTCATCATACACACTGGAATTGTTCCAAATTATCCAATCTAGGCCTTTATCTTCTGCTGCTTTAATATTCAACCTTACATCTTCTGAAGAATGCCAAAACCCTTGAAGAAAAGGTCGCAAGCTTTTTTCCTGTACCCCTCTAGAAAGCCCATCATTTAATGCCGCCGTAACAACTTCATAAGGGAAATTATTGGGATAACTGTATCCAAATGATCCTTTAGAATAATGAGATGGATAGACCATAGGAGAAATAAAATCTACAGTATTAACGATTGTTTCTAAATATTGCCCTATACCGTTATCATTTTTTGCATTTAGGACATATCCAAATATATCAGCAGAAGCTAGACATCCATTGTCATGCAATAGCTTCGTAGCATTTTGAAGAAATGAATTAATATTTTTTGTCCTATTTTCAGAATTGTTTTCATCATCGTAAACTAAGCCCTGATAGTTTGTATCAGGGTATCTTATATAATCAAATTGAATCTCATCAAAACCTAGCAAACATGCTTCAAGAGCAACATTTAGAATATATTCTCTGCTTGCACTATCACTTGGATCAAGAAAGTATTGACCGTCCTGGGAGTAGGGCTTGCTTGTTGAAACGTCAGTGATTGCTGATTCAGGGTAGGTTCTTGAAAAGATAGGATCTTGAAAAGCAACGACTCGACCAATTAAATAAATATTAAATTCCTCTTTAAAGGACTTTAAAGTTTGGGTATCGTATTTAATTCTTTTATTTTTTAATTCTTCAACATCTGGGATTTGACTGTCATAGAGTAAGTGACCATTATCTGTTTTAACATCGAGGACTATTGTGTTTACAACAGTGTTTGACAAAATATTTTTAATTGAGTCTATTTTTTCTTCTTGTAAAAAATGATAACCACTTAGATATATTCCTTTAATACCATTATTAGTATCGCTGAATTCCTGCCACCTGTTTATAGCGATATATTCGTTAATTTCTTTCAAATTTTCGTTTTGAATTTCTTCAAAATTATTAAGTAAGTAATTATTACTGTTTGTTAAAACCTGAAATTTTTCGCTTATTAATTGCTTTTGATCCTCTGTAAGAGAAATGGTTTCTTTCTCTTCAATTTTTGTGTCTTCAAATAAGTTTTCACTAATTTCAACCACTAAGTCAAAATAGCTTATTCCATCATCGTTTACGTTATTTATGCTTAAGGGAATAACTAAAAATGCAAAAATTAAAATTATGAAAAAGACCCTGTTCATACTCATATTTTAGATTACTTATACTAATCTTTCATAGCTAGTTTTATAATACCTATATGAACAATCAGAATTATTTGAGAGCTGAAAAGTTTTTTGAAATACCAGTAATGATTTCTGTGCTTATGCTCATACCGGTATTAATTATCGAATACACACAACAAACACTTAGCTCTGTAGCTTTATATTTAAATTGGGGTATTTGGATAGTTTTTTTACTCGAATATGTGATTTTATTTTACTTTGCAGATGACAAATTAAAGTTTGTTAAAAGTCATAAGATCGAATTAGTAATTGTTATATTCTCATTTCCAATCGTTCCAGAGGGTTTACAATCTTCTGGATTTTTGAGGTTTGCAAGGCTCCCAAGATTATTGAATGCATTAAGATTTTTCAGGCTTGCTGCTTTGCTTGGAAGATTTGGAACAACCGTAAAGTCTATTTTTAATTCAAAGGGACTCAGATTTATCGTGTATGCAACTATTGGCATAGTGTTGTTCTTTGGCTTTCTTTTTTACATTTCTGAACCTGGCGTCACATCATACAGTGATGGTTTGTGGTGGGCACTTGTTACAATTACCACAGTAGGTTACGGCGATATCACCCCTCTTACAAATCTTGGTCGCATAATCGCCAGCTCTTTGATGGTTATGGGTATTGGTTTTATTGCAACGATTACAGCTGCAGTTTCTTCTTATTTTATTTCTAGCTTTAGTGACAAAGAGGTTACTATAAATGAACTAGGTGAAAAGCT
>CAJWWC010000035.1 GCA_913048435.1 uncultured Flavobacteriales bacterium | reverse complement strand
CTTTTTTACTGATAATTGCGGTTCCACTGTATCCTTTTTTAACAGCGCTACTGGAATAAATATAATATCCATGAACTTCACATAAAGCTTCTCTAACTTGATCATCTTGAGCTTTTGTTTCCTGAAATCCAATTATATCCGCATTTAAGTAATCAATTATTTCTGCAAGTCCTTTTTTTTGAACTGCTCTTATTCCATTTAGATTCCACGAGATTAATTTCATTTTGGTTTTAAAAAAATTCCTTCATGAATGTAATAATTCTTTTTGAATAGAATATTTTCGCATGGATTATAAAATCATTCAAACATGAATATAAATTCATTTAACTTTTTTAATAAAAGAGCCCTGATCAGAGTAGACTTTAATGTTCCCATAAATAATGAAGGTCAAGTTACAGATGACACCAGAATTAGAATGGCTATTCCTACCATTAAAAAAGTTCTTGAAAGCAATGGATCTGTGGTGTTAATGTCACATTTGGGAAGACCAAAAGATGAATTCGAAAAAAAATATTCGCTAAGTCAAATAGTAAGTACAGTGGAAAAGCACTTAGATCAGTCCATTTCTTTTGCTGAAGATTGTATTAGCGACCAAGCTTTTAGATTAACTGAGAACTTACAAAATGGTCAAGTAGTTTTGCTAGAAAATCTCAGATTTTATGCGGAAGAGAAAAAAGGGGACTCTTCATTTGCCATGAAGTTAGCCAAGCACGGAGATGTATACATTAATGATGCTTTCGGTACAGCTCACAGAGCTCATGCCTCAACAGCTGTAATCGCAAATTATTTTAAAGAAGATAAGATGTTCGGGCATCTTCTAGAGAGTGAAATTAAAAGTGTTGAAAAAGTATTAGGATCTGATGGTCATCCACTAACAGCGATAGTAGGAGGGGCAAAAGTATCTTCAAAAATCACCATTTTATCTAACCTTATTTCAAAAGTAGATCATATTATTATAGGAGGTGGTATGGCCTACACTTTTGTAAAGGCTTTGGGAGGGAGGATCGGAAAATCATTAGTGGAGGATGATTACCTTTCTGTTGCAAAGGATATTTTAGATAAGGCTTTAGAAAATAACGTGAAAATTCATTTACCAGTTGATACCATAACAGCCAAAGAATTTAATAATAAGGCTGACATATTTTCACATGCTATCGATGCCATCCCAGATGATCAAATGGGATTAGATATTGGTATACAATCTATATCGATGTTTTCTTCAGTGATTAAAAATTCTGCCCTTATATTATGGAACGGCCCAATGGGTGTTTTTGAAATGACAAATTTTCAAAAGGGTACTATTTCCATTGCAAATGCAGTTGCTGAAGCTACAGAAAATGGTACTTTTTCACTAGTAGGTGGGGGAGATAGTGTGGCTGCGGTTAATCAATTTAAACTAGCTCATAAAGTAAGTCATGTTTCTACTGGTGGAGGTGCTATGTTAGAATATTTAGAAGGTAAAGTGCTTCCAGGAATAAAAGCAATTCAAGAATAATTGATATTAAATGGGACAGTTTCTTAAGAAGTCAATATTTATCTTGTTTTTAATTACGATGGTGTGTTCATGTCATGAAGAAAATAAATTCAATTGGGAAAATGCCGTTATCAGCTCTGAGAAAGATGCCATCATTATATCCTCATTTGATATCGTATCATTAATCCAAAAATCAAATCTTTCAGAAAATGATGAGTTAAATTTTAGTCAGAAAATGATAATAAGAGCCGCTACTTCTTCATTGGCTTCATCGTCTACTGGTTTCAGGATTGAAGGTCAACACTATATATTAGTTGTCCCAAAAAGTGATGAGATCAATGGTGGAGTATTTTATCCAGGTAAAATCACGAATTACAGAAAATTCTCTTCAAATTTACAGGACATTTTTGGTGAGAATAAATTCTCAAAAAATCAAGTTAATTTTTTGTACAATTCAGATTACAACGTTATGCTCGGATTCAACAGCGATCACTTTATTATTGGATCGTCTAATGATACTTCTTTTTTAAAGGAGAAGATTTCATTTTATTTTACCATTAATCAGAGCGAAATAGAAGATCCTTTTTTAGAAGAGTTCCTTTCCTACGAAGAGGATTTGTGTTTTTATTATGATGGCCAAAAGACCTCAAATTATATTTCAAATTTAAGTTCACCACATTTAACCACAGGGTTGCCTTTCTTTAAGCTACAAGATAAAAAGTCGATGCTAAAAACTGTATTTGATCAAGGGACAGTCAAGTTATCATATTTCACAGAAAATAAAGAAAATGTAAATGTTGAAGACAATTTTAATGATCCATACAAGTCTTATTTTTTAGATTCCAGTTTTTTGAACGCAGAACACTGTTTTAATAATACTACTTTGAATAATTTCATTAGAAAAGAATTTAATCATTACATAAATCTAGATTCCCTGCTTAGTTTAACAGCCACCTATTTATCATTAACCCCGAATTCCCTTAAATCCATTGAAAA
>CAJWWC010000034.1 GCA_913048435.1 uncultured Flavobacteriales bacterium | reverse complement strand
GTCTACATTTAACAATATTAGAAATATAGCAATCTTTATTTGTATCAATTCCAGCGGATAAAAAAATGTCATCCAGTAATTTTCCAGATCTTCCCACAAAAGCTAGACCCTGCTCATCTTCTTGTTGACCGGGACCTTCACCAATAACAAATAAATTTGAATTCGGATTACCTCTTCCAAAAACTACATTGTTTCTTGTAATAGACAATGTGCACTTTACACATGAGGTACATTTATTTTTTAAAACTTCTAACTTCATTTATTTAACCATTTTATTAAAAAGCTTTATAAATGAGAAAACCCTTGAAAACTCCGCAATCTGTTTCCAGATTTCCTGTCTCAAGGGTTATCTCTTGATACTTCTTATAATGATCATCTATAAAGATTTTCTTCATAAAAAGTAATCTAAATCTAACTAAAGATATTTAGAAAATCAAAAAAAAAATTAAGAATTTTTCCCACTTTTTCTTCTAGTAATAATCAAATTGAATATAACTGCCACAACCGTCACACCCAATATTGCACTTAAAATAGTAGATAAGAAGTTATTATTTATGGCATTAATTCCATAATCATCAAGCAGTAGAACAATTCCTTCTGTTTGTGTGAATCCAAACTCTTCTGCAACTGACTCCAGTCCATCTGGTGATGATGAAGCAAAAGGTGTAATTAGACTTAAAAGTAATATCAAGATAATAAATAATCCGTAAAAAGAAACTTTAGTAGTGTTTTCATCACTTCTGTCATAAGCGTAAACTAAGTCTGGCCTGACACGCATAAGTAGAGTGATGATTAATGCGGTTATAATTCCCTCACCTAAACCAATAATAAGATGTGTTGTGACCATCGCTATAAGAACCGTACCTACTGGAATCGATATTGTGCCGCCAATCGCATATTGAATTGTAAAAGCTATTGATGAAAAAACTACACTTAAAATTCCAGCAAGGACACTAACAGTTACAATAGATGTTTTATTTTTACCAATAAATTTGATCCAATATTTTACAATAAACCAACTAGTTGCACTCGTAACTATTGCCATGTTAAGAACATTTACACCTAATGCGCTAAGACCTCCATCAGCAAAAAGTAGAGACTGTATTATCACAACTACTGATAAACAAATCAACCCTAACCTCGGTCCCAAAACAATTACAGCAAGGGCTCCGCCAAGTAAATGACCGCTTGTTCCTGCAGCAACAGGAAAGTTAATCATTTGAAGAACAAAAATCAGAGCTGACATCATTCCAGTTAAAGCTATAAATTTGTCTGCAATTAAATCTTTTGCAGACCGTATATAAGCCCAAAGTGTTCCAAAGCTAATCACACCAGTTGCGGCAGACATAGTCACATTCATAAATCCATCAGGTACATGCATACAAAGATTATAAACTAGTGGAGTCTTATTGCAAGTGTTTTGCAATAAGAAAGTTAGAGAATATTTTGTTCTTTAAACCATTGGTGAATTTCACTTAAGACAAACATTCTCGTATCTTGGTTTAAAATTTCGTGTTTTGAATTTTCTACTTTTAAAAACTTTACGTTCTCAAGTTGTGAAATTTTATCATTTACTTTGATTGGAACTATCTTGTCATCAGCTCCGTGAAGAATTAATGTGGGAATTTTTAGATTATGAATATTTTCATTAACAAATTTTTGTGCATTGTTTATTTCATTTCCAAATTTAAAAGTTAAGCTTCTGAACACTAAAGGATCATTAAAATATTTTTCAACAGTATCTTTGTCTGTAGATAAATTTTTTCTTGTTACAGGAGATGGGGCTCTTAATTTTGGAAACAATTTAGATAACGCACCAGACATATTTTTAACAAATTTTGGGTAACTATCATTAAAATGTGGTGCTGACAAAATTAGAAAATCTGGTTTTATTTTGTCTTGAAGAATAGCCGATACAGACACCAGTGAACCATATGAATGTGCAAAAATTATCTTCTTTTCTTTTGCTTCAATTTCTTCATAAGCTTTGGAAATAGATTCAATATTTTCATCCCAAGATTCTATGTGCCCTTTTTCATCAACATCTCCATGTCCGGGTAAGTTGAATGAATGAGCTTCGATACCAAGCTTTTCTAACCAAGCAACATTGTCTTCATGACGGCCTTTATGTTCAAACAATCCGTGTACTACTAATGCTCCAAAATTAGACACAAGGCCTCCTTTTTTTTATTAAATTAATAATAATGAACATTGACTTTATAAAAGTACCATTTTCAAACAATCCTTCTATGCAAAAATATGATGGTTTGCTCTACAATCAAAATCCTAATAAAGATTACTTACTTGATAAGGAAGCACAGATTAAAAAATATGGAGTCGATTTACATGGTCAAACAACGCAGTTTGAAAATATGAACCTAAATAGAAAGGTGACAGAACTCCTTGGTTCAGATCAAACAGACTCTTTTTTTGAAACTGCCATGAAAATTGAAGAAGATATTGCTGTAATGCATAATGGAAAATTGGTTGCTATATGTTTTTGCTTTCCTAGTGGGTGGATTCCAAACAATGAACTAAATTCAGATCTTTCAAAGCTACATACCCCTGTTGCAGATAATGAACTGTTGATCAAATCAAGTAAGAAGCTGGCACAATATATGAATAAGCAAACAATTCGTAGATGGGTTTGGAATGTAACAACAATCTCAAATTTAAGCAATCATCCAAATATAGTGAGACCTAAATTAATTGATTTTGATAGCTTGTATTTCAGACTTGAAACACAATTATCGACTCCATTGGATAATGAATCAAGCTTATTTTTAGTGAAGGTAGATGTAATTCCACTAAAAAAAGTATGGAACGAAAAGATATTAGAAAGCATAAATTCTATGAGTGAAAATGTCTTGAAATATAAAAATTTAATTGAAATAAAGAAATTTTTAAACAGCT
>CAJWWC010000033.1 GCA_913048435.1 uncultured Flavobacteriales bacterium | reverse complement strand
TTGCTAATTCAGCAGCTTTTGCCATGTCAGGTGTAAGAGATTCAATTGGCCCTGTGTAGCCATATATAATCCCTAATTTTATGGTTTCATCTTTTGATGCGGTATCTATTTTGTCTTTTGTAAAATAGTATACTACACCAGCAACAATAATTAGTATTATTGCTAATATTGATTTGTTAGACATTATTACCTCCAAGTGAATTTTTTAATAAATTATCATGTTTAAAACTGAAATAGAAGTAAATTAAAATCTGTTGCAAGTGTTAATAAATTGATTGCAGATGAATTAACATTCGTTAAGATGTTGATTATTATTAATATGAAAATTTTTATTAAAATTAAAGTAATTGAAGTTAATTATTTTGAATTTTTAAAGGAAAGTAAATGAAACTAATAACATATGCAAGAATGGGAAAAGTTGGATTCGGTGTCATAAAAAATGGAGGAATTATTGAGTTGAACGATAGAATTGGAAACAATGTCACATCAATAAAATCTCTTTTAAAAAGGAATGAACAGAAAAAGGTGCGAGAAATTTATGAAGAAATGACCCCTGACATTTCCTTAAGTGAAATAACTTATTTGCCTGTTATTCCTGATCCAGAAAAAATCTTTTGTGTTGGCCTAAATTATCAAGAGCATAAAAAGGAAACAGGAAGACCAGATGTAGATAACCCAACTATTTTCACTCGTTTTGCTAATACTCAAACTGGTCACTTACAACCATTGCTCAAACCAAAATTTTCAGAGAGATTTGATTACGAAGGAGAATTAGCAATTGTTATTGGAAAGGGTGGAAGAGATATATCTGAGGAAAAAGCTCTAGACCATGTTGCAGGGTACTCATGTTATAACGATGGAAGTATTCGTGACTGGCAAAGACACACCTCTCAGTTCACACCAGGGAAGAACTTTCCGTTAACTGGACCATTTGGTCCATTTTTAGTTACATCTGATGAAGTAGGTGACTATACAAAACTTCCTATTGAAACTAGATTAAATGGAGAAGTAATGCAAAAAGCAAAATTGTCAGACCTCATTTTCCCAATCCCTAGGTTAATAAACTATATTTCTACTTTCACACCATTAACTGTTGGAGATGTAATCGTGACTGGTACACCTGGAGGTGTGGGTGATAGAAGAGATCCTCCTGTCTATATGAGTCCAGGAGATGTTGTTGAAGTGGACATTGGCAAAGTTGGAATTCTTATGAATTTTATTACAGAGTAAAGAGGTTCATAACATTGAATAAATCTTTGGTTACAAATTTAATCTCTATTTTATTCATTCTATTAGGTTATATTTTTCAAAATCAATATTCTAATATTCTTTATTCAATTGGTTTTTTTGCTTTGTCTGGTAGTGTTACAAACTGGCTTGCAGTCCAAATGCTCTTTGAAAAAGTACCTTTTTTATATGGTTCGGGGGTTATTCTTGATAGATTTTTAGATATAAAAGAAGGTATTAAAAATTTAGTTTTAGGAGAATTATTTTCGGATGATAAGATTAATGAATTTTTTGAAAACAAACAAATTGATACAGAGAAAATTTACGAAAAGATTGATTTCAATAAAGTTTTTGATGGATTGTTGGAAGCTATTGAAACATCAAAGTTAGGCCCAATGCTATCTATAATTGGTGGTAGAGATGCTTTAATACCCATTAAAGATCCTGTTATAAATAAATTGAAAGAAATTATTAAAGATAAATTAGATGGAACATTTAATAATGATGAGAATTCAATTGCTAAAGATGTAAAAATTGGAATTGAAAAAGCCTTAAACAGCAAGTTAGACGAATTAGATCCTCAAGGTATTAAAATTATTATTGAAAATATGATTAGAAAACATCTTGGCTGGCTTATTGTTTGGGGAGGAGTTTTTGGTGGATTGTTTGGATTATTGTTTTCTGTTGTTCAAAATGTAATTTAAGGAGAAAATAAGATGTTAGATTTTAATGAAAAAACAGCGACAGAAGGTGTTTTAAAAAGTTTTTCATCAATCAAAAATGAAAGATTAAAAGAATTAATGTCTTCTATAGTTACACATTTACATGAAGTGGTAAAAGAGACTGAGCCAACATTTGAAGAGTGGTTAACTGCGATAGAGTTTTTAACAAGAACCGGACATAAATGTGATGATAGAAGACAAGAGTTCATTCTTTTATCGGACGTACTTGGCATTTCTATGCTTATTGATACTATCAATAATAGAAAGTCCAAAAATGAAACAGAATCAACGGTCTTGGGCCCTTTTCATGCTGAAGCTCCCAATATATCTTTAGGTAATAATATTGCAAATCATGTTGAAGGTGAAAGATGTATAGTCAAAGGGAAAGTAACAGATACAAATGGTAATCCAATTTCAAATGCGTCTGTCGATGTTTGGCAGTCTGGACCAGATGGTTTGTATGATGTTCAAAAAGAAAATCATATAGTTGATTTAAGAGGCAAGATGACAACCGACAATGATGGTACTTATTTGTTTAGAACAGTTAAGCCACAATATTATCCGGTTCCAACAGATGGTCCCGTTGGTGAAATTTTAAATTCATTAGGCAGGCATCCATTTAGACCTGCTCATATTCACTTTATGGTAAAGGCAGAGGGATTTGTTGACTTAACAACACATGCATTTATAGATGGGGATCCTTATTTGGAAACTGATACAGTTTTTGCAGTAAAAGAAAGTTTAATTAGAAAGCTTGAAAACTCTACTGACCCAAAAGATGGGACAAGTTGCAAGACTTTAGAATTTAATATTGTTATGCAAAATAATTAAAATTATTATGTCAAATATCAAAAGAAAATTAACTACAATTCTAGCTACCGACTGTGTTTCTTTCAGCAAACATATGGAAGAAAATGAAGAAAATACTTTGAAAAGTCTAAATAGTTGTAGATCGATAATTGATAAGAAGATCGAAGATTATAATGGAAAGATATTTCATACGGCTGGAGATTCTGTTATTGCTGAATTTCA
>CAJWWC010000032.1 GCA_913048435.1 uncultured Flavobacteriales bacterium | reverse complement strand
GATCAAAAATACAATAAGTATATCAATTAATAGATGCCAAAACTTTTCATTTTTTTATTAATTACTCTGCTGTATTGTTGGTTTCGATCAAACCAAATTCCTTTTCGGCTATCATAGGTTAAATAGGCCACAGGTAAATCTAGAATATCCTCGTCTGCTTCTTTTATTTTCCAAAGTTCTTTTTCAACTAAATTTATAGTCAAATCAAAAGTGGGAATTTTTTTAATGGATTTTGGTACATTGGTGTTGAATGCAATTCTTTTTGTGTAGTGATCCTCATCTATGCATTCAAATTCAATTAGAATTTTATGATTTAACTCTAAGCTCAAATTGTATTTTCCATTTTTAGCAAATATGGTATCTATTATTCCATCGTGATGAACAACTCGTATGCTAACATTTTTAACCTTACCCATAGAATGGAGAACTTTACCTTTTACATGTAATCTTTTATCTAGTTCATCTTGTGAATAATGAGGGTTTGTAAGAACTAAAGAAGTTAGTAAAAGGAAAATAAAATGAATTTTCATAAAAAAGTTGATAATAATTAATTTATCCATAAAACTAAAAATTATTTTTAAAACTCTGTTTTACTGTCATTCATTCTGATTTTAATATTTTTGTTGATAAATGGATAAACAAAAGACACCACTTTTCATTTCATTAATTCCAGTTTTAGTATTAATCATCTTATTAAGTATCAACGTTTGGTTGTTTGGAGATAATACAACTTCCGGCTCAAATCAATTGAGTTTGCTTGTAGCAGGTGCTGTAGCAGCAGTAATAGGTGGTTTTTATGGAGTTTCTTGGAAATCAATGTTAGAGGGGGCGGTAAAAAGCATTTCTTCAGCAATGGGTGCTTTAATAATCTTATTACTAATTGGTTCATTGGCTGGCACTTGGATGTTGAGCGGTATTGTACCGTCTATGATTTATTATGGACTAGAAATTTTAAATCCAACTATTTTTTTATTTGCTACTTGTGTTGTTTGTGCTGTAGTTTCCTTGGCAACAGGGAGTAGTTGGTCTACGATTGCCACAATTGGAATTGCCATGCTAGGTATAGGTGGAGCTCTTGGTTTGAGTCAAGGCCTAATTGGCGGGGCTATCATTTCTGGAGCTTATTTTGGGGATAAAATGTCACCCCTATCAGATACTACTAATTTGGCACCAGCTATGGCGGGAACAGACTTAATAACACATATTAAATACATGATGTATACTACCATACCTTCCATAATAATAACATTGATTATATTCTTAATTATAGGGCTTAATATTGGTGATAGTGATGTAGGTTTTGAACAAGTTTCGATCATGCAAAATTCACTTTCATCCACATATAATATTAGTTTATGGTCTCTTTTGATTCCTGTTCTTGTAATCGCACTCATCATAAAAAAAGTACCTGCTATACCTGCTTTGTTTATCGGTACAATAGCTGGCGGTCTTTATGCTATTTTTTTTCAGGCTGAACTTATTTTTAGTTTAAATGAATACGAAATAGGAAATTCTTTGTCCTATCTAAAAAATGCTTACATGTCTGTTATGAACGCTATGACGGTAGACATTGAAATTAATACAGGTAATCCTAGTGTGGATAGTTTGGTTTCTACAGGTGGTATGTCTGGTATGTTGAATACGATTTGGCTAATCGTTTGTGCTATGAGCTTTGGAGGTATTATGGAAGTGACAGGTTTTTTAAGCACAATTACTTATTCCTTACTTCATTTTGTTAAGTCTAGGAAATCATTAGTCCTAACCACTTCAGGTACCTGTATGTTTTTGAACGTAACAGCATCTGATCAGTATTTAGCTATAGTTGTACCTGGAAGAATGTTTGCTGATTCTTATAAAAAATATGGGCTACACCCTAAAAATCTAAGTAGAACCTTGGAAGATACTGCTACAGTAACATCACCTTTAGTTCCTTGGAATACGTGTGGAGCTACTCATGCAGGGGTTTTAGGCATATCTACTCTTGTATATTTACCTTATTGTTTTTTTAACCTCATTTGTCCAGTTATGACACTAATCTTTGCTTATGCAAGTATTAAAATAGCCAAAGTTAATGTTGCTCAATAAATTCACTTATTAGTCTGTGGAAATGATGTACCCCTTTTTCCATTTTAGGCGAATATCTACCGTGTTTGTAAAATCTTGATTTTATACCTATTTGAACGCTTTCAACAATATCTTCATCCTCTCTTTCAACTTTATCCAATATAGAGCCTGCCCCGTGTTCTAATTTTGTCTCGTCCCATATGTATGTTTTGAATTCAACTTTAGTCAACTTTGGATTAATAGGCTTAATTATATTAATAGAAAGTCCCCAAGGGTAAAAATTGAACATCATATTAGGGAATACCCAAAAATAATATGCCGCAATTTTCTTTCCATAATCAGGTGAACTTTTTGGCAAATCAAAGCAATGTTCTGCACCATTTGCTATACCTAGTTGAAGATTTGAATATCTGAACAATTCGCTTTTGTATTTTGAATAATCGAGTGTTTTTGCTAATTCTTTATGAACAAAAGGAATATGAAATCCTTCCAAATAATTATCACAATATAGGGCCCAATTTGCTTTGACTAAATAGTCTCTTGAAGCAACTGAATCGTAAACAAAATTCTCAATTGGCATCCAACCAACTCGATCATCCATTTCTTTAATTACTGAAGCAAATTTTATTGATGGGTCAAGTGAAGTAAATAAAAATTGTTTCCAATGTTCTGTTGGTATTCTTGTTAAGTTATCATCCTCAGAGGGGAAATTAATCATTCCATTAGACTCAGGCATTGAAATAAATTTCCCATTTAAATCAAATCTTCTTCCATGATATTTACATATAATATGACGTTGTATTGAACAGGAATTTTCAATTAATAGATTACCTCTATGAGTACATACGTTTGAGAAACATTTAATACCTTCGGCCGTACGGACGTAAAGTAATGGTTCTTCAATGTATCCATCAATAAAAAAACATGGTTGAGCGTTGTTTTCGAGTTTTAATTTTGAATCATCAGT
>CAJWWC010000031.1 GCA_913048435.1 uncultured Flavobacteriales bacterium | reverse complement strand
AATGTTCATGGAGTTTACTTCCTCCAATTGTTTTCTGAAAAACTTTAATATTTATCCCTGATGCTTCAAACATTTTTTCTAGTACTTGTGGAAGGTTCCAATAAAAGGTAAAGCTATTACCAATCATAAGGATTTTCTTATGCTCGACTTTAGGACTATTATGATTTTCTATATTAGAATTTGAATTACACATGGAAATTAGCAGTGTAATAAAAACAAATTGGATAATTCTAAAAAGGTGAGCCATCAATTTTTGTACCTGGTGAAAATAAAACACCTCCAAATGCAGAAGTATGTTGTTCAAAATCTCCTGTTAAATCTGGATTTCTAGTGTATGATTCATTAGGGTTATTTGAAAGAGGTGTAACATCAAATTCTATTAAAACGTGATTTGAACTGTCAGTAAACCACATTTTGTCACCAGAATTATTTAGGTTCAATACTGCATCAGAAGCAGTAAAAACCAAAGAATTCCCAAATGATGAGGAGTCAAAGGTGGCTCCTTGAGGACCACCAAAAACTACTACGGCTTGATTTGGATTCACAAATGTGTTGTTTGGGAACTGATGTTTGTGAGTAAATGATGCATAGCTATCATCGTCAAATATTTTACATCCACTTATATCAATACATGAACTAGTAGTGTTGACAAACTCAACAAATTCATCATCATTGTGAACATACTCCCCATTACCATTAGCATCACCTTCAAGTGAGTTATTTGAAGGATCATATAGTACCTCATTTAATAAAAATCCAAAATCAATTGCTGAAATACTTGAGCTAATGTAAACAGTATCGTCAGCAACAGTAACTGAAGTGGTGTCATTATTTGTAGAATCATTGTCCGAATTACTATTTAAAACAATTGGTTCAACATCATCTGTTTTAGCACATTTTGTGTTAAATGTTAGAATAAATATTAATGTAAAAACTCCTGATAATATTTTAAATGTCTTCATAAGATTGTCACTTAATCAAATATAAAGATTAATTTAAAGCCATGAAAAAATTAATTTTTCTGTTAGTTATTTCCTCTATTTTTTTTGGGTGCAGAAAACCTACTACACCTAGTAATAACACGTTAGTTTTAGAAAACAACTTAGGTCAATTTCAATTTAACAATTATGGGCCCTTAGTCGATATGCCTATAAATATCCATTATTACATTCCAGATTTTATTGATCGACAAAATGCTCCAATTTTATTTGTTTTTCCTGGAATGAATAGGAATGCAAACACATATCGTGATACTTGGATTAATTTAGCTGATACAAAAGGGATAATGATTTTTTCTTTTGAGTTTCCCACGGCTTTTTACCCTAATAGTACTGCATACCAACAAGGAAATATATTTAACCAAAATGGAGTATTAAATACGGAAGACAAGTGGTCATTTTCAATTGTAGAACCAGTCTTTGATTATATTAAAACATCTTTTAATTATAATCATAACTTTTATGACTTATTTGGTCATTCTGCTGGCGCTCAATTTGTTCATCGATATATTCTATTTAAGCCATATTCAAGAGTCAGAAAAGCCATTTCTGCAAATTCAGGTTGGTATACTATGCCTGATACTTCCGTTTTGTTTCCATATGGCCTTAAAAACATCCCAGAAAATGATTTCGATTTATCAAACTCCTTTAATAAACAACTTGAAATTCATCTAGGTTTATTGGATAATAATGTAAATGATCCATCATTAAGAAAAACTCCAGAAGCAAATATTCAAGGTTTTCATCGGTTAAGCAGAGGAAGATATTTTATAACTAAAAGTGACTCTATTGCACAATCAATGAATTACTCAATTAATTGGGTTAAGAAAGAAGTGCCAGATGTCGCACATAATCATGGAGGCATGTCTGTTTTTGCAGCTGAAGAGCTTTATTAAATTTCGAAACTAAAACCCGATTTCTTCAGCTTCAAATATTTGACTTTGTTAAATTGAAATAGTTTGGCTGGTCTATGGGAAACACTTTTTTGTATTTTTCCGGTGTCAACCAGCAACTTCATTGAATTTATTTTTTTTCTAAAGTTTCGCTTATCAAACTTTTTCTCAAGTATTATTTCATATAAGTTTTGTAATTGAGATAAAGTAAATTTTTCTGGAAGCAATTCAAATCCAATAGGCTTGCTTTGAACACTCTGAACAAGATGAGCTTTACAGGAAGCAAAAATTTTATTGTGGTCAAAAGCCAATTCTCCGATCCTATTGATATCATGCCACTTTGCCTCGGACGCAAAAGAAGAGGGACTATTATTTTTGTTTAGAGGTGAAAGCTCATATTGATTAATTTTTATCAAACTGTAATGAGATATAGTGAAAACCCTTCCTAATGGGTGTCTTCCAATGTCTCCAAATGTTTTTACTTGCTGTGTGTATAAATTTCCAAGACCGGTTAAATCTACAAGGACACGATCCACGGCATCTTCTATGCTTTCTTTGGGGTGGACTAGATCTCCTGGTAAGGCCCAAAATTCCTTGTACGGATTTACTCCGCGCTTGATAAGTAGTACTTTCAAATTTATATCATCGTATCCAAAAATGACGCAATCCACTGAAACGGAATAATTAAAATTATCTTTTACCATATTTCTAATATAATGTATATTTTACACTAATCTTAATATACTTTCAGTTATTCATTTTTAAACACTCTGTCTTCACCCAAAAACTGAGGCGATTGTACAGAAATGACTTTCATAGTTTCTTTAGAATTTACAATTACACCGTGCCACGTATCTTGTGGAATAACTATGACATCACCTTTTTTAACTTTATATGTACTATCGCCAAGTTGAAATTCACCTGACCCTTCTTCAATGATAACATTTTCTGTGTGATACACGTGCTTGTGTAGCTTTACCTTTTTTTTAATCCAAATTGCAAATGTGGTCGCATCTTTATGTGTTGAGATCTGTTTTACACTAATGTTCTCAAATTCTACATCATCGGGTTTTATATGTTGAATTGAAGAAACAAATTCCTGAGTAAAAACGGTTTTATTGAACGTTGTTAAAAATAGAGTGAATAAAATGTAAAGTCTCATATGAGTATAATTTCGTTGAAT
>CAJWWC010000030.1 GCA_913048435.1 uncultured Flavobacteriales bacterium | reverse complement strand
CATATTCCTGAATGTTATCACTTCTTTCATCATTTATTTCTGCAAAACCACCTGGGCTACAAACATTTACTTCAATAAGTTTATTACCCATAAGGTCAAGCCCAACTAGATAAAGTCCATCCTCAACTAGTTTAGGTCCTATTGTTTCACAAAGTTTTTTTTCATTTTCATTTAAATCATGAGTGACGCAATGACCTCCTGCGTGCACATTGGATCTGTGGTCATCTTTGGCCGGGACGCGTCTCATAGCACCAATAGGAGTTCCATTAAGCATAATTACCCTCACGTCTCCTTTTAGTTCAGTTTCAATAAATTCTTGTAGAATGATATAATTATTTTTCCCGCCCTGATTAATGTAAAAATCCAATAATGAATTCACATTATGATTTGAGGTAGTTGAAGATTTATCTAGTAATATGACTCCGCTTCCTCCAAAACCGTCCATTGGTTTTAAGATAAACTTGTCGTTATCATATTCTTTGATCACCTTTTTAAGGTATTTTGGGTTTCGCGATACGGTAGTAAGTGGAATATATCTTCTGCTTTTGTCAGTTTCAGAATGCATGTTTGCTAATGTAGCGGGGTAAATTTTATTATTAGCTTTTCTTAATCCAGAAATAGAATTAATAAAAAACACATCATTTTCTAATGTATCCATGAAATTAAGTAGGTGATTATCTAAGGGTGGATTGTCCCTGAAAAAAACAACATCGTGCTCGCTCATTCTAATAAACTCTTCTTTTAGTGTGCAGCTACTGTAGAATTTAACAAAATTTTCAGATTCCAGATTATTGGATGAAATAACGTAGGTATTGGCCCATACTTCAGTTCTTCTGATTGCCATTTCATTAGGGTAAATTGCGGTTACTTTATGTCCCCTTATTAAACATTCTTTGATTAGTCTGATGGTAGTGTCCAATTTTGGCTTCACACTTTCCCAGTTATACATTACAAAACCTATGTTCATATTCCAAGTATATAAGTAGAATAAAAATATAATTTAATGTGTATAATTTTCATTTTTTATTTCAATTTTATCTAAAAAAATAAAATGAAAGTATTGATTTCTCCCACTAAGACCATGTCAATTAGTTATTCTAACAAATGTAAAACTTCAAAACCCATTTTTTTAGATGATGCCAATAGGATTAATATGGCACTATCAAAATGGAGTGAAAATGACATTAGACTAAAAATGAAATTAAGTGCAAAGCTAACCTCCTCTACTCTCACTAATATTAGTAGGTGGGGATTAAAAAATGAATATAGGGGGCCAGCAATATTTTCTTATCAAGGTACTGCTTTTAAGCATATGGATACGAGTTTATGGAGTGAACAAGATGTAACATTCTCTCAAAACTCTATCCTGATTTTAAGTGCCTATTACGGCCTCCTGAGGCCACTTGATCAAATAGCGCCTTACCGTTTAGAAATGGGTATTACTCATCAAGTTATTGAAGATTACAAAACCATGTATGAATTTTGGAGAAAAAAAATAACAGAACACGTAAATAAGTTGGAGGGTAAGATAATTTTAAATCTTGCAAGCAAAGAATACAGTACTGTCATTTCAATAAATCAATTAGATAAAAAGTGGATTAATTGTGATTTTTATGAAATAAAGAACGGTATACCTAAAATAGTTGGTAACCATGCAAAAGCAGCACGAGGTTTAATGGTTAAATATATCGTCAAAAATAAAATCAATGATATTAAAGACCTGATGCATTTTAGTGAAGGGAATTACAGACTTGATTTGGAAAATTCTTCAGACCTTAACTTAAAATTTATTAGATGATAATGGGCTATCTTTTGACAAAATCTTTTGCAAAGTAACTTAGTATCATATTTGCACCAGCTCTTTTAATACTAGTAAGAATTTCTATGTAGGTATTTTCATAATCTAACCACCCTTTTTCAGCTGCCGCATGTACCATGGCATACTCTCCGCTTACGTTGTAAGCACTTACAGGTAGATTGGAGTTTTCACTAAGAGTTTGAATCACATCTAAATAACTAAGTGCTGGCTTTACCATTAAAAAATCAGCACCCTCTAATTCATCTAATTCAGCTTCTATAAGTGCCTCTCTTTTATTTCTTGGATCCATTTGATATGTTTTTTTATCTCCAGCTTTTGGAGCTGAATCTAATGCATCCCTGAACGGACCATAGAAAGAACTTGCGTATTTTGCAGTGTAGCTCATTATGCTTGTGTTTTGATATCCGCCTTGGTCTAGTTCTTCTCTTATTTTTCTTATCCTTCCATCCATCATATCTGATGGTCCAATAATGTCGATGCCCGCTTGTGCTTGAGCTGTGGCCATTTTAGCTAAAATGGGTAGGGTTTTATCATTCAATATTTGTCCATCTTCTACAAATCCATCATGACCATCCGAAGAATATGGGTCCATGGCCACATCACTCATTATCGTAATCGTTGGAAATCTTTCTTTTATAGAACGAATTGCTTTTAGATAGAAGTTGTCTTCTTTGTAACTGTAACTTGCAATTTTATCCTTGAGATGATCATCCACAGCTGGAAACAATACAAAATGTTGAAGCCCCAAATTACAGCATTCGTCTAGTTCATGTAACAATAAATCTAGAGACCATCTGAAACAGTTGGGCATAGACTCTATGGGTGATTTAAAATTTTTTCCATCCACTACAAATAACGGATAAATTAGATCATTTTTATGTAATTGAGTTTCTGCAATCATATTCCTGATGGCTTCTGATTTTCTATTCCTCCTTGGTCTTTGCAGCATTTATTTTAAGTAATTGAAAGTTTGACCATCTTTAAGCGCTAATAAGCTGTGATAAATAAGGTCTATTACGGCATCAACATCATCTTTTGAACACATTTCTACTGTGGTATGCATATACCTCAAGGGTAAAGATATTAACACAGAAGCCACACCTTTATTTGAATAGGCAAATGCGTCGGTATCCGTACCTGTACTTCTTGATGCGGCAAGTCGTTGAAAAGAAATATTATTTTTTTCTGCTTGCTTTATGATGAACTTAAGTAAATTGTTTTGTACGGCAGGACCATAACTTAAGACAGGGCCATTACCTGATGATAAATCTCCTTCAACTATTTTTTTTATCATGGGTGTATTAGTGTCATGACAGACATCTGTAACAATGGCCACATCTGGCTGAATTCGTTCAGCAATCATCTGTGCTCCTCTCAACCCAATCTCTTCTTGTACAGCATTGGTGATGTATAGTCCAAATGGAAGTTTTTTCTTATTTTTATGTAATAATCTAGCTACTTCAGCAATCATAAATCCTCCCATTCTATTATCAAGAGCTCTACCTACATAGTTACTTTTATTTAGAATCATGAATTCGTCTTCGTAGGTTACTACACATCCAACGTGAATACCTAATGCTTCAACTTCTTTTTTTGTTTTACAACCACAATCAAGGAAAATATTATCTTTTT
>CAJWWC010000029.1 GCA_913048435.1 uncultured Flavobacteriales bacterium | reverse complement strand
GAAGTGGTTGTTGTTGAAGAAGTGGTTGTTGGATTGACAGTTGTGGTTGTTGAGGTAACTATAGAAGCTTCAGTAGTCCCAATATTTGCTTGAATACTTATCTCAATTGGATTGTTGATTACATATACATAAGACCAACCTATGAATATAACAATTAAAACGACAAGAATTGTGGTTAATTTACCACTCATTTACTGATTCGTTTAACTCATCATCTATTAAATCTGAAATTTCTGCATCATCTAGTTTTAAACTATCTTCATAGTCAGCAGGTCTATTCAATTCGGCATATTTTTTCATAAAGTTACCAAGTAAGAGAATAATTAGTATATAAACCAATAAAACAATCATAAATCTATATGCTAGCTGACCACTCTGTAATAAAGTTTGTTGAAGTTCGTTAAACTCGCTATCAGGCGGTAAGACTAGTATTCTTATAAAAAGCCAGATACTTATCAAAAAACTAACAATCGGCATTGCTTGATACACTCCATCTGAGTCTCCAATTGCATCAAATAATTCGTTCCCTCCCCAAGGAACTGCTTTAAATATAACTCCCTCTAAACACATTAAGTAAGTAAGTTTGCAAATCGCCATTTGAACACCAGAAGAGCTAACAGATTCAAATGAAGTAGCGTAAAAGAAAAAATATCCAACTATTGACAGACTAATCATTGAATAAAATTTGGGAGACAACTCAGCTTTCGGTCTTTTTGATACAACATGTATCGCTGCAATAAATCCAAGTATAAAACCAAATGGAAGATCAATCACAATGAATAATACAGTCGAAAGAACAGCAAAAAACATAGCTTGAGGGTTCCAATCAAATCTTACAATTTGGTCATATAAATAATATTCAATAAGAGACTCTATGCCCTCATAAAAGAAAGTGACAATTACAAGTCCAAATAAAACTCCAAGAAATATTGCTAAGTTTTCCTCTCGTACTTGAAATGTAAAACCTTCCTCAACAAATGCATACAAAAGAGATGTAATAAGAGCGACAAGGGATATCTCCATAGCTATTTCAAGTTTTGTTTTGTCTCTTAATTTACTTTCACGATTTGACCATCTGACTCTATAGTGAGAAATTATTCTATTGAACCATTCCTGAGCAAGTAAAACTCCGTAAAAAAGAAATATAATTCCAGAAGTTATGAGGAATGCAAAAGCATTCTTTGCCTGATCTGAAAAATCAATATCGCTAAATAATGGAATTGTTGTAATAAGTTCATTAGTGAATGTTATATTGGATGAGGTATCGACAACATTAACATCTTCAATTAAAGGTAATGTAGTAGTCACTACTGGTAAATCAGGAATTTTATTAATTATGTATTCATCTGATGTAATTTCAGTAGTTATATCTCTGTAACAATAAATTGAATCGCAATCCGGACCACTATATTGGGTATAGTTTGTAGTTAATATTTTTAATGTGACAGAAAGATTTTTTGTACCATCCCATTCTACAATTTTTTGACCTTGATTTGAGTATTCACTATATTCCAATGGTTCTCCAAGCAATCCATCAGGTGTAAGTTCTCGGACTGAGAGTATTACTTGGTCGATATTTTCAATACCATTAATTAACCATGAAATTTGTAAATTATCTTTATCTATTCTCGCTGAGTCTACTTCAATAGTTGCTTCGTTAGTTTCATATAATTTTGTGTCTAAATGTCCATTATTAAATACACCATTAAAAAAAGAAAAGAAAAATATAAATGAAATAATCAATTTTTTCACTATCCAAACACCTCTACTTTTTCTAATTGCCCTATAACTACAAGCCTTTGTTTTGCAGAAAATTTAGGATGACAAGTTGTTAATGTAATCCTGTCATCACCATAATTTTCTAATACATAATTATCTTCTGGAGAAACAATTTTTACATCAATAACTTGGTATTTATATTGATTTGTATTTGTTTGAAATATTATTGTTTCACCAACCTGAACTCTGTCAAGATCTCCAAATGGTGCTCCGTATGTAGTTCTGTGTCCAGCAATAGCAAAATTTCCCCCTGAGCCGGGAAGTGAAGTTCCAAGTATATATCCTGGTCCATACTCTAATTTTTTATTAGTTGCTCCAAAAACAACGTAATGATTTATATTTGCGGATAAAATTGTTAATCTTCCAACAACATCCGGTAGAAACTCAGCTTTTGCAGCCTGATTGGTTAGAGTTTTTGTTGCAATAGAAATAATTGACTCCTGAAATTCATCAGTTTGTTCCAAATTATTTAAAGATTGTTCTGTCATGATATTTTGATTTCTTATTTCAGAAAGATTAAGGTCACTGACTTGAAATTTGTTTTCTAATAAATTTTGTTCGTCATTAATAACTGAAGTGGAAAAAAACGTTTGGTTAACAGAGTAAATTAGAATTACAAATCCAACTATTAATAAGCCTACACCAAGTGGAAGAAGAGATCTTTTACTTGTGTTTTGATTTGATACGGATTTACTGGTTTCCTTTACTTCTCTTTGTCTTCGGTTTTTTTTTACTGGTAAATCGAATATAAGTCTTGGAATATTTCTATGTTTCTCCACTGGTTTTTTTGTAAAGACAATTGAAAAGCGATTAGATGTCATCAATGTTAACTTCTCTCGTAACATTTCCTCTGTTACATCAAGACCGAGATATTTTGCATTTTTGGATATATTATTAACAGCTGAAGTTAGATAATCTACCTCTTTAAGCATTGTTACAATGTCCTCAGTGAAATTTTCAGGTTCAGCAATTAATGGATTAAATCTCTCGCTAACATCTACGCTAATCATTACCTCAGTGCCAATTGCATTTTCAAGAACTTTTTTAAGAATATTAGATTTTACGTATACTTCTGAAAGTTCAACTTCTAAATTCTGATTTATAAAGCTGAGAGATCGTTGGTTTTCAATAGCGTTTGCAGATAAATCTATTAAATTTCCTGAATCATCGGAGTTTAATTTTTTTAAATCGCTTTGATTAATTTCATTGTCTATCTCAATTGCACTACTTAACTGACTCCTAATCTCACTTGCTACATCTGGATTCTCAAGCAAATAAAATTTAGCTTTATCTTTTCCATAACCAAGTTTTTCTTCACCATATAGGTACCAATTGCCTTTTTTCTTTACGATTTTTTCCTTTACAGCAATATCTAGAAATTGACCATCGAATATTTTCTCTGCTACATCTTCTTCTAATTCTTCATATTCAACAAAAATAGTTGTGCCTGGATCTTGTTTGTTAAATAAAGAGAAAGACCTTTTAGTTCTGACTTGCTGGATTGAATCTTCTTCTACAAGTGTTGCATCAGTAATAACCTCGGCATCATTTAATCTTTTTCTTCTAATTTTTAGTACAAACAATACTGCAAAAATATTGACAATTATTATCAGTAAATATATAAAAAAATATGCCATTTCAAACTAATACGCTCTTCTAAGTATAAAAGCTCCTAATCCCATTAGCAGCAATCCAAAAGAAATGATAAAGCCACCAACATTTCGACCTGTAAATGGTATCCCGGGTGTTGGAGGAGACTCATCTGTAAATTGTGGGACAAATGGATTATCTGCATCTTCGTTATAAACAAACTCAACAAAATCATCTCCAGGAAGGAATAAGAGTGACTCACCATTGTCTTCCATTTCTTGATCGTCACCGTCACCATCCATAACATTATCTATGTCTTCAGA
>CAJWWC010000028.1 GCA_913048435.1 uncultured Flavobacteriales bacterium | reverse complement strand
TTTTATTATCAAGAAAAGTAAAAGGTACAAGAGGGAGCTGATGTTCAATTGAAAGTTTAAAAGCTCCAATCTTAAAATTATCAAGTTCAACATTTTCAGGGGGTACTCCACCTTCAGGAAAAATACAAATACTTAAACCTTGTTTGATTCGATCTTGGGCATAAGAGAAAACTTTTTTACGGCTTATTGGATTTGACCTGTCTACTAAAATTGAGGTTCGTTTATAAAAATAACCAAACAAAGGGATTTGAGCCAATTCCTTTTTACCAACAAAAACAAAGGGATGATCTTTAACAATTGCAAACATTAACATAATGTCAATCATTGAAGTATGGTTCGAAACAAATATATAGCTCTGGTCTCTTTTCAAAGATTCTTCCCACTCAATTTCCCAGAAAAATCCCATTCCAATTAAAATAGATTTTGCCCAAAACCTGGCAATTCTAAAAAAGATAGGGTACCATGAACGCCTTGATATAGAAATTATTAATAATGGGGATAAAAATAAAGTACATATAAAGACTAAAGTATAAAACCAAATCCTGTAAATTAACCAGAGAGGATAGTATATAAATTCCATATCAGCCAAAACTAATAAAAATATTGACCTATTGGTTCAAAAAAATTACCTTTGTGTATATTTAGATCAAAATGTCATTCAATGGCCAGAATTTTAACAGGTATTCAGAGCACCGGGACTCCTCATCTAGGTAATATATTAGGCGCAATTATGCCTGCTATAAAAATCAGCAATAATAATATGAATGACTCATTTTTATTTATAGCAGATCTACATTCTCTTACTCAAATCAAAAACCCCGAAAAACTAAGAGTTAATACTTTGTCAACAGCTGCTACCTGGTTAGCATTCGGAATTGATACAAATAAATCCGTCTTTTACAAACAAAGTGATGTCCCTCAAGCTACAGAGCTAGCTTGGTATTTAAGTTGTTTTTTTCCTTTTTCAAGACTGGAATTAGCTCATAGCTTCAAAGATAAATCTAATAGACTAGATGACATTAATGGGGGGCTTTTTAGTTATCCAATGTTAATGGCTGCAGATATATTATTATATGATGCAAATATAGTCCCTGTAGGTAAAGACCAATTACAGCATATAGAAATGACAAGAAATGTGGCTTCAAGGTTTCATGCAAAAATGGGAGAAACTTTTATTATGCCAGAAGCTAGAGTTGAAGAATCTACAAAATTGATCCCAGGGACTGATGGGGAAAAAATGAGTAAAAGTAAAAATAATGTAATAGATATTTTCTTGGACGATAAAGCTCTTAAAAAGCAAATTATGTCTATTAAAACAGATAGTACACCAATGGAATCCCCAAAAGATTGGAGCCGCTGCAACTGTTTTGCATTATATGAAATTCTAGCTAGTGATGACCAAGTTAATTTAATGAAAATTAATTATTCAAATGGAAATTATGGTTATGGACATGCAAAACAAGCGCTTTATGAATTAGTGATGACAAAATTCTCAAAACAACGTGAACTTTATTCATACTACATGTCAAATCCTGATGAGATAGATAAGATACTTGCTATCGGTGCTGAAAAAGCAACTACAATTGCTAATAATGTATTATCGAGGGTTAAATCTAAATTAGGATACTAAAGATCGTTATTATAATAAGTAACAAACAATCTTAGATACGTTTGCGACTCCTTGCTGAAATTCAAAAAAATTTATACATTTGAATTAATGCAAATAAGCCACCACATTAGTGAATTATTATTTAGATACGATTGTGTCACCGTGCCCAATCTTGGAAGTTTTTTGGCAGAAAAAATTTCTGCAAATATTGATAAAAATACTGGGGAATTTACTCCGCCTAGCAAGCGAATATCTTTTAATTCTCAATTAAAAAATAATGATGGTATTCTGGCTAATCACATATCAGAAATTGAACGGATTTCATATGAAGATGCATTGTTAAAAATTAATAAGCAAGTTAGTTGTGCCTTAGAAGACCTTGAAAATAATTGTCTTATTGAATTTTCAGGCATAGGATCATTAACTAAATCAAAAAACGGCAAATTCATCTTTGAACTAACAAAAAAAGAAAACTATTTAAAAGAATCTTTTGGTCTAACAACAATCATTTCCCCATCAATTGTTCGCGATAATAAAGTTATTCCGTTAAAGTTTAACAGTAATAAATCCTATTCTTATACAAAGTATGCTGCAATTGCAATTATTTTTATATCGCTAGCATACTTCCTTGGGGGAAATTTTTATCTTGATTACATTGATCAACAAAATTTTAATGCACAAAAAGAAGCCAATAATATTATTGATAGTAAAATTCAAAAGGCAACTTTTATTATAAGTACTGAATTACCTGCTATTACAATTGATGTCGCAAAGCAAATTGGCAAATATCATATTGTAGCAGGAGCCTTTAGAGTTAAAAAAAATAGTGAGCGAAAACTGCGGGAATTAAAACGTTTAGGGTTCAAGGCAAGGATAATTGGACAAAATAGTTACGGCCTTTACCAGGTGATTTTTGAAAGTCATTTAACACGAAAAGAGGCTGAAAATGCACTAATCAAAATAAAAAAATCTCAAGATAGTACAGCTTGGTTGTTGTTCAAGGAGATGATTTAAACTGCAATATAATTAACACTCCTTTTTACCAATATAGCTAGACATTATGAAAATAGTAAAGTCACCTTCAGAATCAAAAACAATTGTAACAGACTTAGTCTTGCCAAGCGAAACAAACTCTATTAATACTCTTTTCGGTGGAGAACTTCTTGCAAGAATGGACCGTGCCGCAAGTATTGCAGCGCAACGTCATTCTGAAAAAGTTGTCGTAACAGCATCTGTGAATCATGTTGCGTTTAATAATACAATCCCCCTTGGAAGTATAGTAACTATTAAAGCTAAAGTATCAAGAGCTTTTAAGACTTCTATGGAAGTGTATCTCGATGTCTGGTATAATGATAACAATAACTGGAATACCCCAATAAAAGCTAACGAAGCTATTTTCACTTTTGTAGCAGTTGACGAAAAAAGAAAACCTGTAGTAATCCCGCAACTTAAACCTGAAACATCTGAAGAAAAGAAAAGATTTGATGGCGCATTAAGAAGAAGACAGCTAAGTCTAGTACTTGCAGGAAAAATTAAGGCTGAAGAGGCCACTGAGCTAAAAGCACTTTTTAAATAAAACCGCCTAATTCAGCTTATAAATCCATGTTGAAGGATTTTGTATGACGCTATCTTTGTATATACCAAAACTTAAAATGGATTCCCCTGAAACTTTGTTAGTAAGCACCTCTCCAATAACTTGCTTTGTTGTTACTTTATCCCCTTTGCTTACATAAAATTTGGATAAATTTTTATAGACTGTTATATAATTACCATGACGTATCATAATTGTATTATTACCATTTTTTGGTGTCATAACTCCTTGCACTGTACCTTCCCAAACTGCTCTAACGGGTTCTGATTGGTTTGTTGCTATACGTACTCCATTACTTCTAATTTTAATTTTTGGGTCAATAGGGGATGGATTGGTCCCAAAACGTAATTTAACTACACCTTTAACTACTGGCCATGGTAACTTGCCTTTATTTGCTGTAAAAGTTGCAGCTAATTTTCTCTGCTCTGGAGTTAAAGCAAAAGTGGCTTGCTTGCCAGTCTTTCCAGCCTTTTTATTTGAAGCCGCTATTGCCTCCCGAATCAATTTCCTAATTTCAGCATCTAATTTTTCAGTTTCTTTTTGCTTTACTTTAATTTGAGCTGAAAATTTAGTTAAGTTCTTTTGAATTTCTTCAATCAATGATTTTTGAGCAATCAGTTCCTTGTCTAAAATTGCTTTTGCAGCCTTATTCTCAGAAACTAATTTATCTTTATCTTTTTTTTGTCGTAATAATTCTTTATTAAATTTTTGCAGTTGTTTTGTCTCTTGTTTAATAATTTCAGCTTGCAATTTCTGATAATCGGCATATTGCTTAATATACTGTAATCGCCTGTAAGCCTGTTGAAAATTAGATGATGATAAAACAAACATTAACTTATTATCAACTGAACGGTTCTTATAAGATTTTAAAATCATTTTTGCATACTCATCTTTTAATAATCTTATTTTATCGCGTTTATTTGAAATTTGATTTTGATTATCATTAATCTCTAAGGTCAGTAAATTAGCTTGCTGGTTAGTGATTCGAATTAAATTTTTACGAACACTTATCTTGTAATTTAAATTCTCTACGGCATTGACTACGGATTTTTTTTCCTTTTTAACTTCAAATAGCATCCTTGTTATCTCTTTTATTTGTTTTTGAAGCTCCACGCGTTTTTCTTCTAGTTCAATTTGTCGTTTACTTTGGCTGTAACACTCCTGTGAAGCAAAAGCCAAAACAATAACTGTGGTAATTAAAAAGTATCTAAATTTCAAAGCCATTAAAAATCAAGCAACTTATAACCCGAAGGTAATTTATATGGAAATCGTAAAG
>CAJWWC010000027.1 GCA_913048435.1 uncultured Flavobacteriales bacterium | reverse complement strand
ATGTTACTGTTGTAACTGCTGAAAAAGCAGAGAGTTTTTCAAAGGGCAATCTTGATTTTCAGTCTTTAGATTTATTCGATAAAGATTTGTCTGTTGAAGATAAAGAAATTTACTTACAGGAATTCATAAATAAATTATATGAATCATTTGATCTTGACAGTTTTGATGTAATACATGCTCACTATTGGTTATCTGGTTTAGTTGGAAAAGAGATCAAAAATAAATTCAACAAACCATTAGTTTTCACATCTCATAGTTTGGGTATTTTTCTCGAAGGATATAACAAAGAAAGAGTTGACTGTGAAAAAATAATTATGACATCATCAGATGTTATCACTACATCTTCACAGTTTGAGAAAAATATGATTTCAGAAAATTATAAAATTGACTCATCAAAGATGAAATTAGTAAAACCAGGTGTAGACGTTGAGATATTTGTACCAAACTCAGAAATTAAAAGAGAGAATATATTTTTATCGATTGGAAGGATACAGGAACAAAAAGGACAAATTGATGTCATTAAATTTTTAGATAATTTCAAGAAAGTTGAAAATAATTTTATGTGTTATTTTATTGGTGGACCAAGCGGTAAGTCTGGCATTGAATATTTAGAAGAACTTAAAAAAGTTGTAATTGATTTAGAGCTCGAGTCATACGTGGAATTTGTGGACATTATTTCACAAACAAAAATAAGAGATCTGCTAAATAAATCAAAATTATTAATACATACCTCTAAGTTTGAAACATTCGGACTCGTAGCAGCAGAAGCCCTGGCAATGGGTGTTCCCGTTTTGACAACTAATAGAGGCTCTTTGTTAGAGATTGTTGAGAACAGTATAAATGGTTATCAATCTGAAAATTTAATAGATCGTAATGTAAATAATTTTGTAAAAGAATTATTAAATAATGATGAGAAATTTAACGAAATTATGTTGAACTGTTTTGAGAAATCAAAGGGTTATAACTGGTCTAATACAGCCATTGAGATTGAAAATCTTTATAGTAATTTTATTTAATCTAGACCAGATAAAAATGTATCTAATTGGTAAACGTAATTATCAGGATCCGCATTCCATGACGTAACATGACCAACATTTTCATAACGTATATATGTAAAGTTGGTATCCCTATTTTCTGCAATTAAGTCAGACATTTCAACAGGAACCCACTCATCATCATCACCATGAAACAGTAATACAGGAATATCCGAGTTTATTACATTGTCAGTAAAGTTCATATTTTCAAAATCTAAACTATATCTAATTTCTGTAAATATCTTGAAATAACCAAATAATTGTTTTGGTACCCAAGGATATCTTGCAGCGCCGTTTACCTCAACGCTTTCCCAGAAATTTATCACTGGTGCTTCATAAATAATTCCCTTAACTTTACTTCTATCTCCTACATTTCCTAACCATGATGAGATAGGGCCACCTCCACCACTTGTGCCCCAAAGCACAACATTATCTGTGAATTCCAAAGCTTTGTTAATAGCTCCATCAAGATCTTTCCACTCAGTTGTTCCATATTGAAAAATTCCAGATGGATCTTTTGGAAGGCCTTTATCATTTCTATAAGAAATAATCATTGACCTGTAACCCATATCTACAATTTCACCAGCTCTCATTTTTGCAAAAACTTCTCTAGAATAATCTCCTCGAAAACCGTGAACAAATATTACAATCCCAATATCACCATCATTAGTTAAATATGCAGGAAATTCACCAAGGTCTGACTGGTAGTAAATAGTTTCATAGTCAAGACCGGAGACAGATTTTGGGGTGTATACTCCCTCGGAGGCCTGTCCAGACCAACTAGAAGTTCCAAGAATTTTATACTCACCTGTATCATTTCGAACTACAAGGCTAGTTCCTCTTATTTTATCTCCTTCTACCAATGTACCGTTCAGGTTTATGAGACTTCTTTCAACAATAGTTCCGTTAGTGGAAATTATATCTCCAACAACAGCATCTCCATTTTGTCCAATGATGCCGTAAATGCCTTTTTCTAACAGAGGACCCCACATTTCTTCTTCTACATTTAAAACAATTGAGGTGTCGCCTATGCTTGATATAACAACTCTGTCTTCAGCAGTACCAATACTTTCAGTGTCATTAAAATCCGGGTTTAATCCACCTTCATAAATAACCCCTGAAAAGAACCAACCAGCACCAGCTAAAACAATTAATAATAAAAAACCAAAAATATAACTTAATTTTTTAATCACTTAAAGTCCTAGAATAAAAGTCAGTTAATTTTTGAGCGTACTCTTCTTCATAATAAAACAAGATTTGAGTGTGTCCCATATCATCATATTTATGAATACTGTATTCAATTTCATTTTGAATTGCTATTTCAACAAGGTCGTCAGAATGATGTGAAAGAACCCTGTCGCTTTGAACTCCAGTAAATATTAATAAGGGTTGTTTATTACCTTTTTCTAATGCTTGTTCAGGAATATCTTTTAACATATTTATTCTTTTAAAAACTAAAGCATAATGGTGAATAGGTTCCCATAAAAAAGTCGGCAAACCTTGGTATTCCATTTCTTCTCTTACTAATGTTTTGAAATCAACTGGAGGATCTATAACTGCAATAGAACCAAAGTCATTAGATTTTGCTGGAATCATCAAAGCTACTAATCCACCTAGTGAACTGCCGTAAATACCTATATTAGATGGTTTTATTCCTTTATCTTTTAACCATGAAATTGCTGCTATAACGTCGTCGGTTTCATTTTGACCAGCTGTATAAAACCCGTCTTCACATGTACTTTCTCCATGATCTCTAAAGTCTATAGCCAGTAGATTAAAACCGTTTTTGTTCAACATACCCATTGGAAGAAGAATGTCAGGAGAAAACTTACTACTAGTTACACCATGAAGAAAAATAACAGTAGGTTTTGATAAATCATTTTCAACCCACCAAGACTTTAATTCTATTTCACCTGAATCAGCAAAAATAGAAACCTCTTCATAATTTTCAATAAAATAATCTGAAGGATTCCAATCAGCTTTCTGACCTAGTGTGTAATTACTGGGGTCATTATTAGCTTCTTCAAACCAAACTTCACAACTTACTGATGCTGCTTGTCCATAGGCAAACCAGCCAACTCCAAAATATACTACAACAGCTATTATTGCGAAAAAAACTATAAACTTTTTCAATTAAATCCCCTTTGTATTTATAAGATTACACCATTAATACTTTCAAGTGAACTTATAATCATTTCTATGAGTAAAATTATCTCTTTTGCATCTGATTTTGGCCTCAATGATGGATCTGTTGGGGTTGTAAAAGGAGTTATTAGTCGTATTGATAGTGAAATAAAAATCAATGATATTTCACATGGCATTCCACCACAGGACATCAAATACGGTTCTCTTCTATTAATGAGAGCTATTCAGTATATACCTCAAGGAGTTTTGTTGGCTGTTGTAGATCCAGGAGTTGGCGGCGATAGAAAAGCTATAGCAATTACGACTGATTGGGGAGTTATGATAGGTCCAGATAATGGATTATTAAATTTAGCTTGTGCAACAGTCGGTGGAGCACAAAAAGCCTACTCTTTAGAAAATGAAAACTGGATTATTCCTCATGAGGGAAATACATTTCATGCAAGAGATATTTTTGCACCTTTCGCAGCAGGATATGCATCGGGACAATTAAAGCTAGAAGAGTTTGGACCTGAACTTGATCTAGAAGATTTAAAACAATACTTAATTCCTCTAACAGATATTTCAGATGATGAAATTAGAGGTGAAGTGTTGTATGTTGATGAGTTTGGCAATTGTCAAACCAACATATCTCCACAAGAATTAATTGATAAAGATTTTAAAATTGGGGATGTCATTCCAATAAAAATTGATAATCAAGAACTTAGCGCTAAATGGTGTGAAACATATAAAAATGAAACAATTGGTGGGATAGGAATTGTTATTGATTCTTGGGGCATGGCTTCATTATTTTTGAGTAATGGAAACGCTCAAAAAATGTTAAATTGTAAAGATAATTCGAAAGTAGTTATTAAAGCCTTAAATTAGATATGGCAAGAGAACCTGAGATAAAAATAATTAATACTAGCAAAATAACAAAAACTAAAGTCCATGGCCTCATGGGTACATAATACATGTCAGAATTAATTTTCGTTACAACAGTAAATTGTGAGTTGTGCAATAAAGCAAAAGTAAAAATTAAATTTTTAAAGCTTTTTTATCAAATTAGTGTAGTTGATGTTCAGACTGATTATCAAGAGTTTTTGCTACGAGTGCCTGTACTACTTAAAAATGAAAAAGTTATTGAAGAAGGAATTTTTTCAAGATTAAGAATACTCAAAAATCTATTTTTTTAAATATCTATTGGTTTAGATCTGTCTCTATTACTGTGTTCATCTTCAAGATACTTGATAATTTTATCAGCAACATTTACACCACTAGCTTTTTCAATTCCCTCTAATCCAGGTGAAGAATTAACCTCTAACACTAAAGGACCTCTATTTGATTGAATTAAATCAACTCCTGCAACAGAAAGGCCAAGCACTTTTGCAGCTTTAATTGCACTTTCTTCTTCTTGTTTGTTTAATTCATATTTTTCAACGCTTCCACCTAGATGAACATTTGAACGGAACTCTCCAGGTTTGGCTTTACGTTTCATCGAAGCTACAACTTTATCACCGACAACAATTGCTCGAATGTCTTCTCCTTTAGACTCGTTTATAAATTCTTGAATTAATATGTTTGCGTCAATTTTCTTCATTGTCTCGATAGCACTTATTGCAGCTTCCA
>CAJWWC010000026.1 GCA_913048435.1 uncultured Flavobacteriales bacterium | reverse complement strand
TTTTGTACAGATCACCCACCCATATAGCTGCCTCTTCTCCACCAGCTCCAGGTCTGATTTCAACTAATACATCCTTTTCATCTAATGGATCTTTTGGAAGAAGTGAAACTTTTATTTTTTGAACTAACGGATCTAGTTTATTTTTGTTCTCGGTGACGATTGATTCAAACTCATTTTTCATATCTTCATCGTCTTCAGAATTGATAAGCTCAACTGCATCATCAATTTCTGAAGTAATCTTTTTCCATTCATTAAATAAATCGACAATAATTGAGACATCATTATGCTTTTTAGCCATTTCAGCATAACCTTTTTGGTCCTTAGAAATATCTATTTCTGAAAGTTGTTTTTCTATTTCTGGAAGTGAATTTTCAATTGCTTTCAGTTTTTCGTGTAATGAATTATCCAACTTTTACCTCATTTGCTTGCGCAGTAATGTCTTCAAACAATTTTGTATTCTCTGAGTTCTCCACGCAGTTTGCCATTGATAATATTGCTACTTCTATTTGATCATCTGAAGGTTTTTTTGTCGTAATAAACTGTGTCCAAATACCAGGTGCTGCAAAAAATTTTGCGACTAATGAATTACTATTTGCAAAGTTAAATTTCAATACCTCATAAGAAAGCATTGATACCACCACAACATGTAAAATCCTAGTTACCGCAGTCAAAACAATATTGACGTTTGGTATAAATGGAAGAGTTAATAAGCTAATAAAGACTATTAGAAAAAGAAATGACGTCCCACACCTTATGTGTTCTTTTGGAAAGGTTTTTACATCATCCATAGTTAGAGATTTTTTAGCCTCAAAAGAAGCAATAGTCATATGCTCGGCACCATGATATTCAAATAGCTCTTGTGCATCTTTAGTTCTTCCTATGAGATAAATATAAACAATAACTATAAGCCCACGAAGTACCCCTTCTAATACACCAGTCAATGATTGGGAGTAGTTCACTACTTCAACTAGTAATCGAGGTCCAGCTATAAAAATTAGTAACACAGCAATTAAAAATGAGTAGGTCATAATTTTTGAAAATAAGCTTTCTTCATACTCTTCAAAATCAGAATATATCTGGTCTGAAAGGGTGATAGCTTTAAATCCAACATACATTGAATCAATGAGTGCTCCAAAGCCTCTAATTAATGGAGCTGACCAAAACTTGTTCCTTTTTATTAATGGAATTCTTTCTTCATAATATTTGTGGAGTTTATTATTTTTATCCCTGATTCCTAAAGACCATCCTTTTGGGCTTTGTATCATAACACCACCAATTACTGCTTGGCCACCATATGCAATATATTGTTCAGACATAAGAAATTGGAATTAGTAAAGTTATTCTTCTTCTTGAGAAGAAGTTTCTTGTTTTGGTGCTTGTCTGGTACTTGTTGATCCGTACCTTTGTTTAAACCTTTCGACTCTACCTGTAGAGTCAACTAATTTTTGCTTACCAGTAAAAAATGGATGGCTAGCAGAGGAAATCTCAAGTTTTACTAATGGATATTCGTTTCCATCTTCCCATTGAATAGTTTCGTTTGTTTTAATAGTTGAACGAGTAAGAAACGCAAAACCAGCGTCCTCGTCTGAGAAAACAACTTCTCTATAATCTGGGTGTATACCTTGTTTCATAGTTCTACTTTACAATAATACGTTTATTACTTTAAAAGATTATTTTGCTTTCGCTACATCTTTTAAGAATGCCTCATTACTTTTAGTTTCTTTTAACTTATCGATTAGAAGTTCAGTTGCTGCTCCGCCTTCTAAAGCAACTAATACTCTTCTAAGAGCCCATAAAGACTCAAGCTCTTTTGGAGATACGAGTCTTTGCTCTTCTCTAGTTCCTGAAGGTGTGACATCAATAGCTGGGAATACTCTCTTATCAGCAAGCTGACGATCAAGACGTAATTCCATATTTCCTGTACCTTTAAATTCTTCAAATATAACTTCATCCATCTTTGAACCAGTCTCTACAAGTGCTGTTCCTAGAATTGTTAAGCTTCCTCCACCTTCAATATTCCTAGCAGCGCCAAAGAACTGCTTAGGCGGAGTTAAAGCAGTAGAATCTACACCACCAGAGAGAATCCTACCGCTAGCCGGTGTTGCTAAGTTATGAGCTCTTGCTAGACGTGTGATTGAGTCAAGAAGAATAACAACATCTTTTCCTTCCTCAACTAATCTTTTTGCCCTTTCAATAGCTAACTTAGAAACTTGAGTGTGCTCATCTGGTGGTCTATCAAAAGTAGAAAACACAACTTCTCCATCAACTGATCTTTGCATATCTGTTACTTCTTCAGGTCTTTCATCAACTAATACAACCATTAGATAAACCTCTGGATTGTTTGTGGTTATTGAATTTGCAATTTCTTTAAGAATTGTCGTTTTACCTGCTTTTGGTGGAGATACAATCAACCCTCTTTGTCCTTTTCCAATTGGTGCAATCAAATCAATAATTCTAGGAAGAATTTTTTCAGGTTTACCATCCATTTCAAGTTTTAATCTCTCATCTGGAAACAAAGGTGTTAACTTATTAAAGTCAACTCTTCTAGCAAGTAGTTCGGGATCAGCATCATTTACAGTATTTGGTTCAATGAGTGCGGGATATTTTTCTTTTTGCCTTGGTGCACGAATTGGTCCTGAAACCATGTCTCCTTTTCTCATTCTAAATTTTTTTATAAGTCCAGCTGCAACATAAACATCTTCTTCACTTGGTTTATATCCATTGCAACGCAAGAAACCGTATCCCTCTGGAAGAATATCAAGAATTCCATCTCTGGTATCACCTTTTTTTATTTCACTATCTCCAGAACTGACAACTGAAGGTCCGTCATCATTATTTGATTTACTAATGACTTCAGCTACTTCTGTATCTTCTGCATCTAAGATTTCATCACTATGTTCAACTAATAAATCAATTAGTTTTGCTTTCTGTAATCCTTTATGATCAATGCCTAAACTTTCGGCAATTGACCTAAGGTCTGCTACAGGTTTTGATTGTAATTGTGATCTTGCGGACATTTTTTCTCCTATATAAAATCATATTTTTTGGAAATGATTTGTGAATTGTTTTGTCTGAAAGACATCTTTATTATATACATATTTTTTCTAAAGATGTAGTTTTTAATTTTTTTAATTTAAAGGTCTGATCAATGAATAAGGGACAACTATAACTAAAGTAGCTAAATAATAAAACACACCAAATACGGCCATTTGCGGCAAATTAAAAAGTATTGAAAATGTTAGTACAATTGGAAAATTCTGACATAAAGCTTCAATAGATACGGTTACTGCATCCTTTTTTTCAATTTTTAAAAGTCTTGAAGTACTTTCAACTGCAATAAAGACAACTCCTATTGCAACCAGTACTATAGTTATAGCTTCAGAAAAATAATCAAATAAAGCATCCCTGAGTTCAAAAGGTCCAGTTACAGAAATTACTGCTATATATAATTTTAAAAATTTATCTAAGAAAGAAGACAATCTATTGACTGTGTCTATATCTTTCGTGTTTAAAAAATATCCAACTAAAAAAGGAATGAATATCAATAAAGTAAGTTGTATTAATGTCTCTAAAAAGTTGAAAGAAAATCCCTCTGCATCAATTGAAATAATACTTAACCAAAAAACTGTTGTAAATGGAGTAATAAGTGAAGTCAATGAAGTTAATGAGACAGAAAGAGGTATATTTCCTTTTTTGAAATGAGTTAAAATGCCAGATATAAAACCACCAGGTGCCAGTAAAACAATTGCAATTGAAATTGCAAATATACTTGTGTTAAAAACTAAATATAAAGTTAATCCAATTAAAGGTAATACAAAAATTTGAAAAAATATTGCATAAGAAAATGTTATTTTGTTTTCTATAGTTTGTTTAATATCTTGATAATTAGTTTGAGTACCTAAGAAATAAAACATAACAGGAATCATTGGCGTTATTGTTTTAAATGTTATAGAAGAAGAGATTAAATTATTTAACTCTTGTATTGACATATTAAAATTTTATTATTTTAAAAATTTATTACAAGTACCAAAAGCTATATATAAAATTGTTTTGATTAGAAACTATTCTAAGCAAAAAACTATATTTTTCTAATTATCTAATCCTCATTACAAAGAGCTACGTAGTCACTTAAATACTCTCTTTCGGATTCTTGCAAAACAGTACTCTCCCGGTAATAAACATAATCTCCCCCATAGTAAAGGACTAATGCATCAGCAAACATCTCTTCACTTCCAAAAAATTCTTGAGCATTTTTTCTTTGATTTTCTCCTTCGGAATTAACACAGTTTCTTGTTAAATATGAAAATGCATGCGATGTTTCATGAAGCAATGTGTTGTAAGCTCTATTGTTAGCAAACGCATTATTGGAGACCCAGACAGATAATTTCCAATTTGAATTTGTTGATCCATCAGCAAATGTTCCAGCTGAGTCCCAAACACCAAAAGGACATCTTCCCAAAATTGTTGCAGCATAAGAGTGACAGCCATTAACAAATATAACATTGCTTTCTACAGATTTTTTTAATTCTGTAGGTAAATTATTAACTAATGAATCAAGATTGAATTGATTTTCTCCTTCAAATCCATCAAATAACGTAAACTCACCTTCATAAATTTTTATATTTTCTGAACCACTCGTATTAATGGAAACTGAATCATCCTTTTCTGATACTTCAATTGTTGTTGTTGTACTTGGAATTGTTGTTGTAGTGGTTGTTGAGGACGTGGTTGTTGTTGAAGTGGTTGTTGTTGAAGTGGTTGTTGTTGAAGTGGTTGTTGTTGAAGAAGTGGTTGTTGGATTGACAGTTGTGGTTGTTGAGG
>CAJWWC010000025.1 GCA_913048435.1 uncultured Flavobacteriales bacterium | reverse complement strand
ATAATCAATCCCTTAAAAATATGGTGCAAATAAATAATATTTTGTGACTGGTTTCGCTAGTGCTGACACATTTAAATTGTCTGATGCGTCTGTGATATCTTTAACTGTCCCATCTTTATATTTTATTTTTATGGTATCTTTTCTAGGGTCATATGCATTATTTATCATCTGTTCTTGGAATACGAAGTATTTTATTTCGTTATCATTTAGACCCAACTCCTTTTGATGTATTTTACTTATTTCATTGACTTTCTCAACATCAAAGGAAGTATTGGATATCTTCACTTTTAATAGTTTTCTTTCAATGAGCATCGAAGCAAGACGACTCAACACAACGTCTTTAGATTTCGTCCAAACCTTTATACACGTCATAATATCATTGTCGTCCAGAGATGCAAAAGCGTTCAGATAAACTTCCTGCTCTAATTCAAATTTTGAAATATTTTTCGTAAGAAATATATTTAGTTCAGGAGTAACAAATAACTTTTCCCCATTACGTAAAAGTTCGCGTGCGCGAGAAATAATTTTTGCTAATAAGAATTCAGCACTAAGTACTGTCTTATGTAAGTATACTTGCCAGTACATTAATCTTCTTGCAACAATGAATTTTTCAATCGAATAAATTCCTTTTTCTTTGATTAAAATTTCATCATCAACAATATCAAACATCTTAATTATGCGCTGATTACTTACTACACCCTCGCTAACACCTGTAAAAAAACTGTCTCGCTTAAGATAATCTAGTCTATCCATATCTAGTTGAGAAGAAACCAGCTGGTGTAAAAATTTTTTATGATATTGATTACGAAAAATTTGGATAGCTAGGCTAAGTTCTCCACTGTATTGTTCATCTAATTTTCGCATGAAAATTTCGGATACATTTTCATGACTTACACCGCTTAAAAACGAATGTTCTAAAGCATGAGAATAAGGTCCATGACCTATATCGTGAAGCAATATAGCTATTAATGCCCCACGTTCTTCTTCTCTTTGAATACTAACTCCTAGCTCTTTAAAAGTAGACAACGCTTGCTTCATTAGATAAGCAGCTCCAACAGCATGATGAAATCTAGTGTGATGTGCACCTGGATAAACTAGATATGTTAACCCTAGTTGTTTTATTCTGGATAAACGCTGAAAATAAGGGTGATCAATTAAATCTAATAAAATACCTCTATTTAGCGTAATAAAACCGTAAACTGGATCGTTAAGTATTTTACTGACTTTATTTTTATTCATCATAAATCATTAAGTTAGGCAAAACTAAATTAATACATACCCTAATGGCAAGAATTTTATGGGCAGATGACGAAATTGAAAGCTTAAAGCCACATTTACTCTTTCTTAAAAACAAAGGGTTTGAAGTTATCGCTGTTAACTCCGGGGTAGAAGCTATTGAAAAAGTCGCTGAATCTAAATTCGATCTCATTTTCTTAGACGAGAACATGCCTGGGATAAGTGGCTTAACCACACTTGAAGAAATCAAAAAAATCAAATCAAGTATCCCCATTGTTATGATTACCAAAAATGAGGAAGAAATGATTATGGAAGAAGCTATTGGAAAACAAATTTCCGACTACCTGATCAAACCGGTTAATCCACACCAAATTTTGATGGCAATTAAAAAACTATTAGATGGAAAAAGATTAATTAGTGAAACCAATTCGTCTTCATATAGACAGGAATTCAATAAAATTAGTCAGGACTTAAATTTGGTAGATTCTTTAGCCGGTTGGAAAGAAATTTTTCAAAAGTTAACATATTGGGAATTGCAGTTGGAAATTTCAGATCAAAATATGGTTGAAGTTTTTCATATGCAAAAAGATGAAGCTAATCAACTTTACTCCCGTTTTATTGACAGAAATTATGAAGAAATCATTCAATCCAATGAACTGTTAAGCCATAATCTGTTAAAATCAGAGCTATTTCCTGAATTAAACAATCAGTCCTATTTCTTAATTGTTATTGATAACCTTAGGTATGATCAATGGCTAATCCTTAAACCTATCGTTGAGGACCTTTTCAGCATTGAAAGTGAAGGAATTTATTCGAGTATCATCCCTACCACTACTCAGTACGCTAGAAACGCATTATTTGCTGGTATTTCCCCATTAGAAATCAGCAAAAGATATACTCACAAATGGGTTTCAGAAGAAGAAAATGAAGGGAAAAACCTTCACGAAGATTTCTTTTTCAATGAAAATCTTAGAAGGAATCACTTAAACCTGAAAACTTCTTATCATAAGATTACCAATTTAAATGCAGGTAAAAGGCTAGTTCAACAAATTGATAATCTTAAAAATAATGACATCAATACTATTGTATATAATTTTGTGGATACACTATCTCACGCTAGAACAGAAATGGAGGTGATTAAAGAGTTGGCTGAAGATGAATCAGCTTATAGATCAATCACATTAAGCTGGTTTAAACACTCACCATTATTTGACATTTTAAAAAGAATAAGCAATACTACTTCAAAGGTGTTTTTAACTACTGATCATGGCACAGTGAGAGTCAAAAATCCTTCTAAAGTTGTTGGTCCAAAAAACACCAATTCAAACATGAGGTATAAAGTAAGTAAAAACCTCACCTATCAGTCAAAAGATGTGATTGAAGCGCTACATCCAGAAAAAATAAATTTACCTAAATCTAACATTAGCTCCTCATATATATTTGCTAAAGAAGATAAATTTTTTGTATACCCCAACAACTATAATCATTTTGCTAAACTATATAATGACACATTTCAGCACGGAGGTATATCAATGGAGGAAATGTTAATCCCCTATGTCAAATTAACTAGGAAATAAACTCTACTCTTGGTAGTTTTTTATAAGATCTAAGTATGTGTAAATAGCATTTATTTGTTGATCTGTACATAATTCACAATATGTGTAGGCTACATTTTTAATACTCATGTACGTAATTTCTTCGCTAATCACTTCTGAAGAGATATAACGATTTAATTTTTCTAATAGACAATCACTAACAAAGTAAGTCTGCTTATCTAAAGTGGACAAATAGAAGGAAGGATTATGTAAGAAAAATTCAAATAGTTTAGCAGAAAATTGATCATTATTTTCGATTTTCAATTGGTTACAATATTGACACATTACATTAAAATAAAGTTCTTTCCAGAGCCCATTTTTATTGTTTATTTGATGGAGGATTTGATTTAAATATTCAACTCTTAGATCGGTATTAATATCATAAGAATACTCCAACACATGTCGATCAACACACATCTCCGATTGTAAAATTTTATTCCCATTAATTGATTCTATTTCAGGAATATAAATTTCAGACGATGAATTGCAACTGAAAAAAAAAAGTACTAAAAAAACAATTGATAAATATTTCATTTTGAAATCTTCAAATTCAAGAATAAGTTCACCAAAACACCAAAGGCAACTAAAGCAAAAACTAAGTGTAAGGCTTGAAAAAGGTGTGGGATATTGAAATCTGCTAATATTTTACCAAAAACCACTTCAGACATCAACAAGGCTAAGAAAATATAGATTGATTTTATGTGTAATTTTCTAATGTAATTATAAACTCCCAAGCCTAATCCAAATAAAACCATAAGAATAGCATAAGAACGATGAATCAAAAAATAGATATACTCACTAAACTCAAGATCAGCTCTTTGGTTATTCATTAGCCAATGATCAACCAATTGCCTTACCTGTGTGCCGAAAATAATTTGTATTAAAAACAACACTATCCCTAAAGCGCATACGCCCTTAAAAAGGTATGTTGAAAGAATATGATTTTTATTGTTAATAGAAATGATTTGTAACTGTAATGCAATCATCAAAGCTGCTATTACCATATGAACTGTCAATACCCAAGGTACAATATTGGTTGCAACTACCATTGCGCCCCACCATGCTTGGAAAGCAGTTAACACCACTAATCCAAAAGTGTACATCATGTTTTTTAGTCGCTGATTTTTATTAAAACATGATAAAACAAAGCCAATAAAAATAAATAATCCTGCTATGGCACCAATTAACCGATTCACATACTCAAACCATGTATTTAGTACATTAAATTCCTGTTCCTTCAGTAGTTCTTTGTCATTGATCAATAATTGTGCTTTATCATCAAGACCAAAAGTGGTTAAGAAATCAGCAAAGCGTCCAATTTTCTTTTCTCTTAGTGATGAATAATGATCTTGATAATTTAATGGAAGTTGATCTATTGAAGTTGGTGGTATATATTGATCAAAACATTTTGGCCAGTCAGGGCAGCCCATGCCTGACCCAGTCATTCTTACAACTGATCCTGCGACTACGACTAAATAGATAAATATTAGGGTAATCCAGTGGAATTTAACCATCGAGCAAATATTGATTAATAATGTAAATCATTTAATTTGTTGAACATAAATTCATGTTGAATTTAAAAATGTAATGTTTCTTTTGAGACCAGAAAATTTAGTCCGCTTTACGGCAGATTTTCGGAAAAGATTTTGGTATGTTTCTTCTGATAATTCACTCCATTCTTTTTTTGTTAATTTCAGCAAATCAGGGTGTGGATTAAACTGAGGCTCATTATGTGCAGAGGCGAATCTGTTCCATGGACAAACATCTTGGCAAATATCACATCCAAACATCCAATTATCCATTTTACCTTTGAATTCGTTAGGTAATATTTGATCTTTTAATTCAATAGTTAAATATGAAATACATTTTGATCCGTCAACGACATAAGGCTTTACAATTGCTTCTGTAGGACAAGCATCAATGCATTTTGTACAAGTGCCACAATAGTCATTAATTGGTATGTCTTCCTCTAGCTCTATATCTATAATTAATTCTGCAATAAAAAAGTAGGAACCCAATTCTTTATTGATTAAATTAGAGTGTTTTCCAATCCAGCCAAGACCACTTTTTTCAGCCCAAACTTTATCCATCACTGGTGCAGAATCTACAAATCCTCTGCAATTAATTTCACCAAATTTTTGAGTTAGAAAAAGCTGAAGTTCCTTTAACTTATTTTTAATGACATAGTGGTAATCTTTTCCATAAGCATATTGAGAAATTTTTGGCGCTTTAGTGTCTAGTTGCTTCGTTGGATTGTGATAATTAAATAGTACGCTTATGACTGATTTTGCTCCATCTACTAGCTTTCCTGGGTCTGTTCTTTTATCAAAATGATTTTCCATGTATTTCATTTTACCATTAAAATCATTAGACAACCATACTTCCAACCTTTTAGCTTCTTTTTCTAAAAAAACAGATTTTGAGATCCCTACATGAGAAAACCCTAAGTCGAAACATTTACGCTTTACTAACTTGGTTTTTTCTCTAATATCCATTA
>CAJWWC010000024.1 GCA_913048435.1 uncultured Flavobacteriales bacterium | reverse complement strand
CTCTGCTATTTCACTTGCTTTAAACTTCATTATGTTGACAAAATTAGCATTATTGAGCTACGATAATCAATACCTTAAAAATATGGTGCAAATAAATAATGTTTTGTGACTGGCTTTGCTAGTGCAGATACATTTAAATTGTCTGATGCGTCTGTGATATCTTTAACTGTTCCGTCTTTATATTTTATTTTTATGGTATCTTTTCTAGGGTCGTATGCATTATTTATCATTTGTTCTTGGAATACAAAGTATTTTGTTTCGTCATCATTTAGTCCCAACCCCTTTTGATGTATCTTTCTTATTTCATTGACTTGGTCTACATCAAAAGAAGTATTGGAAATTTTCACTTTCAATAGTTTTCTTTCAATGAGCATGGAAGCAAGACGACACAAAACAATGTCTTTAGATTTCATCCAAACCTTTATACAAGTCATAATATCATTATCATCTAGGGATGCAAAAGCATTGAGGTAAACATCCTGTTCTAATTCATCCTTTGTAATATTTTTCGTTAGGAACATATTTAGTTCGGGAGTGACAAATAACTTTTCTCCTGCATATAATAGTTCACGGGCACGAGAAATAATTTTTGCTAATAAGAATTCAGCACTAAGTACGGTCTTATGTAAGTATACTTGCCAGTACATTAATCTTCTTGCTACAATGAATTTTTCAATCGAATATATTCCTTTTTCTTTGATTAAAATTTCATCATCAACAATATCAAACATCTTAATTATACGCTGGTTACTTACTACACCTTCACTAACACCTGTAAAAAAACTGTCTCGCTTGAGATAGTCGAGTCTGTCCATATCTAATTGAGAAGAAACCAGCTGGTGTAAAAATTTTTTATGATATTGATTTCTAAAAATTTGAATAGCTAAGCTTAGTTCTCCACTATACTGATTATTTAATTTTCGCATGAAAATTTCGGACACATTTTCATGACTTACACCGCTTAAAAAAGAATGTTCCAAAGCATGAGAATAAGGGCCGTGACCAATATCATGAAGCAATATGGCTATTAATGCCCCGCGTTCTTCTTCTCTTTGAATATTAACTCCTAGCTCTTTAAAAGTAGACAACGCTTGCTTCATGAGATAAGCAGCCCCAACAGCATGATGAAACCTAGTATGATGAGCACCGGGATAAACTAGATAAGTTAAACCAAGTTGTTTTATTCTGGATAAACGCTGAAAATAGGGGTGATCAATTAAATCTAATAAAATACCTCTATTTAGCGTAATAAAACCGTAAACTGGATCGTTAAGAATCTTACTGACTTTATTTTTATTCATCATAAATCATTAAGTTAGGCAAAACTAAATGAATACATACCCGAATGGCAAGAATTTTATGGGCAGATGACGAAATAGAAAGTTTAAAGCCACATTTACTATTTCTTAAAAACAAAGGGTTTGAAGTTATTGCTGTTAACTCTGGAGTAGAAGCTATTGAAAAAGTTACTGAATCTAAATTCGATCTCATTTTCTTAGATGAGAATATGCCTGGAATAAGCGGCTTAACCACACTTGAGGAAATCAAAAAAATCAAATCAACCATCCCTATTGTTATGATTACCAAAAGTGAGGAAGAAATGATAATGGAAGAGGCTATTGGAAAACAAATTTCCGACTACTTAATTAAACCGGTTAATCCACACCAAATTTTGATGGCAATAAAAAAGTTATTAGATGGAAAAAGATTAATTAGTGAAACCAATTCAACTTCATACAGGCAGGAATTCAATAAAATTAGTCAAGATTTAAATTTGGTAAATTCTTTAGATGGTTGGAAAGAAATTTTTCAAAAGTTAACCTATTGGGAATTGCAACTAGAGGTTTCAGATCAAAATATGGTTGAAGTTTTTAATATGCAAAAAGAGGAAGCTAATCAGCTTTACTCCCGCTTTATCGATAGAAACTATGAAGAAATAATTCAATCCGATGAGCTGTTTAGCCATAATCTGTTGAAAACAGAGTTATTTCCTGAACTAAACAATCAGTCCTATTTTTTAATAGTTATTGATAACCTTAGATATGATCAATGGCTAATCATCAAACCTATTGTTGAGGATTTTTTCAGTATTGATTCGGAAGGGATTTACTCCAGTATCATACCAACTACTACACAGTATGCTAGAAACGCATTATTTGCTGGGATTTCCCCATTAGAAATCAGTAAAAGATATGCTCAAAAATGGGTTTCAGAAGAAGAAAATAAAGGGAAAAACCTTCACGAAGATTTCTTTTTCAATGAAAATCTTAGAAGAAATCAGCTAAACCTTAAAACATCTTATCATAAGATTACCAATTTAAATGCTGGTAAAAAACTAGTTCAACAAGTTGATAATCTTAAAAATAATAATGTCAATACTATCGTCTATAACTTTGTTGATACGCTGTCTCACGCTAGAACAGATATGGAAGTGATTAAAGAGTTGGCTGAGGATGAATCAGCTTATAGATCAATCACCTTAAGCTGGTTTAAACACTCACCATTATATGACATTTTAAAAAAAATAAGCAATACTTCTTCAAAGGTGTTTTTAACTACCGATCATGGCACTGTTAGAGTCAAAAACCCCACTAAAGTTATTGGTCCAAAAAACACCAATTCAAACATGAGGTATAAAGTAAGTAAAAACCTCACCTACCAGTCTAAAGATGTGATTGAAGCACTATATCCAGAAAGAATAAATTTACCTAAATCAAACATTAGCTCGTCATTCATATTTGCTAAAGAAGATAAATTTTTTGTGTATCCCAACAACTATAATCATTTTGCTAAGTTATATAGTGACACATTTCAACATGGGGGTATATCTATGGAAGAAATGTTAATCCCCTATATCAAATTAATAGCGAAATAAACTCTATTCTTGGTAGTTTTTTGTAAGATCTAAGTACAAATAAATAGCATTTATTTGTTTATCTGTACATGATTCACAATAAGTATAAGCTACATTCTTGATACTCATGTACGTAATTTCTTCACTGATAACTTCTGATGAGATATAATGATTTAATTTTTCTAATAGACAATCACTAACCGAGTAAGTCTGCTTATCTAACGTAGTCAAATAGAAGGAAGGATTATGAAGGAAAAATTCAAACAATTTAGCAGAAAATTTATCTTTATTCCCGGTTTGCAACTGGTTACAATATTGACACATTACATTAAAATAAAGTTCTTGCCAGATTCCTTTTTTGTTATTTATGTGATTGAGTATTTCATCTAAATATTCGATTTTTAGAGTGGTGTTTATATCATAAGAATACTCCAACACGTATCGATCAACAGACATCTTTGATTGTAAAATTTCATTCCCATTAATTGATTCTAATTCAGGTATATAAATTTCAGATGATGAATTGCAACTGAAAAAAGAAAGTGCTAAAATAATAATCGATAAATATTTCATTTTGAAACCTTCAAATTCAAAAATAAGTTCACCAAAACACCAAAAGCAACTAAAGCAAAAACTAAGTGTAAGGATTGAAAAAGATGAGGGATGTTAAAGTCTGCTAAGACTTTACCAAAAACCACTTCAGAAATAAGCAAGGCTAAGAAAATATAGATGGATCTTATGTGTAATTTTTTAAGGTAATTATATAATCCTAAACCTAATCCAAATAAAACGATTAAAATAGCATATGAACGATGTATCACAAAATAGATGTACTCACTAAACTCAAGATCAGCTCTTTGATTATACATTAACCAATGATCAACCAATTGTCTTACCTGTGTGCCAAAAATAATTTGGATTAAAAACAACACTATTCCTAAGGCACATATCCACTTGAATAAATGTGTTGAAGGAATGCGATTTTTTCGGTTAATAGAAATGATTTTTAACTGTAATGCGATCATCAAAGCTGCTATTACCATGTGTACCGTCAATACCCAAGGAACAATATTAGTCGCCACTACCATTGCACCCCACCATGCTTGAAAAGTAGTCAACACCACCAATCCAAAAGTTAAAGTCACGTTTTTTAGTCGATGACTTTTGTTAAACCATGATATAACAAAACCAATAAAAATAAATAACCCTGCAATGGCGCCTATTAACCGATTCACATACTCGAACCACGTATTTAGCACATTGAATTCCTGTTCATTTAATAGTGTTTTATCATTGACTAATAATTTTGCTTTGTCATCAAGGCCAAAAGTGGTTAAGAAATCAGCAAATCGTCCAATTTTCTTTTCTCTTAGTGATGAATAATGATCTTGATAATTCAATGGAAGTTGATCTATTGAGGTAGGTGGTATGTATTGATCAAAACATTTTGGCCAGTCAGGACACCCCATACCTGATCCAGTCATTCTTACAACTGATCCTGCGACAACGACTAGAAATATAAAAATTAAGGTGATCCAGTGTAATCTAACCATCAGACAAATATTGATTATTAATGTAGATCATTTAATTTGTTGAACAAAAATTCATGTGGAATTTAAGAATGAAATATTTCTTTTAAGACCAGAAAATTTGGTGCGCTTTACGGCAGATTTTCGGAAAAGATTTTGATAAGTTTCTTCAGATAATTCGTTCCACTCTTTTTTTGTCAATTTCAGCAAATCAGGATGTGGATTAAACTGAGGTTCACTATGCGCAGAGGCAAACCGGTTCCATGGGCAAACATCTTGGCAAATGTCACATCCAAACATCCAACTATCCATTTTGCCTTTGAATTCGTTGGGTAATATTTGATCCTTTAGCTCTATCGTTATATATGAAATACATTTGGATCCATCAACGACATACGGCTGTACAATCGCCTCTGTTGGGCAAGCATCTATGCATTTTGTACAAGTACCACAATAGTCATTAATTGGTATATCTTGCTCCAGCTCAATGTCTACAATTAGTTCCGCAATGAAGAAGTAAGAACCCATTTCTTTGTTGATTAAATTGGAATGTTTCCCAATCCAACCTAAACCACTTTTTTCAGCCCAAACTTTATCCATTACTGGTGCAGAATCTACAAATCCTCTACAATTAATTTCTCCAAATTTTTTTGTCAGAAAAAGCTGAAGTTCCTTTAATTTATTTTTAATGACAAAGTGATAATCTTTTCCATAAGCATATTGAGAAATTTTTGGTGCATTATCATCTAGTTGCTTCGTTGGATTATGATAATTAAATAGAACACTAATAACAGATTTTGCACCATCTAGTAACTTACCGGGGTCTGTTCTTTTATCAAAATGATTTTCCATGTAACTCATTTTACCGTTAAAATCTTTTGACAACCATTCTTCCAATCGTCTAGCTTCTTTTTCTAAAAAAACAGATTTTGAAATTCCTACATGAGAAAAACCTAAGTCGAAACATTTACGCTTTACTAACTTGGTTTTTTCTCTAATATCCATTA
>CAJWWC010000023.1 GCA_913048435.1 uncultured Flavobacteriales bacterium | reverse complement strand
GCATATTGACCAGTAGAATCTACATAGTTTTTTATTAGTGATAAATTATTTGATGTATTCTTTGCGTAAGATAAAATAAAGCCATTTTCTTGTGCGGTTGGTAACTGATAGTATTTTGGATTCCCATTATAAAAGGCTTGCTTTGTATACTTCACTAAACTCACAATAGATATAGGCTTTGATAATTCTGGAATTTCAATTATGAGTTCTTCAATAGCGTTCATTTTTTTTAAAGTAGATCGCTTTAATACACCTTTAACTCGTTTTGTATTTATTAAAATCTCTAATGGCATTACTCCATCAAACTCTCTTTCGTAAAACTCAATATCTTTATAGAAATCGGCATTTTTCGGCATATCTTCTAGTAAACTGCCTGACGTTTTAATTTGATATATTCCAATAATACTTATTACAAGAAGACCAACTGAAACTATGTAAATCCCAATGTTTTTTTCTTTAACAGTTGCCTCTATCCAATCCCCCAATTTATTTATCCATCGCTTATTTAAGTGCTCTAAATGTTTATCACTTGGGATAGGCATATAACTATATATGATTGGAATTATGAGTAAGCATAATATGAAAATAGCCATTATACTTAGTGATGCAACTGTACCAAATTCTGTTAGTAACTTACTTTGCGTAATTATAAATGTGGCAAATCCAGATGCGGTAGTTGTATTCGTCATTAAGGTCGCATTACCAACTTTTGTAATTACACGCTGCAAGGATTTGGCTTTGTTACCGTGTTTATTGACTTCGTGCTGATACTTATTTATAAGAAAAATACAGTTTGGGATGCCAATAACTATTATTAAAGGGGGAATTAGTGCAGTTAAAACAGTTATTTCATATTCAAGAAAACCAAGAATTCCAAAGGTCCACATAACCCCAATTATAACAACAAGCATGGATATGAATGTTGCTCGATATGATCTAAAAAAGAAAAAGAAAATTAATGAAGTAATTAGGATTGCTGCTATAATAAATATCTCAATTTCATCAATTATGTTCTGAGAGTTGAGAGTGCGCACATAAGGCATCCCAGAAATATGGACATCAATTTTTGATGCTTTTTCAAACTCTTCAATTTTTTGTATTAAATCTTCATAAATGAAGGACTTTCTTTTTGAAGTATTTACTATGGATTTTTTTAGGAAAATTGCGGTTCGAATTGATTCTCCGTCAGAATTAAATAAAATGTTATCATAAACAGGGAAATCAGTTTTTAGAGAATTTTTTAACTTGATCAGTTCGGAATTTGATTCAATTGAGTCTTTAAGCAAAGGTTCGAAATCAAATCTTTTATTTTTTTTATCTTTTTTTAATTTTTTTAAATCTTGAATTGTTATTACATTTTCTACATTTTTATTGTCTTCAAATGACTTAGATAAATTATTCCATGAATTCATGTTTTTGAATGAGAATAAATTATTATCCTTAACCCCAATTACAATTAAATTACCCTCTTCGCCGAAAATTTTTAGAAATTCTTCATAATGTAAATTAGTAGGATGATCATCAGGCAACAAATTAGCTTCAGTGTAAGTAAACTTCATTTTGCCCCATTGTGAAGCCATAAGGGAGGTACAAAGTCCGATTAATATTAGGATTACAATTCTATTTCTTAATATTAATCTAGCTATTGAATCCCAAAAACCTGTTGAAAATAGTTTAAACATATTTAATTTAAAGTTGCCAAAGGTATATAAAACTATTTGATTTACAGATAAAATTAATCTTCAGAAACACTAAAGAAAAGTTAAATATACTGAGCTGAGAATTACTAGCTAAAGAGTAACGATCTCTTTTTCTTTTGCCATAAAAATTGCATCTGCTTTTTTTATAAACAAATCTGTCATTTCTTGAATATCGGTCTCAGTATTTTTTTTCATATCCTCAGAGATGTCACTTAGTTTTTTTAATTCATTATTAGCCTCTTTTCTTGAACTTCTAATAGAGATTTTTGCATCTTCTGATTCTGATTTTGCTTGTTTTGCTAATTCTTTTCTGCGTTCTTCTGTTAAGGCAGGAACATTAATAATAATACTTTCGCCATTGTTCATAGGGTTGAAACCTAAATTTGCAATAATAATTGCCTGTTCAATATCTTGAAGCATGTTTTTTTCCCAAGGCTGGACAGTAATTGTTCTTCCATCTGGTGTATTAACATTTGCGACTTGAGATAGGGGTGTTTGTGCTCCATAGTAATCTACAGTCACACTGCCAAGCATTGACGGACTTGCTTTTCCAGCACGAATGTTCACAAACTGCTTTTTTAAGTGGTCAAGCGCTTTTACCATAGACTCCTTGGTACTTTCAAGGATAAATTCAATATCATCATTCATAATAAAAATGTTTAACTAACAGTAGTTCCAATTTGCTCTCCAGTTATAATTTTACTTAAGTTACCTTTTTTGTTCATGTCAAAAACTATTATTGGGAGTTCGTTTTCTTGACTTAATGTAAAAGCAGTAGTATCCATAACTTTTAGTCCTTTTTTTAAAACGTCTTCAAAGCTGATTGAATTATATTTGCTTGCATTTGAATCTTTTTCGGGGTCAGCGGAGTATATACCGTCTACACGTGTTCCCTTCATTATTACATTTGCTTCAATTTCAATAGCTCTAAGCACAGCAGCGGAGTCAGTAGTAAAGTAAGGGTTTCCTGTACCACCACCAAAAATAACAACCCTGCCTTTCTCCAGGTGGCGAATAGCTCTTCTTCTAATAAAAGGCTCTGCAACCTCATTTATTTTAATAGCTGATTGAAGCCTTGTAGCGACACCTTCATTTTCAAGCGCGCTTTGAAGGGCAAGTCCATTAATGACAGTTGCAAGCATCCCCATGTGATCTCCTTGAACTCTATCCATACCATTGCTGGCTCCAGAAAGACCTCTAAAAATATTACCGCCGCCAATTACAATAGCTATTTGAATTCCTTGACCAATTGCTTCTTTTATGTCTTTTGCATACTCTGACAGACGCTTTGGGTCAATTCCATATTGTCGGCTTCCCATTAGGGCTTCTCCAGAAAGTTTTAATAAAATTCGGTTATAAATCATAATAATTTTTCAATTAATACAAATATAAACAATATATCAAAATTCAGTTTAAAAATTCAAATTCAAGTAAACTTGATTCAAACAAAAACCCCTATATGATATATACAGGGGTTTATATGAAAATTTATGTAAATATTACCCTAAAGTAACTCTTTTAAATGCAGAAACCTCAATAGATCCATATGATGCAACGTATTTAGCAACAGTGCTTTTATCGTCTTTAATAAAGTCTTGATCTAATAAGCATTGTTCTTTATCTAAAGTTGTATTATCAGAAATGTATCTCTCCATTTTACCTGGTAAAATTTTATCCCAAATTTGTTCAGGTTTTCCCTCAGCTTTGAGCTGTTCTTTTGCGTCAGATTCAGCTTGTTTTAACACATCAGGGGTCAATTGTGCCATTGAGATATACTTTGGAACATTCTTTAAAGGTTTCCCTAACCTTCCAAGCTCAATATTATCTTTTTCAATTACAGCAATACGGGCTTCAGTTTCTGAAGCAACATAAGCAGAATCAAAATCTTTATATGATAATGTTGTTGCCCCCATTGACGCTACTTGCATTGCTACATCCTTAGCTAGAGTACTAACATTTTCAACAACTGACGATAAACCAACTAAAGCTGCAATTTTATTAATATGTACATAAGCACCAACATACGGTGCTTTCACTTTTTCAAAGGACTTAATATCTAATTTTTCACCAATTACTCCAGTTTGTTCAATTAGTTTTTCAGCAACTGACATCCCACCAAAATCAGCTTTTAAGAACGCTTCTTTGGATTCTGAATGAAGTGCTATTTCAGCAAATTGGTTTGCTAGCGATAAAAAATTCTCATTTTTCCCAACAAAGTCAGTTTCACATCCTAACACGATCGCTACTCCCAATGTATTGTCTGAATTTACTTTCGCAACAGCAGCTCCTTCAGATGATTCTCGATCAGCTCTTTTGGCAGCAACCTTTTGCCCTTTTTTTCTTAAAACATCAATAGCTTTTTCAAAATCTCCTGCAGCTTCTACAAGAGCTTTTTTACAATCCATCATCCCAGCTCCAGTGGCTTTCCTTAGTTTATTTACTTCAGCAGCGGTAACTTTAGTCATGATTATATTTATTATAAAATATTATTTATTCTTCTTCTTTAGTAGTCGTTTCAGAATTTGATGGCTCTTCATTTTTTTTCTCAGCATTGGTTGGGTTTGAAGCACCTTCTTTTTCAGCTTTTCTGATGGTTAGACCTTCGATAATAGCATTTGAAACAGTTTCCATTATTTTACTTATTGACTTTGATGCATCATCATTAGCTGGGATTACATAATCCACTTGTCTTGGATCTGAATTAGTGTCAACCATCGCAAAAATTGGAATATTTAATTTTTGAGCTTCTTTAATTGCAATATGCTCTCTTTTAATATCGACAACAAAAAGCGCCCCGGGTAAACGAGTCATATCAGAAATTGATCCTAGATTTTTCTCAAGTTTTGCTCTTAATCTATCTACTTGAAGACGTTCTTTTTTTGAAAGAGTATTAAATGTACCATCTTTTTTCATCCTATCGATAGCAGCCATTTTTTTAACTGCTTTTCTTATAGTAACAAAGTTAGTAAGCATACCACCTGGCCAGCGCTCAGTAATGTAGGGCATATTAGCTTTAGCAGCTTTTTCTGCTACAATATCTTTAGCTTGTTTCTTTGTTGCTACAAACAAAATCTTACGACCTGAAGCAGCTATTTTTGATAGTGCTTTCGATGCCTCTTCTAGTTTAGCAGCTGTTTTGTATAGGTTAATGATATGGATACCATTACGTTCCATGTAGATAAAAGGAGCCATATTTGGGTCCCATTTTCTTGTTAAATGTCCAAAGTGGACACCATTGTCGAGTAATTCTTTTACTTCTATTTTTGCCATTTTTGTATTAGTTTACGTTCTGTTGTATTAGCAATGAACAAGTGGCTAAAATTTTTACGGCCTTATTCATTTAGATGCTAAACTAAGTCCTGACAACTATATTGTCATGGACAACAATAACTGGTTTAATATATAAATTAACGCTTAGAAAATTGAAATTTCTTACGCGCTTTCTTTTGTCCAAATTTCTTACGCTCCACCATTCTAGGGTCACGAGTTAATAATCCTTCTGGTTTCAAAATACTTCTGTTTTCTTCATTAAGCTCACACATCGCTCTAGAAATAGCTAAACGTACTGCTTCTGCTTGCCCGGTAACACCACCTCCATGTACATTGATTTTGATATCAAAGTTACCCTCGTTATCAGTCATTGCAAGAGGCTGATTTACTTTATACTGAAGTGTTGCTGTACTGAAATAGGATTTGAAATCTTTGTCATTAACCGAAATATTTCCTTTTCCTTTCGATACGTAAACACGGGCTACTGCTGTTTTTCTACGTCCAATTTTGTGTATAACTTCCATTAATTGATGTCATTTAGATTAATATTTATAGGCTTTTGTGCTTCATGTGTGTGTGAATCACCAACAAAAACGTTTAAATTTCTGAATAAAGAAGATCCAAGTTTATTTTTTGGTAACATCCCTTTTACAGATTTTTCAATTAGCCTTGCAGGGTCTTTAGCGTAAAGCTCAGTTGCTGATAATGAGCGTTGGCCGCCAGGATATCCTGTGTGTCTTATGTATGTTTTGTCATTCCACTTATTACCAGAAAGTTTAATTTTTTCTGCATTTATAACTATAACGTTATCACCACAATCTACGTGTGGAGTGAAATTCGGCTTGTTTTTTCCTCTTAATAGTATGGCAACTCTTGAAGCTAATCGCCCAAGATTCTGACCTTCAGCGTCAACTAATACCCAATTCTTATTTACAGTTGACTTGTTTGCTGAAATCGTTTTGTAACTTAAAGTGTCCACGTTAATGTTTTTCTTTATTAATAATGCTCTTTTTTTTAAAAGAGTTGGCAAACTTACAATTATAAATTGTTATTAACAAAATCTAATTGAGCTAATTTTTTCAAAATTTACACTGAAATCAATTCATTTTATTATGTAAATGCCAGTAGTTAAACTTTTCTAAATATCAATTGTGTAGTTCATAAAGGCTTGTATTTTTG
>CAJWWC010000022.1 GCA_913048435.1 uncultured Flavobacteriales bacterium | reverse complement strand
TTCTTTTTAAAATAGATTGATTAAAGCCCCGAGCAGTAATGTTCGGGGCTTTTTTGTTGAAAAACTGAATTTTCTTAAATAAATTAAATTCTAGTTTTTTAAAAATTGGCTAATAATTTTCTTTTGGTCAATATGTTTTAGTAGATTTATAAAACATTTTATTAATTGATACGTTTATAATGATTTTTTAAAATATAGATTTACAATTTTTAACTCATTATTTAAAATGTTCAACTTATCTATATAAAATGTAAATAATTACGTATTCACAATTATAGTTATAAAATGAGTAAAAGCGATCAATTATATAGTGAGTTGTTATATCTTTTGCATCGAAATGCATACAATAATTTAAACAATATTTATGATGGTAATGACTCAGATACTAATATTATTTCCGCACGTCAACTAATAGACATGGTTGTTATGCTAAAAGAAAAAACTAGTGGCAATTTGTCAAATGAATTAGAACAAATACAATCTCTAATGTTATCTGAACTAGAATCTTTATATAAGGAAAAAATTAAAAAACCTAAAATTAATAATGAATCAACCAAACAATAGTAAAAGCCTATTACACGATAAGAAACCTAGAAGAATCATTATCCTTCTAACGATTTTACTGTCTTTTTTTATAGTTCTTATCTTAATTAGAGAAAACCAATACAAAAAAAATATACAAACTGTTATTCAATATGAAGAAGAAAAAAATAGCCTAAGAGATAATCTTGATAATCTTATTGACGAACACGAAATTTTAAAAGATGAATATGGCGAGTTAAGTAATCAATTAGAGGACCGTGACTCCACTATTTTAGCATATGCTGATGAAATTAAGCAGCTACTTCGTTCTAAGGGGGAATTGAGCGAAGCTAGAAAAAAAATAAAAAGACTAAAAGAGATAAGTAAAAGGTATGTCTCTGCGATAGACTCTCTTTTTACTTTGAATCATCAGCTTCTTTTAGAAAATGACAGTGTAAAAAAAGCTAATTTTTTAATATCAAGTAGAAACAAAACATTAGAAAAAAATAATCAGGCTCTTAGTGAACGAGTTTTTACTGCATCAATGCTTAGAGTTGAAAATATACAGGTTGAGGGAGTTTATTATCGTTCAAGTGGTCGAGTTGTAGCAACAACACGTGCATCAAAAATTCAAAACTTTAGTATTTGCTTTGACATAATCGAAAATAAAGTTACTGATGTAGGCTTTAAGGAACTTTTTATTAGAATAATTGACCCAAGTGGCAATGTTTTAAATGTTGCAAATAAAATTCAAGAAACAATCATGGATAAAGATAGCGTTGTAGAATATACAACCAATTATAATTTTGATTATGATAATAAAAAAATTAGTGATTGTAAATTATGGACAAGAGGGAATGTATTAGAGGCTGGTATTTATTATTTTGAGTTTATTATGGACGAACAGGTTATCGGAATAGCGTCCTCAAAGTTCAGATAATCAATGAAAATCATTACATACAATATCAACGGTGTTCGTGCAGCCTTAAAAAAAGATTTAGCTGATTGGTTAAAATTTACAGATCCTGATGTGGTATGTTTGCAAGAAATTAAAGCTCGCGAAGATCAATTTGATTCAAGTATTTTTCTAAAACTGGGCTATCATTGTTATTGGTATTCAGCCCAAAGGCCAGGTTATAGTGGTACAGCTATTTTATCAAAACAAAAACCTAATAATATAACTCTTGGTATTGATCATGAAAACTATGATGATGAAGGTAGAGTAATTAGACTTGATTTCGACACTTTTTCGATTATTAGTGTTTATATGCCGTCCGGTAGTAGTGGTGACTTAAGACAAGCTTTCAAAATGAATTTTTTAGCATACTTTTATAATTATATTTCAGAACTTATCAAGCAAGTTCCAAATTTGATTATTGCGGGTGATTATAATATTTGTCATAAGTCCATAGATATACATAATCCACAACGCAATAAAAATACCTCAGGCTTTTTACCAGAAGAACGTCAGTGGTTATCTTCATTTATAAATTTAGGCTTTATCGATACTTTTCGTTATTTTAATAACGAACCACATCAGTATTCATGGTGGAGTTATAGAGCAAATGCGAGAGCAAAAAATTTGGGGTGGAGGATAGATTATTTATTGGTTACCCAATCTATGGAGCTTAGATTAAGAAGAGCAACAATACTTAGTCAGGCCAAACATTCTGACCATTGCCCTGTATTGCTTGAGATAACTTAAGGCTTAATCAAATTACTTATGTTAATAAACTTTTTTTTAGTTTTTAAACTGGGTTGATTGCTAATGTATATTTGAATATATAAAAGAACAGATATGACTTATAGAATATTATCAATCTTATCTATTATTGTAATGATTTCATCATGTGTATCACCAAAGGTTGTGGATGAGATTAAACAACAACGTAAAGAAACATTTCGAGAAAATCAAGAGATTAAAAAACAAAATATTTCACTGTCAACCGAAAATGTTGAACTGAGCGATCATTTATCTCGATTAAATATTGAAATTACCCAATTGATTTCAGATTCTACTAAAAGAGCGGCATCTCTTAGTCAATTACAATCTACTTTAGATGATTTAAATGAAGCTTATGATTTGCTCACGGCAAAAAATAGCCAAATGATAAGTAAAAAAGCAGAAGAAACTAAAAAATTACTTGAGGAATTACAAAACACAAGAGAAAATCTTTTGAAAAAAGAAGATGAGTTATTGAGGATAGAACAAAATCTTAGTGTGAAACAAGAAGAATTAATCGACATACAAAACGAACTTTTTGAAAGGGAGAAAACAGTAATTGAACTACAATCAGTTATTAGTAAAAAGGATTCTGTCTTGTCTGCATTAAGAGATAAGATATCCTCGGCACTACTGGGGTTTGAAGGAGATGGTTTGACAATTACACAGAAAAATGGTAAGGTCTATATTTCTTTAGAAGAACAATTACTTTTCGCATCCGGAAGTTGGCAAGTGGACAGTAGAGGTAAAGAGGCACTTTCTAAGTTATCAAAAGCCTTAGAAAATCAGCAAGATATCAATGTTTTAATTGAGGGTCATACAGATAGTATTCCTTTTGGTGGACGCGGACAGATCAAAGATAATTGGGATTTGAGTGTCGTAAGAGCAACAGCAATAGTACGTATTTTAACATCTTCCAGCTCTATTGATCCCGAACGACTAACGGCTGCAGGTAAAGGGGAGTTCGTACCCATTCAATCAAATAGAACTTCTACAGGTAGAAGCGCTAATAGAAGGATAGAAATTATACTTACTCCTAAATTGTATGATTTATATGAATTGCTAGAGTACTAAGAGGCAAAAAGCATCTTAAATACGTCCTCAATTTTACTCACTTTTACTACTTCTATGGATAAATTATGACGGTCTATTTTATTGTATTTTGAAATAAAGATGCGCTCAAAGCCTAATTTTTCGGCTTCTTGTATCCTTTGATCACACCTATTAACTGGGCGAATCTCACCTGATAGTCCTATCTCAGCAGCAAAACAATTTTTTTCTTGGATAGCCATATCAACATTTGAAGAAAGGATAGCACAAACTATTCCTAAATCAATAGCTGGGTCATCTACTTTTATACCTCCAGTTATGTTTAAGAATACATCTTTTGCACCCAAACGAAAGCCACATCTTTTTTCTAATACAGCCAATAGCATAGAAAGTCGTCTTAAATCAAAGCCGGTGGCACTACGTTGAGGCGTACCATAGACTGCTGAGCTCACTAGGGCTTGCGTTTCAATCATTAATGGGCGAACACCTTCCATAGTAGAGCTAATAGCGATACCACTCATAGCTTCGTCTTTTTGGGAAATTAATATTTCAGATGGGTTAATTACTTCTTTAAGTCCATGACTTAGCATTTCATAGATACCTAATTCAGCAGTTGAACCGTAACGATTTTTATGTGCTCGTAAAATGCGATATATATGATTTCTTTCTCCTTCAAATTGAAGAACAACATCAACCATGTGTTCTAATATTTTTGGTCCAGCGATATTGCCATCTTTATTGATATGTCCAATAAGCAAAACTGGTGTTCCACTAGCTTTAGCATAATTCATTAATTCAGCGGTACACTCTCTTATCTGCGAAATACTACCTGGTGAAGAGTCAATACTATTGGTATATAAAGTTTGTATGGAGTCTATAACTAATACCGTAGGTTGAACCTCTTGAATTTGTTGAAATATATGTTGAGTATTGGTTTCGGTAAGAATTTGACAACTAGAGTCAGATAAATTGAGTCTATCTGCTCTCATTCGGATTTGTTGGTCGCTTTCCTCTCCAGTAACGTAAAGAATCTTTTCGTTTTGAATTTTTAATGCAACTTGTAGCAGTAAAGTAGATTTACCTATGCCAGGCTCTCCTCCTAATAAAATAAGTGATCCAGCAACTATACCCCCTCCTAATACTCTGTTTAACTCATTATCAGAGGTGTTTATTCTTGCCCTAGACTGCAATGAGATATCACAAATAGCCTGTGCCTTATTTACTCTATTGCTCTTTTCGCTTTCCCAATTAGATTTATCTGATTTTGGTTTGATGACAACTTCTTCAATTATAGTGTTCCATTCGTCACAGGATTTACATTTACCCATCCATTGTGCACTTTGTGCACCACAATTTTGACAAAAAAATGTTGTTTTTAACTTAGCCATCTTTAATAGAATTTATAATATGACTAGTAGAATAACCTTCTAAAAATGGGATAGTTTCCACATTTCCACCATAAGATATTACAAAATCACGACCCACAATATCTTTAATCTTATAGTCTGCCCCTTTAACTAAGGTGTTGGGTTGAATAAGTTCAATTAATTGCTTTGGGGTGTCATCATCAAACAGTATTACTGCATCGACACAACTTAGAGACGCCAAAATAGATGCTCTAGCGAACTCATTTTGAATAGGTCGACTTTTCCCTTTTATACTTTGAATACATTTATCAGTGTTAACGCCAACGATCAGTTTATCACCAAGCTTTGAAGCTTTAAAAAGATAATCAATATGACCAAGGTGTAGAATATCAAAACAACCATTTGTAAAAACAATATGGTTTTTGTTCTTCCAATTATTGACTTTTTCAATTATTGAATCCAAGTCAAAAATTTTTTCTGAAAAATGTGTTTTAGCACTCACTGTCTTGCTTTCTTTTTGGATAAAAATACCATTAAAATGGATATGCCACCAGCACCAAGGGTCATTAATGTTTGAGCTGTATGAACAACTGTAGCAAATAATAAGGCAGAATCTTCAGAAACATCAAGAATCATTAGCCCTATTTTTACGATATAATGATAAGCTCCAATACCCCCTTGAACAGGAGCAACCATTCCAAAACCACCAATTACCATAGTATAAAGTCCGTCTGCCACATTTAGCATTCGAGTTGCTTCAATAGAGAAAAAACAAACATAAGTCATCAGTAAATACATTAGCCAAATAATAAAGGTATGCATCCAAAAGCCAGATTTGTTTTTTAATCCATTAATACTTTTAAAGCCATCCTTCATTCCTAATAAGAAAGTTTTTATTTTTATATAGAAAGAGTTTTTAAAAATTTTTTTTGTCAAAAAAAATAAAAAAATAAGAATAGCTATGACACTTAATCCAACACCAATAAATGAGCTTACATTCGGTGTTCGCCCTTGAAATATAATAGCTAGAAATTCTAAAAAAAGATCTAACTTTAAAATCAGAACCAAAAGAACTAGGCTTAATAAAATGATAAAGTCAATTGCCCTTTCCAAAATGATTGTTCCAAAAAGTTTGTCTACAGGAACATCTTCTGTTTGATTAAGGCTTGTACAACGTGTAATTTCACCCGCTCTAGGAATAGCAATATTGGTAAAATAACCAATAGCTACAGCGTAAATACTGTTTAGTTTACCAACAGAGAAGTTTAGACTTTGAAGTAATATTATCCATCTAAGTCCTCTACTTACAATAGCTGCAAACCCAAAAAACATAGAAATTACTACCCATAAATAATTGACATCCTTCAGTTGAGCGATTAAGTCTTTTGGACTTTGATTTTTGAAAGCCAAGTACATTAATCCAACGCCTATAAAAAGAAAAAAAACATATTTAATCCACTTTACAGCTTTCATTTTATGTTTATAAAGTGTTGTTGGGGTTGGGAAAAATCAAAGTTGGTTTGAATAATTTAGCTTCCTCAAAGTCCATAGAAGCATAGGCAATAATGATTATTACATCCCCCTTTTGTACTTTTCTTGCAGCTGGACCATTCAAACATATTTCACCTTTGTTTCGCTCACCTTTAATAACATAGGTTTCTAGACGCTCACCATTGTTAATGTTCACAATTTGTACTTTCTCGCCCTCAATAATATTTGACGCATCCATTAATGCTTCATCAATAGTAATACTCCCAACATAATGTAGATCTGCACCTGTTACCGTAACTTGATGAATTTTAGATTTTACAACTTCAATTTGCATATTACAAAACTAATCATTTAAAGATAAATTATCTATAAGTCTTACCTCAGCCAAAAAAACAGCTATAAGAGCTACTGCTTCCTCTTCATTATCCTGGTCTTGCAGTGGCTTAAAGCTGTAAGGATTGACAATGTCTACATAGTCTAATTGCATGTCGTCTATTTGTTCAATATCATCTTTTATCATTTTTTTTAGTTGAGTACAATCTACTTTACCGAACAGGGACTTTATTTTTTGTAAACTAGCGTAAACATATTTAGCTTTTTTTCTTTGTG
>CAJWWC010000021.1 GCA_913048435.1 uncultured Flavobacteriales bacterium | reverse complement strand
TTTCATTTCCTCTCTCCGCTTTAAAAGTCGAAGGATTAATTTAATTATAAAACTTTCAAAAATGTAGGTAAAGAACTTTTAATTTTTTTGATGATTATGAATAAAAATTTACATATGCTGGAATATGTAATGGAAAAAAATGAAAGATAACTCAAATAATATTTCTAACGCTTGGCTTAGTGCATTAGTATTTGTTGTCGGTCTATATCTTGCTTGTACTTTAATTGCTAATGTTGCTTCATTAAGAATTGTTATTTTTGCTGGTTTTTCTATTGATGCTGGAACACTAATTTATCCTCTTACTTTCACTTTACGTGATCTAATTCATAAAATAGGTGGAACTCAAACTGCCAAAGCAACAATATACACCGGAGCTGGGGTAAATGTATTGATGGTTTTGTATTTCTGGTGGGTATCATCTGCCCCTGCTGATATGGAAGTAGGTCCTCAAACTGAATGGTCTGCTGTACTTGGGCCACAATGGCGAATAGTTACTGCGTCAATAATCGCAATGCTTGTTGCAGAACTTATTGATACATATGTTTATCAAAAGTGGGTAATTAAATATGGACATCAATACCAGTGGGGAAGAGTTCTATCATCTAATACTATTTCATCTCCAATTGATTCATTAATTTTTTCATTTGTAGCTTTTTATGGGTTAATTCCAATTGGGGTTGTTTGGTCAATATTTTTATCAATGGTAGGTATTAAACTAATTAGCTCTCTAGTAAGTATCCCTTTGATCTATATTATTAAACCAAGTCTTGAATGGACAATAGAAGGTCAATCCTAAAAATTAAATATAATACTCATTTAAAATTTATTAATTTTTATCTTCTCGTTTAATATTTGAATATGAAATCAGTAAAAGTTCTATTATTACTATTATTTATTTCATGTACAGCAATAGAAAGTGTGGAAATAATGGAAGGTAAATATGAAAAAGCATATTTTGCTGGGGGCTGTTTTTGGTGTATGGAACCACCTTTTGAGGATTTAGAAGGTGTAATTGAAGCAACCTCAGGATATATGGGTGGCACAGTAGAAAATCCTTCTTACGAAGAAGTTACTACTGGTGAAACTGGTCATGCAGAAGTTGTTGAAATATTGTTTGATCCAGAAATAGTAACGTATGAAGAACTTTTAGAGGTATTCTGGCGCAATATTGATCCAACTGCTTTAAATTATCAATTTGCAGATGTTGGATCACAATATCGCACTGAAATTTTTACGGTTGGGTCAGAACAAAAAAATCTTGCTGAAAAATCAAAAAACGATTTAGTTAACTCAGAAAAATTTAATAAACCAATCGTTACTGCTATATCAGATGCTCCCGAATTCTACATAGCTGAGGAATACCATCAAGATTTTTACAAGAAACAAAGCATGAGATACAAAATGTACGCTCAAGCTAGTGGAAGAAAAGGGTTTTTAGAAGAGACCTGGAAAGAAGATTAATTCTTTAAAGTCTTATATAGAGTCTCTTTCCATTGGTCATTATCAATTTCCCAAACAACATTAATGTTTTTACTTGTGTGAGACCAATGCTCGTCAATATGGGGTTCACTTTCTCCTACATTTAATTCATCAACAATTGTCATACCTCTTGCGGGGCCATCTAAAACTATTTTGACATGATGGCGGTCGCTTTTTAAAACAACATCATCATTTAGTGCAACTGCCATTGCAACTGGATCTGGAAGTCCTAATCCAGGGTCACCTAACCAATTTTGACTGGAGTCAAGAGCATGCTTGTTGCAATCTATTGCAAAATCTCCTTTTATGGTCTTAAAATCATAAACATGTTGCATTTCATCCTCTGTTAGATTTGCACCTCCACGACACAGCTCCCATCCAACCATTGTTATGTCAGGATGACTTGATTTAAAAACTGTATCAGCGGCCTCTGGGTCACACCAAATGTTATATTCAGCAGCTGGTGTCACATTTCCTACTGTCGTCGAAGCTCCGCCCATAATCACAATATTTTTTAGTTTGAGAAATAAATCTGGGTACTTCGTTGTAAATTTTCCTATATTAGTCAAAGGACCTAAGGTCACGAGAGTAATTTCATTTGGATATTTTTCTATTAAAGATTTTAAGATTTCTATATAGTCAGATTTATCTTCGCTAATTTCTGGTGAAGGATAGTTCATATTACCCATTCCATCAGGTCCATGGAACCAATCTGCATGTTCTCTTTTTTTAACAATGGGTTTATCTGAGCCTACATAAACTGGCACCTCTTTTTTACAAAGCTCTATGGTGTATCTTGCATTGATACTCCCTTGTTCAACTGGCATGTTTCCGGAAACAATACTAACTCCTAAAACTTCTACGTCAGGGTACTCAAGTGCCATCAGTAAGGCGACTGCATCATCTGATGCAGTGTCTGTATCTATAAAAAATTTTCTCTTTGTCATTTAATTAGGATATCAAAAAATTTACAAACTATCACAATGCCTTCGCAATACATTCTTAGGATAACTATCACTAACCACAAAATCTGGATCAGGATACAAAGTATTTTGTGACTTCTCTGACATTAATTGAAGATACTCCTCTGAATCTCTCCAATTTTTTATACTATATTGTTGGTTTTCTTCCCACCATTCAACCTCTTCTTGAATAGTCCATTGGTTATTTACAGACATTAAATGTTTTTCGAGAGCAAGGTTTGCTTCTCTTGAATCTAAAAAATTATTGTAAAAACCATCTATTAAACCAGCTAAATATTCATTGTTGATTTCAAAAATTAACATAATTTTTTCGAGACCATCAATTCCAATCTTATTAATCCTCAAAGCTTCATTTACATAATCAAGTTTTGTTGCATCAATTCCAGAATAAGTTCTGTAAATTTCACTTTTATAAGCTTCAATCTGAATTTCGTCAAAAACTTCTTCGATATTATCTGCCAACATAATACAGTTGCTAATTTTTTCAGGAGTTGAGGATTCTTGTATGCATACGTTAAACACTAAAAAAAACATTACAAACTTAATCAAGTTTGATTTTTTCATCTTAATACATTGTTGTGTAGGTCAAATGGTGAGGATGGTGTGTAGCATGATAGTTTTTCCATAATCGGTAATCAAGTTGTGGAATTATTATTGATTTATTTTCTGGTCTTCTTTCGTTTACTTTCTCTGTCAAAATTGCTGTTGCATAAATAGATGTAGACCTTATCTCAATTTCCTCTTCTGAATCTCTTTCAATCAATTCTCCGTTTCTTATTTTTTCATCCAACTGAGGTGTGTAGGTGGTGATTTTCATAACATCTAATGCAACAGGAACAATGTAATCAGCAAAAGCTGTCATTGAATGCATATCCTCTATTTTGAAGTAATTTGATCCTGATAGTTCACCATGTATTCCCCAAAAAGCTAACTGAGCTAATTTGTAGAACTTCACTTTATTTCCTTTATACTCTGATGAGTCGTCAAATCTTGGAAACTCATTTACTAATCTCTCTATTAGGCCTTCGCCATTTGCATAAAGTTTTTTTGGGCCATTATAAATAAAGTTGATCCAATCGCCTTCATAATTATCAACTAGCTTTTGGCCGACATTATTTAAAATCTCAACACGCTCTTTAAGCATTGGCATTTCAATATTTCCGGTAAAAATATTTGATAATTGTTCCAATGTAAGTGATGCCATAACATTTCCATCGAATAGATTATTTCCTGAGTCTATTGCTTGATTAACTTGGAAATACATCGCTTCACTATCTGAGAGTATTTCGTCGTCTTGGTTAATTTCGTATTTGGTAGACGTTTGAAAATCTGTGAAAGCAAAGTTTAGAGTATTCATAAACATTGTTGCTCTTATAAAATCTTTCGGATTTTCTCTAACTTTATTATTTTTAGGAAATGAAAATTCTTCAAAAGCTAACCAATCTGCGGTGTTTTCAATTGACTCATGGTTTATGGATAGGTGTTTAAGTTGTTGAATAGCTATCGATACAGAACTTAAGACTTCTGAATCCCAATTAATATTCACATTAAGAATCTTAGTAGAAAATAATGAAAAAAATTTTATACTTATTTTATGAGTTCAAAAATTTGTGTAATAGGAAGTTCTAATATTGATCAAATAGCATACACCCAAAATATTCCGGCTGATGGTGAGACGCTATTTGGAGATTCATTTCAAATGGGTTTTGGAGGAAAAGGAGCTAACCAGGCTGTTATGGCTGGCCTGCTTGGCGCTGATGTATATATGATTACATGTTTGGGTGATGATGTTTATAAAGAGATGACGGTGACTAACTATGAAGCAAATAATGTAAATACTGATCATATACAAATGGTTAAAGGTGCAAGTGGTGTGGCACCAATTTGGGTTGATTCAACTGGGCAAAATAGAATAATTGTTATTCCTGGTGCGAATAATGAAATAGATGCACAAAAGGCAATATCGTCAATGGAAGAAATTGGAAATATTTCTGTTTTAGTTGGTCAATGTGAAATTCCAATGGAAGTCAACCATGAAGTATTTAAATTTGCAAAAAATAATTCTGTCACAACAATTTTTAACCCTGCACCTGCAAGAAAACTTGAAACAGAATTTTTGGAACATATAAGCTGGCTAATCCCGAATGAAAATGAATTTGAGTTAATAAGTGGCATGGAGCCCAGTGACGAAAACTTTTTAAAATTTAATAAAGAAGTACCTTGTAATTTAATTGTAACTTTAGGTGAAAAAGGAGCTGTTTTAGTTCATGAAAATAAAACTCATTATTTTGATGCTCCAACTGTAGAAGCAATAGATACTACTGGAGCTGGAGATTCATTTATTGGAACCTTTGCATATGAATTATCAGAATCAAACTCGCCAGAAGCATGTATAAAAAAAGCAGTAGAAAAAGCTAGTGATTCAGTTACAAAAAAAGGTACTCAATCTTCTTATAATTAGTTTTTAGACAGTATCCTTTACTGGTCTATCGTTAAGCTAGATTCCAAAATAATATTTGTTGCATTGCTTACAGCGTCTAAATATGTATCTTTGTTTAAAGCCTCTTTTCTAGATTGGTCACCATAAATTACCAGCAAGGCTCCTGTTCTTACTCTTCTATAGCTACCAACTACAAATAAAGCAGAAACTTCCATTTCTGAACATAATACGCCACCACGTACCCAAGCTTCCCATTTTTGATTTAAATCATGGGAAACAGGCATTGAATCAGGATCATGTTGTCCGTAAAAAGAATCTTTTGTTTGCACAACACCTATGTGGTAAGTACTTCCCTTTTCTTTTGCTGCTTGTTCAAGTGCAAAGACCATATCAGCCGATCCGACAGCAGGATATTCAATTGGCATATACTCTACAGATGTACCTTCTTGTCTTACAGCGCCATTGGCTATTACTAGGTCTCCAACTCTCGTATGTTCCTGCATAGCTCCAGATGTTCCCAATCGAACCATTGTTTTGACACCAATGTTAGCTAACTCTTCTATACCTATTGCTGTTGACGGGCAACCCATTCCTGTTGACATTACGCTTACTGGCCTGCCTTTATATGTGCCTGTAAATGTTTTATATTCTCTATTAAATGCAACCTCTTTTGCGTCATCAAAATGACCAGCAATAAACTCTACTCTTCCAGGGTCGCCTGGCAAAATTACAAAATCAGCAACATCCCCTGGCTCTAGTCCAATATGGTATTGCTTTTGTCCATCTAGCATTGATTTTTTTTCTGTCATGATTGAGATGATATCAAATCATCTATGAAAGGTCACTAAAATTTTTTATAAATTTGTAGAAATTACTACTAAAAGTGATAGTTTAATGATATGAATATTCCTGAACTTCACCTACCAACAGAAAATAATGATTTTATAAAAAATCCTTATATAAAAATGGCAGAGCTTAGAGAAAATACACCTGTGTTCTGGGATGAAATAAATGATCTTTTCTTTTTTACTAGATATAAAGATGTAAGAAGTATCCAGTCAACAAAATCATTTGGTACAACTTTTAATCATATAGATGGATTTGAAGAAACTATTCAAAATCAAAATCTTCCAATTACTTCAACAGCTTATAAAAAATCTGATCAATTTGGAACATATGAGCATTTTTGGAAATCTGAAGAATTTTCCCTTTTAAATTTAGAGGGTCAACTTCATAAAGAACTTAGAGGATTAGTTGCTAAGGCATTCTTACCAAGATCTGTTCAACAACTAGTTCCTTTTATGGAAGAAAAATCTACCGAACTGTTTAATAATGTTAAAGAAGCTGAGTTCGATATGTTAAAAGATTATGCACAACCATACTCTGTAAGTATTATTGGAAAACTTTTAGGTGTTCCGGAAAGTGATCATTTAGAATTTCTTGACTGGTCACATAAAATTGTCAAAATGTATGACTTTGAAGTTAGTGATGAGAACGCTAACCAAGCAGAGGAGGCAGCAAAGCAGTTTATAGAATATACGCAAAATTTATTAGATAAAAGAAGAGTAGATCCTCAAGATGACATGATTACAAGATTGTCACAAGTTTCTGAAGACAACAACTTTTTAAGTGACGATCAAATTATTTGTACTGTTATTTTATTACTTAATGCTGGTCATGAAGCTACCGTAAACACATTAGGAAACGGTCTTCATGCACTCCTAACATTAAACAAATCATTTGAAGAAATTAAAAATGAAGCTGAAAATATAAATGATATTGTTGAGGAATTAATTAGATATGATAGTCCTTTACAATTTTTTCAAAGATACGCATTAGAAGATATCGAAATTAGTGGCCATAGTATTAGTAGGGGCTCAAAAGTAGCAATTTTACTTGGTTCTGCAAATAGAGATCCTCGTGTGTTTGATCACCCTGATCAAATTAATTTTAAACGTGAAATGAAAGACCACAGTAGCTGGGGTGGCGGTATACATTTTTGTATTGGGACACATTTAGCAAGATTAGAATTGGGGGTTTCTTTCAATCATATACTTGAAAAAGAATTTAAATTGATAGAAGAGCCAACAAGAACTGGGGCTTTTGGTATTAGAGGTTTTAAAAATTTGCTAGTTTCAGTCTAATTTTTTAATTTCTGGAATTATTTCATCTATATTATTGACTGTTACTGTCAACATTCCTTCCACAAATAAATTTCTATATCTTCTTTCATTAGCGTTAATAGCTATTACTGGTTTTTTTTGTCCATATGTGTAACCAATCTCTGCAGATGTTCCTGAGTCAATATCCTGTCCTGTCAAAAGTGCAACAGTAAGATCAGCATCATGCAAAGCATCAAAATCATTCTGAAAAATTTTATCTTTTGTCTCTTGTGACATGTCTGTCCCTTTAAGTTCAGACTCATCAATATCTGTCTGATCTCTATGTGGTAGAAAGCAATCATAGCCATTTCCTTCTAATTCTTTAGCAATATCTTCTAGATACATCTGTTCGTGTTTGTTGAAAAGTGGTCCTGCAATATAAATTTTTTTAATCATAAAACCAAATTAGCAAAAATAATTATCCAATGTAAGCACAAATCATTTAAACTTCATTTATGGGAAAATCTAAAAAATACGGTATGAACACAAAGGCGCTTCATACAGATAAACGATTTGATCCAGCTAGCGGAGACATTATGCCACCGC
>CAJWWC010000020.1 GCA_913048435.1 uncultured Flavobacteriales bacterium | reverse complement strand
CCAACAGGGTAGAAGGATTAGTGTAGTGGTTCAAACTGACACAAAGATGACTCTATGTGTATTATATAAAAAATAAAATTTATTGGTCAGTCAATAAAATTGTTTTTTTTCTTAAACGAATTAATTTATTTACGGGTAGGTTATTTTCTTTGCCAATTTCTTTTATAATTTCTTTTTTATTCTCACCGGTAACAAGTAAATACAAGTGTTCAACACTTTTTAATAGTTGAAAAGTTGAAGTAATCCGCCATTTAGTAATTATATTTACTTCATTTTCAACAAACCCTTTCTTGTCAACCTCTAAAGCAGTTGTATTTGGAAATAATGAGGCAATATGACCGTCCTCTCCAACGCCTAATATCGCTACATTAAATTTATCAATTTTGCTCAGAACTGCAGCCGTGTATTTCTCTGCAGAATACTGTGGATTATCTTGGTAAGAATATTCAATGATATTTAGATTTGAATTACCAAAAATTGTATTTATCATTTTTTGATTAGAATTATTATTATTTTTATCCACATGTCTTTCATCAACAGTCCATAAATAAATATTTGAATAATTTTTATATTTTTCACTTAATAATTTATAAAAAACCTTTGGAGTGCTACCACCTGATAACCCAATACTAAAGTCATCAGATTCATTTATTTGAGAGCTTATCAAATCTAAAAGTGCATTTGAACAATCATCATGACTGTTTTTCTTGATAATTTCTAAGGAGTCTATCATTTCTTTTGTTACATTTATTTTTTAAGTAGTATCAATGTTAGTGGAAAAAAGTATTCAAATAATTGGTGGAAAAAAATTAACTGGAACCGTGGAAGTTTCCGGTGCAAAAAATGCCGTTCTGAAGCAAATGATACTACCCATACTTTCAGAGGGAGTTTACAAAATTGATAACGTCCCAAATATAGCTGACGTGTATTACATGCAAGAAGTTCTTGATGTTCTTGGTATACAATCAAAACTTGATAATAAGATATTAGAGATTAATTCGCCATCAGATATTTCAGTGGAAGCCCCATATGAGGTTGTTCAAAAGATGAGAGCGTCGATTATTGTTCTTGGTCCGTTATTAGCAAGAAAAGGTGAAGCTAAAATAGCTTTTCCGGGTGGTGATCAGCTTGGTCCAAGACCCGTCAAAATGCATATTGAGGCACTAGAAAAAATGGGTGCTAAGTTTGAACTAGATCACGGTGTGTTAATTGGAAAAACGGATGGATTAAAAGGTGTTGAGATCAATCTTCCCTATGCATCGGTTGGAGCAACAGAGAATACAATATTGGCAGCCGTATTAGCTGATGGAACAACAATTATTGAAAATGCTGCAAGAGAACCAGAAGTTGTTGATTTAGTAAAAATGCTCAAAAATATGGGTGCCCACATTGAAGGTGAGGGAACAAGTGAAATTACAATTCAGGGTGTCGATTCCCTTAAAAGTACCAACCACAAAGTAATAGGGGACAGAATTGTTGCTGGAACATACCTGGCCGCCTTTCTAGCTACGAAAGGGTCAGGTGTAATTAAAGGGATTGATCCAGATAATCTTCCCATGGAGCTCAAAAAATTTAAGGAAATGGGTGCAGATTTAGTCATCAATGAAAATTCTATAGAAATAGATAGTCCAAATAAAATTTCTTCAATTGAGATTTCTACACTTCCATATCCAGGAGTTGCAACCGACTTACAGCCGATTTTTGGGTCATGTTTATTAAAAGCCAATGGCACATCCATAATTACAGAAAATGTGTATGATCAGAGATTTCAATGGATACCAGAAGTACAAAGAATGGGTGCAGATATTCAATCTGGCTGGCAACATGCAATGATAAAAGGTGTAAAAGATTTATCTGGAGCCCCAGTCCATTCAACTGATATAAGAACTGGAGCAAGTTTAGTAATTGCAGCATTACAAGCTGATGGAGAATCTTTAATCACAGGGATTGATCATATTGAGAGAGGATATGAAAATATTGTTGATTTACTAAGTTCCCTTGGCAGTGAAATACAATATAATTAAGATATGACAAATCTTAATTTTCCAGAAGTTAAAGATCGTGATCCGAATGCTGAAGTAGATATGGAGGTATTAAATGATACGATTGAATACATTCGCCCAGCTGTACAAGCTGATGGTGGAGACATTAAATTAGCGTCTGTTGAAAATGGGGTTGTTAATATAGAAATGCTCGGAGCTTGCCAGGGATGTCCAATGTCTATTGCGACTTTAAAGAGTGGTATTGAGAGAATTTTAAAAGATAAAGTACCTGGAGTAACAGAAGTTATTGCTAGCTAGATTATTGAGAATCTATTGTTGAGTAAAAGTTTATCCCTACCAATACTCCACGATCAACTAGTGGTTCTACTACATATCTAACTTTATTTATAGTAACTCCACCACCGACTTGATTTGGACTTTCTACTTCATCATAAAGACCAACTTTTGATAATACAGATTCTCTATCGTCTTTATCTAATGTTTCATCCGATAAAGCAATAATAATTAGAAAAAATAAACGAGTCCTTTGTGCGGTTACTTCATCGCTAGCTACAGGGGAAAAGAATTCAACTCCAACAACAGTATCATCGGCGATAAGTATGTTCAATACAAATGCAGATTGAGTATTTTCATTAAGGCCAAACTGATATACAAGAATGTTTCTATCAGTAGAAGCCCATTGTACGTTGTCGGGATTTATTGAAAAATAGAAAAGAGTTTCTTCATCACTAGCTATTTCTGATACTAATCTATTCCAGTTTGCAACATATTCACTTGGATTTTTACCGAATCCTTGTTCAACAACTATTTCTTTAGATTGATTTTCGTTATTACTTTGCATCTCAGAACTTTCATTACTAGAACAAGAAACCAACAGCAAAATTAAGAAAACTAAATAAAATTTTTTCATGTTTCTAAAATATTTTTGAGATTCATCAAGTTTTTTTTCCAAATTAGTTTTAATACAATTCCTCCAAAAAATTCTGCAATAGGTCCTCCAAGATAATAGGGAGCTTTTAACTCCTCAATCCATTCAAATTTTGTTGAGTTGTCATTATTTTTGCTTAAATAGAATGCGCCTTTTCCAGTAACAATACCTTCATGTATTACTCCTATACTGTTCATTTCCTCCCAAGTAGTCACTGTGATAATATCATTTAAGGTAAAAGGTCCTACTTTTGTCAAAACTCGCATTTTTGTGTCAATTCCAGCTTCATTTTCAGAAAGAAAGTCAATATTTGCGGCATCTTGCATCCAATTCACATGATTTTTCATAACTTTAACCTCATCCCAAACAACTTCAATCGGTTTATGAATGATAGTTGAAACTTTAATTCTTTTACTCATTGCTTGTTAAACAATATTAGTTCATAAGTAAAATAAATATATATGAATAAAAATGATTATATATATTTAGATCACGCTGCAACAACTCCAATGCGTGAGGTTGCGTTCGAAGCATACAAAAAGACAGAAATGGATGCTTTTGCAAACTCTTCTGGAGGTCATGCACTGTCAAGAAAAGCTAAAAATATCTTGGAAGATTCTAGAGAGTTTATTGCCAGTTGTTTTGGAGCGGCCCCAAACGAGATTACTTTTACAAGTGGTGGTACTGAAGCAGACAATTGGATAATTAAAACACCTTTTATAGATAATGATTCAAATGCTGAACTTACTACAACCCAAATTGAACATGAAGCTGTTATAGCCTCTGCTGAAAATGTTCATAAAAAAGGATTTAATGTTAATTTTGTTTCCTGCGATAGTGACGGAATAACAAATATTGATGAATTTAAAAAATCTATAAATTCGAATACCTTGATTACTTCAGTTATGTATGCCAATAATGAAACCGGAGTTGTTCAACCTATTGAAGAAATGTCAAAGATAGTAAAAGACGTTAATCCAAATACATTATTTCACTCGGATGTAGTACAAGCAGTTGCAACAAAAAAATTAAACTTTCATAATCTTGGAATTGATAGTGCTGCAATTTCAGGTCATAAAATTGGTGGCCCAAAAGGGATTGGAGTTATGTTTTTAAAGACTGGATACAAAATACCAAGTTTCTTACATGGTGGAAAGCAAGAGCTTGAAAGAAGAGCTGGAACAGTAAATGTTTCCGGTGTTGCTGGGTTAGCCGCAGCTCTTAAAGAACAGCAAAATAATTTAGAAGAAGAAGTTGCACTAATTGAAAATGAAAGACAAATTTTTGAAAATATTTTAAAAGAAAATTTTGAATTAAAAATAGTTGGAGAAAATGTTGAGAGATTGTGTCATATATCTAATATACAATTCAAAGAAGTAAATTCAGAAACATTAATGGTAGCTTTAGACTTAAATGGGATCGGAGTTTCGAGAGGATCTGCATGTGCTAGCGGAGCACAAAAACCATCGCATGTTTTAAAAGCTATGAAAATTGACGAAAAGGTAATTAATAACCATCTTAGGTTCAGCTTTGGTTGGACTACACAAAATGGAGATGGCATAAAGTTTGCTGAAATTGTCAAAAAAACTATTAAGGAACTTATATGAGAATTTTAGTTGCCATGAGTGGTGGAGTAGATTCTTCCGTTGTTGCCGGCCTATTAAAGTCACAAGGACATGAAGTAATTGGTGTGACTATGAAGCTTTGGGAGGGACCTAATGGCGAAATGCCTGAAACAGGGTGTTGCACATCAGCAGATTCTGAAGATGCTCGAAAAGTAGCTGCTAAATTAGACATTCCCTATTACGTTTTAGATTACACTACTTCTTTTTCAGAAAATGTTATCGACAACTTTGTAGACATGTACGCGCAAGGATTAACTCCAAATCCATGTGTGGAGTGTAATAGGTCTGTTAAGTTCGATCATTTTATAGATCAGGCAAACAAATTAAATTGTGAAATGGTAGCTACGGGCCATTACGCAAAGATTGTAAGAAAGAATAGTTTTTATGAGCTTCATAAAGCTGATTATTTAGAGAAAGACCAATCTTATGTTTTGCACATGCTTGATTCACAAATATTAGAAAAAATAGAGTTTCCACTTGGTACTATTTCAAAACCAGAGGTTAGGCAAATAGCCGCATCACTTGGTTTGAAGACTGCTTTTAAAAAGGACAGCCAAGATATATGTTTTGTTGGTAAGAAAGATTATAGAAACTTTGTAAGTAAAAGATTAGATGTTTCATCAAAAGGGTTAATAGTCGATAAAAATGAAAATGAAATGGGCACACATGGAGGTATACATGCTTACACTATCGGACAAAGAAAAGGTGTTCCAGGCGGCCAAGGTGAAGCTAAATATGTAACAAAAATTGATGTAGAAAATAATAAGATTTATATCGGAAGCAAGGATGAGCTAACAACCAAAAAATTTATTTTGGATGACGTGACTTTTGTAAATAAAGTTGAGTATGGAAATTTGTCAATTCAAACTCGTTACAACTCAGAAGATGCCCCATGTTCAATAGAGAAGATAGATGAAACTACTTTTCAAGTTGTTTTGAAAACACCAACAATGGGCGTAGCTCCAGGACAGTTTGGAGTAATTTATAATGGCACAAAACTTGTTGGGGGAGGAAGAATTACCTCTAAAGTTTTAGAAGACGTTTATGAATAATAAAGATGTCATTGTTTTAATTGAAAAGTTAACAGCTGCTGAACACGCATATTATGTATTGAATAAACCAATTATGTCAGATGGTGAATACGATAAGCTTTTTAATGATTTAAAAAAAATCGAATCAGATAACCCAGATTTAGTTTTTGAATATTCTCCAACACAACGGGTAACAGGCACTCCTGATAATGTCTTTGAACAAGTAACTCATAAGCAAAGAATGTACAGTTTAGATAATTCAGAAAGTATTAATGATATTACAAAATGGATAGAAAAACTTGAGAAATTAACTGATAACAAAATATTTCCTTTAACAGTAGAACCAAAGATAGATGGTCTTGCAATATCTTTAATTTATAAAGATGGGTTGCTTGTGAAGGGACTTACTCGCGGAGATGGGTTTGTGGGAGAAGACGTTACACATAATATAAAAACTATCATGAATATTCCACTCAAGTTAAAGCAGTACATCGAAGGTGAAGTAGAAGTGAGAGGTGAAATTTTCATGCCTAAAGAAAGTTTTGAACAATTAAATAATCAAAAAATTAATGATCAAAAAAAGCTAGATCACTTGTCTCAGCTCGATAAAAAGGAAATGACAATAGAGCAAGTAAAAAAACTAAAGGAACTGAGAAATGAAGGAACCTCTGAGTTTATAAATGCAAGAAATGCAGCTGCTGGATCCTTGAGGCAAAAAGACTCTACTATTACTGCTAAAAGAGATTTAAGACTTCTTGCTTACCAACTAATCGAACATGACCGACAAGCAATTGAAAGCTATTCCGATCAAATTGGATTGTTAAAGGATTTAGGATTTAGTACTAACGAAGTCACAATAACTAAAGATATAAAAAATGTTGAGTCAGAACTTCAAAGAATTGAAGACAACAGAAATAATTTTAATTATCAAATAGATGGTGCAGTTTTAAAAGTAAATTCATCAATCACTCAGGATGAATTAGGTTTTACATCGAAAGCTCCGAGATGGGCAATTGCTTTTAAATTCTCAGCAGAAGAACAGACAACTCAGCTATTAGACATAAAATTACAAGTTGGAAGGACTGGAGCTATTACTCCCGTTGCTGTTCTGAAGCCAGTTAACGTTGGTGGAGCATTAGTATCATTTGCAACTTTGCATAACCCCGATGAGATTAAGAGAAAAGACTTAAGAATAAATGACTATGTAATTGTAAGACGTGCAGGAGATGTTATTCCAGAAGTAGTTTCATCTATTCCTGAAAGAAGAGAGAGTTCTTCAAAAAGCTGGTCTTTACAAAAAAAATGTTTGTGCGAGGAGTATTCAATTGAATTTGTTAACGAAGAGAAAGTTCCAAGATGCGCAGGAAAAGAAAAATGTAAAATTGCTAGTAAAGAGGCTCTAATATTCTTTGGTTCTAAATCTGGTCTTGATATAGATGGTTTGGGAAGAGAGACAGTGGAGACTTTATTGAATGAAAATCTAATTTCAAATTTTGAAGATTTATACAGTTTAAATTACGATCAATTAATTAATCTTCCACAATGGAAAGAAAAGAAAACTATCAACCTTCTAAATGCAATAAAAGAATCAATTAATGTTGAACCCTCAAAATTATTAGCTGCATTGGGAATTAGATTTGTTGGTAAACAGACATCCAAATTATTAGTTAATTCGTTTGGTTCACTTGAAAGTGTTTTTAATGCTAATGAATCAGACTTACAACAGATTCATGGCATTTCTGACAGTGTCATTAACTCTATTTCTGAATGGTATACAGAAAATTCTAATAAAAAATTAATTGATAATTTAACAAAAATTGGTTTTAAAGTAAATACACTTGTAAAAACCTCTCAAGGCCAATTAAACGGTAAAACCTTTGTACTCACTGGTACATTAAATCATTATACAAGGCAACAAGCTACGAAATTTATTGAAGACTTAGGAGGAATAGTAACTTCATCTGTATCTAAAAATACTAATTATTTAGTATACGGAGAAAAACCAGGATCAAAATTAACAAAGGCACAAAAGTTAGGCGTAGAAACGTTAACAGAAGACAATTTTACTGAGCTAGTTAATAAGTAGTAAACTCCCATTCATATTCTCCAAAATCAGGTAAGCCAGTAAGTGTATCCCAACTAATTCTTATATAATGCTTTCCTGGATTCCAAGTTTCAAAAGTCTTGTTTGGACCAGGTTTCCATATATATACACCAGTGGCTTCAACAAACTGTATTTCTGATTTTGGTATTATATAATTGTCAACGATAAGAGTTAATTCATACCCAGCAGGTAAATCTATTTCTAATGAAACTTGCTGAGGAACTTGATCATATGGTAACGGGTAAATATTTTCAAGTGAATTTGGCAAAACCAATTCTTCATTATTATTTTGGGAAAATGTTACTCCCCAAGTTATAACTAGAATTAACAAAGCAGTTAATAAAAGAATAATAAATCTATAAGTCTGTTTAGTCATACATTAAAATAATATCTAAGAAATAAAAAGAGACCAAA
>CAJWWC010000019.1 GCA_913048435.1 uncultured Flavobacteriales bacterium | reverse complement strand
AACTACAAAGAAGGCAACTACAAAGAAAGCTACTGCAAAGAAAGCTACTGCAAAAAAGGTTGCTACAACGAAATCTGAGGTAAATAAATTAGCTTCCCAAATAAATGAAAAAATTAACTCAGAAGAAACAATCTTAAAGGAATCAAAAGTTCAACTAACAGATTTCAAAAAAGAAAATATTTCTTCAAATAACAACTTTGATTGGAATGAAGTTACTAATAATGATGCGTATTCACTTGATGAAAGAAAAGAATTAGAAAAGAACTATGATGCAACATTAACTCAAGTTATGGACAAGCAAGTCATTGATGGTATAGTAGTTGCCATTACTGACAGAGAAGTTGTAATTGACATTAATTTTAAATCAGATGGTGTTGTTTCTTTTAATGAATTTAAATACAACCAAGATTTATCTTTAGGAGATACTGTTGAGGTTTTAGTTGAAAAACAAGAAGATAAAAATGGACAGTTAGTACTTTCTCACAGAAGGGCGAGAGTATTAAGAGCTTGGGAAAAAGTTAATGTTGCTTTAGAAACCGGTGAGGTAGTAAATGGCGAGATTTTAAGTAGAACTAAGGGGGGGATGATTGTTGATGTTTTTGGCATTGAGTGTTTTTTACCTGGGTCTCAAATTGATGTTAAACCAATAAGAGATTACGATGAGTATGTTGGTAAAAAAATGGAGTTTAAGGTTGTTAAAGTAAATGAGGCTTTTAGAAATGTTGTAGTCTCTCATAAAGCTTTGATTGAAGCTGATTTAGTTGTTCAAACTAAAGAGATTATGGCTAAATTAGAAAAAGGTCAGGTTTTAGAAGGTACTGTTAAAAATATTACTTCATATGGTGTGTTTGTTGATTTGGGTGGTATTGATGGTTTGATACATATAACAGATTTATCATGGGGTCGTATTTCTCATCCAGAAGAGGTAGTTAATTTAGACGAAACTATCAATGTTGTAATCCTTGAGTTTGATGAGGCAAAAAGTAGAATACAGTTAGGTTTGAAGCAACTTGGAGATCATCCTTGGGATAATTTAGATTCAAATCTCAAAGTTGGAGATGAAGTTGAAGGTAAGGTTGTGGTTGTTGCAGATTATGGTGTTTTTGTTGAATTACAAGCTGGAGTAGAAGCATTATTACATGTTTCTGAAATGTCATGGTCAACACATTTGAGATCTGCAAATGATTTTTATAAAAAAGGTGATACTGTAAAAGCTCAAGTGTTAACGTTAGATAAAGAAAATAGAAAAATGTCATTAGGGGTTAAACAAATGACACCCGACCCATGGCAAGATATTGCTGCTAATTTTCCTGTTGGATCTAAGCATTCTGTTTTAGTTAAGAATTTTACTAATTTCGGTGTTTTCGTTGAGTTAGTTGAAGGTGTAGATGGCTTAATTCATATTTCTGATTTATCATGGACAAAGAAAATAAAACATCCAGCCGAATTTACGCAAGTAAATACAAAGCTTGATGTTGTTGTTTTAGAAATAGATACATCTAATAGAAAGATTAGTTTAGGTCATAAACAACTTGAAAATAATCCATGGGATGATTATGAAAAACAGTTTATTGTTGGTAATGACTACGATGGAACCGTTTTACAATCTTTCGATAAAGGACTTTTAGTTTCGTTATCAGAAGAAGTAGAAGCATTTGTGCCAAAGTCTCATGCAGAAAAAAGTGATGGCTCTCTTATTACTGTAGGAGAAAAATTGTCATTTAGGGTTATTGAATTTTCTGTTGAAAATAAAAAAATTGTAGTATCACATAAAGCTACTTACAGAGAAATTATTCAAGAGCAAAGAAAAAAAGAAACTAAAAGTAGAAATAAAGTATTGAAAAAGTTAGAAGACGAAAAAAAGCAGTCAACTTTAGGTGATTTAGATAGCTTAGCAGCTTTGAAGGATAATTTAGAATAACAAATAACTTAAAACCCCAAATTTTTGGGGTTTTTTTTTGCTATGTTTGTGAATATGATAGAAGAAAGAGAAATATTAGATCAAAGTTTGATTGCAGTAACTATTGAAAGATTGTGTCATCAACTTATTGAAGTCCATCATAATTTTGATAATACTGTTATTGTTGGAGTACAACCTAGAGGTATATTTTTAAATAACAGAATTATTAAAAAATTACAACAAATTCATCCCAAAATAAAAATTGATTCAGGAAATGTAGATATTTCTTTTTATAGAGATGATTTGATGAGAAGAGATAAACCAATTATTCCTCAGAGCATGGATATAAACATCTCTCTTGAGGATAAACGCGTAATATTAGTAGATGATGTTCTATATACAGGAAGATCAATTCGTTCTGCTATTGATGCTATTTTGAATTTTGGAAGACCAAAATCAGTTGAATTATTGACATTAATTAATCGTCGTTTCAAAAGAGATTTGCCTATTCAACCAAATTATATTGGAAAAAACATTGATGCTATGGATTCCGAAAAAATTGTTGTTGAATGGAAAGAAGTTTCAAATGTAGACAGAGTTTTAATAAAGAAATTATATGAGAAATAACTTATCAGTTAATCACTTACTTGGAATTAAATATCTAACTACGTCTGATATTAATTTAATTTTTCAAACAGCAGATAATTTTAAAAAAATTATAAATCAACCTATAAAAAAGGTTCCTTCATTAAGAGATATAACAATTGCTAATTTATTTTTTGAAAATTCAACTAGAACAAAACTTTCTTTTGAGCTAGCTGAGAAACGACTATCCGCGGATATAATAAATTTTTCATCTTCAAATTCTTCTGTTAATAAAGGTGAAACTCTTTTAGATACAGTTAATAACATATTAGCTATGAAGGTTGATATAGTTGTATTAAGGCATCCAAATCCAGGTTCTGCTGTATTTTTATCTAGAAATGTAAAGGCAAGTATAGTAAATGCTGGAGATGGCACCCATGAGCATCCAACGCAAGCGTTACTAGATGCGTTTTCAATTAGAGAAAAATTTGGAGATATAAAGGCAAAAAAAATTGTAATTATTGGAGATATTTTACATTCACGAGTTGCTCTTTCTAATATTTTTTGTTTAAAAAAACTTGGAGCTCAAGTAAGTGTATGTGGTCCATCTTCTTTGATGCCAAAGTTTTTAAGTTCCTTAGGTGTGTCCCATTTTTCAAATTTACATGAAGCTCTTGAATGGTGTGACATCGCCAACATTCTTCGTATTCAACTTGAACGTCAAGATGTAAATTATTTTCCTTCACTAAGAGAGTATGCAATGTCATTTGGTGTTAATATGTCAGTTTTGAATAACTTATCTAAAGAAATTACTATTATGCATCCAGGTCCAATTAACAGAGGAGTGGAAATAAGTTCAGATGTTGTAGACTCTAATCATTCCTTGATTCTTGATCAAGTTGAAAATGGAGTTGCGATAAGAATGGCTGTTTTATTTTTACTTTCTGGTAAACTAAATAATAATAAACAATGAACGTTCAAGACAAAACAATAGTATTTAAAATAGATTCAGATAACAATTTTACTGAACTTAATCCCAAAAAAAATGTTACAAACTTCATAGCAGACTTATCAGGAATTAGCGTTGAATTAGCTGAAAGAATTAAAAATAAATTCATTACATTTGACGAGAATATTTCCAAAATAAATGGATCTTTTGTAATTGTTTGTGACTTTTCATTTGACGATAATTTAAATATTGTACCTACACTACAAGAGGCATACGATTTTATTGAAATGGAAGAAATTGAGAGAGAATTAAAGTTATAATTTAAAAAAATATTATGAAACAAAAATTACTTATTATTATGTGTGTATTTGCTACTAGCTTTGCTGCTGCGCAATGTGTGCCAGATGCGCAATTTACAGCTCCTGGAATTTACCCAGATGAAACAACTGGAATCGATGATGCAATAGTGGGACAGCCATACAATCAAGTTATAACAATAATAACTCCTTTAGACACTAATGTAGAATATAATGGTATTCCAATACCAGTTACCATTCAGTCTATTGAGCTTACTAGCTTTACTGGATTACCTCAAAACTTTGCTTATGATTGTTTGGCTACTAATTGTATTTTTGATGGAGGATCGACATCTTGCGCAGAATTGTATTCAACATCAGATCCAACTAGTTCTGACATAGGTTCCTATCAGTTAATTATGACGACTACTACAACTGCTGATGCAGGTATCGGTATTCCTATTACTCAAGATGATATTATTGATTATTATTATCTTGATATAGTTAATTCTACTTCAACAATTAATTATATAAATCACGAAACTTTTGAACTTAAAGATGTGTTTCCTAACCCAGTAAATAACAATGCTAAAATTCAGTATGTATTAGGTGAAGATAGTGAAATATATTTTGAGTTACATAATTTGTTAGGTGAAAAGGTTAAATCAAAATTAATAAAATCAAATAGAGGTGTAAATTCAGTTTTTGTTAATGTATCTAATTTAACTGAAGGAATATATTTGTACTCTATTACTAATGGAGATATTATTCAAACAAAAAAAATGATAATAAAACATTAATGTCATTTAAATTGAATATTCTGGGATGTAGTTCTGCAATTCCGACAATTAATAGAAATCCAACCGCTCAATTATTAAATGTAAATGAGCGGTTTTTTTTAATTGATTGTGGTGAGTCAACACAAATTCAGCTACGTAAATATCAATTAAATTTTCAAAGAATAAATCATATTTTTATTAGTCATTTACATGGTGATCATTATTTTGGATTAATTGGTCTTATTAATAGTATGCATTTACTTGGAAGAAAAAAAGAATTGCATATTTACGCTCATGAGGAACTAGAGATGATTGTTAATTTACAATTAAATGCATCAAATACAGAGCTTAATTATCCCCTTTTTTTTCATCCACTATCTGAAAATGAATCTTCAGTAATTTTAGAAGATGATAACATTAAGGTCTCAAATATTATATTAGACCATACAATAAAGTGTAGTGGTTTTTTATTTGAAGAAAAGAAAAGCCCAAGAAAAATAATTGCCAGTGCAATAGAAAAATATAATATTTCACATGACAAAATTAATAGTTTAAAAAATGGTGCTGATTGGATTAGTGATAATGGCGAAGTTGTAGCTAATGATTTATTAACAAAAGCCAATACTTCAGCATATAGATATGCTTATTGTTCTGATACTAGATTTAATGAAGGAATCATAAACAAAATCAAACACGTAGATTTGTTGTATCATGAAACTACTTTTATGCATGAATTGATTGATAGAGCTGAGAAAACAGGTCACTCTACAACTTTACAGGCAGCAGAGATTGCGAAAAAAGCAAATGTAAAAAAGTTAGTAATTGGACATTTTTCACAGAGGTATAAAAATTTAAATGATCTATTAGTCCAAACAAGAAAAGGGTTTTCAAATGTTATATTATCATGTGCTGGATTAGTAATTGATTTTCAAGAAATATAGAGTTTATTTTTATTGGTATATTTGTAAAATAATTATGGCTATGAGAAGAGTTTTTATTTTCGTATTAGTACTGAATTCTTTTTTAGTTAGATCTCAAATAATTTTCGATTCAGTTGTTCCAAATAACTGTTATAATGATGGGGCAATTTTTTTGGATGTTGTTTCTGTTTCTCAAATAGGAAATTGGTTTTATAATGATGATTTTTTAGGGTGGGTAAATGTATCAACAATTAATGACATTCAATTATCAGTTAATTCTGATACATTAATTACACAAAATTGCGGTAGTTTCAAGGTAGTTGTTGCTGGTGACACATCTTTTTATTACATTTCATGTCCACTAGGATCTAGAGGTTCTCATTCAAATGTTCAATGTTTTGGTGATAGTACAGGCTATCTTAAAAGAGTAGCTCACTCAGGTTCTCCACCATATTTTTATGAGTGGTTTAAAGATAGTCTATTTTTTTCCTCTGGACTTAACGATACAATTTTTGATAATCTGGCTGTAGGTTTTTATAAAATAATATTTACAGATTCTATTGGTTGTAAGGACTCTGTACTCACAAATATTATATCTCCTACAGAGTTATTTTTTGATACATTTCATATAAACAACATTAATTGCAGAGGAGTTAATTCTGGAAATGTAGTTTGTTCTCCGCAGGGAGGTAAAAAGTTTTTAGTTGGAGAGTTGTATGATGTTTATTTGGTTAATTTAACAACTAATGATACTGTTTCATTTATAACTAGAGATAGTATATCAGCAAATATTATGTTTCAAAATAATCCCTATGAAATAACTTTAGATAGTCTATATGCTGCAAATTATAAATTAACTGTAATTGATACTTTTGGATGCGTTTTGAATAGTACTTTTGATTTGTTTGAACCTGAGCCATATCAGACATATGCATCCACTACTTTTCCTCTTATTTGCGAATCTGATAGTGGATATTTAATGATTGATAGTATAGTAGGAGGCGGAAATATTAATTTTGGTTTTAATTATGACATAAGTATGGGGCCATTTGCAGATTCTTTATATGTTCCATCTGGGTGGTATGATATTTATATTGAGGATCTTGATTTTGGTTGTATTGATACAGTTCCAGTTAGATGTTATGCACAATATGAAATTGATGTGTTTTCAACTATTTCAATGGTTTCTTGCTTTGGCAATAACACTGGAAGTGTAACCATTGATTCTATTATAGGTGGTAATGAGCCATACGATGTTCAGTGGGGAGGTTTTGATAATTTATTTTTACCTGCAGGTACTTATGATATTGATGTAGTTGATTCTATAGGATGTGTTCATAAAGAAAGTTTTACAATAAATCAATCTAACCAGATTATCGTGGACGCGGTAATTCAACCTTCTTCATGTTTTGGTCAAAGTGATGGAATAATAACTATTGACGTCTTTGGCGGATTAGGCCCTCTTAGTTATTTTTGGTTGGATGGAACAGGAACAGCAGATTCACTTTATTCTTTAGCTGATGGTGTTTATACACTTGTTGTTTCAGATTCTTTATCATGTTTTGATACATTTAGTTTTGTTTTAGAATCACCCGAAATACTCGACATAAATATCAATGCTGAGGATACTTCATTAGTTTGCTATGATGCATTAACTTTAATTGAACTTAATATTTCAGGCGGGACATCTCCGTTTGATATTACTTGGAGTAATGGTGATACAAGTTTACAAAATGTAGTTGGTGCTGGCTCATACCAAGTTCAAGTTGTAGATAATAATGGATGTTCTGCTAGCAAGAGTGTTACTATAAATCAACCTGATTCACTAACTTTACTTATTGAATCAGAAGGCATGACATGTGAGCTAGGAGGAGTTGCAACAGCTTTTGTAAATGGAGGAACAGCCCCATTTTCATTTTTATGGAATACTGGTGACACAACAGCAAGTATTGATTCTTTATTCGATTTAGTATATTGGGTATTGGTTACTGATTCTTGCGGATCTTCATATGTTGATACAGTATTTCTAGAGCCTTATATATTAGAGACAGAAGTAATTTATGATGATTTAATTCATAAGGCCGAAGTTATTGTAGTTGAGTCATCATCTGTAGGACCGTTTGATTATTTTTGGATTAATATTTTTGGAGACACAATTGGAAACAATAATAGCTCACCTGTTTTATGCGAGGGGACTTACTTTATAACAACACATGATATCTTAAACGATTGTTTTACAATAGATACTTTATTAGTTGAATTTGACCTTCCCAATGGAATTGTTGATGTAAATAATACAACTGTATATAATGATAGCGAGTTATGGGATCTGGGTCCTTACACATATCTTTGGAGTAATGGTGAAATTACTCAACATGCAAATATATGTCCAGGAAACCACTGGGTTGAAGTTACAGATTATTTTGGATGTTTAGTAAGACAGGATTTTACAATTGATAATTTACTAATTACACTAGATCCAGCTAATTCTATTATTGAATGCAATTTAGAAAATTTAGATATTGAGCTAGAAGCTTCGGCAACTGGAGGTGTTGAGCCTTATAAATTTGAGTGGTGGAACGGTTTAAATTTAAATCCACTAAGTGTAGGTATAAGTCCTGGTGATTATTTTGTTTCTGTTATTGATGGAAATGGCTGCGGAGAAGATACTACTTTTGTAATTTCAACAATGAAATCTGAATGTATTCCCAACGTCTTTACACCAAATGGAGATAATACAAATGACACTTGGAGTTTAGAAGACACTTTTTTGTATGAGGATAGTGAAGTTAGAATTTTTGGTCGTTTTGGTAAATTAATTTTTCAGTCTGTTGGTTATTCAGAGCAGTGGGATGGAAAAAACTTGCAAGGAGAAAATGTTCCTGAAGGTGTTTATTTTTATGTTATTGACGTAGGAAACGGTTTCAATCAAATTAAAGGTACTGTCACAATTTTGAGATAAATTTTATAATTTCATCAGACTGATTAATATTAAACCATTTAATTTCTTTATCTCTTTTAAACCACGTAATTTGCCTTTTAGCGAATCTTCGCGTATTCAATTTAATATTATTTATTGCTTTCTCTAATGTTATTTCATTTTTTAAAAAATAAAACAATTCTTTGTAGCCAACAGTATTTAAAGCATTATTGTTGCTAAAAGGAATTAGTTTTTTCACTTCATCTATAAGTCCATTTTTTATCATTTCATCAACACGATTATTAATTTTTTCATAAAGCTCTTCTCTTTTAATTTTAAGACCTATTTTAATTATTTTGAATGGTCTTTTTTTTATTTTTTTTGAATGAAAAGA
>CAJWWC010000018.1 GCA_913048435.1 uncultured Flavobacteriales bacterium | reverse complement strand
AGTTGGAACTGTAGTGATAACTATGCATGTATAGAGTTAGATGATGGTAGTGGTATTTTCTCATCATTAGAAGACTGTGAATCAATTTGTGTTCCTGCACCAAGTTGGAACTGTAGTGATAACTATGCATGTATAGAGTTAGATGATGGTAGTGGTATTTTCTCATCATTAGAAGACTGTGAATCAATTTGTTTTTCTGCACCAAGTTGGAACTGTGTTGATGATTTTTGTATTGAAGTATTAGGATATGGTCAATTTTCAAGTCTTGAAGATTGTGAATTGAGTTGTAATTTTAAAGAATCTTGGAAATGCGATTTAGGTGGATGTATTAATCCAGGAGACGGCAGTGGAATTTATTCTAATTTAAAAGAATGTATTACAAATTGTCATTTAAATAATATTGATGAATTCAATAATAATTACTATAATGAAAAAAATATTTTAAAAATATATAATTTACTTGGCCAAGAACAAAAATCAGAACCTTCGGGTATATTTATTATTATTTATAAAAACGGATTAGCAGAAAAAAAAATAATTTTTGATAAACAACAATAATTTCTAATGTAGAATAAATTTTTTATTTAATGAAATTGAATTTGTTTCGACAACTATTGAATAAATTCCATTACTAAAATTATTTAGGTTAATTTGATAATTATGAAATTGTTTTTTTGGCTTTGAATCACAAAATATTATTTGACCAAGTTTATCATAAATTTTGATAGTAAAATCTTCTTTGGATTTAAGTTTAATTGATATGTTAAAAATATCTTTAGAAGGGTTTGGATATATCTCTAAGTCATTGATAATATCTCCCTCTAATCTATTGCCTCCTAATGTATAATACTCAGGTTGAGTAAATATTGTCGCCCAAGAGGTACCATTACTACCACAGGCTCCTCGAATCCTCCAAGAATAATCGCTAGACGATAAATTAAACTTTGTCTGTGAAGTCTGATCTCCTGTAATATTATTCCATTGCCACTGTTGACCAGTAATATCATCATTAAGCTCTAAAAAGTAATGGTCAGGTGTTCCACTTAGCGGCAACTCCCAATTCATAGTAATAGTAGTATTAGCTCCATTTGATGACGTTGATAAATTAATAGGTATCTTATCACAAATATCTTCAGTGGTAAATTCACTGAATTCTCCCCAACCACTATGATACTGCGGATCAGAATTACCTAATTCATCAACATTTCCTATACACCATGCTTTGGTGTGCCACTCATATGAAGTACTCGCACTAAAATTACCCTTCAATTCATTAATATTACCATTATCATCACCATTAGCATATCTAAGTGAGTTAGTTCCTATTTCTTTGATCTTAGCCTTTGATTGCCAAACTCCCCACTCATCTGATGGAGCATCAGCGCTAAAAGTCACCCAGTTTGCCTCTGTATTAACTGTTAAGTTATCCAAATTTGGACATGAAGGTAGTGTAGTATACTCAGATGTAGCTGACCACGATGATTGACAATTTGTACTACCGTCTTCATTTAGTACTCTAGCTCTTATATTCCACTCATAATTAGTAGATGGTTCCATAAAGTATCTTGTCCTACTAGTACCACTAAACTCATTATTATTAACAGGTCCGGCTGTCATAACAGTCCATGAATTAGCACCAACAGGACGATATCTAATCATGTAGTATGATGGATATGAAGAGGGGTTTGACCAATTGAACCGTACTCTATTGTGTATTATATTATCAACAAACAGTCCGTTCGGTACAATGTCACAAGCAAATAATGGAGAATGGCAGCTTCCATCATCAAAATTTGCTTCAGGATTATAATTGCCTGCTGAAGGATCTGTACAACCATTAATTATAATCTCACATGGATAATTGTGTTGACCCAAATCACTCCAATCATTAATAGATAATACTATCCATTCAGAGTCTGTATTATTAGTTCCAGAAGAAGAAAACCATTCTGGGTTACCATTACTAATATGACATTTTCTAATTAATGTATGATTTTTTGTAGCATTAGTAACTCCGGCTACCGACCATCCACTACCAGGATCACCATTCCAATCTCCAATTCTATCTAAAACTAAATATTGACCATCTTCTGGATTTAAATTAGATTGAGGTTCATTTCCGTAAACTAAAGCTATTCCATCATCTCCATTACTGAGATGTGTTGTGGTCATATCTGCAAAATTTAATATTAATGAATCTGAAAGAGGGTGAGCTATTGTATAGACACTAAATGCAGGAATATATGAATTAATATCGAAATAATGCCATGAATCATAAACACCAATTTCTGTAGGATCGTTTACAACTAGTGCCAAAGCGTAATTTTCAAGACTGACTGTATTTGAGGTAGGATTATATATTTCAAGATACTTATTATGTGATGAACCTTCAGAATACTCTGAAAAAAATAAATATATATTTTCATAGTCATTATTGGACGTACAATTATCATCATTATTTAATAAAAGAGAATCTTCACAAGGATTAGTATATATTAAATTTAAACCTACAGGCAAATGGTCAGTAATTAATGAATCGTAGTTATTGAAACCACCAATAAAGTTATCATCAATTTGTATGCATGTAATTTGACTTTCATTGAAATTAAACTCATCGAAAAGTTCATTTGTAATTAATATATGATCAATATGGCTTGACCAGTTAGGAAAGGAAAAATTCTGAGGATTTCCAGTAGCAATGCTCATATCAGTAAAGAGATAATTATCGCTATCGTCAATGAAATTTTGAAAAACATTATCGTCAGTATTATCGTCCAATTCATCGTTAAAGTCACCAATAACCAATACATTTTCATTCGATAAATTATTATCTATATATGTTTTAATATGGTTTAGGGCAACTAATCTTCTGTTTTCCTCATCTGAGGATTCTGAGGTATTGAGGTTGCCGTCACCACAACATTTAAGGTGTACATTAATGACATAATACTCAATGTTGTTTTTTTCTATATGAATTAAATAAGGGGGTCTTCCAGCGAATGCATAGTTATAATTTGAAGATGATAGTATTCCATAATCATCAATAACAGTTACATCATTTTTAACTGCAAAAGCAAGATTTATTCCCCCATAGTTAGCATCTAATATATAACCAATATAACCAGGAGTAAAATTAATCATATCTTCAAAAGCTGTTATATCACTTATTTCTTGAAAACCTATTATTTCTGATTCAAGATCAATAATAATGTCTGATACATAATTTTCTGTCGTCCCATCTACTTTTGGAAAGTTTTCTAAATTCCATGTAATGACATCAAAAGTATTGTCATTTCCAAAGCCTAGTTCAATTAGTGATTGAGCGTGGTTAGTTAGATTTATAATAAAAGATAAAACAATAAAAAGAGTTCTGTTGAAATGAATCATAATTGATATGCATTATTTAAAGGCTAATTTAATAAGAATAGTTTTAGTCAATGTTTTAGTTATTAATTGTAAATTTGATCAATGAGTAAAATTTTAACATTTTTATTTTTTTTTGTATCGTTCTTTTCATTTTCTCAAAATTTATCGGACCTAGTTTTTGGTGGTGAAGGTTCTTTTGAAGTAATAACTTGGAATCTAGAATTTTTCCCAAAAAACAACCAAACTACCATTGATTCTACTTCGGCAGCTATGGCTGCTATGCAAGCTGATGTTTATGCTTTACAAGAGATAAATGACGTAGATGCTTTTCAAGACTTAGCTAATAGTTTAGAAGATTATACAGGCTACATTATACCCAATAACTACAATAATTTAATTCTAGCCTATTTGGTCCACAAAGATGTAGAAGTTATTTCTCATAATTCCATCTTAAATTCCAACCAATACTCATATAATTTTGCAGGTAGACCACCTTATTTAATAGAGCTCAGTTTTAGCGGTATGACCTTTTATATAATAAACATACACCTTAAATGCTGCGGTGATGGTATTCTAGACGAATCGGATTCAGGTGATGAAGAAACTAGAAGGCGAGCAGCCAGTAATGCTATAAAATATTACATAGATAACAACCTCGCAGATAAAAATGTCCTTTTAGTGGGAGATTATAACGATTTGATAGAAGATAACATCAGTAATAACGTCTTCCAATCTTTTATAGACGATAGCGATAATTATCTGTTTGCTGATACGCCAATTTTAGATTTTCCTACTTCCCAATGGTCTTTTCCTTCTTGGCCATCACACCTAGACCACATACTCATTACTAACGAACTTGTCGATGAGTTTAACAACGCATACAACTATGTGACTACCATTAATATGGCTCAATACTTTAGTAATGGATTTTATGGTTACGACAACTGTATCTCAGACCATTTACCTGTAGGCATTCGTCTATGGCCATCTACCTCTAATATTGATGACCAAAAAACCAAGCCTAGTCAACTTAAAGAGATAAGAAACATTGAGGGTAAGAGGATAGAACAAACATCTAATCAGTTACAATTTCTGATTTATGAAAACGGTTCATTTGAAAAAAATATTACTCTAGACTAAATATGAATTTAAAAGATAAACACATATTACTTACTGGCGGTAGTCTAGGAATAGGCAAAGAAACAGCCAAAATTTTAGTAAAAAAAGGTGCAAAAGTATTAATTACAGGACGTTCTGCTCAAAGATTAGAAAAAGCCGCAAAATATACAGGTGCTCAAACTCTAGTTTTTGATATTTCAGACCAAGAAAATATTTTTAATAAAACTCAACAATGTATAGAAGCTTTAGATGGTAAAGTAGATGCTTTGATAAATAACGCTGGAATAGGTACTTTTCAGAAAATTGAAGACGTTACTTTTTCTGATTTTGAACAAATTTTCAATATCAATGTTTTTGGACTGGCTTTATTGTCAAAATCCATCATTTCCGTTATGAAAGAACAAAAGAGCGGTACTATCGTCAATATTGGTTCTTCGGCAAGTGTAAAAGGTTTTTCTGGAGGAAGTGTCTACGCCGCTTCTAAATTTGCTGTCAGAGCCCTAACACAATGTTGGCAAGCAGAACTGCGTCCATTTAACATACGCGTTTGTCAGTTGAATCCTAGCGAAGTAACAACAGCATTTAATAACCATGAGCGTCAAGAAAGGGTAGAAGAACACAACAAACTATCTTCTAAAGAAATAGCACATTCCATTTTGTCTGTTTTGGAGATGGAAGATAAAGGTTTCATTACAGAGCTTAATGTTTGGGCAACTAATCCGTTTTAGATTTTATTTCTCTTTATCAAAAAAAGCATCTAGTGTAGTTTTTAGCCCTTTATAGGCAAAGAAGAATAAGCATAAGATAAAGAATATACCAAGACCTTTTAGAAATAGATTGTCTTTACTATCGGCTATGTATAAGGTCATAGCAGCAGTGAAAATGAAGAATATTGACATGGATATCCACATCATACCATTGGCTAATTTTTGTTTATCCATTGTTTTGGTGCTTTTCGATGGCAGTACGTACACTACCACATTCGTTTAATAATTCTTTGGCAAGCTCGTAATCTAAACCTGTTTGTTGAGCAACCATTAATGTTCCTCTGTCTACCAATTTATTATTGCTCAACTGCATATCCACCATTTTATTACCTTTGACTCGCCCTAGCTTAATCATCACTGAGGTGGAAATCATATTTAGAACTAATTTTTGAGCAGTGCCTGCTTTCATTCGAGTTGAGCCAGTTACAAATTCTGGTCCTACTACAACTTCTATAGGGTGATGAGAAACTTTAGATAAAGGAGAGTCTGCATTACAACAAATACAAGCTGTAAGTATCTGACGCTTATTGCATTGTTCTATGCCCCCAATAACGTAGGGTGTTGTGCCAGATGCAGCAATACCAATAACTGTATCCAATTCATTGATTTGATATTCTTGTAAATCTTTCCAGGCTAGTTGCATGTCGTCCTCAGCAAATTCTACAGCCTTGCGAATAGCTGAGTCGCCACCAGCTATAATACCAATAACCAAATCGTGTGGTACACCAAAAGTGGGAGGGCACTCAGAAGCATCTACAATACCAAGTCTTCCAGATGTTCCAGCACCTATATAAAATAAACGACCTCCTTTGAGCATTCTTGAGTATACAGCATCAACCAAAAGTTGTATTTTTAAAATAACTTTTTCTACGGCAACTGAAACCCTTTTATCTTCTTGATTTATACCTTTTAAAAGACTAAGTGTATCCATCTTTTCTAGATGGTTGTGATTGGAATCTTGCTCAGTTGTTTTATTCATTTACAGTGCTGGATATTTAGTGGGGTTGTGGTCGTGCATTACAGCATAAACACTTTCAAAAATATCGTCCGTATTGGGTTTGGAGAAGTAATCGCCATCTTCACTATAAGCTGGTCTGTGATCTTTTGCAGATATGGTTTTGGGCTCACTATCTAAATAAAAATAGCCTTTCTGTTCTTCTAATACTTTTTGCATCATATAAGCCGTAGCACCTCCCGAAACATCTTCATCTATAAACATGACTTTATTTGTCTTCTTTAAACTTTCTACAATTGAGTATTTAGTGTCAAAAGGCAATAGAGATTGTACATCTATCACTTCACAAGAAATCTCTACTTTTTCTAATTCTTTAGCTGCTTCAGAAACTAATCGCCAAGTAGAGCCATAAGTTACTAAGCTAATGTCACTGCCTTGTTTTGTAATTTCTGGTATGCCTACTGGATTTGTAAATTCTCCCAAGTTTATGGGTAGTTTTTCTTTGAGTCGGTAGCCGTTCAAACATTCAATGACAATGGCAGGTTCATCACTAGCCAAAAGGGTATTGTAAAAACCAGCGGCCTTAGTCATATTTCTAGGAACTAATACATGCATACCTCGTAAACCGTTAAGTATCATGCCCAAGGGCGAACCAGAATGCCAAATACCTTCTAGTCTATGTCCTCGTGTTCTAATGATAAGGGGTGCTTTTTGTTGCCCTTTTGTTCTATAATGTAGAGTCGCTAAATCGTCAGATAAGCCTTGAAAGCAATACAACAAGTAGTCTAAATATTGAATTTCAGCAATTGGTCTAAGCCCTCGCATAGCCATACCAATGCCTTGACCCAAAATAGTAGCTTCTCTAATACCTGTATCCGATACTCTTAATTCTCCAAATTTTTGTTGTAAACCTTCCAATCCTTGATTAACACCACCAATCTGACCGCTATCTTCACCGAAAATTAGTACCTCAGGCTTATCAGCCAAAATACGTTCGAAGTTATCTCTTAAAATTACTCTAGCATCCACTTCTTCAGATTGATCATTGTAAGATGGCCTAACTTCTTTAACTTTAAGAATAGATTGTTCAGAATTACTGTACAGGTGTGAACTGTATCTTTCTTGATTTTGTGTATTCCAATTCGACAGCATTTGCTTAAGTTGTGCTTTAGCATTGGTATCTTCACCTCTAACAAGACGTAAAGCGGAACGAATAGCAACAAAAATATTTTTTCTATGGGGATTTAGTTTAGCATCAAATTCCAAATTTTCTTTAATTGGTTTTATAAATACACCGTTTGGACTTTCTTCAATTAGCTTATCTAATAAAACAACGGTCTGATTGAGTTCTTCAAGTATAGGTTTCTGATAGGCTTTCCAAGCCATATTTTTTTGTTTTGAAACCTCTTTTTTGATATCGGCTCTCATTAATGTTAGTTCATCGTTTGATGCAATAGAATTGGCTACTAACCATTCTTTAAATAACTCTATACAATCGTAATCGTTTTCCCATTGTAGGCGTTTTTTCGACTTATATCTTTCATGAGAACCAGAAGTAGAATGACCTTGTGGTTGAGTCATTTCGGTAACGTGTACCAAAACAGGTACGTGTTCTTTTCTAGCTATTTTTTCAGCTTTTTCATAAGCTTCATTAAGAGCAGGGTAGTCCCAACCCTTAACCTTGATTATTTCAAAACCTTTATTTTTCTTGTCTCTTTGAAAACCCTTTAGAATTTCAGAAATATTTTCTTTAGTGGTTTGGTGTTTACTATGTACAGAAATACCATAACCATCGTCCCAAACGGAAATAACCATAGGTATTTGCAGTACACCGGCGGCATTAATGGCTTCAAAAAAATGTCCTTCTGAAGTCGAAGCATTACCTATAGTGCCCCAAGCAATTTCATCTCCATTTTTAGAAAAATTAGTCCATTCTTTAAGTAACTTATTTTCTCTAAATACTTTAGATGCTTGTGCTAAACCAACCAATCGTGGCATTTGTCCAGCAGTACAAGAAATATCAGATGCAGAATTATATTGCTCAGTCAAATTCTTCCAGCTGCCATCATCATTTAAGGACTGAGTGGAAAAGTGAGCAACCATTTGTCGCCCACCAGATTGTGGTTCGGCATCAATATCGGCGTGACCGTACAAAGCCGCAAAAAATTGTTGCACTGTTAATTCGCCAAGTGCCATCATTAGAGTTTGATCACGGTAATATCCTGAGCGAAAGTCACCTTTCTTAAAGCATCTTGCCAAAGCAATTTGGGCTAATTCTTTACCATCGCCAAAAATACCAAAGCTACCCTTTCCAGAAAGCACTTCTCTTCGACCTATCAAACTCATCTCTCTACTTTCACAAGCTAATTTATAATCTCTTAAAACAGAAGATTTAAAATTGTTGAAAGTCAATTCTTGAGTATCGGATTTTTTGGTCACCATAAATCTTGGTATTTTATTAAGCGAAATTAAGAAAAAATGAGGATTTAAAAGAGTAATTCTGAAATGACAAATGCACCAAAAATAATGGATGCAATTCCATTTGTAGTAAAGAAGGCTAAATTGACTTTAGAGAGATTTTTTTCCGAAACCAAACTGTGTTGGTAGAACATTAATAATGAAAATTTCATAAAACCTATCCAATATAAATATTGAGTTTCTATTAATTGTCCTGCATAAAATAAACTAGCTGCTGTTACAACATGTAAAAAACGACTCATCAAGAGTGCATTTTTTCGACCTAGGGCTACTGGTATTGAATACAATTGATGTAGGCTATCAAATTTATCATCTTGCAAAGAATAGATAATATCAAAACCAGCTACCCAAAATAGCACTGCTACAGAAAATAAAAGTGGTGTTAATGAAAATTGAGCTGATACTGCTAGAAATGCACCTATTGGAGCTAATGATAATCCTAAACCTAATACTAAATGACATAAAGACGTAAAACGTTTAGTATAACTGTATCCCAAAATAACTAACAATGCAATGGGAGAGAGGTAAAAACAAAGTGTATTGATAAAATAGGTTGTAGTTACAAAAGCTAAGCAGTTAAAAACAACAAATAGTAAAGCTGATTGGGGCTTAATCGTACCATTTGGAATTTCTCGAACTTGTGCTGTTCTAGGGTTGTCCAAATCTATATCTCTGTCGATGTATCGATTGAATGCCATAGCTGCTGAACGGGAAAATAACATGCATAGGAGAACACAAATTAAAATGTGCCATTCAAAACCATAATCTTTACTAGCTAAAAAGAAACCAATCAGAGCAAATGGTAAAGCAAATATAGTATGACTAAACTTGATAAGTGATAAGTAATTTTTAAATGAAGCCATAGTTAAATTATTTAGCCCAAACGGTTCTGTGTAGTAATTGTTTGTCATCGGCATTTTCTAGCTTTTCTAAACAATAAATAGGGTAGAAGTGACCGCATTCTAAATAAACTTCAACACTACTAAATCGTTTCTTAATTTTCATACATACCGTTTCTGTGATGTCAAAAAGTAAATCATTAATTTTTTTGCCTTTGGTTTCAATGCCATTAATACTAATTACCTCATCATCAACAGTAATGCCATTAGTATCTGCATAGCTATTGTTTTGAACTTTTTTAATGATGTGTTTTCCATTATTATCAATAGAAATAAAACCAAACATATCGGCGCTTAAATTAGGGTTATTAATTTTTACTAATTCAAATCCGACAACATCTAGGGCTGATTTTAAACTGTTTGTATAATCTTTTATCCCATAAATGTGATTGCTAAATACTTCACTAACTTTCAAGCCACCATACTCAACACAAAGTTGTTGAAAGTCATCTTCAGTGTATCCACTAACTAAATACTCATCATAAAGTCGTTTCATGACATCATTGAGTGAATATTTGCCGTCAGAATATTCTATGATAAATAAATCAATCATGAGCATATTCAAAGCACCATCAGCATATATAGAAGTTTTTTTATTAGGTATTCCTAAAGAATAGCCATCTAGCCATGAGTCAAAGCCACTATCGGCAACTGACATATTGTGTCTGCCATCATTTTCATAATGACGTTTTAGGTTTTCATCTTGTGTTTTTAGAAATTGTTGCCAATTGAATACACCACTTCGTTTTAACATCAAATCTCCCATATAAGTAGTTACCCCTTCGGCCACATATCCTAGCCTTGAGTAGTTTTCCTTAGAATAGTCATAAGGTAACATCTCCTTAGGTCGAATGGCCTTAATGTTCCAAGTATGATATAATTCGTGAGAGCATATACCTAAAATGTTGTCGTATTGTTTTTCAAAAACATCTTCAACATTACCAATTAAAATAACAGTTGAATTGGTATGCTCTACACCGTGATAGCTTCTGTAAGGGGTGATTTGAAATAAAAAATGATAATCATCGACAGGTAAGCTACCAAAATTCTTTACTTGTTCAATAGTAAAAGCCTTGAAGTCAGCGGATAATTTTTCTAACATTGGTTGACAAGGTCCTTGAATCCATATGTGGTAAGTAATTCCATCTACCTCATAACTGGTGTATTTCATACTGTTTGAAGCAATAAAGGGAGATTCTACCAGTGTATCAAAATTATCGGCAACAAGTGTTCTATTATTCCCTTTAATACCACAAGCAATTTGGTAATCTTTTGGTATGTCTAGTTCTAAACTATATTTTTCATTTTCTCTACCTACAACATACATACAGCAGTTTACTGGATTTACATACAATTGGTTTTGGTCTAAGAAGGATGAGCCAGCATCGAGGACATTAGCATAATAGTTGTAGGTAATTGTCACTTCTTCAACACCATCACAGTTGACTTCCCAAAGGTCTTTAGTGATTTTTCTGAATGGTATTTTATTTCCATTTTCATCAGAAGCATTCCATTTTTGTATGTTTTTAGCAAAGTCGGCTAACTCATATCTTCCTGGTCTCCAAGAGGGAAGTTGAAATGAAAGTGATTTTTCTCCACTAGTCTTTACTTTTAAGTTAATGTCAATAAAGTGTTTGTATGCATTTTTGCATGAAAATAGATACTTAATCATATTGCTAAATTTAAGTGTCAAAGATACGTTTTCTTAGTTGAAAACTCTGTTAATAAAGTTGGGGCATGTGGGGGCGATTTTGGATTGTCTTTTTTAATTTTACAATCCTAATTCTTACCGAAGAATAAAGCTTAGCAATGGTAGAAAATCAGTACACAGAAGATAATATTCGTTCCTTAGATTGGAAAGAGCATATTCGTCTTCGTCCTGGAATGTATATTGGCAAGCTAGGAGATGGCTCATCTGCTGACGATGGTATATATATTCTTATTAAAGAAGTCATCGATAATTCGATTGATGAATACGTGATGGGTCATGGAAAAAATATTGAGGTTTCTATCCGAGATAAAAAAGTCATAATTAGAGACTTTGGTCGTGGTATACCACTTGGAAAAGTTATTGATTGTGTATCCAAAATTAATACAGGAGCTAAATACGATTCCAAAGCCTTTAAAAAATCAGTTGGACTGAATGGTGTAGGTACTAAAGCCGTAAATGCTTTATCAAGCTATTTCAAAATTCAAAGTATAAGGCAGGAACAAAGTAAGCTCGCAGAATTTGAAAATGGAATAATCATTAACGATGCACCAATTGAAAGTACTACTAACAGAAAAGGTACGAAAGTTACTTTTATACCAGATAATACCATTTTTGGTAATTTTCGATTTCTTAACGAATATGTTGAAAAAATGCTTTGGAACTATTGTTACCTTAATCCAGGTTTAACCATAGTTTATA
>CAJWWC010000017.1 GCA_913048435.1 uncultured Flavobacteriales bacterium | reverse complement strand
TTTTTAAACTCAACTAATGGTATAACAGCAAATTATTTTTACTTAGTTAACAACATAAGGGAATACTTTTTTCTTAAGAAAACCAACGAACTGCTCATGTTGGAGAATGCAAAATTAAAAAGCCTTATTAGCTATCAAAGTTCAGACTCTTTAGTTAGTAATGAGCCTTATAATTATATTTCGGCAACTGTAATAAATAACTCTGTGGCTAAGGCCAATAATTATTTAACACTAGACAAAGGTGAAATAGATGGAATAAAAAAGGGTATGGGAGTCATTACTAACTATGGGGTAATCGGCATTATCAAAGAAACATCAAAACGTTATAGCACGGTTTTATCCATTTTACATAGTCAAAGTAAACTAAGTGTAACAATAAAAAAAAATAATCACTTTGGCTCACTACAGTGGGATGGTAAGAATTATAAAAAAGCTTGTGTAAATGATATTCCTTCTCATGTAAATTTAAATATTGGCGATACTATCACAACTAGTGGATTCTCACACATTTTTCCTTCAAAAATTGATGTTGGTATTGTTAGCGAAGTTGAGACAGAAAAAGATGATAAGTTTCACAAAATAAATATGGTTTTTATTGAAGATTTAAAACAACTAAGATATGTCAACGTTTGTAAATCCTTAAATAAAAATGAAAAGCTTAATATAGAAAAAATGCTAAATGAATAATGTAAACATAAAATATACCATTCGATTTATACTCATTGTTTTGCTGCAAGTACTTATTTTCAATAACATTTTTTTCATGGGTTATATCAACCCATATGTATACCTTCTTTTCATCATTTTACTACCCTTCAATAAATCAAACAAAAACGTCAATCTATTGATTGCCTTTTGTACTGGGCTTGTAATAGACGCGTTTCAGAATTCTATGGGCCTACACGCTTTTGCTAGTGTTTTAGTAGCTTACATACGCACCCCTATTCTTTTTAGGTTAGTACCTCAATTAAAGAACAAAACTCAAAAAATAATTGAGTTTTCTATGAAAGAGTTTGGAGCACAAATAGGTATAATATATACTTCATTATTGGTATTCATTCATCATTTTGTTTTGTTCAGTATTGAGGCCTTTAGATTTGATGTAAGCAGCATCTTATTACGAACAGTAGCAAGTGCTTTTATCACATCTATAATTCTTATTATGCTACAATTTTTAAATTCTAGAAATACATTGAAGTGAAAAAGTATGAAAACAGAACATATATCATTGGTGGTTTTTTCGGACTAATAAAACTCATTTTTATTATCCGATTATTTTCTATTCAAGTGATAGATGACAGCTTTAAAACTTCATCAGAAAATAACGTTATCAGAAAACAAACTGACTATCCAAGAAGAGGTCTCATTTATGATAGAAACAAAAAGCTTATCGTCTATAATGAAGCGGCCTATGACCTTATGATTACACCTAAGCAAGCTACTGATCTAGATACCTCTCTAATTTGTTCATTATTAAAAATTGACAGTGCAAACCTTATGAACAGAATAGAAAAAGCTAGAAAATATTCGATGTATAAAGCTAGTGTTTTGATGAAACAAATTTCTGTAGAGACCTACACAAAGTTACAAGAAAATATGTTTATGATGCCTGGTTTTTTTGTACAAACAAGAACCTTAAGAAAATACCCCTATTCAACAGCTGGTCATTTGTTAGGTTATGTTGGGGAAGTCAATGGAAGAATAGTTAAAAAAAATTCATATTATAAAGAAGGTGATTATATAGGCGTTAGCGGTATTGAAAAAGCCTACGAAGAAAAACTAAGAGGTGAAAAAGGTTTAAAACTACTGTTGAAAGATGTTCACAATAATATTAAAGGAAGTTTCAAAGACGGCAAGTATGATATTAAATCCAGACCTGGCAAAAACCTTCAATCTTCAGTAGATATCTACTTACAAAACTATGGTGAGTATCTAATGAAAAATAAAAGAGGTAGTATAGTTGCTTTAGAGCCCTCAACGGGCGAAATTCTTTGTCTAGTATCTTCTCCTAACTACGACCCTAATATCTTAGTTGGAAGAAAGCGTTCTGAAAATTATCTAATTTTAAAGAAAGATAGCATAAATAAACCTTTATTTAATAGGGCCTTGCTAGCACAATATCCCCCTGGATCTACTTTTAAGCTTATAAATGCTTTGATAGGACTACAAGAAAAAGTTATTCATTCAGGTAGTAAATTTAATTGCGAACATGGTTATGTTTATGGTGAAGAAAAACGTAAAATGAAATGCCACCCACACCGTTCTCCCCTAAACCTTTTTGAATCCATTTCAAATTCATGTAATGCCTATTTCTGTAATGTCTACAGGTCCATTATTGAAAAATACTCAAACACATATGATGGCTATGAGACATGGCGAAACTATGTCACTAGTTTCGGATTAGGGAATTGGCTAAATAATGACTTGCCAACAGGTCAAAAAGGATTTGTGCCTACATCAAATTTTTACGATAGGATTTATGGAAAAAATCGTTGGAAATCCCTTACTAATTTATCTCTTTCTATAGGTCAAGACGCGTTGCTTACCACTCCCATACAAATGGCAAATATGACGGCAGCAATTGCTAACAGAGGATATTACTTCACACCACATATCGTTAAAGGAATTGAAAATGACAGTATAGAGCACAGATTTACTAGGCCTATTAGTACTATGATAGATTCATCCTTATTCGAAATTGTAATAAAAGGGATGCAAGAAGTTGTTGAAGACGAAGAATTAGGAACGTCTAACATCGCTAAAATAGAAAATATATCAGTTTGCGGTAAGACAGGAACAGCACAAAATCCACATGGTGAAGATCATTCTATATTTGTTGGATTTGCCCCAAAAAATAATCCTAAAATTGCTCTAGCTGTTTATATTGAAAATGGAGGGTGGGGTTCCACCTGGGCAGTACCTATAGCTAGTTTAATGATAGAAAAATACCTTAACGATACTATTAGTAGAGATTTTTTAGAAAAAAAAATTGTTGAAGGAGTAATTGAATATTAATGCGTTTTAAAAATCACATATTTGATAAAGTTGATTGGTGGACTGCACTTATGTATGCTGTGTTAGTAATTACAGGCTGGTTAAATATTTATGCAGCATTGTTTAATGAAAAGCATGAGATTATAGATTTCAGTCAAAAGTATGGACGTCAATTGATTTGGATATCGATAGCTTTTCTTATTGCTATTTTTATTTTGTTCTTTAATTGGAAATTTTTTGAAGGTTTTGCCTATCCTATTTATGTCCTTTCTGTAATGAGCCTGCTAGCAGTTTTGATATTTGGAATAGAAGTAAATGGTGCTAAGTCCTGGTTTGACTTAGGATTTATGCGAATTCAACCCGCTGAATTTTCTAAAGTAGCTTGTTGTCTAGCAGTTGCTAAATTTTTAAGTGGACTAAATGTGACCTTAGAAAAATCAAAAAATAAAATTATAGTAACAGCCTTAATTCTTCTTCCGGTAATCTTCATTGTTTTACAAAATGACACCGGTTCGGCGCTTGTTTACTCGACATTCATTTTAGTACTATATCGCTTTGGATTACCTGCTACTTTACTTATAATAGGTATAGTAACTACTATTTTATTTGTGACATCAATCATTGTCTCCAAGATTGTTTTGATAGTTATTTTATCAATTTTAGCCATTTTCTTTTTCATGATATCAAGTAGAAAGATACGTGAGCTACTAATTATTTCATCAATACTTACAATTTGTATTGGATTTATTTTTTCTGTAGATTATGCATTTGAACGTGTTTTAGAACCTCATCATGTCTCAAGAATTAAAGTATTGCTAGGACAAGAAAGCGACCCACATGGCTCTGGATACAATGTTAATCAATCAATGATAGCAATAGGTTCAGGAGGTTTTAGTGGTAAAGGATATTTAAATGGTACACAAACAAAATTCAATTTTGTTCCTGAACAAAGCACAGACTTTATTTTTTGTACAATTGGAGAGGAATGGGGATTTATAGGAAGTACATTATTACTATTATTATATTTAGCATTTCTTTTACGTTTGCTTTACTTAGCCGAACGACAACGGTCTGTATTTAGCAAAGTGTATGGCTATGGTGTAATAAGCATATTTTTTTTTCATATTTCAGTGAATATAGCAATGACTATTGGACTAGCTCCAGTAATAGGTATCCCGCTACCCTTCATTAGCTATGGAGGTTCTTCTTTATGGGGATTTACAATACTATTATTTATTTTTCTAAACCTAGATTCCTACAGACTTCAAGTTCTAAGATAAATAAGATCAGTTGATTTATAAGTTTAGTTTTTATAAAATTAATAAAATTTTATTCTATTATCTTTAACATCAAATAGATCAACAAGTGATTGGTAGACTTGATATGATGCACGACCTTTAAGATTATTTATTAATGAATTTTTAGAAACAGAAAAGTCTGGATTTTCAGGCCCAGCTATAACTTTATCAACTTTTACAATATATACATCTTTATTACTTAAAAATGCTCTGGTGGTCTGCCCCTCTTCAATTGCAAAAGAAGCGCCAACAAATGCAGGCTGATCACCTAGCGTTGGAACTTGTGAACTAGAAAAATTTATTCCTTCAACTGTTTTGATATTGTAACCATAGTTTGTAGATATTTCGTCTAATGTTGAATAATTAGAGAATTCTTCTAATAACTTTTCTGATTTCTTTTGATCACGTACTAGATTTTCAACTTCTAATCTTACATCGTCTATATCTTGCAGGCCTTCTTTTTTAATGGATGTTAGTACAGCAACAACAATCTTATTACCAAACTCAAAAACATCAGAAACGTTACCAACTTCTGATTTATATGCCCATCTAACCAATTCTCTTGGGTTTTCTAGACCTGGAATACTAACGGTCGTTTCAAGTAATTCGTCAGCTACTCTTTTAGATAAGTTTTCATTAGAAGTAGAAGCATCAAATTGTTCATAGTTAGTATTTTCTGCAGCAAATTTACCAGCATTTGCAAATATATTTTGATACGTTGAATTACTGTAAGTTATTTGTCTGTCTAAATAAGCTATTTTATATTTTGTCGAGAGCTTGGAATTATCTAGTATTTCAATTAAATGTGTTCCAAACTGAGTATTAACAATGACTAATTCACCCTTTTTAGTGCTAAAACAAGCATCATTAAACTCTTTTACCATCATTCCCTCAGTAAACCAACCCAGATTACCTCCATTTTTTGCAGAGCCTTTATCTTCTGAGAATCGTTCAGCTAAAGATGTAAAAGACTGTCCGTTTTCAATTACATTTTTTAAACTATCAATTAAAATTTCAGCATTTGATGTTGAAAGTAAAATATGTCTTGCCTCAACAGAATCAGGCCTAAGTTCCTTATCAGTGAGTTTAGCTAATCTTAAAGTATTTTGGTTGTGTTTAAAAGGTCCAACAATCGTTCCAACTGCACTAGACATCAACGAACTAGTATTTTCAGAAATATCTTCGGAAGAGACAAACACAAATGGATTAAAAATGTCAGAATTTTTTCTGATAAATAATTCATCATCGTCCACTTTAGCAAACTCTGATTTTATATCACTAATCCAATTTTGCGCGTATTGTTTGTCATCTTCTGAGGGGTTCACATTAAAGACAACATATTCAATTGTTCTGGAGGATATTTGCTGATATTTTGTGCTATTTGCTTTAATGTAAGATTTTATATCAGAGTCTGAAATTGAAACCAAACTATCAGGAATAGTTTGCAAAGGAATTTGAACATAAGACACATTACGTATTTCATCTTGATTTTTTTTAATTTGACGACCTTCCCAGTCTGATACTGAAAGACCTTTGCCTACTAGTGCATTATATTTATTGTTTTGTCTTTCTTTACGAATAGCCTCTTCAAAATTTAGCCACTGCTGCATAGCTTGGCCTGTTTCGTCATTATTTATATCTTCTTTTAAAAACTGTAATAACCTTTTTCTATCGAATTCACCTGTCTCAGGATTTGTAAAAGATTGTTTCACAGTTGGGTAAGGGTTGTTACCTTGAACCATATCAAATAATTCACTGGAGCTAACTAAAAGTCCAAGAGAATTAAATTGATTGTTTAAAATAGTTTCTCTAACAACTTGATTCCAAACAGAGTTTCTGACCTGATCGATATTTACTTGTGGATTAGAAGATTTTTGGGCATCGAACGATTGCTGAACCCTCTGTTCAAAAAATTGATAATCAATTTCTTCATCACCGACTTCACCAAGTACTAAATCATTTGAAACAGCCCCATTACTGGATGACATTAAATCTGTTAGAATGAAAGCTAACATAGCAAAGCCTATCACAACTAATAACAAACCTGAACGATTTCTGATATTTTCTAATTTTACCATCGATGTATTTTTTTCAAGACGACGAATATACAAATGTTAAATGAGATATAAAATAATATAATCAAAGTGTTTTGTATAATGATACAGACTGTATTTTGGTTTGTGATACCTCCCTTACAACTATTGTGTATTCACCAACGTTTATCTCTTTATTTTTTTCAGGAATATCTTCTAACATATTAATTAATAACCCCCCTAAGGTTTCATATTCATCTGATGAAGGTAATTTTAAATTATATTTTTCATTTAAATAATCTATCTCTAGACGTGCAGAAAAAGTAAAGTTATTGTCGTTAATTCTTATTTCCAAATCCTTGTACACATCAAATTCATCATCGATTTCTCCAAGAATTTCTTCGAACAAATCTTCAATTGTTACCATTCCGGAAGTACCTCCAAATTCATCAATTACAATTGCAATCTTTTTTTGTTCTTTAATAAATAATTGAAGCATATCGTTTGCCATCATATAGCCAGGAACGTGTGAAATGGGTAAAAGAATTGATTTAATGTTTTTTGGAGATTTGAATATTTCACTTGAATGAACATATCCCAAAATATTGTCAATATTTTGTCTGTAAACAAGTACTTTTGAAAGTTTTGTATCGATAAAGATCTTAAGTAAATCATCAATTGAACTATTAAAATCAACAGCAATAATTTCAGTACGAGGCAGCATACACTCTCTTACTTTTACATTTGAAAAATCTAAAGCATTTTGAAAAATTTGAACCTCAACATCTTGGTGTCTATGCTCTACCTCATTTCTTCTAAGCTTGACATACTCTTCCAAATCGAGTTTATCAAAAACTGGAGAATATTCTACAAAATCAAGACCAAATAACTTAAGTACTCTTTTAGATAAAAAAAGAGTAATAATTACTAATGGTTTAAGTAAATAATAAAAAAAGGTTAGAGGATATATTAAAGTTTTCAAAAGAAGATTAGAATTTAGCCTAAAAAAAACCTTGGGCAAAAATTCTGCAGTTACCAGTATAATTAATGTTGATAAAAGAATTTTAACAAAAAAAATAATTAACACAGAATTAGACCACTCAAGAATCAGAGGCTCCAAAATTTTTGCCATGGTTACCGCATAAATGACTAAGCAAATATTATTACCAATTAGTATGGTAGTAATATAGTGTAATGGATATCGAAATATTCGTCGCAGAACGCGGGCAAAATGAGAACTAGATTGCTTGTCAATTTCAAGCTTTAATTTATTTGAAGAAATGTAAGCAATTTCCATTCCAGAAAAAAAAGCTGAAAGTAAAATTGAAACAAGTATAATTGTCCAATTACTCATAAGATGTATCAAATACCATACTTCCTTTAATGTTTTTGATTGTATACTTAGAAAAATTCTGGTCAGAAACTAAACCTTTCCCATATATAGTGTCACTTTCAGTAATAATTTTAATAAATTCATCAGTGTATATTTTTTCTGTTTGACGATTCCAATGTAGTTTTTCAGTTTCTAATATATCACCTTTATTATTTAGTAAAACCACATTTTGTTCAGCTGATAATATATCACTTTCATCGTCAATGATGGCAAACCTAGATTTAAGTTCAGATTCTTTTTTGCCATTAAAATCAAAAAATTGCACCTTCAGTCCATCCTTAAATTCTATGTATTTTTTTTCATCAGCATACCTATTCATTAAATTAGCATTTATTAAGACTCTGACGTAAGAAGAATCACTATAAATAATCTGAAAATCTTTTATTGTTTCAACAGGAAAAGTAGCCTGGTTTTGGATGGATATTTCATGAATTTTTTCCAAGTCATTTGAACACGACATTGCAATAAATAAAAATCCAAAAAATATTTTTTTTAGTAATTTGTTTGACAACAATTTCTCAAAAAATTATTTAATTCTAACTTTAGTTGATTCGTTAATCCAACAACCTACGTTATATGAATCACCTTCTTTATATCCATTAAAAAATGCATCTTCATTGTTAGGTAGATAATTAGAATAAGTAGCAATCTTTTTATTGGCGATATCTTCTACTGAACTATCCATGTTTTTTGCTGAAATGAATTTGTCAATAGCCAAAGAATATAGCATAGCAGACTCAAAGGAGTTACTTCCACATTCTTTAGCAGATGCAGCATAAATATCACCAATCAAAAGCATAGACTTTCCCCACTTTGGACTTATCTCTAATGCTTTAAATGCATAGTTTCTGGCTAAAGAGTTGTTACCCGACTTGAGATAAGCTGCAGATAAACCATAAAAACTATTTGCTTTATCATCATTAGTGTCTGTTAGCTCTAAAGCTTGGTTGAAAAAAGCTATGGCATTGGAGGTTTTATTTTTCTTGATAGAAAGGTTACCCATATTGAATGCTGAGAGTGCTGAAGGTTCTAATTCATGTAATTGTTTTGCCGCTGAGTAATATACATCAGCACCTGTACAATCTTTTTTGTCTAAAACCTTTACTATTCGTTTTAGCAAATTTATATCGTTTGGGGTTTCTTGATATTTAGCATCGAACATAGATATAAGGTCATCACAGGTAGCGAACGGAACAAATAATTTTTCTACATTCTCAGCAGCTTTAATATAAAACTTTTTACTTTTTGAATCTTTTGTAATGTTAACATCAAGATAATCAGTTACAACAGCATAAACTTCTAAGACTTGGTCCTTATCAAAAGTATTAGATTTATATTTATCTGTAGCAGCTTTAAAATATGAAAAAAGAGCTGTGGCCTTAGATTTAGTCTGTTCTGATTCAACTGATTGTTTTAAGTAAGAAAAAGCCCTCTCCAAATCACAAAAAGAGTATCTAAGCATGTCTGATCCTTTTAAGCCAAGTACATAATTTTCTTTACCAAAATTTACAATCCTGGTATCATATAAACTTTCCAAAGAATCCAAGTATGCTTTTTGTAATTCTTCAGAATCTTTATTTTTGCTAATTAAATATTTATAAAGTTTAGCTCCATCTATGTAAATATTTTTAGTGGCTTTAGGACAAAGCTGATAGGCTTTTCTCCAGTTAGATAAAGCATCATCGTAATTTTTTTGCTTGATATATTCTCTAAATAAAGATATGTTTTTGACGCATTCAATACTATCATTACCAAACTTATTGTCTTTCAAAGTTACAGCACTAATTGTAACTGATGATAGTATTCCAATTAAAAAAAATAATTTTTTCATAGTTAGTTGTATTTTCTTTTCACAAACCAAGTTTCACTAAAAATAAATCCAATCTTAAATCGAGCAAAAGTTTCTTGAATTAAACCTTCATCCGTAGTTCCCATTTGCCCAACCTCAGCAGATAAATTAAGTAAAGATCCACTTCTTTTAAGTGGTAAACCAACTCCTAATGTTACAGCTTTTTCATCAAGTTGATTGTTTTTTAAACTCAAATAAGTTTTGTGATTATATAATCCAAAACGATAACGAATCATCTTATAGTATTTATTTATTGATTTTTTGTCTGGAATAAACTCAAAACCCAATCCAAATCTTGAGCTATTTTTCAAATTATCTCTTTCCTCCAACAGTCGATATTCTTCCCAATTAACATTTTTATAATCAACTAATATCTTCCAATTGTCATTGTTAAGAGCAAAACCAAAACCTATCGATGAAGGTAATTCTAATATTCCTTCAGGTTGTTTTTCAAAACTAATCGTGTCTTCGGGTAATTCAAATTCTCCCCCGCTTCTAAATGTTTCAATCAAGGATTTTTTCTCAGCAGAAATTTCGCTTCCATTATCAAATGTTATACCAACTATTGAATTCCATTTACCAAGTTTAGTTCTATAAATTATACCTGCATCTATATAAAGTCCATTTAAATTAATATCATCATTAATTTTTGTGTTTAGAATGCTGACATCATTAAAAAAAACCTTTCTAGTTGAGTTAAGATTACCAAATAAATAATTTAAGTTTGCTCCAATCGATAAATTTTTATTCAAGTTTATAGCATTACCAAAATATACTCTAGTTAAACCTCCATCCCCTTCAAACAAAAGATTTGCAGAAGGGTTATCACTAACATCAGAGAATGAGTAAGACATTTCGGAAAAGGGTAATAAACCAAAACTGGTTCCCCAAAACTTTGTTAATGGAAATGCAAACATTAAATAATTAAAGTTTGTGGAATTAACAAATTGATTTTGTGTATTAGTTTGTAAAAGTTTGGTTGTATGAATTGCTCCAGTTTGCATTGTGAAACGCTGCGAAAAAACAGAAGAGTAAGAAGACGGATTATTTATGTTAATTGATAAAGGATCGTAACTTGCTATTCCCACACCACCCATTGCGGATTGGGTGGCCGAAGAAAAATTTTGTAATTCACCAAGACCAAAACGTGAATAAGGAGAGTTTGACTCGTTTTGCGCAATTAATGAGACACTAAAAAAGACAAAAGTTAAAACTCTAAAAATATGATTCATTATAGTCTAAAATTTTATTTAATCCTTCCATTAACAGATTTGGGTTTGCAAATATGCTATTTTTTAAGGCCTTATCAAAGAATTTAATATCACCCCCTGTAACAATGACTTTAAGATTTGGAAAAATTTTGGTGTATCTTTCAATAATCCCATCTAATTCAGAGCGAACCCCATTAATAATTCCTGAATGAATTGAATTTTCTGTATTTTTACCAATTAGTTTTATATCTTCAACACCTTCCAAAAGAGGCAATTTACTTGTGTATTTGTGTAAGGCATTATATCTCATATTAATTCCTGGTGATATACTACCACCTAAATATTCTTTTTTGGAATTGATGAAATCAAAGGTAATGCAGGTTCCAGCATCAATAACTAAAACATCTGCGTTGGGAAATGTCTCAGCAGCTCCTATTGCTAATGCTATCCTATCAGCACCTATATTTACTTTATCATATTTATTAGTAATGGGAATTGGTGTTGAAGAATTTAAAATAATTGCAAACTCATTATTTAAGAAAGAGTCAAAAATAGTATTTGATTTAACAGATGAAATGATTAACCTATCACATTCTTTACATAATGCTTCAACACGATTTAGGGTAACATAATTTTCTTTGAACACCAATTGAGGGCCTTCAAATACAGCCAGTTTGACAGAAGTATTGCCTTCGTCTATTGTTATTTTTTTCATAATAAAATCACACCAAAGTTAATAAATCAAATGCAAGAGAAAATTATTTAATGGAATAGATTTTTTTATACATTTGCAAGCCTATAAATGGTGCTATAGCTCAGTTGGTAGAGCAAAGGACTGAAAATCCTTGTGTCCCCGGTTCGATTCCTGGTAGCACCACCCAAGCGGAGTATTTATCATCTTCTGATAGTATTCCGCTTTTTTTTTTTAAAATAGAGAATTTGCTAAATTATCATTAGATACACTTATTTCTTTTTTTTATATAATTTAGCCGATAATACATTTGATCATGAAAAATATTATTTATTTACTTTCTTTATTATCTTTTATAATTTTTCCACTAAATATTTACAGTCAGTCAATTGGTGATGAAATCGAAGGAGGAGTTGTTTTTTACATGAATTCAACAAATACTGGAGGTTTAGTTGCTTTGAAAACAGCAAATATTCTACAATTGAATGCAACATGGGGATGTGAAGGGATTACTGTAAATGCTGTTGGTACAGAAATTGGCACAGGCGCTTCAAATACATCAAACATAGTCGAAGGATGTACGAACGAAGTAACATTTGCAAACATAATAGATAGTTTGTCACACGAGGGTTATGATGATTGGTATATGCCATCAAAAGATGAATTGCAGGAAATAAGAAATGTATTTTGGAATAATGGATTCACCACATATTTTGAAACAGCTCAAAATGGATATCATGATCATATAACATCATCCGAGGTAGATTCAGAAACAGCATGGAGATTAAATTGTCACAATAATGTTTGGGAAGCAAACTGGAAATCTACTGATTTTTTTGGAACGATTCCTATCAGAAGTTTTGGATCTATGGCAACAGTTACAGGCTGTACAGATATATCAGCTTGTAATTTTAATCTAGAAGCGACTATTGATGATGGAAACTGTATTTACCCCAGTGAAGGAGCAGATAGTATAACTTCCTGTAACTCATACACTTGGATAGATGGAAACACTTACACCAGCTCTAACAGCACAGCAACTTATACTCTAGTTAACGAAGTGGGCTGTGACTCAGTAGTTACATTAAATTTAACAATATTAAACTCAACCTCAGGCGTTGATGTTCAAAATCATTGTGATAGCTATACCTGGATAGATGGAAATACATACATATTTTCTGACAGTACAATAACTCATACTATTCCAAATAGCTTAGGATGTGACTCAATTGTCACACTTGATCTTACGATATTTAATTCAAATTCTAGCGTTGATATTCAAAATCATTGTGATAGCTACACTTGGATAGATGGAAATACATACACTAGCTCGAACAACACAGCAACTTTTACTTTAGATAACGATTATGGTTGTGACTCAGTAGTTACATTAAATTTAACCATCAATAATAGTTCATCTTCATTTGAAGATGTAACAGCATGCGATAGCTATGAGTGGAATGGAGAGATGTATAGCGAGAGTGGAGTTTACACTTTCGAGTCTATTAATGAGTCTGGTTGTACAAATATCGATTCATTATATTTAACCATCAATAATAGCTCATCTTCCTCTGAAGATGTAACAGCTTGCGAATTGTATGAATGGAATGGAGAGTTATACTTTGAAAGTGGTGTTTATACTTTTAATACTGATAATAGTTTTGGTTGTGATTCAGTAGCAACTATATATTTAACTATCAATTATCCAACTAATTCTAATGATACTGTTATTGCTTGTGATAGTTATGAATGGAATGGAGAAGTTTATAATGAAAGCGGCATCTACGAATATTCAGAACAAAACAATAATGAATTCTCAATGAGTTTTGATGGAGTTGATGATGTTGTTGACTTTAACTCCTCAAATAGTTTATCCATAAACACCAACATTTCTATTTCCTTTGATATTAATTTTCAAGAATTTCAGGGATACTGGCAAAATGTAATAACCCACTCTTCATGGGGAGATTCTAATGAAACCAACGCACTTTATTTTTTAGAAATAAACACAGAAAACAAATTAAATTATTTACACGAATATGATGATGGTATTAATGAATTTGTAGAGTTAGATTTTAGTTTTTCAACTAATACTTGGTACAATGTTGTTGTAACAAGAAATATTGAAACCAAAGAAATTAAATTTTATGTTGATGGAATTTTAGAACAAACATCTAATTATATAAATGATCCAAATGGGGGATCATCTGGAAAATTAAATATCGGATGGCACGATCAATCTAATTGTTATGGCAATGGAATTGACTGTCATTTCAATGGATATTTAGACAGAATACACATTTGGGAAAATGTTTTAACAGAACAAAAAATACAAGACTATGTTTTTTGTCCTCCAGCAGGAAATGAAGAAGGCCTAGTTGGCTATTGGAACTTTGAAGAAGAACAAGGAGACACGGCAATTGATTTGAGCGGAAATGGTAATCATGGCTCATTGAATGGATCCACATACATTACAGATATACCCAATCTTTCTTGTCAATTAACTACAGTCAATGGCTGTGATAGTGTGGCTTTTTTAAACCTTACTATCAACGCTTCAAACTTTGGGACTGATACACAAGTTCATTGTGATAGTTTTACTTGGATTGATGGAATAACATATACTTCATCAAACAATACAGCAACAGATACTCTGATTAATGCAGCTGGTTGTG
>CAJWWC010000016.1 GCA_913048435.1 uncultured Flavobacteriales bacterium | reverse complement strand
TGTTTCTCCTTGTATTCCTTGTGGTCCTGTTTCTCCTTGTATTCCTTGTGGTCCTATTTCTCCTTGTATTCCTTGTGGTCCTGTTTCTCCTTGTATTCCTTGTGGTCCTGTTTCTCCTTGTATTCCTTGTGGTCCTTGTGAGTTATTTCCAGAATTTAAAGCGTATAGCGCAAAAGGAACACTTCTTAATTGTGAACTACCCATTACAGTGAAATTATTATTATTATCAAAATCAACCGCCACTTCTATAAAAAATGTATGATTAGCCCAATCAATTTCAGAAAAAATACCTGATAAAATATTTCCTTCTCCAATACTTAAATTTACTAATCCAATTTGTGAAGTAGTAACAAAATGATTTTCTTGATATGCTATTGGACCTTGAGGATTATCTTTTAAAATTGATATCCTTATATCTAAATTTTCATTGGGTAAAATGTTATAGTTTATATCTCTTAAAACTGTTTGATAAGAAAATGATTGTGGTGATTGTGCAAAAGCTGATGATAAAATCATCAAATTACAAATAAATAGGATAATTTTTTTTTTCATATCTATAATTTAATTATTTTAAATGATGATATATTTTGATTGTTATCTGTTACAGTAAAGAAATATATCCCTTGTGTTAACATTGTAATATCAAATGTTTTTTTAATATCATCACTTATGTAGTTCTTAAAAATTACTTTACCGTTTTTATCAGTTAAAACAGAATTTACTGATAAACGTTGATTAAGTTCTAATGTAAAAAAGGATTTAGTAGGATTGGGATAAACTTTTATTTTTGGATAAATTTCATCAATATTATTAAAAATTATAATTGTATTTTGATGAAAGCCTTGAGTCATAATAATTTTTTCATTAAAGCTTTCAATCATAACTTCACCAATTGAATAATCAATAACATAATTATTATTTTTAAAAGTTGAGCCAGAGGTCGATACTAATTCATGATTATTTGTTTGAGCATATACACTAAAAAAGTAAAATAATTGTAAAAAAAATAGTAAAGTCTTCATCTCAACTCAAATATACAAGTTTAAATAATTTTATTTATGTATTCAATTATAATTTTGTTAGCACCTTTTCTATCTGAAATAAAGTCTAAGGCGTCATTTTTATTATGTTTATTCTCAATAAGTTGTTTAATGACTTTCTCTAAGTCATCTTCATTCTTGATACTTTGACCAATACCTTTTTTAATAACTTCTTTTGCTTCTTCGTAATTATGGAATTTAGGACCAAAAAGTACATATGAGCCAAAGGCTATTGCTTCAAGAATATTGTGTAATCCCTCACCAAAGCCTCCTCCAATGTAACTTAGATTTGCGTATTGGTATAATTGTGATAAAATCCCAATATTATCTATGATTAATATTGAGTGATTTTTGATATTGTCATTATTAGCTTGACTGTATAATAAACCATATTTTTTTAAATCATCGCAAAGTTTTATATCATGAGGAGCTAAAATAAATTTTACTTTTGGCATCCTATTACTAATGTTTATCAGCATTTTACTATCAATTTTATAGGTGCTTCCAGCAATTATTAGGTGGCGATTACCTTTAAATGATTTGATGTAAGGAATTTCTTTTGATTGAATACTATCTTCAAATACTTTATCGTACCTGTTGTCTCCGCTTACTGTAACTTTATGAATTCCTTTCTTATTCAGTAGAGTTTTGGATTCATTATTTTGAACAAAGAAATGACTAACGCCTTTTAGTATTCTAAGGTGCCATTTCCCATAAAATTTAAAAAGATAGTTTTGGGGCTTAAAAATAGCCGAAACTATATATGTTGGAATTGTATTTTGATGCATTTTTTTGAAAAAGTTAGGCCACAGTTCTGATTTTATAAAAAGGGCAATTTTTGGTTTTGTTCTTTCTATAAAGCTATGAGCATTTGCTGGAGTATCTAATGGCAAATAAGCTTTGTAATCTACATATTCATTTTTTCCAGAATTTAAATAGCCAGAAGGAGAGAAAAATGTTAGTAAAATTTTATGTTCTTTATGACTTTCTTTTAGAGCCTTAATAAGAGGTTTGGCTTGCATATATTCGCCTAATGAAGCACAATGAAACCAAATAACATTATGTTTTGTACCATTTGGTAAACAATCCTCTAAATTTTTTCTACCATTTAGCCATAGCCTAGCTTTTAATGAAAAGGGACTGGCTACATAAATAATTGCCCCATAAAGTCGAATGATTATTTGATAAATTATATTCATCTATTAAAAATAATAGAACTCCTTTGTTGAACGCTTACTAATAGGCACTATCCATCCAAATTTAAAACCTAAAAATGAATCGTTTCGCATTTTTTCTATTGGGCCGCCGACAAGGTGATTGTAACTTCTTTGATTGTATGAAAAAGCTCTCATCAATTCCATGCCAGCATAAAAATGTATTCCACTTCTTTTACTGATACTAAAATAGCCCATAAATGCTGATGTGCTCAGTCCACTAGCTAATTGGTCGTACATTTTTTTATGTTCAGTACTCAATTGAGGAACAGCAGAGTTTTTGACATCAATATGTATTTTATGTTGGTGAAATCCGATGCTGCCATAAGCTAATAGTCCAGAATTTTCGTGAATAATTGGGTATAGATAACCTAGTTTTAGACTAGTATTAAAACCTCTTTGATTAAGCAGTATTTCTGCTATTTGACCGTTATTGTCAATGATGTTATAATTATTATCCATTAAATGGTCAAGAATAGTAGTGTCTTTTACACGGCTACCAAACAAAAAAGAACCACTCATTGATAAATAGATATTATTGTCATTTATCAAGGAAAGTTCTAAACCTAAATTAGAGTTTATACCAAAGTCAGTTTTCATATCTGCTAGAGGAAATTGCAATTCATATATAGGTGCAATAAAAATTATCTTACTTTTAGTTTTATCACTTTGAGCATATATATTAATAGCAATAAATAGTGTTAGTAATGCGAATGATAACCTCATTTAAATAATTTTATGCTAATTTAATTATTATCAAAACAATTTCTAATTAAGATTTGATAGATTTATTAATTACATTTGTTAAGATAAATTTTTGTGTAATGAAAACAATTCTAATTACAGGTGGTGCAGGATTTATTGGTTCTCATGTAGTAAGGCTGTTTGTAAACAAATATCCTGATACTCAAATTGTTAATTTAGATAAACTGACTTATGCGGGAAATCTTGAAAATCTAAAGGACGTTGAGCAAAAATCAAATTATAATTTTGTCAAAGGAGATATAGTTGATTCTAACTTTATCAACGATTTGTTTAAAAAGTATCAATTTGATAGTGTTATTCATCTAGCCGCTGAATCTCATGTAGATCGCTCTATTTCTAATCCCTTAGAGTTCATTCAAACCAATGTTGTAGGGACTTTTAACCTACTAAATTCAGCCAAAAATTATTGGAGTGACAATTTCAATGGTAAATTATTTTATCATGTATCAACAGATGAGGTATATGGTTCTTTAGGAGCTGAAGGCTTCTTTTTAGAAACAACGCCTTATGACCCACAGTCTCCATATTCATCATCCAAAGCTAGTTCTGATCACTTTGTTAGAGCTTATGGCAACACCTATGGTTTACCATTTGTCATCTCAAATTGCTCCAACAATTATGGTGAAAATCAATTCCCTGAAAAGTTAATTCCACTGTTTATTAATAATATAAGAAATAATAAATCTTTGCCAGTATATGGAGATGGTTTATTTACTAGAGATTGGTTATATGTTGTTGATCACGCAAAAGCAATTGATACAGTTTTCAAAAATGGTAAAATAGGTGATACATATAATATTGGTGGATTTAACGAGTGGACTAATATTGATTTGATCAAACTACTTTGTGGTATAATGGATGAAAAGTTAGGAAGAGAGCAGGGTAGTTCTGAACAGCTAATCACTTTTGTTAAAGATAGACCTGGACATGATAAGCGATATGCTATTGATGCCACAAAAATCAAAACCGAACTAGGATGGGAGCCTTCTTTGCAATTTGCTGAAGGACTTGAAAAAACAATCGATTGGTATCTTAATAATAAAGATTGGCTAGATAATGTTACCTCTGGAGAATACCAAAACTACTATCAAAACCAATACCAATAATGTTTTCATTTTTTAAAAGAAATGATAAAAATATTGAACCTATAAATTTTGATTCATTAGTTTGCGATATGCATTCTCACCTGATTCCGGGTATTGACGATGGTTCACCTGATTTAGAAACTTCAGTTCAAATTATTAAGAATTTACAATCTTTAGGGTTCAAGAAATTTATGACGACCCCTCACATAATGCAGGATTTTTATAGAAATACGCCAGACATTATTTTGAGTGGATTGAAAGATTTGCAAAATGAGTTAAAAAAACAATCTATTGATGTTGAGATATCAGCAGCAGCAGAGTACTACATTGATTATGATTTTGAGTCCAAAGTCGATTCTGGCGATAAATTTTTGACAATTGGAGATAATCATTTGTTAATAGAAACATCATTTATTTCTGCTCCTCCAAATTTTGGAGATATTATTTTCAAATTACAACTGGCTGGTTACAAGCTTATTTTGGCACATCCAGAACGCTATGGTTTTATGACTTTTGAAGATTTACAAAGCTATAAAACACGTTCTTTATGTCTTCAATTGAATTTACTTTCTCTGCTTGGGTATTATGGACCACCAGCCAAAGCAATGGCTGAAAAATTAATTGAAAACAATATGGTTGATTATGTCGCTACTGATTGTCATAATCTTCATCAATCCTCTTTATATTCTAAGTGCTTTACTAATAAACATTGGCATATGTTAGTAAATCGTGAAACTCTTAAAAATCAAATGCTATAGTATTTGGGCGCTTTTAGTCTCTAAAGTTCTATCAATCTTTTTAAATAAACCTTGCAATACTTTTCCTGGACCAACTTCAATTACAGAAGTTAATCCATCTTCTTGCATATGCTTCATAGTCTGAGTCCATTTAACAGAAGCTGTCAATTGTTTTATCAAATTGCTTTTTATTTTTTCAGGATTAGTCTCTGCTTTAGCAGTAACATTTTGATAAATTGGGCAGTCACCTTCTTTAAATGGTGTGCATTCAATAGCTTCTGCTAATTCAATTTGAGCAGGTTCCATAAGTGGAGAATGGAATGCACCTCCAACAGGCAGTTGTAATGCTCTTCTTGCACCAACATCCGTTAATTGTTGGCAAGCCTCTGCAATTGCTTCATTTGATCCTGAAATTACTAATTGACCAGGACAGTTATAGTTAGCAGGAACCACCACTCCATTAATGTTTTGGCATACCTCTTCTACGATTTCATCTTCAAGTCCTAAAATTGCCGCCATTGTAGATGGGTTTTGCTCGCAAGCTTTTTGCATAGCTAGGGCGCGATTATAGACTAATTTTAGTCCATCATCAAAAGTCATGTAGTTGGCAGCAACAAGAGCAGAGAATTCGCCTAAGGAATGTCCGGCAACCATATCGGCTTTGAATTGACTTGCTAATACTTTAGCAAGTATAACAGAGTGTAAAAAGATAGCTGGTTGGGTAACTTTTGTTTGGGTAAGTTCTTCTTTTTCACCTTCAAACATAATACGAGTAATATCAAATCCTAAACTATCATTTGCTCGTTTAAAAAGACTTTTCGCTAGTTCAGAGTTGTCAAATAAATCCTTGCCCATACCTGTAAATTGTGCCCCTTGACCAGGGAAAACATATGCTTTCATAATATTATTTTTAACGTATTAAATTCATAAATTCTAACCTTGTCTTTTCGCTTTCAAGAAAAGCACCAGAAAATGCTGATGTAGTAGTGAGTGAGCTTTGTTTTTCAACCCCTCTCATTTGCATACACAAATGACGTGCTTCAATCACTAGTGCTACCCCTTTAGGTTTAAGGGTGTTTTGAATACAATCTCTTATTTCATTGGTTAATCGTTCTTGTACTTGTAGTCTTCTTGAAAAGGCATCCACGACTCTTGGCAATTTACTTAAACCTACAATATATCCATCAGGAATATAAGCTATGTGGGCTTTCCCAAAAAAAGGAAGAAGGTGGTGTTCGCACAATGAGTAAAATTCAATTTCTTTAACAAGAACCATTTGGCTGTAATCCTCGGAAAACATAGCAGATTGTATTATTTCTGTTACATTCATTTCGTATCCCTGGGTAAGAAATTGCATAGATTTAGCTACTCTCTCAGGAGTTTTTATCAAGCCTTCTCTTGAGGGGTCTTCACCTATCAATTTTAAAACTTTAGAATAATGTTCTTTTAGCGATTCTATATTTTTGCTTTTGTATTCTTCTTTTTTTTTGTAAAGTCCCATTTCTTATTTTCCAAAATATTCAACAAAGTTATTTTCTGTTTCTTGAACCTTGATGCAATACAATGTGGCTCCTAACTGCATAATGTTTTCTTCTAATTCTTTCCAAATAGCTATAGCTAGAACTTCAGTGGATGCCATTTTATCTTTCATAAAATCGACATCGAGATTAAGATTTTTGTGATCTATTTTATCTATTACCTTTTTTTTAATGATTTTAGCTAAATCCTTTAAGTTTATTACAAAACCAGTGTTTGTATTGATTTGTCCTTTGACTGTAACGAATAATTCGAAATTATGGCCGTGCCAGTTTTTATTGGCGCATTTTCCAAAAACTTCAATATTTTTTTTCTTACTCCAATTGTAGTTCCAGAGCATATGTGCAGCGTTAAATCGCTCTCTTCTAGTTATATAAATCATATTATCTTTTTGAGCTTCGCAAATATACGACCTTTACATAAAGGAATTGGTATCTTTGTACTATGAATGTATTAGTTGTTACTGCCACAAAAGAAGAGCTTATTATAACTTTAGATAATCATCTCGTTAGTGGTGTGGGTATGGTTTCAACTGCTATTTCTGTGACTAATGCACTAAAATCTAAGCACTATGATTTGGTAATCAATGCTGGAGTAGCTGGTTCATTTAATAGGTCTTTACAACTCGGTGATGTTGTTGAGGTGAATGAAGATTTTTTATCAGAGTTAGGTGCTCAAGATGGCAATCGATTTTTAACACCAGATGAAATGAATCTCAAGTTAAAAAATCGAGTTCTGATGCCAAAAAGAACACAGCTAAAATCGGTGCGAGGTATTACAGTAAATACTGTACATGGTAATGAGTTCTCTATTATGAAAATTGTAAACAGATTGAATCCTCAAGTGGAAAGTATGGAAGGGGCTGCTTGTATGCTAGCATGTCAAGAATCTAATGTACCTTGTGTTCAAATTCGTTCAATTTCCAACCACGTAGAAAAAAGAAATAAGTCCAAATGGGATATGACCAAAGCTATTACTAATTTGAACAAAGAGCTACAAAAATTTATTTCAACATTATGAAATTAAAACTTGCATATTCCCCCTGCCCTAATGATACCTTTATGTTTGATGCTATGATTCATCATAAGGTGGATACTGAAGGTTTAGAATTTGAGGTTCAGTTACACGATGTTGAAGCTTTGAATGTAATGTCTTTTGACAGTCAGTCAGATGTCACAAAAATATCTTACAATGCTTTTTTACATCTTCACAGAAAATACGCTCTACTAAGTTCAGGTTCTGCCTTGGGTGAAAAATGTGGCCCTTTACTGATTGCTAAAAAAGACAAGGTTGAGTCTTTTAATCCTCAATCCTTAGTGGCTATTCCTGGAAAGTATACAACAGCTAACTGTTTGTTTTCGATGGCATTTCCAAACAATATAAATACCAAAGAAATGTTGTTTTCAGAAATAGAAGATTCTGTATTGAATGGTGAGGTTGATGCAGGTCTAATAATTCATGAAAATCGATTTACTTATCATGAAAAGTGCTTAGAAAAAGTTATTGATTTAGGAGAATATTGGCAAGAACAAACGCAATTACCTATACCTTTGGGTTGCATCGTAGTTTCAAAATTATTAGATAGTTCGTTACAGATAAAAATACAAAGGGTGTTAAGACGTTCTATAGAGTTCGCACTAGAGTTCCCAAAAGAATCACTAAACTATGTTAAAAAGCATGCTCAAGAGATGGATATTGATATAATGAAAAGTCATATTCAATTGTATGTCAATGAGTATTCACTAGACTTAGGAGATAGGGGAAGGGACGCCGTATACTATTTATTTAAAAAAAATGGGGTCAGTGTAAATTATTTAGAAATAATCTAAAGTCCTTCTTTTAATTCTACAAGAAAACTTCTTATTTCTTTTAATCTTGAAACAATTTCAAAGTTATTAATTGTATCTTCTTTATTTTCAATGAGTTTATTTTTAGCACCTTCTAATGTAAATCCTCTTTCCTTGACTAAATGATATATTAACTTAAGAATTTCAAAATCAGCTGCAGTAAACATTCTATTACCTTTTTTGTTTTTTTTTGGTTTTAAAATATTAAATTGCTTTTCCCAAAATCGAATTAGAGAAACGTTAACATCAAGTGATTGTGCTACTTCACCAATGGAGTAGTATAATTTTTCAATTGGTTTATCTTTATATGGCATCAGTCAAAAGATTGATTTTCTTGAGAAGATAGCTCTAACATTCTATCAAATTCTGAAGGGGATAGATCATTATGAAAATAATATGCTGGATTTATCTTTTTACCATCTTTGTGTACTTCATAATGAAGGTGTGGGGCAGTAGATTTACCGCTGCTCCCTACGTACCCGATTATATCTCCTCTTTTTACTTTTTGACCTTTTCTGACTGTATATTTTGTCATATGTGCATACAAAGATTCATATCCGAAGCCATGGTTTATAATAACATGATTGCCAAATCCTCTTCTACTTTTCTGTACTTTAGCAACTTTACCGTTTCCTGTAGCGTAAATGGGGGTTCCTTTGGGTGCTGAAAAATCCACACCGTAGTGAAACTTAAGTTTTTTATAATAAGGATCTATTCTTCTTCCGTATCCTGATGCTATTCGTTTTAACTCTTTATTCTTAACTGGTTGAATAGCTGGAATAGATGCCATCATTTCAGATTTTTTTAAAGCCATTTCTATAACTTCATCAAATGATTTGGATTGGATATAAAGTTGCTTAGAAATTTGGTCAATTTTTTTTGAGGTTGATATTAGTAAATTTGAGTTATCAAAGCCTTCTAAATCTTTGTATCTATTTGTTCCGCCAATACCTGCTTTACGTATAGAATTAGGTATTGGATCTGCTTCGAAAATAACACGGTAAATGTTATCATCTCTATCTTTAATATTTTCCAAAACTGCTGAAAGCTGAGTCAAATCTTTGTCCATCAGTTCGAATTCAAGAACTAATTTATCTAACTCTCTAATAAGCATTTTTTCTTTTGGGCTGTCAAATAAATTCAAAGCCACAATAACCATAATTAGTCCAAAAAAGCTACTTGTAGATAGAAAAACTAGTATATTTTTGAATTTTGTTTTCCAATTTTTTTCAATTTTTTTGAATGAAAGTGTTTTTTTGTCATAAAAATACTTTGTCTTTTTCATAAGGTATTTTAGCTAAATTTGTCACAAAAGTAATTAATTCGCAAATAATACACGATTACTCGCTGGTTATTGTTAACAAAAGGGTGTGAATTTGAAATAGAGAAATAATGAAATCGATAGCTATTCGTCAACAATTTTTAGACTTTTTTGAAAGTAAAAGTCACCATACTGTTTCATCTGCACCTTTAATAGTTAAAGATGATCCTACTCTTATGTTTACCAATGCTGGTATGAATCAATTTAAGGATTATTTTTTGGGCAATACTAAGCCAAAAAATTTGAGAGTTTGTGATACTCAAAAATGTTTGAGAGTTTCTGGAAAGCATAACGATTTGGAGGAAGTCGGTTATGATACATATCATCATACTATGTTTGAGATGCTAGGAAATTGGTCTTTTGGCGATTACTTTAAAAAAGATGCTATCCAGTGGGCATGGGAATTGTTAACTGAAGTGTATAAGATTGATAAAGATAGACTTTACGTTTCTGTTTTTGAAGGAAGCAAGGAGGACAATCTTCAAAAAGATAATGAAGCTTTTGATATATGGTCAACTCTTATAGACAGTAGTCGAATCATTGGTGGCAACAAAAAAGATAATTTTTGGGAGATGGGTGATTTAGGTCCTTGTGGCCCTTGCTCAGAAATACACATAGATATTCGATCTGATGAAGAACGTAGTAAATTTGATGGTAAAACCTTAGTTAATGCTGATCATCCTCAAGTCATTGAAGTTTGGAATTTGGTATTTATGCAATACAATCGTAAGTCTGATGGTAGTTTAGAAAAATTACCTCAAACGCATGTCGATACGGGTATGGGTTTCGAGCGTTTGTGTATGGTTTTACAAGGTGTACAATCCAATTACGATACTGATATTTTTCAACCTTTAATTCAAAAAATTGCATCGCTTTCAAATAAGATTTATGGTAAAGATGAAAAAGATGATATTGCTATGCGTGTTATTGCTGATCATCTTAGAGCAGTATCTTTTTCAATAGCCGATGGTCAATTACCATCAAATACTGGTGCTGGATACGTTATTAGACGAATTTTAAGACGTGCTGTTCGTTATGCTTTTACCTTTTTGGATGTTAAAGAACCTTTCATGTATAAACTGGTTGATGTTCTTGTTCAAAGTATGGGTGGTCAGTTTGAGGAACTCAACTCTCAATTTGAGTTTATTCAAAAAGTCATTCAAGAAGAAGAAAATTCTTTTCTTAAAACATTAGATTTGGGAATCGCTAAATTTGAAAGTCTTAAAGTCATTAACGATATTCTTTCAGGAAAAGATGCTTTTGAGTTATACGATACTTACGGATTTCCCGTCGATCTTACACAGTTATTAGCTCAGGAGAAAGGTTTACAGGTCAATATTGATGAGTTCAATTCATTTTTAGAAGAACAGAAAAATCGTTCACGTCAAGCTTCATCTTTGGAATCAGAAGATTGGGTGGTGATTTGCGAGGACGAAGTTGAAGAGTTTGTTGGCTATGAACTAATAGAATCTAAGGTAAAGATTGTAAGACACAGAAAGGTCAAGCAAAAAGGCGACGAATTTTACCAATTGGTTTTTAATTTAACTCCGTTTTACCCAGAGGGAGGTGGTCAAGTTGGTGATACAGGTATTCTTTACAGTGACAATGAGACTATCGATATTTTAGATACTAAAAAGGAAAACAACTTAATCGTTCATTACTGTACTGAATTACCAAATAATACTTCAGCAAAATTTGTTGCTAAAGTAGATATTGATAAAAGAAATAGAATAGCCAACAACCATACAGCAACACACCTCTTGCATGAAACACTTAGAGAAGTTTTAGGTGAACATGTTAGTCAAAAAGGTTCTCTAGTTGATGCTGAATATTTGCGTTTTGATTTTTCACATTTTTCTAAAGTTTCATCAGAGGAATTAAAGCTTATTGAAGACAAGGTTAATCAAAAAATACGTCAGAATTTATTACTTGAAGAAAATCGTAATTTGCCAATTGAAAAAGCTCAAGAAATGGGTGCTATGGCTTTATTTGGTGAAAAGTATGGAGATGTAGTACGTGTAATAAAATTTGGCACATCGGCAGAATTATGTGGAGGTATTCATGTCCCATCTACTGGCCATATAGGCTTGTTCAAAATAATTTCTGAAAGTGCTGTAGCTTCTGGAATAAGAAGGGTTGAGGCAATCTCTGCTGAACAAGCCGTGTCGTTCTATGAAGATAGACTAAGCATGATTAACGAGCTTGGAACTATGCTCAAAACACAGGACGTGATTAAGTCTGTTCATCATCTGATAGAGGAAAATCGACAGCTAAATAAAAAGGTTGCACAACTTAATACTGCAAAGGCTAGAGATTTAAAAACTGATTTATTAAAGGAGGCCAAAGAAATTAATGGAGTAGATTTTATTGCTAAATCGGTAGATTTAGATGCTAAGGTCATTAAAAACATAGCTTTTGATTTAACCAAGTCCAGTGACAATCTTCTTTTAGTATTAGCTTCACAAGCAAATGGTAAAGTAATGCTTACTATTGCACTGTCCAAAAAGTTATCTCAGACCAAAGGCTTGCATGCAGGTAACATGGTAAGAGAGTTAGCTCAGGAAATTAAAGGCGGTGGAGGTGGTCAAGCATTTTTTGCTACAGCAGGTGGCAAAGATGCCTCAGGAATTCCTAATGTCTTGCAAAAGGCTGAAGATTACCTTTAAAAATAGTAGTGCATAGCACCTTCTTTTAGGGCGTATTTTGAGCGTATCATCTCTTTAATATTAAATTCTCTCATTACAAAATTGATGAATATAACTGATAGAACTATCATATCAGCTCGCATAGTAATAATACCTTTGGTATTTAGTCTTTCAGAAAGTGTACTCTTAATTAGAAAATTTTGCGCCCATTTATAATGTTCCAAATGGATATCACAGGATGTTTTTTGATTTTTCAATTCTATATTATTGAATTTAAATCCAATCATTTCTACTAAGGTATCAAACGAACCTGATGAGCCAATTAATGTTTTGCATGTAAAGATTTGGATATTATCAATCAAGTCCTTAAGCTCACTTTTCAAGTGGTGTTCAATCGTTTGTATTTCTTTTTGAGTAATAGGGTCTTTGGGTTTGAATAATTCTTTAAGCCTTGAAACACCTAATTGATAACTTTTTTTCCATTGAATGCCCTCTGCATTTGCAATTATAAATTCAGTACTACCACCACCAATATCCATAATTAGCTTATAATCTAAATCAAATGGTATTGCGTTTCTGACTCCTTGATAAATCAGTTCTGCTTCTTTATCCCCATCAATAACTTCTATTTTTAAAGCTAGTTTTTCAAATACTTCACTGACAAAATCAGCACCATTTTTGGTGGAGCGTATAGCAGATGTTGCAAAAGCTCTTACCTTATCCACATCATATTCTTTTATGGTGTTTAAGTGGTCTTCTAGAGCTTTAATGCCTCTCTTGTAAGGAGCATGAGCAATGATACCTTTATCTATACCGCCTTCTCCTAATTTAACAGCAATTTTATTTTTAAAAATGATTTTTTGACTTTCACCTTTTTTATCACAAATCAGTAAATTAAACGTGTTCGTACCTAAGTCAATGATAGCAATTCGCATTATTTAATCTTTATATTTTAACCATTTCCATAACTCTTTATAGCTAATCTTTTTCCCGTACATAAGAATACCGACTCTATAAATTTTTGCTGCTAACCAAGTGGTTAGTAAGAATCCACCTATCAATAAACTTATTGAAAGTAATAACTCGTGCAAAGCTACTCCAAAGGGAATTCTAGCTATCATAATAATAGGCGATGTAAACGGAATCATGGATAGCCAATATGCTAAGCTACCATGAGGATTGTCAATTACTACTTGTACTAGTACAAAGGATACAATAAGTGGTATAGTGATAGGCACAATAAACTGTTGGCTATCTGTCTCTTGATCTGATGCCGAGCCAATAGCAGCGAACAAGGAACCGTACAACAAGTATCCTCCAAGAAAATAGATGAGGAAAACAAAGATTAAAGATTTTATTGGTAATGCCATTAAAGATGAGCCGATTTCAGAGGATAAAACTGCTTCGTTGGCATTTAAGTTCATCACATCTATATCTGTAGAAATGAAACCGTTAGCTATAAAAAGAAAGACAAAGCCTAGTATTATCCACATAGCAAATTGACTCAAGCCGACGAGCGCAACACTTATAATTTTGCCTAACATCAGTTCAAATGGTTTTACCGATGATATTATAATTTCAACAATTCTATTGGTTTTTTCTTCAATTACACTTCGCATGACCATAGTACCGTACATAAAGATGAATATGTATATTAAAAATCCACCTACTAGACCAATTCCAAAGCTAGCTTCGGAATTACCTTTTGTGTTTTCTCCTTGTTCATCAACAACATAAGTTTTGATTCTCGACTTACTTTGAGATTTCTTTATTTGGTCAGGATTTATGCCACTTTGTAAGAGGTATATATTCGTTAATTTTTTGTCGATTTGATTTTCGACATTCTGTTTGATGGACAAACTCATCTGATTAGTCGAATAAACTTCTATGCTACTTTCTATCTGTTGTATTGAATCAATTTCTGGAATGTGCAACAGAAAGTCATAGGTTTCAATTAATGTGGTTTTATGTTGCTCTAGACTCAATTCATTGATATAAGTATACTCTAAATTATGACTTGATGTCAAACGAAATTCATTGAACTTGTTATTATCAATAATTGCTATTGTGGTTTTATCTTCACTACTTGAGGCTAGTAGGATAGGAACAACAAATACTCCAATCATAAACAAAGGAGTTAAAAGAGTCATAATTATAAAACTCTTCTTTCTAACCCTAGATAGGTATTCTCTTTTTATAATTAGAAATAGTTTATTCATTATTTACAGATTGTATGAACACATCATTTATAGTAGGTAGTTTTTCATTAAAGCTAGTGACATTAACCTGCTCAACGACTTGTTTTATTAATGTGTGAGTATTTTCTTTATTCTTGGCCTTAAATATTCCGTACCCTGACTCTATCACAAGTGTCTCAAAGTGTTGAATTTCATTTTGTATAGTGCCTTCAAATCGAAGCTCGAAGATGTGTTCTTTGAAGTTGTTTTTTATTTCATTGACACTTCCTTCAAGAATACATTGTCCCGAGTTGATTAAGGCAATGTCATCACACAGTTCCTCTACCGATTCCATTCGATGGGTAGATAAAATTATGGTACTTCCACTTTCTTTTAATGCAATAATTTCATTTTTAATGATTTCACTATTAATTGGGTCAAAACCTGTAAAAGGTTCATCTAAAATGATAAGTTTTGGCTGGTGTAATACGGTGCTAACAAATTGTACTTTTTGAGCCATACCCTTGGAAAGTTCTTCTACTTTCTTATTCAGCCAATCCAACATATCTAATTTTTTGAACCAATGATGGATTTTTTGTTTAGCCTCGTTTTTAGATAGACCTTTTAGCTGAGCTAAGTATAGGCACTGTTCGCCTACTTTCATACTTTTATACAAGCCTCTTTCTTCAGGTAAATAGCCAATGTTTTGGATATGTCCTCTTTTAAAACGTTCGCCACTAAAAAGAATTTCTCCCTTGTCTGGAGCTGTAATTTGATTGATAATTCTTATTAGTGTAGTCTTGCCAGCACCATTAGGTCCTAGTAGACCGAAAATTCTTCCTTCATTAACATTTAAGGAAATAGAATCCAAAGCTTTTTTATTTTCGTACTCTTTTATTACATGCTTGATTTCTAGTATATTCATTCTTCAAGTAAACTAATAGAGTAGGGTTCTAATTCTACCATTCCTTTTAATTTTTGTTTGCTGACATTGAATGTTTTGTTTGTAGGCTTTGCATAGTATTGAGTCATTTCACAATTACCTATTATTGAACTTAAATCTGTAGAAATACGTTCTTCAGATAAATTGACAATGAGAAGTTTAGCTTTTCTATTTTCATAACTAATATATGAGTGAATTGGTGTAAAAGTGATGTTTTTTTCTTCTCTTAAATTATTGGGATTTTCTTTGCTTTTTGCTTTATAGTTGAGATTCCATCTTTTAGTTTCTACATTTATTTGATAAAGTTGATCAGCATTATGGGTTAGTTTATTCCACATAGCTGTTACTATACCACTTGCCGTTGGCTGTAAGTAAGTACTATCTTTAGTCATTAGTTGAAGAGCTGAAAATACAGGAAAACTTTCTGCACCTATACTATGAAAATGAAACATTTCTGCTTTTGTTTTTCTTAAAAGCTGATTGATTTGACTAGAAACTAGTAGCCCGTGTGCCCAAGTGTTATTTATGGTGTAAGGTTTTTGTTCAATCATATTGAATTCAGTAACCCAAGTAGTGAACGGTTGTGTGGTATTCCATCTGCAGTTTTTAAGCTTAAAATCTAAGTCTAACTTAGGGTAAGCTACAAGTTGTCTATATCCATTTATCGTATTGAGATCGTATTCAGGATGTTTGAAATGACTGTAATAATGTAGAATAAAGTGTAGTTGCGATTCTTTGTTTTTAAATTTATTCTGTAAGGCCATGGATAGTTTTTTGTTCCATTCTCTAGTTCTTCTATTTTTATCACCACCGACAACACCGATATGCACATCAGGAAATACTTGCCATATAGCTTCTGACCACCTCAGACAAGTATCTATGTAGTTGTCGACAGTAGGGTAAATATGTTTAGTTAATAAGTTTTCAGCGTATACCT
>CAJWWC010000015.1 GCA_913048435.1 uncultured Flavobacteriales bacterium | reverse complement strand
CATATATGCAATTTGAACAAAAATTAGGTCGATTTAATCTAAATTCAGGAATAAGAACGTCATATTGGACTCTGAATGAAGAATACCTATTTAGTCCTAGAGTATCACTTTCTTATCAACCCTTATGGGATAAAGACATCGTATTTAGATTTGCAACAGGGTACTACTATCAAACTCCATTTTACAGAGAATTAAGAGACTTTAATGGTAATTTAAATACCAATATTAAATCTCAAAAATCCATTCATTATGTAATGGGTAGTGACTATAATTTTAAAATTTGGCAACGTCCTTTTAAGTTAGTTACCGAACTGTATTATAAAGATATTACCGACCTCATTCCCTACGAAGTGGAAAATGTTAGAATTCGTTATTACGCTAATAACAATGCTGTTGGTTATGCAAAGGGTATAGATTTACGACTCAATGGTGAATTTGTCAAAAATATTGAGTCCTGGGCTAGTGTATCTATTTTAAGTACAAAAGCGAACATTCTAGACGATAGTTATACCGATAGTGAAGGCAATACCATAGAACCGGGCTATTATGATAGACCGACAGATCAATTGGTTAATTTTAACCTATTCTTTCAAGATTATCTTCCAAAGAATCCTAACTTCAAAATGCATCTCAATTTGGTTTATGGTTCACGCCTACCTCTTACAGCTCCTGGCAGCTATAAAGGTCAGTACAATTTTACCATTCCAAACTATAAAAGAGTAGATATTGGTTTTTCTGCTATTCTTAAAAAAGAAGGTCAAGAAACAGGAAAATTCAATCCTTTCAAATTTACTAAATCGACTTGGATAAGTATGGAAGTCTTCAATTTACTAGATATAGACAACACCATCTCTTTCTTGTGGGTAAAAGACACCAATGGTTATCAGTTTGGTGTTCCTAACAGACTGACTTCAAGGCTAATCAACCTAAAACTTCATATAGAAATCTGATTGATTTTTTTATCTTTACGACTTAAAATCTAAGACAGTTTTTCATGAGGTTATATTTCATTTTAGCAGCTATTTTATTTAGCAACGCTTCGTTTTCACAGAACAAATACAATCCACTTAGCAAACCTAATACCTACAATCAGGCAGACAATCCAAACTACTGGAAAAATAAAGCACCTGCAGGCTATTGGCAACAAGATGTGCATTACACCATTACAGCAAACATCGACGAAACCAAAGATATCATTGATGCCACAGAACAATTGGTGTATTGGAATAATTCTCCTGATGATTTAAATGAATTGTATTTTCACTTGTATCAAAATGCCTTTACCCCCAATTCGTATTGTTCTGAACTTCATAATCAAAACCAAAAAGAAATAAATTACGGCAGATACGAAAAACAAGGTCTAGGTACAGTAATAAAAAACCTTAAAGTTGATGGTAAATTAGTAGAGACAATATTAGACAATACCATTTTGAAAGTTATTCTCAATGAACCACTAAAAAGTGGTGATAAGATTACTATCAATATGAATTTCAAAACCTATTTCGATACGGGTTCTTTGAGAAGACGAATGAAAACCTTTAATGCCTTTGGTAATACCCATTACGATGGTGTGTTGTGGTATCCTAGAATTGCTGTTTATGATAAAAAATTCGGCTGGACTAAAGACCAACACCTTGGAAAAGAGTTTTACGGCGATTTTGGAACTTTTGATGTGGAACTAACTTTTGCATCTAATTACATTGTTGAAGCTACTGGAGCACTTCAAAACAGAGATGAAGTTATGCCTGCTAGTCTAAGAGAAAAATTAGATATCAAGAATTTTGCTAATAAACCTTGGAACTCACCCCCTAGCATTATTATTCCTTACGATAGTCTTTCTAGAAAAACATGGATATATCACGCTGAAAATGTTCACGACTTTGCTTTTACTGCCGACCCTACCTACAGAATTGGTGAAGCCGAGTGGAATGGCATTAGAGCGATTTCTTTAGTACAAGAGCCACATGCCTCAAGATGGCAAAATGCTGCTGACTTTGCAGCAAAAGTTATTCAGGTTTTTTCTGAAGATATAGGTATGTACGTTTATAATAAAATCATTGTTGCTGATGCTAGAGACGGTATGGAATACCCAATGATTACACTAGATAGTGGTAGTGACCCTGGCTACAGAGGATTATTAGCTCACGAAATTGGTCACCAATGGTTTTATGCTCAAGTAGGTTCTAATGAAACTTATAGAGCTGCAATGGATGAAGGATTTACTCAATTTTTAACTGCTTGGGCATTAACAAAAATTGATGGGGATTATCTAGTTAGAGAAAAACCAAGTAGTAAATACGGCATACGTTTTACAAAAGATGTTAAAGCTATAGACTCAAGAATATATTATGCATATTTAAGAGATGCAACTAAATACAATGACCCTGCTCTAAACACACATTCAGATGATTTTAGTAGCGCACTAGGTCATGGCGGAGGATACCGCCACGTTTATTATAAGACAGGTGCAATGCTTTATAATCTACAATACGTTTTAGGTGATGAACTCTTCTTAGAGGCTATGCAACACTATTTTCAAAAGTGGAAAATGGCTCATCCCTATTTTGAAGATTTTAGAGAATCTATAATTGAGTACACCAAAGTAGATTTGAATTGGTTTTTTGACCAATGGTTGGAAACCAGTAAAACTATTGACTACAGTATTAATAATGTAAAAAATACTACTGAAGATAATTTTGAAATTACTTTTGAGCGTAAAGGTGAAATGCAAATGCCTATTGATTTTAGTGTTTATGCTAATGATGGAAAAGAGTACAAATACCACATTCCAAATCATTGGTTTGTAAAAAACACCGATGCAACGGTATTAAATAAATGGCATGCTTGGGGCAAATTGTACCCTAAGTATACAGCAAGCATAAATATTCCTTCTGGGATAGAGCGGGTAGTTATTGACCCTACTAACCGATTGGCAGACAAGTATATGTTGAATAATGTAAGTAAAGTGCCAATGGAGGTCGATTTCGATTCAAGAGTTTGGAATATGCCAGATTGGAAGCAATACGAACTAAACGCAAGACCAGACGTATGGTATAACAATTACGATGGTGTTAAATTAGGTTTTCATATTAATGGAGATTATATGAACTACCACCACAAAGTAGATGCTAACATTTGGCTAAATACGGCTTTCCTTCAAGATTATAACTATTACGATTATTATCAAAATGAATATAACCCATTCTCCTATCGCTTTAATTATAATACAGGTTTAGATAAATTCAGTAAGCATACGGATATCACTTTGCACAGTAGATTGCTAGATGGATTAAACCTAAACAAAATTAAATTGAAGAAATACGATTATTCTAAAAAGAATTTGTTTTATGCTTCATTTAAAAGCATGTACCGAGCTAATGAATCAGATTTAAGATATACCAATTATAAAGTTTGGGAAAGTGAAAAATTCAATAATACTGCAACTATTGGGTGGACACATACTTTTAAACACAAAGGGGGTGATGGTAAATTGAATTTAGAACTAACAAGTTCAACTATAGCTAGTGACTACGATTATTCTAAGGTAGTTTTAACTTCTGTTCACAAGAGTAAATTAGGAAAATTACAACTCAACACTCGCTTATTTGGTCAATATGGTAGTGGAACGAATTGGGCTGGAGAATCAAAACTTAATCTTGCGGGTGCTAATTCCGAGGAATTAATGGAAAATAAGTTCACTAGATCAGAAGGTTTCATACCTAATCAATGGCTAGGTTATGGAAGCACCACCAATCATTTTCAAATGGGTGGTGGCTTAAACCTCAGAGGATATGCAGGCTATTATGCTCCAGAGATAAATGATGAAGGTAATTATGTACTTTCTTATAACGGTACTTCAGGTGCATCAATAAGTGCTGAATTAGAGTTTCAGAACATATTTACATTAGATAGAATTTTTGGTTTACCATTCAAAAGTTATCTCTTCGCAGATGCTGGTGTTATAAATACTACAGAAATCACAAGAGAAAATTATAAAGAAGCATTTTCAAAATTACGCTCAGATGCTGGATTAGGTTTTGCTCTGACCTTAAAAGAATGGGGACCTTTACAAATGGTTAAGCCCATAACGTTGAGATTAGATTTACCATTTTTCTTAAATAGATACCCTAGCATTGACGAAGATTTTTTTCTGACTAACAGGTTTGTTTTAGGAATTGGTAGATCATTTTAACCATTAGTTTATTATGACAAAGATATTAGTAACAGGAGGAGCAGGATATATAGGTTCTCATACTATTGTTAAATTATCAGCTAATAAGTTTGAACCTGTAATAGTTGATAATCTTTGTAACACCTCTATTCAAAATATAAAAGGTGTTGAGGAAATTATTGGGAAACACGTACCTTTTTACAATGTAGATTGCACCAATGAAGAGACTTTAAATGATGTTTTTGAACAAGAAAAAAATATTGAAGGAGCTATACATTTTGCAGCCTATAAATCTGTTGAAGAATCGGTTAGAGAACCTCAAAAATACCACTCAAATAATATAGGCTCATTGCAAGTTCTATTGAATATAATGAAAAAACATAAGGTTGAAAATATCATTTTCTCATCCTCATGTACAGTTTATGGTAGCCCAGATGTATTACCTGTCAGTGAGAGTGCCCCTTTCAAAAAAGCAGAATCTCCTTACGCTGAGACAAAACAACTTTGCGAAGAATTATTAAACAAAACCGATATCAGTGGTATTTCTTTACGCTACTTCAACCCCATAGGTTCTCACGAAAGCGGATTAATTGGAGACTGTTCATCTGACAAAGCTAGTAACCTAGTTCCTATAATTACTGAAACAGCTATAGGTATTAGGGAACAAATAACTGTTTTTGGAAATGATTATGATACAAAAGATGGTACTTGCCTAAGGGATTATATTCACGTTGTTGATTTAGCCAACGCTCATGTTAAAGCCTTAGAATATGTCATGAAAAATAAAGGTAAGTCAGCCTTTAACATCGGTACAGGAAATGGGGTTAGTGTTCTTGAGGCTATTCACATCTTTGAGAAAGTAAACAACCTCAAAGTAAATTACAAAATTGGACCTCGTAGAGCTGGTGATGTAGAAAAAATTTACTCGGATAATAACTTATCCTCAAACCAACTTCAATGGAAGGCTAAAAAAACTCTTGAGGACGCTATGAAAAGTGCTTGGAAATGGCAACAACAAAAAAGTAAATAAGAATGTCCAAAAAGAATGTCGGTATTGTTTTAGACAAAGAGTTTTACTCTGATATTAGAGTAAGGAAAGAAGCCGACATATTAGTTAAAAATGGTTTTAATGTATTTGTACTATGCTATAGTTTCAAAAATTACGACTATAGCAAAGTCCAACCTATTGAAGTAACAAGCATTAAGCAGAGTAAAAAAGTAAAAAATATTTTATTTTTTATTTTTCAAAGATTACCAATATACGAGTACCTATGGTCTAAGAAAATTCGTCAATTTATTCTAAAAAATTCCATTGACATCATTCATGCACACGATTTATACATGTCAAAATGTGCTCATAAAGCTATTAAATCTTCAAAAAAAGAGGTTGAACTAATTCTAGATTTACACGAAAATTACCCGGTTGCTGTAAACTCCTATAATTGGACAAAAGGTTCGCTCAGAGGACTTATAGCAAATACCACTATTTGGTTTAAAAAGGAAAAAGAGTATCTGTCCTATGCTGATAAAGTCATTGTATTATCAGATAATTTTAAAAAGTCGTTGATTGAAAAATATGACTTCTTAAAACCTGAATCTATATACTCCTTTGACAATTCTATTGATATAAAAAAGTTCGAGTCATTTCCTATTAAAACATTACCTAAAACAAAGAATAGAATAACTCTTTTTTACTTTGGTATTATCGGTCAAAGAAGGGGTGTTTTTACTTTATTGTCAGTTTTTCAAAAGGCTATAGAAAGAGATTTAAAAATTGACCTTCTATTTGTTGGACCTATTGATAAAGCAGACGATAAGACTTTCAAAGAATGGATAACTAATCCCACTATAAAAGAATTCGTCAATCACATTCCTTGGATTGATTTATCGGAACTCCCCTCCTATCTTAGTAGCATTGATATTTGCGTATGCCCTCTAATAAAAAATGCACAGCACGAATCTGGAATAGCCAATAAAATCTTCCAATACTTATTCGGTGCTAAAGCAATTATAGCATCTAATTGTCTGCCACAACAACAACTTATAGAGAGTTATAATTGTGGATTAGTTTATGGTAATGAAGATGAATTTTTAGCATGTATTGAACAACTTGTTAATGATGAATCATTAAGAAAAGAAATGGGTGAAAATGGTAAAAAAATGCTTTACTACAACTACGATAATCAAAAGCAAGACAATACTTTAACTCAAATTTTTAAATAGCTCTCTCTAAATTCTTTGATTAGAGAGCTGATATCATCGGATAGTTTAAAATGCTGGACCGTAAAGGCCACTAATATACAAGCGATAAGACATCTGATAACAATATTTACCAAAGCCATAGAAGTTAAAGGAATGTAATTTAAACCAAAGTAGATAACTACTATCATCAAAAAAGTAATTGCTGTTTTCGTACTAAAAGGTTGAAAATTCATTTTTTTATAAACATATGTCATCCTTAAAGCATTGAATAGCAATAAGGAAATAAAGGTGGCAAGAGCAGCACCATTTATACCATACATTGGAATAAAAATAAGGTTGGTAGCGAAGGTAATCAAGAAAAGAAATAAATTAAAGTACACGATAGATTTATAATATGAAGAATGAATCAAAATCAATCCGTGTAAACCGGCTACCAAATTGACTAATTGAGCAGCTCCAATAAATAATACTACGATCTTACCGTGTGAAAACTTCTCTGGCAGTATACTTAAAATATCATCAATATTTAATTGTATACACAGGAAAAGAACAGCCCCTATAATTAGTAAATTTATAGAGCTTTTGGAATAAATCGATTGGATATTACTCAAATTATTTTTCTCAAAAGATTTAGCAATTAATGGTGAGGATATAGAAGAAATGGAGCGAGAAGGCACTCTAATAACACTACCAATGAAAAATGCCAAACCGTAATATGCGACTTGTTTTAAGTCAAGATAATGTTCTATCATCAACATATCAAAACGAGATACTAAAATGGCTGCACCACCTCCCGTAATAACATACAAACCATATTTCAATTGCTCTTTAAAATCCGACTTACCGGATTGCAAACTGAATGAAAGTCTTTTATTTTTAAATTGTATGAATAATAATATTACTAATTTAATCAGATAAATAGAAATAAAGAAAAGCAAAAACTGATTAAATATGATCCATTCGTAGTGATACAAGGCTAGTAAAACTAATACACAAACCCTTACAAAAACTTCATTTAAAAAAACTGGTGTTGAAGAATCTAAATGTGAACGTGAAACGCTAGAGAATAAGTCAAAAAAATTAAGCGCAAATACCAACACCCCAACCCAATAAAAATGGTCTTGCAATAAAGGTGTAGCATCGATAAATGATAATAAAGAATCTTTAAAAAAAAGGAACATTAAGGCAAATAGTAAAAAACCAATAAGACATAGTGATAAGGCAAAACTCAATAATTCACTTTTAACTTGGGCTTTCGGAAAAAAACGAAGGAAAATGCTAGGTCCACCCAAATGAGAAAAAGATGAAAAGATTACCGAATAGGATACTAAAATCTGCAATAAACCCCAGTATTCTGGATTACTTTCAAAAACAAAAGGGTAAATTAAAATGGTGTTTACAGCACCAATAAAAATTCCTATATAAAGGCTAATAGAGTTATGAATACTTTGCTTCCTTATGATTCCCATACATTACAAATGTAAAAGATTTAATTCAGTTGTTAGAATCCAAAAATAACTTTTAATAAACACTATATTTGTAAGACTTAACCTAATAACGATGAATATTTTAATTTTAGCACCACACCCTGACGATGGTGAGTTTGGATGCGGCGCAAGTATCAAGAAATGGTCTGATGATGGAGCAAGTATTCATTACCTGGCTTTTTCTCCTTGTCATAAGTCTATCCCTAGTGGTTTTGACAAAGGCATTCTTTTTAGTGAATTAAACAAAGCTTGTATTCATCTCGGGATAGCTGAACATAATATACATACTTTTAATTTTCCAGTAAGAGAATTCCCTAAATACAGACAAGACATATTGGAAGAATTAATCGCTTTCCGTAAAAAAATTGGACAAGTTGATATGGTTGTACTTCCTTGTTCAAATGATGTACATCAAGACCATCAAGTTATACATCAAGAAGGAATACGTGCTTTTAAGCACTCTCGTATTTTAGGTTATGAATTGGTATGGAATAATTTAACCTTTACCTCAAACTACCATACTAGACTTTCTAAAAAGCAACTAGACACCAAATGGCAAGCTATTTCAGAATATAAATCTCAAGGATTTAGAAATTACAAATCGCAATCGTTTATAGAAGGTTTAGCTCGTGTGAGAGGCACCCAAGTAGGCTGTGAATTTGCTGAAGCCTTTGAACTTATCCGTTGGATAGACTAGTTTCTTGTAACAAGACCTTTTGTTCTTGAGTTAAAGTACCACATACCATATCTTGTATCGCCCAATCCATATTATATGGAATAAGATCGTATAAACCTTTGTCAGGACTAAAAATTAGAAATGAAGTTCGATTACTATCAATAGTAATAATGAAATCATCTATAAGTATAGAATTTTGAAGCCATTCCATCTCTTCTAATTCCGATGGTTTACCTTCCAACTCATTGGTATAATACCTGTATTCAACACTATCTTTAATAAGCACAATTTCACCAGAATTTGTACTTGTTGCTAGAGAAATAGCATCAGATTGTTTACCTCCATGGGGATGTTGCATAGATTCAATTACAGTCAGCACACTATTATCTTTTTTATTGATTTGCATCATCTTACCGGCATGGAAGAAAGTCGCTAAAATGAGGTTTTCATTATCCATATGATAAGCTACTGAATTGATGAATGCTGAACGCTGGGCAGTAGGTAAACTCTGCGTCTTTGGGTTATCAATTAATAAAAAATTCTTATTCTCTTGTTGCCACTTTTTAGCTTGGTCTTTATGCCTAGTCAATAATACATCTAAATGTGTTATGGGATCCTTACCCCTATCGAAACCATTTTCCCAAGCAAACCATTCCCAAATTAGATTAGATTCTTTTAGGTCGTATTCAAATATACAATCAAAACCTGATGATGAAACCATTAATCTATTGTCATCGAAAGGGCAAAAGGAAACCGTGTGTATATAGCTGAAATAATTATTTTCTAAAGTTTGTATTTCATCTGTCAATATAAAAACTTTTTTATCTGATGAAATAGCTAACTTATTATTCAAAAAATCAATACCTCTAGGCTCTTTCAGTTTACTTAAAACTTCATCGTTAATAAGTTTCCCCTTTTTAAGACTTAAAGAGACTACACCTCCTAAAGATGGTTTTCTACGGTGAGTACTTCCTGAGCGTTTATTTTTTTTGGATTCTAAATACCTTTTTCTTATCGCTTGTAAGTCAAAACTCTTTACCGTGAGTAGTAAATCTATCATACCGTAAAAAGAACTGTCTTTTTGGAACTTACTGATGTCTATCCGTTTCATTTAGAAAACTCATTAAGTTTATTCGCTAGTTTTTCTGTCAAGCCTCTTCTAGTAAAACGTTTTAAATCATTGAGGCTATATTGTGGGATACTTTTATTTTTCCAACTGATGTAAGCACTTTCAATTTGTAGCAAAATATTGTCTTTATCGTTATACTCTAACATTTCGTCTCTTTGAGCATCTTTGAGCAAAGCCGAAGCGTTCCCATTTGTTGGACCAATAGCTAGTATAGGATTTCCTGTTGCTAGATATTCGAATAATTTACCTGTTATTATTAGGTGATTTCTTTCATATACTGGAATAACAAATAATAATAAACTAGCATCTAACATGCGCTGTACAGCAATATGATGAGCAGCAAAACCCTCAATTGAGAGTTGTTCTTTTAAGCCATTTTCTTGTAATGAATTTATAACAGAAGAATCAATATTACCAGTCAAAGAAATGTTTAAATCGGATTTAAATTGGGCATTTTTGTCACCTAATTCTTTTAAACATTCCCAAACTAAAACTGCGTTTTGATTAGGTTTAAAATTTCCTACATAGGCAATCGTAAACTTATCATTTTTAACCTTTTTCAGCCTCTTAAAATCAGTATCATCAAAGCCATTATAAATCAAACTAATATCATTAGCTCTATCAGAAAATTCATCATACATACCCTGACTAACAACAGATATAGAATCGGCATTTTTTAAGACTAAATCTTCTAATTGTTTGTCTTTCTTTTTAGTAGTTTCATTTCTAGGAAAATAGGTATTATAAAAAACGGTAGTCCAAGGATCTCTTAAATCAGCAATCCAAGGTTTTTTATATTTTTTCTTAAGGGCATCAGCAATAAGATGTGAACTATGTGGTGGACCAGTACTTATTATAGCATCAATGTCATGTTCTTTAAAAATAGTTCGAGCTTTTTTAATAGCAAATCTATTCCAACCTACTCTAGCGTCAGGAATGAAAAAGTTTGCTCTTATATACAATGCTAGACGTTGGAAAAAAGAATGACTTTGTAAACCAATAGCACCAACACTAGCATTTTTTGAAGTTTTTCCTTTTAATAAATTGTACCATCTAAATGGTTCAAAAGATTGACTTCTGTAAACATACAGTCCCTTTGGAATATCTTCCTCTAAAGATTGATCTATTGATGGATAACTACCATTATCAACAGTCAGAATTACTGGCTCCCAAGCAAACTCCTTCAAATACTTACTAAACTTTAAAAAGCGTTGAACACCAGGTCCTGAACCCGGTGGCCAATAGTAAGTAACGATAAGAACCTTTTTCATTAATCTTTAACTTCTTTGAATACTGCACCAAACAAGGCTATAATTACAATGAGTGAACTGAATAAAGTAATATTTTCGGTTGCATAATAGGTTTGTGGTTCAAACTTAAATTCAATGGTATGCTGACCCGATGGTATAGGCAATGCCCTCAACAGATAATTGGCTCGTATATGTGGAACTAGCTCTCCGTCTATATAAGCGTTCCAACCTTTGTCGTAATATATTTCTGAAAATACCGCAAGCTGATTTGTAGTAGCTGAAGATGTGTAGCTCAAATGATTGGCTTTATAATTCGTTAATTGAATAGTCGCTGTGCTATCATAGTCAATAATAGATGGTACATCATAACGTTGGTCTACTACAACTTGATTAGCTGTATTTATTTGACCTAACTTTTGAATTTCTTCATCTGAATTCTCTACTATAATTATATCAGAAACAAACCAAGCATTTCCTAAAGCATTAGGATTACGCTGAGCAATAGGCTGATTGTTTTGTCCTCTAACAATGAAGTATTTTGAATTAAGCATGTTCAAAACATTCATATTACCTTTAGAAATATGGAAATCGATTACCTCTTGATAACGTTTAAGCTTTGCTCCGTGATAACCACCAATAGACTTATGGAAATAAGAGGTAGAAGCGTCATTGAAAGGGCCGCCGCTGACAGTCGTATTATAAACCCTATAATTTGGGTCTGGGTCTTGTAAAATTTGGCTATCTGCTACTGAAGGTATAAAAGGTTGTAATACTTTTCTTTTAGCCTTGAAGTTTTCATCATTTAAATAGCGCTTATTAACTACCCACATATCGACAAGAATAAGGACACCTAAAAGAAGAATAAGAGGCGTTTTTTTTATAGTCTTATTTAAATATAACAAAATACCAACTGCTGATAAAAGAATAAAGGCTAAGGAACGAAACGCATCGGCAGAAAATAAAGAAGCTCTATCTACCCGTAATGCTTCAGTCAATGCTTCTCCATATTGAGCATCGTTTAAACCCTCAAAATCAAAAAAAGTATTTGGCGTTAAGGCAAATAGTAAACATAAGCCACCAACAATTCCTAAAGCGTATTTAAAGGATTTCATGACTTCATTAGTCTTTCCTTCTTTAATAATTTTATTGAGCGCTAGTATTCCTAAAAATGGAATAAGCAATTCTACAATTACTAATGTGGTAGAAACTGTTCTGAACTTATTATATCCAGGAACATACTCTAAAAAGAAATCAGTTAATGGCATTAGATTTTTACCCCAACTAAGAGCTAACATTAACAAAAAGGTGGTTAAAATCCACCAACGGAGATAGCCTTTAATCAAAAATAATCCCATTACAAACAAAAAGCATACTACAGCACCAGCATAAACAGGTCCAGAAGTAAAAGGTTGAGAACCCCAATACAATGGTAATTTTTTTATGATTTTTTTAGCTTGACTTGCTTGTTGTGAGTTTTTAAACAGTCGATATGTTTCAGAATCTGTGGTTAAGGCTCCGCCAGAGGCACCTCCGTGAAAATTAGGTATTAATAAAGTAAATGACTCTGCTTTACCATAACTCCAAGCAGTAGCATAATCCTTGTCTAATCCTGATGTTTTATTGGATTGGTTATTGGTAAGTTCAGACTTTCCCCTAATACTTTTTTGACCATATTCCATAGTGGTAGCAATTCTACTTAGGCTAGTCAAAGAACCTATAGTACCAGCTAATAATAAAATACCAACGTATTTAAAGAAAAGTGGTAAAGCTTTTTCTTTGTAGGCTTCTATAAACTTAACTACACCAATAATAAACAATAACATTACGAGATAGTAAGTAATCTGAAGATGATTAGCATTTAAAATAAGTGAGGTAAACAAAGCAGTTAAAGCAAAACCCAAAAGCACTTTTTTACCCCTAAAAACCATAAGAAAAGATGCCAGTATAGGTGCTACATACCCAATAGCGTGAGCTTTAGTATTATGCCCTGCTTCGATTATTATAAAGAAATATGAGGAGAAGGCATAGGCTATTGCACCAATAATTGCCAAGCGATAGTCTATTCCTAGAGATACCAATAAAAAATAAAATCCTAAAAGGTAAAGAAAAACAGTACCTGCAGGGCCAGGCAAATACAATTTGAATAATTGAGAACAATACGATATAAGATTCTTTTTGTAACGCACCGATATTTGATAAGCAGGCATACCACTAAACATAGAATTGGTCCATAGTGGTTCTTCATCGTATTCGGCACGATGGTCTAAAATCTCTTTCGACATTCCAGTAAATTGTCTTATATCTTGTTGGTCTATTTTCTTACCATTTAAAACAGGAGAAAGATAAATAAGAGATATTAACACAAACAGTACAATTGCTGATAAATGAGGAATCAGCTTTTTCAATTCTAATGTATTCATAATTATATTTTTATGATTTATCGTCTATTTCTTCAAAATCTACGTATTCACCAACTGAAGAATTAGACTGTTTTTTTTGCTTTGAAGCCTTGTCAATAGATACTTCGCCCTCTCTTCTTTTTGGTTCATTGGGTCTCATATTTCTACTAGCTTTTTTAACAATCGTTCTTAAAAAAAAAGGTAACAATAGCCGACTAATAAAACGAATAGAATAGAAAATTATTAATATGAGTAGAAGTGCTTTTAACATACTTTAACGACTCAAATATAAACTTCTTTCAGAATATACTTTTTTGAAAAACGGATCTTTCAAATCATCAATAAAATGAATAGCCTCTCCAGTAGATTTCATCTCAGGACCTAATTCTTTATTGACATTTGGAAACTTATTAAATGAGAATACGGGTACTTTTATAGCATAACCACTTTTCTGAGGGTCAAAATTAAAATCTGTCACTTTTTTATTGCCCAACATTACTTTTGTAGCGTAGTTTACATAAGGCTCTTTGTATGCCTTAGCAATAAAAGGAACAGTACGTGATGCTCTAGGATTAGCTTCTATAACAAATACTTTTTCGTCTTTAATAGCAAATTGAATGTTAATAAGACCTACTGTTTTCAATGCTAAAGCAATTTTATGTGTAATAGCAATCATCTGCTGACGTACATTATCACTCAAATCAAATGTCGGTAACACAGCATTAGAATCACCAGAATGTATACCACAAGGTTCTATGTGTTCCATAATTCCTATTATATATACATTTTCTCCATCACAAATAGCATCTGCTTCAGCCTCAATAGCGTTATCCAAATAATGATCTAATAAGACTCTGTTACCGGGTATGTCTTTTAAAAGATTAACAACATGATGTTCTAATTCAGATTCATTAATTACAATCTTCATACCTTGACCTCCAAGTACATAGGAAGGACGAACAAGAATTGGAAAGTTTAAATCATTAGCTAATTCTAGAGCTTCTTCGGCTGTTTCAATAACTCCAAATTCAGGGAATGGCACATCATTATCTCTTAAGAGTGTAGAGAATCGACCTCTATCTTCAGCCAAATCCAATGCCTCATAACTAGTACCCATAATTTTGATACCATAACGCTCAAGTTTTTCCGCTAATTTCAATGCTGTTTGTCCACCTAACTGAACAATAACACCTTCAGGATTTTCATGCTTGATAATATCATAAATGTGTTCCCAGAAAATAGGTTCAAAATAAAGCTTGTCAGAAGTATCAAAATCAGTTGAAACTGTTTCAGGGTTACAGTTAATCATAATGGTTTCGTACTCGCACTCTTTGGATGCTAAAACACCATGAACACAACAATAATCAAACTCAATACCTTGACCGATTCTGTTAGGTCCAGATCCTAGCACAACGATTTTCTTTTTATCGGAAGAAACACTTTCATTTTCCGAAAAAGATTCACCGTTTGCTAATTGCATTTTGGATTCAAATGTTGAATAATAGTATGGTGTTTTTGCTTCAAATTCAGCAGCGCAAGTATCTACAAGTTTATAGACCCTATTAATTCCCATTTCAGTTCTTAATTGATGTACTTCACTTTCAAGGCATCTTAGTAAATGAGCAATTTGTCTATCAGCATAGCCCTTCATTTTAGCCTCTAGTATAAGTTCTTCAGGAACATTACCAACATGGTATTTTTCTATTTCAAATTCTAAAACAACTAATTCCTCCAATTGTCTAAGAAACCAATAATCCATTTTAGTAATATCATATATGGTTTTTAAAGGAATTCCCAATCGCATAGCATCATAAATTCTAAATACCCTATCGCTACTAGCATGTTTCATAGCATGAAGAATATCGTCTTGATTAGTCCAATTTTTACCATCAGCACCTAAGCCATTTCTTCCTATTTCTAACGATTGACAAGCCTTCTGTAAGGCTTCTTGGAAGGAACGCCCAATAGCCATCACTTCACCTACGGATTTCATCTGTAAGCCTAATTCTTTATCAGCACCATCAAATTTTTCAAAATTCCATCGAGGTATTTTAACTATAACGTAATCTAAAGTAGGCTCAAAATAAGCAGATGTAGACTTTGTAATTTGATTATTCAATTCGTCAAGTGTATAACCAATAGCCAGTTTAGAAGCTATTTTAGCAATCGGATATCCTGTTGCTTTTGATGCTAAAGCTGATGAGCGAGAAACTCTTGGATTAATTTCAATGGCAATAATATCTTCGTTTTCATCTGGAGAAACAGCAAATTGCACATTACAACCACCTGCAAAGTCACCAATAGCTCTCATCATTTTGATAGCCATATCTCTCATGTTCTGATAAGTGGTGTCAGATAATGTCATAGCTGGTGCTACCGTAATAGAGTCACCAGTGTGGATTCCCATAGGGTCCATATTTTCAATAGAACAAATAATGATGACATTATCATTTTTATCTCTCAGCAATTCTAACTCAAACTCTTTCCAACCAAATAAAGCTTTATCAATCATTACCTCATGAATTGGAGATGCTGCCATTCCTCGTTTCAGAAGTTTATCAAAATCCTTGGCTTCATGAACAAATGATGCACCACTTCCTCCTAGTGTGAAAGATGGTCTTATACATAAAGGAAAACCAAATTTTTGAGCTATTTCTTTACCTTCTAAATAAGAAGTAGCTGTTTGAGAAGGAGCACAAGATATATCAATTGTTTCCATTAACTGTTTGAATTCTTCTCTGTCTTCTGTAATATTAATGGCGTCAATATCAACTCCAATAATTCTAACTCCATGTTTTTTCCAAACACCTTTCTCATCCACTTCTATGCATAAATTCAGTGCAGTCTGCCCACCCATTGTAGGAAGAACAGCGTCTATTTTACGTTCATCTAAAATCTCCTCAATAGACTCAACAGTCAATGGTTTAAGGTAAACATGATCGGCAACTAAAGGATCTGTCATAATAGTTGCTGGATTTGAATTTATTAAAGAGACTTCGATTCCTTCTTCTACTAGCGATCTAGCAGATTGAGAACCAGAGTAATCAAATTCACAGGCTTGACCAATAACAATTGGTCCGCTTCCGATAATTAAAATTGATTGAATGGAGGTGTCTTTAGGCATAATTTAAAGTATGTGTGCTAATGTAAAAGTTTTAAAATATGTGCTGGCTAATTTGAAATTGAAACTATTAACAAAAAATTAAGATTTTTTAACAGAATAGATCGAAAAAAAAGATCAAAAAAAAGGTGTTACAAAAGCAACACCCTTAATATTCTAAAACACAATTAGCGCTTGTGCCTTGGTTCATCTGATACAGATAGTTTTTTTCTTCCTTTAGCTCTTCTACTTGCCAGTACTCTTCGGCCATTTGCAGATTCCATTCTATCTCTGAAACCATGCTTGTTTCTTCTTTTTCTATTCGAAGGTTGAAATGTTCTTTTCATAAAATTATGTTAAACTCAAATGGATTGCAAATTTACATTTCTTTTTATTAAATCAAAGAAATAAAAATAGTTTATTGAACAATAATTTTATAAATATTTATCACAGAATTACTGTTAATTTTCAAGAAGTAAATACCTTTAGGAAAAACATTAGTTTGAAATTGTAGATCCAAAACATCAATAGCTTCAAATACTTTATCTCCTTGAATGTTGAATAACTCAACATTTGAAAATGAATTAAGATTTAAATTGATTATACCATTAGTGGGATTAGGAAAAACCTGATTATGGTTTGAACTGATTTCTTTAAAAGTGAGTGGATTTTCATAATTAACTTTAAAAACATACAATCCAGTCTGCATATCTGATACCAATATATTTCCCGAGGGCAAAAATGGATAAACACCCCAAGCCCCCATGTAACTATCATGATGATTTGGTTCAAATGTATCGTAATAAGCCATTAGTGTGGGTGTTGAAGGATTAGATATATCGTGTACATACAATCCATCATGATAATATGCAGTATATAAATAATTTCCACTTATAACTTGATTGTGGGGTATAGAATTTACATCCACACCAGAACCAAATAGAGCAATAACCTCAATATTTGAAAAATTTGAAATATCAAGCATTTTCATCCTCATTCCTGATGTTTCATCAGCCATAACATAAAAATTACCATCTGATGAAATCCAGCCAGAATGATTATAACCTTGTTCTGGATAACTCAATAAAGATCCAAGCAATTCATGGTTTTGATTTTCTATAGATGTTTGACTAAAATCTACTACTTTAAAACCTTGATCACCGTCATTAATGTAAGCTGTATCGTTTTGAACATAAATATCATGACAATTTAATAATGGAGTATTGTAAACAAATTTTGGATCGACAGGATTGTCCAAAGAATAAATATCTCCATTAGTAGTGTATAATCTTGCAGAAGCAGAATCAATAAAAATATTATGTGAACGTTCAAATAAATCAGACGAATCATAAACAACATTTAATGAATCTGGTAAATTAGATATATCAATAATTTGTAAAGAGCTTGGACCTTCATCAGAAACAGCATAAAGGTAACCTTTATAATCGTGATAATCTCTGTGAATTATTTCTGGCCCTACTACTCGACCCATTACAAAACCAACCTCAAGAGAATTTTCAGGTGTAGTTACATCAAAAAAATGTGTTCCATAAGTTGAACCAATTATAGCATATTCTCTGCCATCAACAACAACTCCCCAGATTTCGTTGTAAATATTATTATATTCTTTTGAGCCAATTAAAGAATCTTCGTTCCAGTTGTATAAAAGATTAACATTTTGAGAAATTTGAGAAAAAGTAAGATGTGTAAACACAAGAAAAATAAAAATTATATTGAGCTTTATAATTTTCATACTACTACAATGTTTTAATTAATTCTTCCACAATGACTGACAACTTTGGCTCAGCTACTTCGGCTATCTTTTGAATTTCCTCATGACTAACCTTTTGGATTTTTCCAGGTACTCCTAAATCTGTTATAACTGATATAGCAAAACAAGGAATACCCATGTGACGAGCTACTATAACCTCAGGAGCTGTTGACATTCCTACTGTATCGGCACCAATTATTCTGAGATATTTATATTCAGAAGGAGTTTCCAAACATGGGCCAGTAACTGCTGCATATACTCCTTCAAAAATACGATATCCATTGTCATCACCTATTTTTAATGCTTTTTCTATAAAAGTTCTTTCATAAGCATCGCTCATGTCAGGAAATCTAGGACCAAAAGTATCTAAATTTGGACCAATCAAAGGGCTAGGAATTAAATTTATATGATCATTCAAAACCATTAAATCTCCAACTTTATAATCAGGATTTACACCGCCACTAGCATTTGAAATAAATAAATATTCAATACCCAATAACTTCATTACTCTGACAGGTAAAGTAACATCTTGCATATCATAACCTTCGTAATAATGAAAGCGACCTTGCATTGCTACCACAGGTATATTTGATAGTAGACCAAAAATAAGTTTACCACTGTGCCCCTCAACTGTTGAAATTGGAAAATTTGTAATTTTTTCATAGGGGATAGTAAGTTTAATATCAATTTTCTGAATTAATCCTCCTAACCCTGTACCAAGAATAATACCCACCTTAGGTTTGAAAGGAATTTTAAGCTCTAGAAATTTTGCTATTGACTTTATTTTGCTCAACATATTTTAAAATTAATTCATTAAAATTGGTTTTCGGATGAAACTTGAACTTTATAGGAAGATAAACAATATCGATACCATTAAAGTAGCTTTCAAAAAGTACTAAACGAGTAGCATCTTTTTCAGTTGTTAAAATTAGCTTTTCTTTGGAATCAATCTCATTGTAACAATTAATTATTTTTACAATGTCTTTTTTGTTAAAGTTGTAGTGATCTTTAAATTCAAAATGAGACACAACATTTGCCTTTGAATCAACATATTCTTTTAATGATTTTGCTGATGCAATTGCCGTTACCAAAATAACTTCTTTGCCTTCAAATGAAACAGCTTTTTTGTTGTAAAGGCTAGCTGGCTCCAAATATTCTAAATAAGAAAAACATAAATTTTGATTATGTAATGGATATATCTGTTCTTTAAGTCTATATTCATCTAGTGGTAATAACGGATATGGTGTTTTTGTAACTACAATAATATCCGCTCTGTCAAAATTTTTCTTAGACTCTCTTAATTTTCCGAAGGGTAATAAATAATCATTAACAAATAAATCATCATAAGTAGTCAATAATACGTTCAAACCTGGTTTTACCCAACGGTGTTGATAAGCATCATCTAATAAAATTAAATCACACCCTTTAATTAAAATTTCTTTAATACCCTCATTACGACTTTCCGAAACAGCTACATTTATTTTTGGAAATTTTTGAACAATTTGCAAAGATTCGTCACCAACGTCTTTGACTGATGATGTAATTTTGACCCACTTAAAACCTTTAGAATTTCTTCCGTATCCTCTACTCAAAACCGCAACTTTATATTGAGAATCTGTTAGTCTTAAAATATATTCTACTAACGGTGATTTTCCAGTTCCACCAACACTTAAATTACCAACTGATATTATTGGTATTTGATACTTCTTTGATGAAAAAATTCCAACATCAAATAAAACATTTCTCAAAAATACTGAAATACCATAAAAAATTGAGAAATAAAAAAGTAAAAACTTAAAAAATGAAAAATTCAAACTTAATTTTATAATTTTCTTTGATAACAAATATATATAATATTATAGTATTTTTGATTTATGAAAATTAAAGAAATAAGCGATTATTTAGAAACAATAGCCCCTATTCAACTGCAAGAAAGTTATGATAACTCTGGATTTATGGTTGGAGATAAAGATTGGAATATAAATAATGTATTGGTTTGCTTAGATTGTACAGAAGATGTAGTTGATGAAGCAATTTCAAAATCATGTAATTTAATAGTTACACATCACCCCATAATATTTAATGGGGTTAAGTCTTTAGTTGGTAAAAATTATGTAGAACGGACCATAATTAAAGCAATAAAAAATGATATAGCAATTTACGCTATACATACCAATTTAGACAATATTAAAGATGGTGTTAATTCTGTCATTGCAAAAAAAATAGGATTAGAAAAAACAAAAATCTTGAGACCAAAAAAAGATTTTATTAAAAAAATTAGCTTTTATTGTCCTGTTTCAGAAGCTCGTCGATTAAAAGATTTACTCTGGGAGGCAGGTGCTGGAAATATTGGAAATTATAGTCACTGCAGTTTTAGCACAATTGGACAAGGATCATTTTTGGGTAACGATTACAGTAAACCTTCTTTGGGTCAAAAGAACGTCCTACATACAGAAAAAGAAGAAAAAATAGAAATGATACTTCCGTCTTATCTTCAAAATAAAATTTTAAATACTCTCTTAAGTGGACACCCTTATGAAGAAGTGGCTTATGACATACAGCTTTTAGATAATGTTAATCAAAATATTGGCTCAGGTTTATACGGAAAACTAAAAAAAAGAATGAAATCGAATGACTTTCTCAAGCACTTAAAGAAGGTAATGCAAACAGATCGCATTAGGTACACTAACTTACATAAAGAACACATAGAAACCGTTGCTGTATGTGGTGGTTCTGGTTCTTTTTTACTAGATGATGCTAAAAGAGTGAAAGCCGATATTTTTATAACAGCAGACATTAAATATCACGAATTTTTTGATGCTGAGGACAATATCACCATTGCTGATATTGGCCACTATGAAAGTGAACAATTTACAAAAGAACTTCTAGTGGAACTTCTTAACAAAAAATTTACTAAGTTTGCCACCTATTTGTCAGTCACTAATACAAACCCTATCAATTACATTTAAAAAATGGCAAAAAAGAAAGCTATAACAAAAGGATTTTCAGTTGAAGAAAAGCTTAAAGCTTTGTGTAAATTACAAATAATTGACTCTGAAATTGATAAGATTAGAACTGTAAGGGGTGAATTACCTTTAGAAGTTCGGGATTTAGAAGACGATTTAAAAGGTTTAGAAACACGTCTTTTAAAAATAGATTCAGATCTTGAAGAAAAAGAAAAATTCATTAATTCAAGAAAACTATCAATAAAAGAATCAGAAGAACTAATTAAAAAATATAATAGTCAATTAGCGAGTATAAAAAACAACAGAGAATATGATTCTCTAAGTAAAGAAATAGAATTCCAAAATCTTGAAATTGAATTATCTAATAAAAAAATCAATGATACACTTTCGAAAATTGATTTTCTAAATCAATCCAAAGAAGATACTTCTAACAAACACAATGAAAAAAGAGAAATTTTCGAAGAGAAAAACAAAGAATTAAAAAATATAGTTTCTGAAACTGAAAAAGAAGAAAAGTTACTTCTCAAAAAATCTGAAGAAGCTGAAATTGTAGTGGATGAAAGATTGTTAATATATTACAAGAAAGTTCGTGAAAACTCCAAAAATGGTCTCGCCGTTGTACCTATAAGAAGAGAAGCTTGTGGTGGTTGCTTTAGTAAAATTCCACCCCAAAAACAATTAGACATAAGAGCCCGTAATAAAATTATAGTCTGTGAACATTGTGGAAGAATTCTTGTTGACCTAGAAATGTATGAGGCCATAGCAGCTTAATATATTTAATATAAATTTGTAGGGATTCTAAATTATTAGAATCCCTTTATTTATGCGTTATCTTCTAATCATATTCGCTCAATTATTAATCTCGACAAATACTTTTGCCGAATTTTTGTGGAATAAAAACTGTAAAGAAGCATACAGTCTAAGCATTCAATTAAAGTTTGATAAAGCCCACAGGCTATTAGAGAAAGAAAAAAAAGAAAGTCCAAATAACACCCTTGTTTATTTAATTGAAAACTACAGTGATTATCTAAAAATACAAATTGGCGAAGAAAAAAAGGATTTTGAAAAACTTAAAAAGAATAAAGATTTAAGATTAGGTTTTATTAAAAGCGATAAGTCCTCGACGCCATGGTATTTATACAGTCAAGCAGAAATTAACTTACAATGGGCTGCTAATAGACTAAAATTTGGTGAGTACTTTACGGCTGCATTTGAGATTAATAAAGCCTTCAGACTTATTAAAGAAAATAAAAAATTATATCCCAACTTCATACCTAATAAAAAAAGTTTAGGACTTCTTTATACTCTTTTAGGTAGTGTACCTGAACAATACAATTGGATTCTGTCTATTATTGGAATGGAAGGAAACATTAATTCAGGTCTAAATTTAATTAATGAAGCTATTTTAGAAATGAAGACTCACAAGAACTTTAAAATTATGCTTGAAGAAAGCTATTTCTTGTATGCCTTTCTAAAGATGAATCTTGATAATAATAAAGCTGATTTGCAAAAATTACTTTCAGATTTACAAGACAAGGACTTCCTCCTACTCAATTTTGCCTCAGCTAGAATAGCTAGTAATCTAGGACAAAATGATTTAGCCATACAAATTCTGGAAAATAGAAAGAAAGAAAAAGATCACTACCCTTTTCTTTACTTGGATTATTTACTTGGAATTTACAAACAAAATAAAATGAACAATGATTGTTTAGACCATTTTGAAAATTATCTTATAAATTTTAAAGGAAAAAATTATAAAAAGTCAACTTTAATGCGAATTAGTTGGCACCATTACATTAATGGTAACATAGAGAAATATGAGTATTATAAAAATAGAATAAACAGTCTGGATGGCAGACAAGTCGACGCAGATAAGGAAGCTCAATCCTATTATAACACCTTTGAAGCACCACAAATCAATCTACTTAAAGCACGTTTATTTTTTGACGGAAATTACTCTAAACTAGCTTTAGAAGAATTAGAAAAAATCAACTCTCATGATTTCTTTAATAACTCCAAAAACAATTTAGAATACATCTATAGATATGGTAGATGCATGGAACAAATAGGCAAAAGTAACATCGCTATTAAATATTACAAAAAAACTGTCTTGGCAGGTTCAAGAGAACCTTACTATTTTGCTGCTAAAGCAGCATTACAAATTGCTCTGCTGTATGAAAAGTCTAAAAATATAAATGAATCTAAACGTTATTTTAATGTTTGTATTGAAATGCAAAATCATCAACACGAGCAAGGAATAGAACTAAAAGCAAAAGCAGGACTAAATCGTTTGAACTAAAATTTCCAACCCATTGTAAAAATAAGATTATAGGCTGTTGTGGTTACTCTGTGTACTGGTTCAAAATAAGTGTTGTATAACGATGCTGAATTTGAATACTCAGAAAAAACATATGCTAAATCAACATAACTAAACTTATTCCTCTTACCTATACCAAATGAATATGATTTACGCTCATCTCGAAAAGTATTGAAAGTTGAGGCATTAGTATAAGGAGATTTAAGCTGAGCATATCCAGCTCTAATAACAAAAGGTGATAAATTTAACTCAGCTCCAAAACGAGCGTTAACAACCGACGTATAATTACTTTCAATAATATTTTGTTGATTGTTAAAATAATCAAAATCATCGCCGTCTATACCCATTGTTAAATAATCCACGTACTCTAAATCGCCACTAAGGATAATATTATCTAATACTAAGGCAGCAGAGCCTATAAACTTCATTGGAGAAGTAATGGTATAATTATAAACACCATATGGAGAGGTATAAGTATAAGAATAAGCACTATCATTGCTATGCTGTGTTCTAAGCACCATCTCCCATTCATCGTGCATTTCGTTTAAAGTTGGTGAATGCCAAGCTACACCTAATCTTAGGTTATCACTAGCTCTGAATATAGCACCTAATTTAAGATTGACACCACCTCCAGTAGTATATTGATTTTCATACATATCAAAATATTCTACACTAGATGAAGTATCGGCAAAATTTCTTTCATTATATCTTGATTTTTTTGTGTACTCAATAGAAGTCAAGCCTAAAGAAGCTCC
>CAJWWC010000014.1 GCA_913048435.1 uncultured Flavobacteriales bacterium | reverse complement strand
CCCCCACGCCTCGCGGCACTAGATCCTAAGTCTAGCGTGTCTACCAATTCCACCACATCCGCAGCAAAAGGGTTTGCAAATATATAGTTTTTAGTCAATTTTTTTAAAAATAATTATTCTGCATCCTGCTTCAATTTTACCGTCAAAATATTACTTTTGTTATCAATCATTTTTAAGCTTTATGTTAAACATACAACCTAAAGACATTCCTGTTGGCGAATTGCACCAATACCTTTTGGGTGCTGTTGGTCCTCGTCCTATTGCACTAGCAAGTACGCTGGATCAGTATGGCAATCCTAACCTTAGCCCCTTTAGTTTTTTCAATGTATTTAGTGCTAACCCTCCTATTGCTATCTTTTCTCCAGCAAGACGAGTACGTAACAACACGACTAAGCATACCTTGGAAAATGTGTTAGACAACAAAGAAGTTGTTATCAATGTAGTTTCTTACGAAATTGTGCAACAGACATCACTTTCAAGCACAGAATATAAATCTGGCGTCAACGAATTTATTAAATCTGGTCTGACAGCGGTCGAATCTGAATTAGTAAAGCCGTTTAGAGTGAAAGAATCACCTGTTCAAATGGAATGTATCGTCAATGAGGTTATCTCTCTAGGACAAGAAGGAGGAGCTGGAAATTTGGTCATTTGTGAAATCAAGATGTTGCACATCAACGAAAACATACTCAACGATATGGGTGCTATTGACCCTAACAAAATTGATTTAGTAGGTCGAATGGGTGGTAATTGGTATTGCCGTTCATCACAAGATGCACTGTTTGAAGTAGAGAAGCCTATACGTAACTTAGGAATTGGTATAGATAATATTCCATCTCGAATTAGAAACAGCTATATCCTTACAGGAAACGACTTAGGAATTTTGGGTAATATGGAATCTATACCAAGTATAGATGAAGTAGAAAAATATAAAGAAGAAAATTATACTAAAAAAGAAATACTAAATTTTAGCACTGAAGATGAAGAAGCTAGAGAAGCTTTGCATTACCGTGCTAAAGAATTATTAAAAAAAGGCCGTATTAGTGAGGCTTGGAAAACATTATTGATCGATAAATTAAACAGAACATGAGTTTAGCAATTACAGGAAAATTAGTCAAAGCATTAGATGTAGAAAGTGGCACAAGTAAAGCCGGAAAAGAATGGAAAAAACAATCTTTTGTCATTGACACTGGTGCACAATACAATCCAGAAGTATGTTTCAGTCTTTTTGGCGAGGATAAAATCGCTATGATAGATGGCATTCAGCCTGGTACTGAAATAGAAGTTTCTTTCAATCTTTCATCTAGAGAGTATAATGGTAAATATTATCACAATATCGACGCTTGGAGAATCAATAGAGCAGCAACAGCCGTTTTAGAAGACGCTAATATACCTCAAGCACCATTAGAAGCATCTGACGCTGAAGAAGACGACTTACCATTCTAAAAGATGTCAGCTCGGCTAATAAGTGTATTCAAGGCTTTACTGCCTGCACCATTTACAATAGCAGTAGTACTTACTTTAGTCACTTTTGTTTTAGCCTATTTTCTAAGTCCAAATCAAGAAACGCCTTTATCACTCCTCAATTATTGGGAAAAAGGATTGTGGAACTCTCCTCTTTTAGTTTTTGCAGTGCAAATGATGCTCATGCTCGTGCTAGGTCATGTTTTGGCACTCACTAAAACAGTAAGTCAATGGATAGATAAAGCCACACTATTTTGTAGCGATACAGCTAAGGCTGCAGCTTGGATTACTTTACTGACTTTATTAGTTAGTTTTTTCAATTGGGGATTGGGCTTGGTGTTTGGCGCTATATTTGCTCGAAAAGTCGGAGAACATGCCACCAAAAATAATATCCCTCTAAACTATCCGCTTATTGGTGCTGCTGGATATTCTGGTTTAATGGTTTGGCATGGTGGCATTTCTGGTTCTGCACCCATAAAAATTGCTGAAAAAGGTCATTTTTTGGAAGAAAAAATGGGTGTTATTTCTCAATCCGAAACTATTTTTTCAACTATGAACATTAGCATAAGTCTGGTGTTGCTGATTGTCTTACCCAGTCTAATGTATATACTCGGTAAAAAAAGCGAGTCTAAAATCATCAAATTAAACTCAACACCTATTGAAGAGGAAAAAGAAAAAATACAAGGAGCTGAACGTTTAGATCATTCTAACATTCTGGCTTATGTCTTTGGAGGTACAATAATTATATTCTGTATATACAAAGCCCTAATTTTACCTCAACAACTGTCTCTTTCCTTTATTACTCCAAACTTCATCAATCTGTTTTTATTAGGCTTAGGCATACTGTTGCACAAGAATTTTAATCACTTTCTAAAAGGTGTTAATCAAGCTATTGGTGGAGCAAGTGGAATACTCATACAGTTTCCTTTATACTTTGGTATAATGGGTATTATGAATAGTTCAGGTTTAGTTGGTGTATTTTCAGATTTCTTTGTCAGTATATCGAACCCTACCACCTTCCCTATATTTGCCTTTATTAGCGCAGGAATAGTAAATGTTTTTGTTCCTAGCGGTGGTGGTCAGTGGGGAGTGCAGGGCCCCATTATTATTGAAGCCGCTAGTCAACTCAATGTACCCTATTGGAAAGCTGTGATGGCACTAGCTTATGGCGACCAACTCACTAATATGCTACAACCGTTTTGGGCATTGCCATTGCTAGGAATTACTGGCTTAAAAGCAAAAGATATTTTACCTTACAGTTTGCTATTATTATTGATTGGGGGTTCAATATTTGTAATTGGTCTTTTACTCTTCTAATGACGAACATCAAGAGCATCTCTTAAGGCATTACCCACCAATACAAAAGACAATACCAAATACATAATAGCTAAACCTGGAAAAATAGCTAAATATGATTTTCCCATTACGATATAAGCGTAATGGTCTTTTATCATTGTTCCCCAAGATGGCATAGGGGGTTGCGCCCCAATACCTAAAAAGCTGAGTCCCGATTCTATGAGTATAGCAGAAGCAAAATTAGCAGCCGAGATAACAATTACTGCACCCATCACATTTGGCAATATGTGCTTAAAAATTATCCTGAAATGTCCAAAGCCTAAGGATTGAGCCGCTTCTACATATTCTTTCTCTCTGATACTTAAAACTTCACCCCTGACTATACGAGCTACCTCGACCCACATAGTAAGTCCGACAGCTACAAAGACTTGCCAAAAGCCTTTACCCAAGGCTAAAGAAATTGCTATTACCATCAATAAAGTAGGGATAGACCAAACAACATTTACTAACCACATTATAGCGACATCTACTTTACCCCTAAAATAAGCAGCCATAGCTCCTAAAGTTATGCCAATCACTAAAGAGATTAAAACTGCAATAAAACCTACTGACAGACTTACTCGAGTACCACATAAAATACGACTAAGCAAATCTCTACCAAAAGAATCTGTACCCAGCAAATAGTTGCGTTTTATTAGACTATAATCCTCACTCTCTAATACTTGTTCATAATTGGTTCCAAAAGCAGTATAGTATAATTTACCATTCACATCCCTAAAATCAGTAACAGGAATTTCCTTGTAAGGGTTTTCTTGGCCGAAAATCATTTTTTTAAAAAAACTAATTTGCTTTACATTATCTTTAGATAATAGAATAATATCAACTTCAAAACCAGGTGATTGCTTAGAAAGCTGCAAGTGCATTTGATTTGCATATGGTGTAGAATCAGGAAAAATATGATACCCAAAAATACTTACCAAAATTGCTAATATAATGGCACACAAAGCCGTAACTCCCAAAACGTCTTTTTTAAATTTAGACCAAGCTATTTGAGACAAACTATTCATCTTTGGTGTTTTCTTTCTTTCCATTCATATAAACTAAACTGTGAACTGACTGCTACACAAACAATATAAAAAGGATATAAAAAAGCCATAAACCAATAGTAAGATAAGTATTTTTCAAAAAAGAAAAATCGAGTCAAGGATTTGACAAAAAGATAGTCAACAATGAGTTTGATGATGAATACCACTAAAAACAAATTAAATTTAGCCGTAAACAAAAGCAATAAGAGTGTTAAATTGATTAGAAAAACCACTATACTTATCCACTGGGCCGTAGCATCTGTATAAGACGAGCTTTTTGCTGACCATCGTTTTCTTTGGTTGAAAAAGGCTTTTAAACTTGTCTTAGGACTTGTATACACTATAGCTGATTGCTGCTTAACAAATGCAATTTTAAAACCAGATTTTTTTATATGATGTAATAGAAAAACATCATCACCAGATGCTATGTTTCTCTTGTTATCTGCAAAAATAGATTTACGAAAAGCCATATTAGCTCCATTGCACATAAAGGCTCTGTTTACCCCAATTGCTCCAGCACCTGAACCAATCAAACTCATAAATTCTATAGCTTGGAACTTATCAAATACTGTGTTTAAATTGGTATAAGACACAGGGCCAGAAACTAAGTAGATACTATCATCGTTAAAGGGAGCTAACATTTGTTTCACCCAATTGGAAGACAAACGGCAGTCAGCATCAGTTGTCAATATAATATCGTACTGTGCAAAAGCTACACCACTACTAATAGCCGCCTTCTTACCTTCTTCTTTGGAACGCAATACCTTTAACGACAAACTAGACTGCTTTAGTAAAGCATAGGAATTGTCATCAGAAAAATCGTCAACTAATATGAACTCCAAACGGTCAGATGAGTAGTCTTGTTTAGATAAGTCTTCTAATAAAAAAGGAATATTTTCTTCTTCGTTTCTTAGAGCTATAACAACAGACACCTTAGGGCTAACATTACTTTCATAAGGGTTTAAATTATTCCAACCTTTATAAAAATGATAAACCAGATGCAAGTAAATCAAAACAATGAAAATTAGTAGTACTTCCATCATTATCTAAAAAATTTGAGTTGATAGACAAAGAAGACACCAATTATTGCAGGCACTACCAAGTTAATAATCCATAATGCAAAAGACGCTGTCATTATCCCTAAAGCATTTGATGATATGAAACCAAAGAAATAAATAGCTACAGAACCACGAACACCAAGTTCCGTCAAAGCGATAGTTGGTATTATAGACATACTTAAAAAAGTGAGCGCACTCGTTGTCATAGACTGCAAAAGGCTTATTTCAATATTGACAAACTTAATGAGTAAATAGAATTGAAATGAATATACACCATACCTAAGTATACTTAAAAACAAAACCTTAGAAATATCTTTTGATGAAAATAAAGAAAATACTGGTGCATAAGATTTATATTTTTCTAAAAACTTCCATCTAGAAAATAGTGATGATAATTGACAAACATTGTATAATAAGTAAATTAAAACCGAAAGCACTACAAGAGATAATACTAATAATATGTAAATACCGTAATCACTTTTTGTAAATAACAAATAGGTGTACTGTGAGCTAAAAAAAAGAAATGCTAAAACTCCAAAGATTATAGTTGTTACCAATTGAGTGATATTTCCAAAAATTGTTACCAATACGGCTTTTACCCTATCGGCATGCTGCAAACAAAATACACGACCACCAAACTCACCTACCCTATTAGGTGTAAAAATAGATACCGTAATTCCAAGAAAAACAGCTTTTAAAGCCAACCAAAAAGAAACCTTCTCAAGCTTAGACACTAAAAATTGCCACTTAATAGCATCTATGGACCAATTTACAATCATTAGAAAAAAAACAAGTATAAGCTCAATGTAACTCCCCTCCATTAGAATAGATAAAAACTGAGTTTTGACTTCCGTGTAACTTTCATTAGAAAAGACCTTTTGATACAAAAACCATACTGCTAAGCAAACTATACTTAGCTTTATAAAAGCACTTATTTTTTTACTACTTTGCATCAACAACAATAATACGAAATTGAAAAGTAAAACAGACCGAATTATTTTAGGTATTGACCCCGGAACTACTATTATGGGTTATGGAATCATACACGTCAAGGGAAATAAGATGGAAATGAAAACAATGGGAGTTTTACATTTATCCAAATTGAATAGTCATGCCGATAAGCTAAAGAGGATATTTGAGCGAACTCTAGCATTAATAGATGAATATAAAGCCGATGAAATGGCATTAGAAGCACCCTTTTTTGGCAAGAATGTGCAATCTATGCTAAAACTAGGAAGAGCCCAAGGTGTCGCTATGGCAGCTGGCTTGTTTAGGGATATTCCTATTTTTGAGTATGCTCCTAAAAAAATTAAAATGTCTATTACTGGTCAAGGAACATCCTCTAAAGAACAAGTAGCTTCTATGCTAAAAAGCCTATTAAAAATTAATGAAATGCCCAAGCATTTAGATGCTTCGGATGGCTTAGCAGCCGCCGTTTGTCATTATTTTCAAAATAAAAAAATTAGTGGTGGTAAATCGTATTCTGGCTGGAGCTCCTTCCTTAAAGACAACCCTGATAAATTGGGCTAGAATTCTTCGGAAATAGAGTCAGCAATCTTTTGCATTTCATCTTTGGCAAAAGATAATTTAGGTTTAGAAAAATTGATATCCTGAACTCCATTAATTGGGATAAGGTGTATGTGTGCGTGTGGGACTTCTAATCCAATAACAGCTACACCAATACGCTCACAAGGAATGGCTTTTTTTTGTGCTTTGGCTACTTTTTGGGCAAACTGCCACAAATGTGCGTATTCATTACTTTCTATATCAAAAATATAATCTGTTTGACGCTTAGGAATAACCAATGTATGCCCTTCTACTAGTGGGAAAATATCCAGAAATGCCAAAAAATCATTATTCTCAGCTACTTTATAACAAGGAATTTCTCCATTTACTATTTTAGTAAAAATAGATGGCATTAACGACTTATATCGATAATTTCAAATTTCATCAAACCGTTTGGGACTTGAATTTCTGCAATTTCCCCTACTTCTTTGCCTAATAAGCCTTTAGCTATTGGTGAGCTTATAGAAATTTTTTTTGATTTAAGATCTGCTTCACTTTCAGGAACCAATTCGTAAGACATAGTTGCACCATTCTGGATATTTTTGATAGTCACCTTGGACATAATTAAAACTTTTGAGAGATCAATTTGTGATTCATCTAAGATTCTAGCTCTTGAGAATTCGGATTCCATTTTGGCAATCTTAGCTTCCAAAAGTCCTTGGGCTTCCTTAGCAGCATCGTACTCAGCATTTTCAGAAAGGTCACCTTTGTCTCGTGCTTCCGAAATTTGTCGAGCTACATTACGTCGTTCTGTTGTTTTCAGATGTTCTAACTCATTTCTGAGTTTTTCTAATCCTTCTTCAGTATAATATACAATTTCAGACATTTTTCAATGTATTAAAAAATTCAAAAGAGAAGACTATAATAGACTTCTCTCTCTACTAAATTACAAAATTTATTTTTATTTAAAGATCTATACGAACGCCTATGGTGTTTATTAATCCGAAATGATCGGCTGCACGTAAGGAGTAATCTACACCAAATGTTGTTTCACCACTTAAAGGTAATTCAACTGTAAAACCAGCCGATAAACCTGTCAAATCGGTACTGCCTTCGGACATACCATCTTCATATACATAACCTCCTCTAAGTAATACTAACTCTTTGAATGAATACTCCAATCCAAAACGGAATTGGTCATTCTGAAATGAGTTGGAGGTAAAGGTACCTGCTGTTGTTAAACGGTGATTTTCTGGCAAAACAGGAACATCATACGCTAGTCCTATGTTCAACAAGGAGGGTAATTCAAAAGCATTAGTTCTTTGTTCTAAGGTCATAGTATATTCCCCATCTGGAGCCTCACCTCTGAAAGAAATACCATCGCCATCAAAAATCATAGTTGGTCCAACATTTTTTAAAGCAATACCGAACTTTATATGGTTATTTTCTCCAGTTATGTACTGAATACCGGCATCTAAAGCTAAACCACTTGCTGTAACATCAGAAGTGCCTTCAATAATGGCTTTCATTACAAAACCACCATAAATACTATTTGAGAATGCTTTTGAATAGCCAATATTTAAATTTGTATTGGAAATACTATAAGTTCCTAAACCACCGTCAGGTAGTAGTTCGGTCGTAATCATAATATCAGCCAAAGAAATGGAAGATATAGCTACGGCTAGTACCGATGATTCACTCATTCTTTGCGAAAAACCAAAAGAATTAATGGGAACATCAGCAATCCAAGTTGATCTAGAAAATATTAATTCTGTTTTTTCTGTAAATGCTAGACCAGCGACATTACCGTACAGTGATTCTAAACCTCTTACCGAAGCTATGTTAGAACTTCCCCAGCCCGAAGATCTCGCCCATGGATTAATTAATAACTGACTTGCTCCTGCAGAACCAACACGATCTGGATTACCAGCAGAAAGATTAGTTACAAAAGAACAAGCTAAAAGTAAAACTACAAAGTATTTTAATGATTTTATCATTTTAAATTAAATTAAATATTAAAAGGTGTCTAAGTCTATTGGACGTAACACACCGAACCATTTTAAATTTCTTTCTTTACCAGTACTTGGTACACTAATGTTTATAATGTATGCACCACTAGCAATAGGAATACCTTTTTGATTTTTTAAATCCCAATCAATTGACGCTCCTTGACTATCTTTATTAAGCTGTTTTATTAAAGAACCATTTATAGTGTAAATTGATACAATACATTCTTCAGGTAAATTAGTAATCCTTACTCTTGTATCTAATTGCCCTCCATTTTCGATACCCTCGTATGTTGAATAAGCATAATATGGATTTGGAACAACGTTGATTAAATCCATTACGGAATCAACTTGGCTTTCTTGAGTCATGATAGTTGGTGCAATACCTTTTGTAGAAAATTGATAGTTTGGATAATTTACTTTCTTGTAACTAACGTTCATAGTTATAGGAGAGCTTTGTGTTCCTCCGCTAACTTTATCTAAATAGTAAATATTGCCTAGGTTATTACCTTGCTTCCAATCATCATTTATCTTAACGGAATCTGATGCTGAAATTGAAGTAATTTCATATGCAAACAATCTATCATAGTTTGTTAGAAAATCTTTTAACGATGTAGGATTTGTTGTAATGGTAATATCTTCTGTGTATTCAGTTTCGTCAATTTCAACCATTTCTCTGTATTCCCTTGAAACATCAATATTAATTGTAACGTCAGAAGAAAGTAACTCATACCCATCTTTTAATAATGGAATAGATGTCCACATCATTTCTCTAAAAAAACTTAATTTCGTGGGGATTGATGCTAAGTCTTTCTTAGCTTGAGAACATTCATCGTATCTAGATGAATGAACATAAATAAAATGTTTACCGCCTAAGTAATAACTGCCGTTTGCCCAAGTAGGAATTTGAGTTTGAAGACGAGTTGATGGATTCCACAACATATCATCACCATTATCAGAACTCAACCACGAATCCTCTGCAAACATAATATTTAAACGTTCGCCAGTTTCTTTATTAATTGCATAGCCAGGAAACCATCCCATTCCACTACCAGTACCATCTGGATTTCCATTTTTGTCTACCGAATCATCAGAACGTACATCTAATTTTGCTACACCACCTTTTGAGAATACTGGGTTATCTTGTGATTCTAGTACAACACATCTTGACCATTTTGACTTATCGCTAGTTATTACAACCTTGATACTTTGTAAATTTCTCATTCTATTTCCAGTTTGAGACTGAGGGTGAGAAGTACCAGAAAAATCAGGGGCAGTATTATAACCAGGACCATCATTGTAATATGAAACTAATCTGTATGGCGCCCATGTACCATTAATAACATCTTCAAATACTCCATCAGGATCACCCTCTATATCATTAAATACATTTGTAGCTGCAGAAGAATATGAGCCAGCATGTATCCAGTTTCTACCCCACAGGTAAGTATTAGTCAATGATACTTCCCCATCTTCTTCATCAACATCTCTAACACCTCCTAACCATGGGTTGTATTCATCAGAAAATTCAATAGATGATGAAATTAATCTATTACTTTCATCGTAGTTGGCTGTATTTTCAAAATAATCCCATGCAGGGGGATTTTCCTGATTTACCTCAATTGCAAAACCAAATTCATTGAATAACTGTTGGTTACCATCACCAATTGTTGCATCAGCCACAAAACTTTGATTTGTATTTAAATTAACCAACTCCCACTTACTTATCGATTGATCTAAAACTATGTGACGAGGGTCGGAAGAAGAGGCATTATAGACTTCACCAAACATTTTAAGTGCAAAATCAGATTGTGTAAGATTTATAGGATTGGTAACTTGAATGTCAACTGGACCCAAATTAGCTTCATAAATAGGTTCTTCAGACAAATGATTTGATGATGATAAAATTTCATTTTCTGTTTCTTGAGCAAGAGATAGCTCAAAACCACCATTTCCGGCACCATATATCTTTTTAATCTCTACACCATCACCAACCTCTGCATTGAGTTGCGTTGTAAATGGTTTATGTGGTATGGCCGAATATACCTTGATATTTTTTCGACCAGCTTTATATGGTTTTTGTTGACCATCTAGCTTATCCGGATTGGTTGGATCATAATCTTTGTACTTATTGTACCCATATGCAACAGACATAAAATAATAAGTTTGATTATTTACTAATTTTTTATTCTGCAATGCAAATTGATCTTCAGTGATAGAAACAGAATGTTGTATACCTTGATTTGTGGCTTCTACTTCAAGAGTAGGTACATTAGCTCCTATAGAAACATCAAAGTTATAATTTATTAAATTCTCGACAGTATCTTCAATATCACATTGATATACAAGACGAGCCAAATCGGGATTATCTAGATCTGTAACACTTACAGATGCCGATGCTAATTGATACAATTGATATCCCTGAAATCTAAAGTATGGATCCCAAGATTGTCCTGGAGGTGAAATAATTAATGGATCAAATTCAATATATTGTTCTAAAAAATTATTTGAAGTAGGACCATTTGATAAGTTTAATACTAATTCTTGATCCAATTCAACAATTGATACATCTGGAGCGTCTGGTCCATTTAATACCTGGAAGCAATTATCAAATAATGCTTGAGCTTTATCATCAGCTAATCGAATTAATTCAACAGAAGCTAAATTATCTCCTGCGGTTGCTCTTGCCCAAACTACTCCAGTCGTAATTCTGTTAACAGCACCAGGTTCAAGTGTAAATGGACCTGCTGACTGAACAAAGCGTCTATCAGCAGGGTCATTACCTGAGTTCTTTTCTGTCCATCCTTCGGGCTCTTCCCAGTCTGCTGATGTAATCAAACCATCTGTTCCCCAGCCATATGGATCTGTATCGCCAGGAAACATAAACTTTGCAAGAGTAGAACCTCCACGACCTGTACCACCATAAGTTATATCTAAACCATCTTTCCACTTACCTATTAGGTAATTGTAAATATGCTGACCATTTTCAGGATTTCCTGTTACAGTAAAATCATTGTTGTAGTAAACAAAACGTGACATTATAGATTGCTCACCAGGCTCATCAATTATACTATCTCTATCATTATCTATACCATCACCAATGTCAGCCAAAGGACCTTGAAAGAAGTCTACCCCAATGGCAGGAGGAGTAGTGCCATATCCTGTAGCTCCTTCATCATTATCATCACCATTGTAGCAATAACCAAAACCTCTGGCTACGTCACAGCCTACATAATCATCATCATATTTTCCTAAGTCGGGGTCTACCCACTGACCGAAATAGGCATCATTTAGCTGAATTGTAGCCTTATTTATAATCTTATAGTTATAAAAAGTCATATTGTTAATTTCATCATTGGTAGCAAATGCAAAAGCTTGTGCTCGGATTTCTAAACCAATGGGATCAGCACCAGATTCGGAATGAATATTCCCTTTGTCATTAAATATCCAGTACAAAGTTTGATCACCATAAATAAGATCATCTTCATTACAATCTAGATTTCCATCAATATCATATCTAGGATAATCTCCATCAGCTGGATTATATTCTCCATCATCGTTATTATCAAAATATGGTGCTAAAAACTGGTAGTCTCCATCAATACCATTACCAGGCCAATTTGCAATACTCAAAGGAATAGTATAGTCCGGATAAGCTGAATTATCATTGAACCAAGCAATAAATTCATCAACTTCTTGACGTGTTATCGCAAAATGCTTGTCATAATCTTCACATGTTTCTGAACTAATGTCGCCATTTTCATCAAGTGGACCTGTCCAAAAATCATTACCAGTCTGTCGGTATGTCATTGCAGCTGCCTTTAATTGTTCACCCGCATCAATTCCCGCAATCCACAAAGCTCCTGCAAACATAGAATGCTTATTACTATTTTTTGGAATTTCATATCTGGCATCACTTAAATTCCACCACATATCACCACCACCCATTATAGTGGTTCTGACATTGTTTATATTCAAGTCTGTCATAGCTTGTGAAGGTGTACAATCTGCTGCCACCCTTGCCAAACTGTTTTGAGAGTTTGAATCAAAAGTTCCTACATTTTCTTTAGCAAGTAAAATTAGAGAAGATATACTTGTTAAAACGACTAATATAATTTTATTCATGTCTGTACTATTTATCTTGGACTAAAAGTTAATTTCTATTCCTAAACGTGCCATTCTAGGTAAACTATAATTTGATGGATTATTAATCTTCATCATATATAAATCTCTGAAAGATTGAGGGTCATTCTGTGCATTTATATCCGTTTGAGCGGATGCATCTGATAAATAACCATCATCATTAGGATTGCCAGTTGCTCGATAAACTGATCTTACATTTTTTGTGTTCAATAAATTTTGTACTTGCAAATAAATATTAAACCCTAATTTCTTTTTATTATCTAACTGACCAACATCAAATGAAAAGCTCTTATTAATTTTTGTATTAATTCTTACTGTCCAAGGGTTACGTGAGCCATTTAAACTTCCCTCAAGAGTTGACCTTTGGTTTATACCAAATGCACCATCTTGAGTAATATTGGATTGTCTTGAATATGGTGTTCCTGAGCCCGCGATTATAATGAAGTTTGCTCCCGAATTTGCAAATACTTGCTTGTTAAACCATACTGGACCATTGTAATCTTTTCCACCATTAAATCTATAGTCCATACTCAAGTTAAATGAGTGTCTTTGGTCATAACTTAAGGGAATTGTAGTTCTAAGGTTAGGTTGACCAGAATTTACCAAACTATATCCAGAGGTTGCAGAAGAACCTGTTCCATTAGCAAATTGTAATGTATAGTTAGCTGACATGGAAATGTTACCGCTTCTTCTTAAATCATATAATGCAGAGAAACCTTTTACGGTGCTAAAATCAATGTTTCCATAAGTAAGATATGAAACCGGATAAGAATAATTAGTCTTTACTACTTGAATCATATCTCTCAATTCTCTGTAAAATGCTGATAGTGTCAATGAAGAGTTTAAATTCAGGGTTTGAGCAAACCCAAGTTCAAAATCAACTGTTTTTTCTGATTTTAAATTAGGATTATTTACAAATGCATTGACAGTCTCTTCTAAATACAAATAACTAATAGGATTTAATCTATTGCCAGAAGGTGGACGTTGAGTCAAAACATCATAATGGGCAAAAAATTGCGCTTGATCTGAAATAGGAAAAGAAAAAGAAATTCTAGGTGAAAAATCTGTTTGTGGCTCATAATCTTTAAAAACAGGTATACTGTCTTCAGAATTTACGAGATAAGGAGTAATTTGACCAGTTGTTGAGGCTTGTGCCAATATTTTGGGATCGTTGATTGCTTCTCCATTTTGGTCAAACCAATCTTGTCCATTTCGGTAACCAACAATTTCAGTTGGATTATCCAGATCATTTACATAAACTACATAATCATCACCTATACCAACTGGTCTGTTATAATCTCCTCTCAATAATTCAACATCTGAACTTGCTGTATAAGTTTCATATAAACAATATTCATCTGATAAAACTGACTGATTAGCATCATATCGATCAACTCTCAAGCCAATACTGAATATTAAATCATCGAAAGCAAACTTATCTTGAATATAACCAGCTGTATAAATTGGTTCGAAAGCACCAATATTTCTAGTAAATTCATCATTGTCGTTTTTATTATTAAAAAAGTCTTCAATTGAGGATGCTGAAGAGTTATTTTCTCCAGTATAATCATATCCATAATAAGAAATTAGACCATTTTCATTCAACTCATCTGCACTAAACATATCAATTGATAGTTGATTAGGATTATAAGAGTCTATATCAACAAACTCATCAGCAGCAAGATTATATTTTTCCCTTAGGTTAGCGTCAAATCTGGATTGGGCATTTGTATTTACTAAGCGATTATAATACACCTCGTCATATGTACCTAAAGGATTAAATTGCGGATTTGCTAAATCCAGTTCTAATATATGAAAGTTTGTTAATTGTCTTGCTAAACCCCACAGTGAATTCGGTGCAACAAACCAACTTCTGTCAGTTCTTTTTTCGTATTCAAATCCAAATTGAATGGCGTGGTCCTTAATGTCAGCTGAACCATTGGCACGTACTGAAAATTGTTCGAGCTCCTGCTTACCATATGAACCGTATTGATCACCATAATTATAATACAAAGAATAAACACTTCTAGGGCCCTGACCATTTAAAAGTCCTAATTCACCTAAATCATTTGCTGTTCTGATTACACCCCTATTACCGCTTCCGCCAAATGATAAACTTTGTAGCTCATTTTCATTAAACATATCATAATATTGTTGAGTATAAGCTGCTAAATCAGGATTAGAAGAGTTAGTTCCATCAAAGGTCATCAATGTGTCAATAAAACCTCTGTGAATAAAACCATTGACACCACTTGCTGTATCTTCTCCAAAAGTAAAAAATCTGTCTTTATATGTGTTAAATTTCCCAACATGACCGTATCTGAACAAATCTTTACCATGATTTGGATTTCTTCTCTCAAAATCATTTTTAGTGTAGTCAACCGTAATATTATAATATGCATTTTTTATGTTTGATGCGGATTCATCTTCACCTTCTTGTGTGCCAAAACGCTGAGTAAATCTTGCATAAGTCCTCCAAGTATTTCTTTCCTCTTCAGAATTATTTTGCCAATTTAGTAAAGAATATGTGTAAACAAATGGATGATCAATAGAATGACTAACAGATCCACCTAATGTTAAATTTGTTTTTAGTGTTGGTTTGAAATCTAATTTACCCGATAAATTGAAGCCACTTGTATTGGTATTCATTTTAGCTTGAACATTTTCAAAATCATCAGCTCTTAAAAATGTAGCGTTACTTAATAAACCAATGGAGGAAGATTGTTGATTGGGTACTGCGACAAATAGATTTTCCTTCAATTCTTCAAGTTTATTGTCTTTTATTTTCCACACCCCAACTGCTGAAGGGCTTGCATCATCTATGTTTCGAAATTCTCCAGCCAAAAAGTAACCTAGTATAGCTCTTCCCTTTGAACCATCATCTTTTATCTCTTTATAAATGGGTCCCGATAATCCAAAGCCCAACAAACCGTAATTATAATCGTCAAACAAGTGTGAAGATACGACCTCTGCTCCACCAAACAACTGGTTAGAAGGTCCTTTTGATGTAACACTTATTATACCTCCGGTTGCATCTCCGTACATGGCTGACAACCCACTAGACATAACAGTAATTTGTTCAATGGCACTTTGAGGTAAAGCTAAACTCCCTCTAACTTTAACACCATCTACATAGTAATCGGTAGCTTCAGCTCTTGATCCCCTCACATTTACTGAAGAACCTTCATCGGCTTGATATACACCAGCCGCGGTTGCTGCAACAGATGTTACGCTCCTGGTAGGCATAGAACGAATCTCTTCACTAGTAACTGTTTTACCCCCAAGGTTATCGGGATCTAGAAGTGGTTTTTCGTCTTTTATAACCACTTCCTCGATATCTATACCCTCTGATAATTGAACATCTCTAAAAGTAATTTTATTTGAAGAAACAACTATGCCTTCCAAAGTTACTTGTCCATAACCCACAAAAGAAACTATTAAATCATAAGTTCCAGGATCTAACGGCTTTATAGTATAATTTCCATCAAAATCGGTGGTTACCCCGGCAATTTGATTACCATTTCTTTCAGCAACAACATTGGCAAAAGGTACAGTTTCACCAGAATTTTTATCTGTAATTTTTCCTTCTAAAGATCCCGACTGAGCAAATATAGATGAGCTTGTAATAATTAAGCTAACTAAAAGCAAGTATAATTTATTGAACATAGTTTTATAAAATTCTATTTATATTCTGCCTAACAAAAGTTTGTAAATATATACATTATATAAAGATTAACTAAAAGTTAACTTAAAAATTTGTAATCTTACGTTTAAAATTATCGCATATAAAATGCATAAATATTTGACAATAATAATAGTAATTTTTTTGATTAAATCTTGTGATAAAGATAATAATATCATACCTAATGTATCCGTTGATTTTAGAATTCAAGCATCAGAGCTAGACGGAGTAGGGAGTGCAATTTATACGCAAGAAAATTACGGAGTTAGAGGAATAATTATTTATCACAAAAACAACAACGAATATGTTGCCTTTGAAAGAGCATGCTCATACAGACCGAATGAAAATTGTGCTGTAGTTCAACTAAATAATGAGGTAAACCCCAGCTTTCTAACAGATAGCTGCTGTAATTCAAGTTTTTTACTTGAAGATGGAACGCCTTTTAGCGGCCCAGCATTACTTCCCTTAAAACAATACTCAACAAATTTCGACGGAACTTACATATACGTTTACAATTAGTTAAGTATAATTCGTTTAGCTAATTTTTGTTTTTTTGAAAAGACTTCAATCAAATAACTTCCTCTTTCTATTGAACTTATATCAATTCTGTGTTTATGTAGCCATAATTTTTGACTGTAAACTAATCTTCCCTGCATATCAAATATTTTAATAAAATCAAAAACAGAATTAGATGAAGAAACTAAAACATCTATGTAATCGGAGGCTGGATTTGGAAAAATTGAAAGTTTATTTTTTTCTAAATTAAATACAGACATAGTATTAAAGAAAATGTCATTGGAAATAAATTTACAGCCCCATTGATCAGTCAACAAAAGACTGTAATTACCGCTTTCTTGAGCTAATAAAAAGAAAGAATTTGCGCCAGCAATCTCTTGTCCCTCAAATAACCACTGATAATTAAAATAAGATGATTGAATAAAGCTTAAAGTATCAAAACTGATATCAATGTTAGGTGTATATTCATCATCACAAATAGTTATTAATTGCTCTTCAGAAGAAGCTGAACAGCCAAACTCATTTGTAGCCAATAAATAATAAAAACCAGAGTAAATAGGAGAGTAACTTAAACTATTTGCACCAGGAATTGGACTTTGATTAAAATACCATTGATAACTTAAATTTAAAGAATCTGAAATTGCAGATAGGATAAATAAGTTGTCATCATAACTAACTTGTGGAGATGCTGGTGTTTCATATACATAAACTGTATCAAAAACGTCAGCTGTTGGTGATGGTTGAATTTGCGTTATTGAATACGTAACAACCAAATCACCATTCGTAATAGTTGAAGAATTAGAATTACCATTAAAAATTATGGAGCCCAAGTAATCGTTATCAGTCAGCACATCATCTTCATCCCATACTTCTAAGGTGTAGTTTTGATTACTAAGTGATATGTTATCCAACTGCCAAGAAACTGGAAAAGAATTATCTACTTGAACATCTGAAGAAAATATGAGATTACCATTACTATCAAATAAATTAAAAAAAGGATCTGGGGGTTGGAATCCAAAAAAATCTTCAGCATCACCATCCCAACCAGAGGCATTTTGAACCTGAACAGAAGTCAAAAAATATGAAGGCTCAGAATTAGAATAAGCTAAATAGTGAACTTCATAAACTCCTGGCTCGGCAAATAATTGTGATGAAGGGTTCTCCATAAAATTTTCATTACCATTTCCAAAGCTCCAATAATATGATTCTAATCCAGGGTTATTATTAGTAAAATCAACCGTCAAAGGAGCACATCCCGAAAAATTAGCCATTGCGAAACCGTCGTTAGCCGAAAAATTGGGGAGTATGTTAAGTGGGAGACTAAACGTAATTTCCTCAGGACCAACAGCCCATGATAATTCATGAGTTGCAATAACTGATACTTCAACATCAAATTCTCCATATTGTAAAGGAATACCATATATATTAACACATCCATATTGAGTGACAGTTGGGTCATAATGGCATTGTTGAACAGCATTATTACATGTCCATGACAGCCCTATGGGAAGAGAAATAGATGAAATATGATAGTCCTCAAAAATAATTAATGTTTCACCAAATCCTTCTACATCTACTAATGTATCTAAAGGAAGAAAAAATGTTAAATCTTGATTGTACTCCTGATTAATATAGCCTACTGCCAATGAATCAGGGGATAAACCATAATTTGCATCTATTGGAATAAAGTTAATATCAGGAATGCACTGAGAATATATTTGTATATTTAAAAAAACACAAATTACAAAAATTATATTGGGTCTGAACATGTGATAATCTTATTAGTTGTAACAAGATTATAACATATTTTTATTATTTACAAATTTAGTATCTGTAATAATCAGGTTTGTAGGGTCCTTTAACTGCTACACCAATATAACTTGCTTGATCAGTAGATAGTTCATCCAACTCAACTCCTATTTTGGACAAATGAAGGCGCGCTACTTTTTCGTCGAGGTGTTTAGGAAGTGTATAAACTTTATTTTCATAATTTTCAATGTTATTCCATAATTCAATTTGGGCTATAACTTGATTAGTGAAGGAAGCGGACATAACAAATGACGGATGACCAGTAGCACATCCAAGATTAATTAAACGACCTTCTGCTAAAAGAATAATATCGTGATTACCAATAGTATATTTATCAACTTGAGGTTTGATTGTATCTTTGTTATCACCCCAGTTTTTATTTAACCAAGCAACATCAATTTCATTATCAAAGTGACCAATATTGCATACTATGGTTTTATCTTTCATAATTTCAAAATGTTCACCTCTGACAATATCTTTATTACCTGTTGCAGTTACAACAATATCAGCTTCCGGAACAGCGTCTATCATTTTCTTTACTTCAAAACCTTCCATTGCGGCTTGCAAAGCACAAATTGGATCAATTTCTGAAACAATTACTCTTGCTCCTGCACCTCTTAAAGATTCAGCAGATCCTTTACCAACATCACCATAGCCAGCTACGACTGCAACTTTACCTGCAATCATCACGTCAGTAGCCCTGCGTATTCCATCTACAAGAGATTCTCTACAACCGTACTTATTATCAAATTTAGATTTTGTTACTGAGTCGTTTATATTTATAGCTGGAGTATATAAAGTGCCATTTCTCTGTCTATCAAATAATCTTAACACGCCTGTAGTAGTTTCCTCAGAAAGTCCATTAATACCTTTAGCCAATTCTGGATACTTATCAAATACCATATTTGTTAAGTCACCTCCATCATCTAAAATCATGTTTAGGGGCTTACCGCCTTTGAAAGCAAAAAGGGTTTGCTCAATACACCAATCAAATTCTTCTTCATTCATGCCTTTCCACGCAAAAACTGGAATATTTGCAGAAGCGATGGCAGATGCTGCATGATCTTGGGTAGAAAAAATATTACATGATGACCAACTAACTTCAGCACCAAGTTCTATTAGAGTTTCTATAAGTACTGCTGTTTGTATAGTCATGTGCAAACAGCCTGCAATACGCGCTCCTTTAAGAGGTTTTATATCAGCGTATTCTTGTCTTAATGACATCAGTCCAGGCATCTCTGCTTCTGCTAAAATAATTTCTTTTCTACCCCATTCTGCTAGAGTAATGTCTTTAACTTTGTAAGCTAATTTTTCCACTTTTGATTCCATTTGATAAAATTTATGGTACAAAAATACAAAATTAACTCCGCATTTTAACTTATTATTGTTGTTTCAATGATAGATTTTTTATACCAAAAAAAAACACGTCGATTTCAAATAGTTGTTGAAAAAATAGAAACTTTGTGCCTTAAAAGATTTTCCAAATCTGTATTTAATCAAAAAACAAATCGTGAAAAAGAGATAGAAGCAAAGAAAAATTTAATACAACTTATGCACCCCAAAAGCAATTTAATTCACGACATCTACGGTGCTCCAAAATTATCTAATGGCAAAGCTTTTTCTTTGTCTCATTCTAAAAAATTATTAGCTGTAATTAGCGCTAATAAACTTGCATCAATAGACATTGAACCAATTAGTCAAAAAGCTTTTCGTGTTAGAAGTAAATTTCTTAGTAACAGGGAGCAAAATTTAGCCAAAAACAACGAAATGGCAACTTTAATGTGGTGTGCCAAAGAGTGCTTGTATAAAATACATAAAACAGGAGGCATAAATTTAAAAGAAAATTTATCAATAAAAAATATATTCAAAAACAAATTAGAATGCTACTTACTAGACAAAGAATATACATTAAACTATGAAAAAATTAAAGAACATTGGCTAGTGTATTATTTTGATTAGTTACATTTGCATAGATGAATGTTTACAAATTCATAACTTTAAACAAACAAAAAGGTAACAAACTTTTTGCTGTTTTAATTGACCCAGACAAACAAAGTACAAATGAGTTAGTGCAACTTATTGAAAAAGCTGTTGTTGCCAAAGTAGACTTAATTTTTGTTGGTGGTAGCTTGTTGACAAATGGCAATTTTTCAACATGTATTACCACAATTAAGTCCAACTGTTCGATTCCAGTAGTTATTTTTCCAGGTAATTCTATGCAAGTCAATAAAGACGCCGATGGCATTTTATTCTTGTCGCTAATTTCAGGAAGAAATCCTGATATGCTTATTGGCAATCAGGTAATTTCTGCCCCTTTACTAAAAAGCTCCAACTTAGAAATATTATCTACTGGATACATACTTATAGACAGCGGTAAACCAACTACCGTTTCATACATGAGTAATACCACTCCCATACCACATGACAAAAATGATGTTGCCATGTGCACAGCCATGGCAGGAGAAATGCTAGGGCTTAAACTTATTTTTATGGACGGTGGAAGTGGTGCAACCAATCCAATTTCGGAATCTATGATAAATATGGTTAGTCAAGCCATTGATACTCCCTTAATAATTGGTGGTGGTATTAGTAGTGGAAAAAAAGCTGTGGCTAATTGTAAGGCTGGTGCTGATGTTGTAGTTGTAGGAAATAGTATAGAAAAAAACCCTAATTTATTAGAAGAAATTGCCCACTCTATTCACCAATACAATACCACTAAAAAACAATGAAATGTTCAGTAGAAATTAGCATGTATCCCCTTGACATTAATTATATAGAAGCCATTTCATTATTTATCAAAAACCTCAAAAAACACCCCTTCATTACTTTAGAAATTAATGGTATGAGCACACAGGTGTTTGGCGATTATGACAACGTCATGACAGCCATACAGAAAGAAATGAAAACTAGCTTTTTACTTGAGCAAAAGGTTGTATTCAATATGAAAGTCACCAATTCTCATTTGCAAGAAAAACCAACTATTTGAGAATGAAAAAAGTGGTAATTATAGGTCCAGAGTGTACAGGAAAAAGTACGCTAACACAAAATTTAGCTCAGCATTTTAATTGTCCATATCGTCCAGAATATGCTAGAGAGTTTATTGCTAAACTAGAATTACCTTACACACCTAAAGACATACTTCACATAGCTAAAAAACAAATTGAGATAGAAGATGCCATACCCAAAATCAGCCCCTATCTTTTCTTGGATACAGATTTGATCGTATGTAAAGTGTGGAGTGAATTCAAATACAATAACTGCCACCCTTGGATCTTAGAACAAATACATGAAAAACATTACGACTATTATTTATTGTGTGATATTGACCTCCCTTGGCAAAACGATGGGATGCGAGAACACCCCAAACATAGACAAGAACTATTAGCTATCTATGAAAAGGAATTGAAAGCCCTAAACAAGCCATTCGCTTTAATATCTGGAAAAAACAGAACTCAAATAGCTATTAATTTGGTTAAAAACTATGCATAGTACAGGCTACCAAAAATTAAACTTCCTAATCTTAATCAAAGAAAAAGTTTATTTGTAACATAAAAGTGGATATTTATAAAGAAAAAATTATATTTGCTGGGTCTTTACGGGGTGCTTTAATAGGCTGAGATTATACCCATCGAACCTGCCAAGGTAATTCTTGGAAGGGAATGGAGTTTTACATAATTATCCATTAGCAACTCCGTGCTAATGGTAGTGTTTAACGAATTTTTTCAAAACAATGACAATCAAATCATTTTTAAGCTGTAGCTTTTTGGCAATTGGCATAAGTTTAAATGCCCAACAGAAAGATACACTAATTATTTATCCAGACTTACAAGAAGTCCAAATCAACGCACTCAGAGCCACACCACAAACGCCCATGTCCTACAGCAATATCGGTGCCCAGCAGTTGAACGAGCAAAACCTAGGACAAGATATTCCTTATATGTTGTCGCTAACCCCATCAGTAGTTACCACTTCCGATGCTGGAGCAGGTATCGGCTACACGGGTTTTAGAGTTCGTGGTAGCGACCCTACACGTATCAATGTAACAATTGATGGTATTCCTCTCAATGACCCTGAGTCGCAAGGGGTATGGTGGGTAAATATGCCTGACTTTACCTCTTCGGTAGAAGATATACAAATACAAAGGGGCGTAGGAACTTCTACTAATGGTGCTGGAGCATTTGGGGCTAGTATCAATCTAAAAACCCAATCGCTAAGAGTTAAACCCTATGCCACCACTAGCAATACCATAGGCTCATACAGTACACTCAAAAATAATGTGGAATTTGGCTCAGGACTACTTGCCGATAAATTTACTTTAGATGGTAGGTTATCAAGGATCAGCTCTGACGGTTATATCGACAGAGCCACTTCTGACTTAAAATCTCTATACCTTTCAGCAGCTTACTACGGAGCTGATGAGGCACTTAAGTTAAGCGTAATTTCTGGTAAAGAAAAAACCTATCAGGCATGGAATGGCGTGCCCCTTTCCTATTTAGATGACGATAGCTTGAGAACCTTCAATTCTTACACCTATGAAAATGAAACCGACAACTATTGGCAAGACCATTATATGCTACATTACAACAAGCAATTGGCAAACAATGGAAAGTTCAATTTAGGCTTACACTTCACCCACGGTGAAGGCTATTACGAACAGTATAAGAATGGGCAAGACTTTGCCGATTATGGTTTAAATAATGTAATTGTTGGGAACGATACCCTTACTAAAACCGATCTAATTAGAAGAAAATGGCTAGACAATGATTTTTATGGGGCTGTATTTTCTTACAACAATAGAAAAGACAAACTAAACTATACTATAGGTGGTGGTTGGAATACTTACGATGGTAGGCATTATGGCGTGGTGCGTTGGGCAGAATACGCTAGTAACAGCCAAATTGACCACATCTATTACGATAACGATGGTATAAAAACAGACTTTAATATATACGCCAAAGGACTTTACCAATATAACGATGATTTGACTGTTTATGCCGATTTGCAACAGCGTCAAATTGACTACTCTTTTTTAGGAAAAGACGAATATGGGGCAGAACGGAACGATACGGTCAATTTTGAGTTTTTTAACCCCAAGTTTGGAGCCTACTATCAAATTGATAACACAAGCTCTGCTTTTGTCTCTTTTGCCATTGCCAATAGAGAACCAAATCGCTCGGATTTTATCGAGTCATCGCCTAACTCTAGACCACTTCACGAAACCTTGTACGATACCGAAGTGGGCTATAAAATGGAGAGCTCTAATTTTGCCTTCTCGGCAACTGCTTATTACATGATTTATGAAAATCAATTGATATTAACGGGTAAAATTAATGACGTGGGAGCATATACAAGAGAAAATGTGGGCTACAGCGAAAGAAAAGGTATAGAATTAGAAGCCGGAGTAAAAATCAATCCTAAATGGTCTTGGTCTGCTAATGCTACTTTTAGCGAAAACACCATTGCTCATTATACCGAATACGTGGATAATTGGGACACTTGGGGGCAAGAAAGTAAAAGCTACTCCAATACAACTATAGCCTTTTCACCAGATGTGATATGGGCTAGTCAGCTTGACTACCAATTTAAAAACAATATAGAACTGCAATTCATCTCTAAGTATGTGGACGAGCAATTTATAGACAATACTTCTAGTGATGAACGTAAGTTAGACGCCTATTTAATCCATCACGCTAGACTAATATGGGACATTGAAAGTAAACTGTTTAAGTCGGCAAAACTTAGCTTTCAAATCAATAACCTAATGGATGAAAAATACGTTAATAATGCTTGGGTTTATCGTTTTAAATCTGATGGCTACGACCCTAGACCTGACGACCCTTACGTTACATCTAACAGTGATGGGGGTTACGATATGGCTGGTTATTTTCCCCAAGCTAAGCGCAACTTCCTAATAGGATTATCCTTAGGATTCTAAAATCAAGAGAAATTATATTATACGCCCTTTGACATTACTCAAAGGGCGTTTTTTTAAATATTGTCTAGTTCATCAGACTTAAACAAGGCTTTTATAGTAGCTTTATCTGTTTCCAATTGATTTTTTAATGCTTGTAAGTTTTCAAAACGAATTTCTTCTCTGATACGTTTGAAGAAACGAACCTCAATTTGTTCATTATAAATATCCGAATCAAAATCAAAAATATGCACTTCAATACTGTTTTTTTTAGATATAAGACTTGGATTATTTCCTATGTTCATCATTCCCATAAAAAATTGTCCTTTGACCTCAACAAGGACAGCATAAACACCATCACTGGGAATAAGTTTACTTTCGTCAGCGATCTTGAGATTGGCAGTAGGAAAACCAAGTGTTCTGCCTATCTGTTGACCTTCAACAACTTGCCCCCGCAAAAGATAATTGTAACCTAGAAAATAATTAGCTTTAGAAACATCTCCAGAAAGAAGAGCTCTTCGTATTTTGGTTGAACTAATACTCACATCATCAATCAATTGAGCAGGAATTTCTTCTACCTCAAAACCATACAATGGAGCATATTCCTTTAGGTGCTCAAAAGAACCTTCACGATTTCTACCAAAGTGGTGGTTGTATCCAATAACAAGTTTATGGGTATTTAGCTTGTTTACTATGATATCTCTAATGAATTGCAAAGAAGTAGTACGAGAAAATACCTTAGTAAAATTATGGATGATTAAATGGTCTACACCAGCTTGTTCTAACAATTTAATTTTTTCGTCCATGGTGTTAATCAACTGCAAATTATGGTCGTTTGGAAATAATACCATTCTCGGATGAGGCGAAAAAGTCAATAAAACGGTTTCTCCATTTTGTTTTTTGGCAATTTCTTTGAGCCTGTCGATAATGATTTTATGACCAAAATGAACCCCGTCAAAAGTTCCTGTTGTTAAGATGGGACGACTAACATTTTGAAAGTCAGAAATGGAATAATATACCTTCAAATTTTACCTACTATTTTGAATGTTAAAACGTTGTTCAAAAGTACTAATTAATTTATTGAATAAATCCTTGCGACAAACTAAATATTTCATGTAAATTTACCAAGATTTTACACGTATAAAAACTTACTATTTTAAAAATTAAGCATAAAAAGATGTCACAAAACAAAGGTAAAATATCACAAATTATCGGACCTGTAGTCGATGTTACTTTTGAAAATAACGAAGCAGGTTTACCTGATATTTACGACTCATTAGAGATTGTCAAAGATAATGGAAATAAACTTGTATTGGAATGTCAACAACACATCGGCGAAGATACGGTTCGTGCTGTTTCAATGGACTCTACCGATGGTTTGAAAAGAGGTATTGAAGTGTTAGCTACCGGTGCACCAATCAAAATGCCTGCTGGAGAGCACATCAAAGGTCGTGTATTCAATGTTATTGGTGATGCCATAGATGGTATGGAAAATCTTGACAGAGAAAATGGTCTTCCTATTCACCGTGATGCACCAAAATTTGAAGATCTATCTACTTCTACAGAAGTATTGTACACAGGTATCAAAGTAATTGACCTTATCGAACCTTATGCTAAAGGAGGTAAAATTGGTTTATTTGGTGGTGCTGGTGTAGGTAAAACCGTACTTATCCAAGAGTTAATTAACAACATTGCCAAAGGACACGGCGGCTTGTCCGTATTTGCTGGTGTAGGTGAAAGAACTCGTGAAGGAAACGATTTATTGAGAGAGATGCTAGAATCTGGTATTATAGACTATGGTGAAGATTTCATGCACTCTATGGAAGAAGGTGGTTGGAATCTATCAAAAGTTGATAATTCTAAAATGGAGAACTCCAAAGCTTCTTTTGTTTTTGGTCAGATGAACGAGCCTCCAGGAGCACGTGCCCGTGTAGCACTCTCTGGACTGACATTAGCTGAGTATTTCCGTGATGGCGACGGTCAAGGTAAAGGGCGTGATGTCTTATTTTTTGTAGACAACATCTTCCGTTTTACTCAAGCAGGTTCTGAGGTGTCGGCACTATTAGGGCGAATGCCATCGGCAGTAGGTTATCAGCCCACTCTAGCTACAGAAATGGGTACTATGCAAGAGCGTATTACCTCAACAAAAAATGGTTCGATTACTTCTGTACAAGCTGTATATGTTCCTGCAGATGACTTAACTGACCCTGCTCCTGCCACCACTTTTGCCCACTTAGATGCAACCACAGTGCTTTCAAGAAAGATTGCCGAGTTAGGCATTTATCCTGCGGTGGACCCGCTAGATTCTACATCTAGAATTTTATCTCCAGATGTAGTAGGAGACGAACACTACAATTGCGCTCAAAGAGTAAAAATGCTATTGCAACGTTACAAAGAGCTTCAAGATATTATTGCTATACTTGGAATGGAAGAACTTTCTGACGAGGATAAATTAGCTGTATCCAGAGCAAGACGAGTACAGCGTTTCTTATCTCAGCCATTCCACGTAGCTGAGCAGTTTACTGGACTTAAAGGAGTATTGGTAGATATCCAAGATACAATCAAAGGATTTAATATGATTATGGATGGTGAAATGGACCAATACCCTGAAGCTGCATTCAACTTAGTAGGAACTATAGAAGAAGTAAAAGAGAAAGGAGAAAAGATGTTATCTGAAGCAAAATAAAATATGCTACTAGAAATAATAACACCTGAGAAAAAAATATTTGAAGGGGAAGTAAATTCAGTTCAATTACCTGGCACTAACGGTAAATTTGAAATTTTAAATAATCATGCTCCAATAATTTCTACTCTGACAGAAGGTGATGTAAGAGTTATTGATAACAATAACAAAACCGAACTTTTTAAAATCAATGGTGGTGTTTTGGAAATGCAGAATAATAAGATTATTGTTTTAGCTGAATAAAAACCAATTATTGAGATGAGAAAATATTTTATTTTTTATATTTTCTTAACATCTTGCTCCTCAGATTTTGATTTGCAAAATGGTGATATTTTGTTTCAAGATTTAGATAGTTCTGAACTTTGTACAGCTATTGAATCTGTAACAAATGGTTATATGCAATCAGATTTATCTCATATGGGTTTGGTTATAAATAAAGATGAAGAGATTTTAGTTATAGAAGCAATCCCTCCAAAAGTTATTTTAACCCCATTAGATACTTTTCTTAGCAGATCTAAAGATGATAACGGAAAACCAAAAGTAATAGTCGGTAGACTTAAAAAAGAATACAAGCATTTGATAAATAAAAGTATCAATTATTGTTTAAGTAAAGTTGGTTATGATTATGATAAAGAATTTATATTTGAAAATAACTCATTTTATTGTGCTGAATTAATTTACAATTCATTCGATAATGATGAAATTTTTAAAGCAAAGCCTATGTCGTTTGAGAATCCTGATGACGAAAACATATTAAAAATTTGGAAAGAATATTATTCCAAATTAAATAAGCCAATACCGAAAAATAAATTAGGCATAAATCCTGGACTGATGTCAACATCCAATGCAATTGAAATAGTGTATATTTATGGCTATCCAAATGGATTTAAAACAGAAAAAGATGGAAATTAAAATTACAAGATTATTAACTGTATTTATAATATTTATTTTTATTAATACATCAGCACAAAAAACTTTAGAACAAAATATTGATGAAGTTACAGTAACATCAAATAGATCAAAATATAATAACGATGTAAGCATTGTTTATACAATAAATAGTGAAGAAATTAAAAATACTGCAAATCAGACAATTGGTGACATTTTAGAATTTGCTATAAATATTGACAATAGAGAACGCGGAGGTCAAGGTATTCAATCAGATATTAGTATAAGAGGAGGATCTTTTGAACAAACTTTAATTTTGCTTAATGGAATTAAATTAAATGATCCTCAAACTGGCCATCATAATTTAAATTTACCTATCTCACCTGAATTAATAGAAAGAATAGAAATATCAACAGGTGGATCAACAAGAATATATGGAAATTATGCATATTGTGGAGTTATAAATATTATAACCAAATCAAAAATTTCAAATTCTGTAATTTTATCAAAAGGTCAGAACAACTTTAATCACGGAGAATTGAATTTTAATATTTCAAATAATAAAGTCAAGCAAATTTTTCATTTACTAAATAAAAACAGCGATGGATATATTGGTGGAACTGATTACACACTAAAAAACTTTTTCTACCAAGCAAAATCCCAAATAAATAGTATGAATACAACTTTTAATGCTGGTATTAACAAAAAAGATTTCGGTGCATTTAGTTTTTATTCAACTAAATATCCAAATCAATTTGAAAAAACTAAAACAACTTTTGCATCATTAAACTTAAATAAAAAAGGAAATCTTGGCTTCAATAATAATATTTATTGGAGATTACACGAGGATGAGTTTATTTTATTTAGGGACAATCCATCTCTTTATCAAAATTTTCACAAAACTAGTGTTATTGGTGTTGATATTAATATGATTAAAAAAACTAAATCTGGAACATCTCTTTTTGGGGCTGAAATAATTTCTAATAATATAATTTCTAATAATCTTGGTAAGGAATTAGATATTCCTGTTCTAATAAATGGAGATAATTATTACACTAAATCGGATAGTAGAATAGTAACGAATTTCTTTATTGAAAATAACTTATCAATTGATAGATTGAATATTTCAACCGGAATAATGTTTAATGTAAAAACAAATTTTGAAAATGATATATTTCCAGGAATTGATTTGAGTTATAAACTTTCTGACAAAATAACATTTTATCTTTCTGCTAACAAATCAATGAGAACACCAAATTTTACAGAACTTTATTATTCTTCACCAACTAATCAAGGTAATGTAAACCTTGACGCAGAAAAATCAATATCAAAAGAATTCGGTGTCAAAATTAATAACGATTTTCATAATTCCTCAATTACTTTATTTGAAAGAAACGGAGAGGATTTAATTGATTGGATTTTATTAGATGGCGATAGTATTTGGAGAACTCAAAATCTGAATGAGATAAAATCTTCAGGAATCGAATTAAACTCAAGAATAAATCTTAAGAAAATTTTAAATTCAAAAATTAATCATTTTAGGATTTCAATTGCCTCAAACAAAGTAGACACTATATCAAACGGTTTTAGATCGGCTTATGTTATTGATAATCTTAAAACCAATTTTTCTTTTAGTCTTAACCATAATTTTTATAAAAAAATTACAATTGATTGGAAAGTTTCATACAGAGAAAGAATTGGTGATTATTTAGATCCAGAACAAGAGGTTATTAAAAATTATGAGCCATATTGGCTAACTGTTGTACGTTTTTCAAAAAAAATTAATTCTAATTTCAACTTATTTTTTGATATCAATAACTTATTTAATATCACTTACTCTGATTTTGGCACCATAGAACAACCTGGTAGATGGGCTAGAATTGGTCTAAAAGCAAAAATTTGATTATAATTTTGGATTATTTATATGTCTACTTTTATCCCTTTTAGATTTTAATTTCATTTTTATGTCAAATGATTCCTGCAAATTTATTTTTGTTTGATTAGCGATACATAAAACTACAAATAATACGTCCGCAAGTTCTTCACCTAAGTTAGAATTATCACTTTCTTTAAATGATTGTTCGCCATACTTACGTACCATTATTCTTGCTACCTCACCTACCTCCTCAGTGAGTATAGCCATGTTGGTCAGTTCATCAAAATAGCGAACACCGAATTGTTTTATCCACTCATCTACTTGTTGTTGTAATTGTTGTATAGACATTATTCT
>CAJWWC010000013.1 GCA_913048435.1 uncultured Flavobacteriales bacterium | reverse complement strand
CACCTGCTAATGAAGAAGCGCCTGCTGCTGAAGAAGCACCTGCTGCTGAAGAAGCGCCTGCTGCTGAAGAAGCACCTGCTGCTGAAGAAGCACCTGCTGCTGAAGAAGCACCTACAGCTGAAGAAGCACCTACAGCTGAAGAAGCAACTACGGCTGAAGAAGTATCTGCAACTGAAGAAGCACCTGTGACCGTAGATAAAGAAGAAAAATCCGCTGAGTAAATTAATTATGAAAAAGAAAGAATGTTTCTTTCTTGGAATAATCAGTAAAAAACACGGTTATAAGGGGGAAGTCAATATCAAACTTGATGTAAATGCCTCAGAAAAATACAAGGAACTAGATTACTTATTCATTGATTTGAATGGTAATTTGGTTCCTTTTTTTATAAGCTCACTTCGGTTTAAAAATAATAACATCGCTCTAGTCAAATTTGAAGATATAAACAATGAAGATAGTGCCAATTCACTAATCGGAAAATTGACTTACTTACCACTAGATTTGCTGGAGGAAGATGAAAGACCCCTACAGACATTAATACATTTTCAAGTTATTGATAAAAATCACGGTGAACTTGGTCAAGTCATTGCTATTCAAGAAAATAACCTTCAAGATTTAATGGTCATCGATTTCAAGGATACAGAACTACTAATTCCATATGTAGAAAACTACATAGAATCCATCGATAAAAAAAAGAAAGAAATTCATCTGCAAACCCCTGATGGTTTAATTGACCTTTACCTTTAAAATTTAGCAAACAATAATTATAATTCATCTACAGTTCATAACTATATATTTGCAAAATGAAAATGTTAGTATTTATTCTTTTTTTTCCTTTATTAGCTCTTAGTCAAAAAGATACTTTTCTGATAATGGAAATGTATTACAAAGATAAAGACACTCTCATACTAGCTGATATTGAAGAAATTGAAATTTTACATTTTAGAAACCGTGAAGACGAACGGTATTTTAGAAGGCTTCAATACAAAACCCTCAAGGTCTATCCTTATGCTAAACTAGCTGCACAACAATTGGACAGCATACAAACTCAATTAGAACTTATTCCCAAAAAAAGAAAACGCAAAGCCTATGTCAAAGCCACAGAACAATGGATCAAAGAAGATTTAGCACCAGAATTAAAAAAATTATCCCGTTGGGAAGGACGCATACTTTCTAAACTGATTTATAGAGAAACCAATATCAGTACCTATCAAATAGTCAAGGATTTAAAGGGCGGTTTCTATGCCTTCTTTTGGCAAGGAATGGCAAAACTGTACGACAACAACCTCAAAACACCCTATCAACCCCAAAGTGTAGAAGAAGATAAATGGATAGAATATATTATTGTAGATGCAAATAAAAAAGGAATAATTAAGTGATTTTATCTAGAAAACTGAGCAGATAGCTTTTTGTTTTTAGTTCCTTCAGAATAATCGTAAAAGCCTTCACTAGACTTGACACCTAATTTACCCGCTGTTACCATATTGACTAATAATGGACATGGGGCATATTTTTGATTACCAAAGCCATCGTACATCACTTCTAATATAGACAAGCAAACGTCTAAACCAATAAAATCAGCTAAATGCAATGGCCCCATGGGGTGTGCCATACCTAACATCATTACGGTATCAATTTCCTCTACTTTAGCCACACCCTCGTGCAGCGTATTAATAGCTTCGTTAATCATAGGCATCAAAATACGATTAGCTACAAAACCAGGATAATCGTTAACTTCAACGGGAACTTTATTTAAGGATTTAGAAACTTCCATTATGGTATTTGTCACTTCATCAGATGTGGCATAACCACGGATTACCTCCACCAACTTCATCACTGGCACGGGATTCATAAAGTGTATACCGATAACCTTGTCAGCACGTTGTGTTGCAGATGCAATTTTAGTGATAGAAATTGAGGATGTGTTTGAACCTAAAATGGTGTGCTCATCACATAACTCATCTAATTGAGAGAATATTTTAAGTTTAATATCCATATTTTCGTTAGCTGCTTCCACCACCAAATCCAAACCTTTTACAGCAGAAGACATATCGGTAAAGATGTGTATATTGTTAAGGGTATTAGTTTTGTCTATCTCTGAAATTTTTTCCTTAGCCACCATTCTGTCTAAATTTTTAGAAATAGTAGCCAATGCTTTTTCTAAGGCAATCTCTGACAAATCTATCAAGCGAACGTTATATCCACTTTGAGCAAATATATGTGCAATACCATTTCCCATTGTTCCTGCACCAATAACACCAATATGTTTCATAATTTCTAAATTTTATTTTTAGCAAAAGTAATAAATACTATTGGCTCTTTTTACGTAATAAAGGAACAAATGAAAAATCACCAAATACCTTTTGTTCTATGTTGTTTTCAGAAGTTTTAGTGATTAATACCATTTTCTGAGTATCAGAACCTCCTACTGGAATAACCATTCTACCTCCTACTTTCAGTTGATATAATAAATCTTCTGGAATGAATGGAGCTCCTGCAGTAACTATTATTTTGTCAAAAGGGGCAAACTTTTGAAGTCCCTTATAACCGTCCCCAAAAAATAACATTGTTTGATAGCCTAGCTTTGGTAAAAAATTCTGTGTCTTAAAATACAATTCTTTTTGCCTTTCAATACTAAAGACTTGAGCTTTAAGCTCTAGCAAAACAGCTGTTTGGTAGCCAGAACCAGTACCAACTTCTAATACTTTGTCATGAGCTTTTAAGTCTAATAATTCAGTTTGATATGCTACAGTATATGGATGAGAAATTGTTTGTCCAGAGCCTATGGGAAAAGCTTTATTTTGATAAGCAAATTCAAGAAAAGCTTTATCAATAAACATATGTCTTGGAATTTTAGAAATTGCCCTGAGTACATTTTCATCTTTTATTCCCATCTCGCTTAATAATTTAACTAGCTTTAATCGTAAACCTTTATGTCTAAAATTATCTATCATCCCAATAGGGTTCAAAAATAGTATTAAGTCTGTATTAAATTTCTATTTTAGCATAAATTATGTTAATTACATGCTGAGAATAGGAATTATCGGTGCTGGTCATTTAGGAAAAATTCATTTAAAATTACTTTTACAATTAAAAGATAAATTTGAAGTCATTGGATTTTATGATACCGATAAAGAAAATGCTAAAATTGTAAATCGATCTTTTAGAGTAAAGTCTTTCAAAAGTATTGAACTTCTTATTAAAGAAGTCGACGTTATTGATATTGTGTCTCCTACTATTTCTCATTTTGACTGTGCTAGTTTGGCAATTCGTTCAAATAAACATGTATTTATTGAAAAACCTCTAGCCCAAAGCTTATCTGAGGCAGAAAATTTGATGAAACTTTCCAGAGAAGCTGGTGTAAAAGTACAAGTTGGACATGTTGAACGATTTAATTCAGCTTTTTTATCAGCTCAACCTTTCATTAAGCAACCTTTATTCATTGAATCACATAGACTAGCTGAATTTAACACAAGAGGAACAGATGTTCCTGTAGTATTAGATTTAATGATTCATGATATAGATATTATTTTAAAATTAGTTAATTCATCAATTAAAAATGTTCAAGCCTCAGGTGTATCAATATTAAGCGATACACCTGATATTGCAAATGCTAGAATAGAATTTAACAACGGCTGTGTTTGTAATCTAACTGCAAGTAGAATGTCTCTTAAAAATATGCGAAAAAGTCGAATTTTTCAAAATAATGCATACATTTCAATAGATTACTTAAAAAAGAAAACGGAGATAATAAAACTTAGAAATATTAAACCATCAGAAGAAATTGACCCTCTTGCAATAGTTATAGACCAAGGTAAAGGAAAAAGAAAAAAACAAATTTATTTTGAAAATCCTAAGACTGAAGAAAATAATGCAATCAAAGATGAATTCATAAGTTTTGCCAATGCAATTAATGAAGATATTGAACCAGAAGTATCCATTACAGACGGATTAAGAGCTTTGGAATTAGCTGAAGTAATTCTCGAAAAAATGAAATTAAATAATCAAATGAATGTGGTGTAATACTTTTTGATTTATTACGTTAAGCTATGCATATGAGATTTAGTCTTTTCATAATAACATTGTTATTTTTTTTCAGTTGTGAAGTTATAAATACTGAAGAAGATATTCCTTCAATAATTACAATAGAATCCATAGAGGTTGATGGAAATCATACCTTTAAAATCACAGATGCATGGGTTTATATAGATAATGAATTTCAAGGTGTTTTTCCCCTACCCGCCAATTTTCCTGTTTTAAAGACTGGTGAACAAGAAATTATTGTTGAAGCAGGTATTAAAAAAAATGGCATATCTTCTACTCGTGAAAACTATCCTTTTTTCACCTCTTTTATAGTGAATTCAGAACTACTCGAAAATAAAAACATTTCTTTCAGTCCTAATGTGAGTTATTGGCTAACTAACTTTCCTTTTAACGAAAATTTTGAAGGTGTGGGAACAAGCCTTAGTGTCGTTTCTGATTCTAGTAATCACACCATTGAAAAGATTTATGATAGCTCCAATAATAATTATGGCAACTATTATGCCAAAAGCGTAATCTCGGGAGAATTTGGTGAACTTTTTGAGTGCAACACACCTGACTTTGACCTTCCAAAAGATAAAGTAGTATATCTTGAAATGGATTATAAATGCAATTCACCAATTATAGTGGGAATTTATGCTAATGGAAGTTCAGAAATTGATAAAAACACCATTATCTTTCTTAATAAAAAAGAAGAATGGAATAAGATTTATATCTCACTAACTGAAATTATATACAATTATAACGATGCTAATGATTATAAATTATTTTTCGCTATTCCTAGAGATACAACCGTAACACAAAACGAAATGTATTTGGATAATATTAGAATCCTCTATGAAGAATAATCTTCTGCATACACTTAAATACATTGGTATAGATATCATTAGTGCATCTTTAGCTTGGTTGTTGTTCATGTATTACAGAATAGTCTATTTAGATGAATCTGATTTTATACTAAAATCAGAATATATTTTAAATATGTCAATCATTAGTCTTTGTTGGCTAGTGTTTTATTCTTTACTAGGGCAATACAACGATATTTATCGTAAATCTAGACTTAAAGAAATTAGTCAAATATTTATTGCTACATTAATTGGAGTAACTGTTATTTTCTTTGCTGTACTTCTAGACGATTTCATCATCAACTACAAGCAATACTACACCTCATTCATTGCGTTATTTTGTTTTCAGTTTGTTATTACATCTTTTTTCAGGTTTCTATTAACAACCAAAACAGCTTTAAGAATTCATAACAAAATTATAGGCTTTAATACCCTAATTATTGGAAGTAATGAAAAGGCAGAGCTTTTATTCAAAGAGTTAGAAAGTGAACAAAAATCAAGCGGTCATACAATTTTGGGCTTTTTAAATGTTGATAGTAAAAAAAGTCACTTACTAGACCAATACATTCCTCATTTAGGAAGTTTCGAACAAGCCAAGCATATAATTAAAGATAAAGCTATTGAAGATGTTATAATAGCTATCGAGTCATCTGAACATCACAAAATTGAGCGTATTCTAAATGAATTAGAAACCATCAATGTTTATGTTAAAATTATTCCTGATATGTACGATATACTTTCTGGAAGCGTAAAAATGAATTCTATACTTGGTACGCCTCTCATCGAAATAAAGCATAAACTATTACCACAATGGGAGTTTTTAGTCAAACGATTTTTAGATTACCTACTTTCACTATTAGCAATTATACTATTATCACCCTTTATGACATTAACTGCTATTGCTGTTAAATTAAGTTCATCAGGGTCCATTATCTATAAACAAGAACGAATAGGACAATACGGGAAGAAATTCAATATCTATAAGTTTAGATCAATGTATGAAGATGCTGAAAAAGAAGGTCCTAAACTTTCTAGTAAAACAGATTCAAGAATTACGCCCTGGGGACGTGTGATGAGAAGAATACGACTAGACGAAACTCCACAATTTTTTAATGTCTTATTTGGTCATATGAGTTTTGTAGGTCCTCGACCAGAACGTGACTTTTTTGCCAATCAGCTCATTAAAATGGCACCCCACTACAAATATATTTATAGAGTAAAACCAGGAATTACGTCCTGGGGTATGGTAAAATTTGGCTATGCTGAAAACGTAGATGAGATGCTCGAAAGATTAAAGTACGACATTCTTTATATCGAAAATATGTCCCTTCTGATTGACCTAAAAATAATGATTCATACTGTTCTTATAATACTACAAGGTAGAGGAAAGTAGTTTTAACTTCTATTTTTCTTCCAATTGCTTATGTTTTCAGTTTTCACAGTATCCGTATTTAACGATGGTCTTTGTGTTTGCAAATGTCTTGATAATAGTGCTGCTATTTCAGCTTCTTCTTCACAACTCTTATCTAAAACAGAGGGGTCTGTGAAATAAGTTTTTATGAAATGGGTATCAAAATCACCATTGACAAAATTAGGATGATCCATCACAAATAAAGCAAAAGGTAAAGTAGTCTTTACTCCAGCAATAGTATAATCCATTATAGCTCTTTTCATTCTAGAGATAGCTTCTTGCCTGTCTCTGCCATAAGTTATTAATTTAGATAACATTGAGTCGTAAAAAATGGGTATTTCCATACCTTCCTCAAAACCATTGTCTAATCTTACACCAACACTATCTGGTAAAACGTAACGTTTTAGTGTACCGATGTCTGGTGCAAAATTATTCATGGGGTCTTCTGCATATACTCTTACCTCTAGGGCATGTCCCTGGATGGACAAATTGTCTTGAGTAAAAGACAGTGTATGACCTTGAGCAATTTTAATTTGTTCTTTAACTAAATCCACACCAGTAATCATTTCTGTAACGGGGTGCTCTACTTGTAGTCTAGTATTCATTTCTAGAAAATAGAATTCTTTATTTTCATCTAGTAAAAACTCTACTGTTCCAGCACCAACATAGTCGCAAGATTTTGCCACATTAACGGCACATTGTCCCATAGCTTCACGAATTTCTTGTGTAAGTACTGACGACGGAGCTTCTTCAATAACTTTCTGATGACGACGCTGAATTGAGCATTCTCTTTCAAAAAGATGTACAACATTTCCATGTGTATCGGCTAAAACTTGTATTTCTATATGTCTTGGCGAACCCAAATACCGTTCTATAAAGACCGAGCCGTCACCAAAAGAAGATAGAGCTTCACTTACAGCCAATTTCATCTGTTCTTCAAAATCTTTTGCTTGTTCTACAACTCGCATTCCCTTTCCACCGCCTCCAGCAGCAGCTTTAATAAGTATAGGATAACCAATACTTTGTGCAATAGATTTAGCTTCTTTTACATCTGTAATCTTTTCATCAGTGCCTGGCACCATAGGCACATTAAATGCTTTTACAGAAGCTTTGGCTTTGAGCTTATCACCCATCATTTCCATAGCCTCAGCTGAAGGTCCAATAAGAGTTATACTTTCCTTAACTAATCGTCTAGCAAAATCAGCATTTTCAGATAAGAAACCATATCCAGGATGAATAGCATCAACCTCTAGATTTTTACATGTCTCAATAATTTTATCAACATTAAGATAAGACTCTGAAGATGGTGGTGCTCCTACACATACGGCCTCATCGGCATATCTAACGTGTGGCGATAAACGATCGGCTTCAGAATATATACCAACCGTTTTTATACCCATTTCCTTGGCAGAACGCATCACACGTAATGCTATTTCTCCTCTATTTGCGATTAATATTTTTTTCATTTTTATTAAAATCTAGTGTAAATATATGATAAAAAAAAAGCAGCCAAACAGCTGCTTTATAATTTTACTTATATTTTACGTCAAGACTTCTTTGACCTTGTTAGCAGCCTCTTGTAATAGAATAGCAGAAGTAACTTTTAATCCACTTTCATCAATTAGTTTTTTAGCTTCTACAGCATTAGTACCTTGTAGTCTTACAATAATTGGGATATTTATTTCTCCTATATTATTATAAGCGTCAACAACACCTTGTGCTACTCTGTCGCAACGCACAATACCTCCGAAAATATTAACTAAGATAGCTTTAACACCCTTATCTTTTATAATAATTCTAAAGGCTTGTTCTACACGAGCTGCATCTGCTGTACCACCAACATCCAGAAAGTTAGCAGGATTACCACCCGCTTGTTTGATGATATCCATAGTTGCCATAGCCAAACCAGCACCGTTTACCATGCAGCCCACGTTACCTTCTAATTTAATGAAGTTTAAGCCATGTTCTCCAGCTTCTACTTCTGTTGGGTCTTCTTCTCTTTTATCTCTTAGGGAAGCATAATCTTTGTGTCTATATAAAGCATTGCCGTCGAGAGCAACTTTAGAATCTACTGCTAAGATTTTATTATCGGAAGTTTTTAAAACGGGGTTAATCTCGAACAAGGAAGCATCAATACCATCATATGCCGCATACAATGCCGAAACAAACTTAGTCATCTCTTTGAAAGCTGTACCACTTAAGCCTAAGTTAAAAGCAATTTTTCTGCATTGAAAGCCTTGCAAACCAACTTTAGGGTCTATTTCTTCAGTAAATATCAAGTGTGGAGTCTTATCAGCAACTTCTTCAATGTCCATACCACCTTCTGTAGAATACATAATCATATTTCTACCAGTAGAACGGTTTAGCAATACTGACATATAGTATTCAGAAGTTTCGCTTTCACCAGGATAATATACATCTTCGGCAATAAGTACTTGGTGTACTAATTTACCTTCGTTAGAAGTCTGAGGAGTAACTAAGTGCATACCTAAAATATCATTAGCAATGCTTTTAACGTCATCTAAAGATTTAGCGAGTTTTACACCACCACCTTTACCACGACCACCAGCGTGAATCTGGGCTTTGACAACCCACCACGATGTTCCTGTTTCCTTATTCAATTGTTTGGCTGCCGTAACAGCTTCTTTAGTAGTAGAGGCTACAATACCTCTTTGTATACGAACTCCAAAACTATTTAAGATTTCTTTTCCTTGATACTCGTGTAAATTCATAATGAACATTTTAGTCGAGCAAATGTATATTAATGTTTGGAATAATGAAACAACAGAATGGCATTATTTGGTAAATTTGTCCCCTAATTATTAACACTTGATGAAGCACCTATTTCTATTACTTTTAAGTCTTCCCCTAACTATTCAGGCACAGACCAAAGCATATCAAATAAAAAGAGCTGAAACAAAGCCTACAACTGATGGTAAAATAACAGCTAAAGAATGGGCGATGCATGATTCAGCTGAAGAATTTATAAGTTTTTATCCTATTAGTGGTGCAACTATGCCCAAAGGCTTTAAAACAGAATGGAAAGCCACTTATGATAATCAATCCATCTATTTTGCGGTATTCATGTATGACCCCAGAGCCGATAGTATTATGAGTCAATTGTGCAAACGAGATAGAATTGAAGGAAGTAACAACGACCACATTATTATTAGAATAAACCCTTATCAAGATGGACAAACCGATTTTGGTTTTAAGCTATCGCCTTTGGGTGTTCAAGAAGATGTAAAATTCACCACCAACAGAGAAGACTCCAATTGGGATATGGTTTGGAAAAGTGCTACTCACCGTGATGACAAAGGGTGGTATGCTGAGTTTGAAATCCCCTATTCTGCACTGCGTTTTCCAAAAAGCGAAGTACAAGATTGGAGTGTCAATATCGTTAGACATATAAGAAGATACCGAGCATCATATGCTTGGAATCCCATAGATATTACCAATGAGAATATCAGTTCTCAGGCGGGTACAGTTAAAGGTTTCAAAAATATAGAACCTCCTTTGCGACTGTCATTTTTGCCCTATATATCTTCTTATGCTACAAACTATGATGGAGAAACAGAGTATAGCTTTAATGGGGGTATGGACGTTAAGTATGGGATCAACGAAAGTTTTACCTTAGATATGACTTTGATACCTGATTTTGGACAAGTGGGCTTTGACAATCAAGTACTAAACCTCTCTCCTTTTGAAGTTCAATACGATGAGAAAAGACCGTTTTTTACTGAAGGTACAGAGTTGTTTGATAAAGGCTATCTATTCTATTCTAGACGTATCAGTGATAATCTGTTAAATGCCACCAAAGTAACAGGAAGAACAAAGAACAACTTAGGTGTAGGTATTCTAAATGCTGTAACCAATGAAACAGAAAGCGACCCCTTAAGTAATTACAATATTGTTGTTCTTGACCAGTCCATTGCTAAAAACTCCTTCCTGACATTTACCAACACCAATGTACAACGTAAAGGTGGCGATAAAGCTAATGTAACTGGATTGCTTTCGGTACTTAGAAACAAGAGTAATACCTATCAATTTTTTGGTAATTACAGATTCAGTCATATCAAAAGTACTGAAGATACAGAACAAGGCTTTGCCTACTACATGAATATCAGTAAGGTAACCGGTAAGTTACAATTTGGACTAGCTAACAACATAGAGAGTAATACCTACAACCCCAATGATATGGGCTTTTTATACAACAACAACGAGTTTAATACCTCGGCAGACATAAGTTATCGCATTACAGAATCTACTAAACGATTGGTCGATTTTAAATGTAATGCATCTATAAGCTATGAACAATTGTATAAACCACGTTTATTTAGTGAATTGAGCTATGAGGCACGTCAAGTATCTACTTTCAAAAACTTTTTGACTTGGGGTGTTTCTTCTAGAGGTGATTTGACTGAAGGAAACGACTATTTTGAATCCAGAACTAGCATTGACGATGTCTTTAAGCGTTCTAAAAAATACACTGTTCGTATGTTTTTCTCTAGTGATTATCGAAAAAAACTAGCCTTAGACATTAGTTTTGGTGGTGGTCAAGCCCCTTTATATGACGAGCATACCTTTTTTTACCGTATGTCGCCAAGAGTACGTTTTAGCGAGAAACTATTTATTTACTACGTCTTTTCGACCAGTATGACAGACAACGAAACGGGCTACATCACTTCATACAATGGCAATTCTATTTTCTCAACTCGTAAAAAGCAATTCTTTACCAATGTGCTAAAAGCCGAGTACGTGTTAAATACTAAAATGAGTTTTGATTTTAAATTCCGCCACCATTGGGAACAAGTAAGAAACTATTCCTTCCATACCTTAGACCATTATGGTTATTTACAAGACAGCGATTATGTTGGCGAAAACAACGTCAATTTTAACGCTTGGAACATCGATTTAAATTTCAACTATTGGTTTGCTCCTGCTAGTGAGATTAGTATCGTTTGGAAGAACTCCATTTTAACATCTGGTAGTCGAATAGAAAGCTATTACAAAGATAATTTAGAAGCCTTATTGAACAACCCTCAAGAGAATAGTTTATCTTTGAGACTTCGATACTTTTTAGATTATCAATATTTGAAAAAGAAGTGATAGCAGTCAAAGATATATATAAGAGTTATGGCGACTTAGAGGTTCTTAAAGGACTAAATCTAAGTGTAGATTCTGGCGAAACCGTATCTATAGTAGGTGCATCGGGAGCTGGTAAAACTACCCTCTTACAAATTATAGGCACACTTGACAAAGCAGACGCTGGGCAATTGTCAATTAATGGCATTGATTTAACTCAACTTGACGATAAGCAATTATCTCAATTTAGAAACGAATCCATAGGATTTATCTTTCAATTTCACAATTTGTTATCCGAATTTACAGCTTTAGAAAACATCTGTTTACCAGCCTTCATTAAGGGAACAAATCGTAAAGATGCCGAAAAACACGCTCAAGAGTTGTTGACCATTCTTAACCTAAAAGATAGAGCCCACCACAAATCCAATGCCCTTTCTGGTGGTGAACAACAACGTGTAGCAGTAGCTCGAGCGTTAATCAACAATCCTTCATTACTTCTAGCCGATGAACCCTCTGGAAATTTGGACTCTAAAAATGCCGATGAACTGCATCAACTGTTATTGAATCTCAACAAAGAAATGGGACAATCCTGCATTATTGTTACACACAACACTTCTTTTGCTGATATGGCAGACCGTAAACTAACTATGGTCGATGGTATGATTCTGTAATTATATTTTACTAGTTATACTTTTTATATTACCTTTGCTTTTTAATGAAGTTTCTGTACCCTCAATTTTTGTACGCCCTCGCTCTTTTAGCAATCCCTATCATTATTCATTTATTCAATTTCAGAAAGTTCCGTACGGTTTATTTTTCTAATGTACAGTTTTTAAAATCTGTTAAAGAGAAAACTAAATCTCAATCTCAGCTTAAGCACTTACTCATATTACTGTCTAGAGTATTAGCCATTACGGGATTAGTTTTAGCATTTGCCCAACCCTATATTCCTGTCGATGAATCTAGCCAACATGCCAAAAAACATGCTGTCAGTATTTATATTGATAATTCCTTCAGTATGGACGCTGAAAATGAACAAGGCAGACTACTTTTAAGCGCCAAGCAACACGCTCAAGCCATTGTTGATGCTTATGCTAATAGCGATGAATTTTACTTGTTAAATAACGATTTTAGAGGTATTCAACAAAGAGCACTCAACAAAGAGCAATTCTCTAAAGCCTTAAATTCCATTGAAAGTTCAGCTCGTACCCACAACCTCAATCAAATTTACAAACGCCAAAAAAATATCCTTGAAAAGAGCTCATCAGATAAAAAGGATATTTATATAATATCTGATTTTCAAAACACCATTGCGGATTTAGAAATCAATAGTCAAGACTCACTTTGTTCTGTAAGATTAGTTCCAGTAAAACCTTATACCAATGCCAATTTGTATGTCGATAGCTGTTGGCTAAACACTCCTAATCCACAACTAGAACAAAATATTAGCCTCTATGCCAGGGTTAAAAATAATAACTCTTTTCAAAAAAGAGAAGTCAATATAAGGTTAGAAGTCAATGGACAACAAAAAGCCATAGCTACGAAAGAAGTCGCTAATGAAGAGGTTATTGAACTGAACTTTACAGTCAATACGATAGGTTGGCACAATGGAAAATTGAGTTTACAAGATTATCCGATTTGTTTTGATGATGACTTCTATTTTAGTTTTGAGGTAAAACCCCAACTGAATGTTCAGCATATTTATGAGAATACTTTCCAAGGCTCACTTGAAAAACTTTTTACTCAAGACAACTATTTCAATTATAGTAAACAAAATATTAAACAAATCAATTACAATAGTCTGAACCAATCTCAGCTTATCATTATAGATGGTTTAAAAGACTTATCTTCTGGCTTTCAGCAAAGTCTTAAAAATGCCATAGAGAAAGGCTCATCGGTACTCATATTCCCTAGTGCTGACTTAAATACAGCAACTTATAAGACCTTTAGTCAATTGTTAAAAATTGACCACTATGAAAAGTTGAACGAACAAGAAATAAAAATACAATATCTAGAAGATAAACACACCCTATTTGATGGCGTTTTCGAAAAAGTTGAAGAACGTTTGAATTTTCCAAAAGTCAAGCAATATTATACTATCGGTCAGCAGTCACGAAATATTGGCTTACCCATTCTTAAACTAGAAGATAACAATGGGTTTTTGAACGAATACCAATTGGCCAAAGGCAAGGTTTACCTTTCTTCGGTTGGACTCGATGATAGCTTTGGTAATTTTAGTCAACACGCTTTATTTGTACCCATACTTTACAACATCGCTTCCTATGCTGGTGGCAAACAAAATTTATTCTATAATATAGGGCAAGAAAATATTCCTATTTCAATAAGGACTTTCGAAAGCCCAATGCGTTTGTTTAACGACAAGAGTGAGATAATACCCGAACTTAGTCCAAGTGGCTTGTGGTTAGCCAATCAGATAACTGAGGCTAGTCATTACGAACTCAAGGATAACAAACAAGAAACTAAGGCTTTTCTGAGCTTTAACTATAACCGAACAGAAAGTGATTTGACCTTAGCAGATGAGAAAAGTTTAAAAAACCTCAGTGAACAACAAGCTAATGTCTTTTTTCTAGATAACAAATTGGACAATTTGAGCAATTATCTTCAAGATTTAAATACAGGTATTACCTTGTGGCTTAGTTTTATCCTACTCACCCTATTCTTTTTATTGATAGAAACCCTTTTAATACGAATATTATGAGCATATTATTTCAATCCGTTAAAGTTATAGATTCACAATCCAAGTACAACAACAAAACTGTAGATGTCTTGGTCAACAAAGGTGTCGTTGAATCCATTGGTAAAAATATTGAGCCATCCAAAAGATGTAAAATCATACACGGCAAAGGACTGCATTTATCGCCCGGTTTAATGGATTTGCACGTCAATTACAGAGATCCTGGTTACGATTGGAAAGAAGATTTGAATACTGGAATACAAGCCTCAGCAAAAGGAGGCTTTACTTCGGTACTCTATATGCCTAGCAACAATCCCAGTACCAATAGCAAAGTACAAGTCGATTATATCCGAAATTCTACCAAAGGCAGTGTTGTAGAAGTCTATCCAGCAGGAAATGTTACTGTAGACCATCAAGGCCAACAACTCACTGAGCTTTATGAAATGAGCCAATCGGGAGCAAAAGCCTTTACTGACGATAGAAACAGTATTCAGAAAGCAGATGTGATGAAGTTAGCCCTACTGTACACCAAAAACTTTGACGGATTAGTTATGAATCAGCCTAATGATAAAACAATCAGCTTAGAAGGTAAAATGAATGAAGGGATAGCCAGTACAAAAATAGGTTTAAAAGGAATACCAGCATTGGCCGAAGAAGTTATGTTAGCTAGAGACATTGAATTAGTAGAATATACCCAAGGTAAATTTCACGCCAGTAGAATTTCTACTAAAAAAAGCGTAGAACTTATCCGAGCAGCTAAGAAAAAAGGTCTGAAAGTAAGTGCCGATGTGGCCATACATAATCTAATTTTACAAGACCAAAATTGTGCTACTTTCGATAGCAATTACAAAGTATTTCCACCTCTAAGAACCTCTAAAGATATACAAGCCTTGATAGAAGGTTTAAAAGATGGTACCATTGACGCTATTTGTTCTGACCACTGCCCCGAAGATGTAGAACATAAAGTACTGACTTTCGACCACGCCAATTTTGGTATCATAGGCGCACAAACGGTTTTACCTCTTGCACTAGAGCTGCAAAAGAAATTGGGACTACACACCATTATTGATGCCCTGAGCCACAATCCTAGAAAACTTCTCGGAATAGCGTGTCCGACTATTGCAGAGGGTACAGAAGCCAACCTATGTTGTTTTAGCACTAGCGATGAATGGACCTTTAATGAAGAAAGTATCTTATCTAAATCCAAAAATACGCCTTTCCTCAACCGAACTTTCAAAACAAAAGTATGGGGAACGGTTAAAGGTTCATTAAGTACTTTTTAAAAGTCTATACTCAAACCGTCGTATGCCAATTGTATATGTTGTGGTAAGTCCTTATTAACGCTATGGTGATCGCCCATAAGGTGGCTAATGTGGGTCAAATAAGCCGACTCTGCCCCCACTTTTTGAGATAGCTCTACGGCTTCGTCTAAAGTAAAATGTGAGATGTGTTTTTCTTTTCTTAAAGCACTTACTATAAGAATTTTACATCTATTTATCTTTTGTAATTGTTTATCATCAATATAATTCACATCAGTAATGTAAACTAAGTCATTTATTCGAAAACCCAAGACCTTCATTTTGTGGTGCATCACCTCAATGCTTTGAAAAGGAATATCGCCAATGCTAAAATTAGATTCGGCATCTATGGTATGCAATTGAACTTTGGGAATACCAGGGTATTGATAGGCCGAAAAAACATAATGAAATTCTCGTTCTAGTGCTTTTTGCACTCCACTACTAGCATATATAGGCATATCCTTTTTTAACTTGAAATTAAAGGCTCTCACATCATCCAATCCTGCTATATGATCTTTATGCTCATGAGTAAATAAAACAGCGTCTAATTTTTGGATATTTTCTCTCAACATCTGTTGTCTAAAGTCAGGACCTGTGTCAATGACTACTGTAGTATTATCACCTTCTATCAAAACAGAAGATCTAAGGCGTTTATCTTCGCTATATTTTGATAAACATACCTCACAATTACAACCAATGACAGGTACGCCCTGAGAAGTTCCTGTACCTAAAAAAGTGATTTTCATTTTTATAAAAAAATTTGTCTAAAAATAACATTATTATAGTTGTTATTTCACATTCTGTTTTTACATTTGCTAAAACTATTAAAGTATGACTAAATCAGTAGTTTTATCTCCAACACAAAAAGCTCTTCAAATAAATCTTGATAGTACAATTTATGGCACATTTGCTGAAATAGGAGCAGGTCAAGAAGTCGTTAGGCATTTCTTCAGAGCTGGTGGTGCCTCGGGAACCATAGCAAAAACTATGTCTGCCTACGATAAAGACTTTAGCGATGCCATCTACGGTAAGGAAATAGATGGTCGATACGTTTCTCGTTCCAGACTTAAAAAAATACTTAATCAAGAATATGGACTAATCGAGAGTCGTTTAAAAAGAGAAGAACATCCAGATAAAAAATACTTCACATTTGCTAATACATTAGCAACAATAAATTATTCTAAAACTGTAAAAGGTCATGGTTGGATGGGCTGTCGATTTCAGACTGACCCCAAAAAAAATTATAATGAAGTTATATTTCATGTTAGACTGAAAGATAATGATGCTAAAATTCAACAAGAGACAATTGGTATCATGGGTACTAATTTAATATATGGATGTTTTAATTATTTCAATAAACCTAAGAAGCTAATACAATCTATTTATGACAACTTAACAAGAGATAATGTTGAAATGGATATGATTCACATGGAAGGTCCTGACTTCGAAGGAGTAGACAATCGTCTACTTAGTTTAATTTTAGTAAGAGAAAACATGACAGATGCTGTAATTTTTGGTCCCGATGGAAAAAATCAGCAACCGTCTGAAGTTCTTTACAAAAAAAATATACTTACTATTAGGGGTAGCTTTAGACCAGTTACAAAAGTCAACATCGATATGATGGAAAATGGTTATAATGCTTTTATTGAAGAAAATAAAGTTGATTTAGAAAATGTAAAATTATTATTTGAAATTACATTGAGTAATCTAAAAATGGAGGGAGACATTGACGAAAAAGATTTTTTGGATAGGGCTGATATTCTGTGCTCTTTAGGTCATACTGTTCTTATTTCAAATTATAGAAAATACTATAAATTAATAGAATATTTTTCAAGTTATACTAAAAGACGTATGGGATTAATAATTGGTGTAAATAATGTTTTAGAAATTTTTGATGATAAATATTATCGTAATCTAAATGGGGGTATTTTAGAGGCTTTTGGTATACTTTTTACCAGAGACTTAAAAATATATCTCTATCCTTATCAAGCTGAAAAAAATGATATTTTATTGAATAGTAAAAATATACCTATTCACAGGCGTTTACGTCCACTTTACGATTATCTTTTGACAAACGGAAGAATAAAAGATTTGAAATATAATCCTAAAGTATTACAAGTATTTTCAAGAGACATATTAGAAAAAATAAGAAAGAAAACAAATGGATGGCAGAAAGGTGTTCCTGACGGAGTAAGTGATATAATTACTGCAAAAAAATTATTTGGTATTAAATAAAACTTTAATTAAATAATTATACAAAATTGAAATTAAATATTTTTCGAATATTTCGTAGAATATAATAGTAAGTTGATAAATCTTGTAAATATAATTTCTATTAATAATTTACTGTAGCAGAAAAACGTAACATAACCCTTACTTTTTCACCATTTTGGTATCCAGGTAGAACAAAATTTATGCCTTCTACTACATTAATAATCTTATTATTTATTAAATTTTCTAAAGAAATTTTTTCTTGTTCGTTTTCAATATTTACTTTAACGCCTCTCACTAGCTCCACATTAGAAACTGTCCCATCTTTTTCGACTACTAAATTAATAGAACATTTGGTAATCTTACCTGATAAATCCTCTAACACTACAGAACTTTTAATGTAGTCTGATAACATTTTCATTGTGCAGGGGTATGGAGCGTTTGTAAAAGCATCGTCGTCACATTGTTGGAAAACAGGCATAATTTCAGCGCGTCTTAAAATTTCATCTGAACTAGACTGAGCTAGTATATTGAGTGACAATAATGTCACACAAAAAACAAATATTTTTTTCATTATAAATAGAGGTTAAATTATTTTCATAAAATTACAATTATTTCTTAATAAGCCAATAGACTTTCGAGCTTTTGCTTAAAGTATTTTTTTGCAAGGAAATTATCTTCTAAATTTTTAGCAAATGGAACACCAGTATTCAAACTTGCCGAACGCATTACTGGAGCATCTAAATACTCAAAACAATGCTCACTTATCAATGCAGAAATATCTGATCCAAATCCACCTATTTCACAATCTTCATGAAAAATAATAACTTTTGATGTTTTCTTTACAGAAGTAAATATGGTATTAACGTCAAGAGGTACTAAGGTTCTTAAATCTATAAGATCAGCAGATATTTTTGGATTTTTTTGTAGAACCTCCAATGCCCAATGTACCGCAGCACCATAACATACAATAGTTACGTCGTGTCCCACCTTTAAAAGATTAGCTTTACCAATTTCTAAATTATAATAATCGTCGCATACTTCTTGATATATGCTACGGTACAAAGCTTTGTGCTCGAAGAACATAACTGGATTTGGATCTTCAATAGCAGCTGATAATAAACCTTTTGCATCAGCTGGAAATGCTGGATAAACAACTTTTAATCCAGGGGTATGTGTAAACCAAGCCTCATTAGATTGAGAATGAAACGGACCTGCTCCTACGCCAGCACCAGTTGGCATACGCACTACTACATCAGCAGCTTGTCCCCAACGGTAATGAACCTTAGCCAAATAATTGACTATAGGGTTAAAACCTGAGCTTACAAAATCAGCAAACTGCATTTCAACGATGGCCTTAAAGCCATTAATAGACAAACCCATGGCTGTACTAATAATTGCCGATTCACAAATGGGCGTATTGCGTATTCTTTCTTTACCAAATTCATCAACAAAACCTTCAGTAATTTTAAATACGCCTCCATATTCGGCAATGTCTTGTCCCATAACTAGGGTATTGGGGTACTTTTGCATGGACTGTTTCAAACCATCGGAAATGGCATCTACCAAACGTATATTGGTTGTTGTGCTGTTGGCTGCTGGTGGCTGTTCCTCAAAATCAAAAGGGCTGTACATATCTGCCAATTCTTGCTCAGTACTAGATTTAATTTCTTCTTCAACAAAGGCTGTATCCAAAGCACTATTAATGTCTGCTTTTATCTGTTCTTTGATTTCTTCTATCAGCTCGGGAGTTAGTAGCTTTTCTGATATTAAAAATTGTTCATAGTTCTGTACTGGATCTTTGTCTTGCCAATTGTCAAACTTCTTTTTAGGAACGTATTTTATACCTGAAGCTTCTTCGTGTCCCCTCATTCTAAAGGTCATGCACTCCAACAATACAGGCTTAGGTTTTTTTTGTATTTCTGCCCTTAGCTTAGAAATGGTTCTGTACACTTCCAAAAGGTTATTTCCGTCTATGGTATAGCTTTCCATACCAAAGCCTTTGCCTTTATCAGCTATTTGTTGGCATCTGAATTGTTCATTGGTAGGTGTTGACAAGCCGTATCCGTTATTCTCTACAATAAAGATAACAGGCAAATCCCAAACGGCGGCTACATTCAAAGCCTCGTGAAAATCGCCCTCAGATGTACCACCTTCTCCAGTAAATACAGCTGTGACTTGTTTGTTGTCTTTAAGTTTATTGGCTAAGGCTATACCGTCTGCAACACCCAACTGAGGACCTAAATGCGATATCATACCGACTACCTTATATTCCTGGCTGCCAAAATGAAAAGAACGGTCTCTGCCCTTAGTAAAGCCGTTCATCTTACCTTGAAACTGAGAAAACAAACGATTTAAAGGAACGCCTTTAGTGGTAAAAACGCCTAGGTTTCTGTGCATAGGCAAAATGTATTCCTGTTGTTCCATAGCCGAAGAAACACCAACAGCTATGGCTTCTTGGCCTATACCAGAAAACCATTTGGATATTTTGCCTTGACGTAACAGAATGAGCATCTTCTCTTCTATCATTCTTGGCTTAAGTATGGATTTGTACAAGTCTAGAAGTTGCTCGTCAGGGATACCTTTTCTATTAAATAGCATAAACTTTATTACTTAATTAAGCTAGTAAAAATAGAATAATTCGTTACTTTGTGCAATAAATTTTAAGCAATGAATTGGGAAAATATCATTATAATACTTTTAGTGTTTTCAGCTGTATTTTATCTGATTAAAACCTTGCTAAAGCCTAAATCCAATTGTGGCTACGATAGTTGTAATTGTGAATAAATTATGAGTATTTCTCACTTACTTACTTTTCTAAAAAAGGTCTTAATCTTATGTCTAATATATAGCTTAAGTCGGTTAGTATTTTATTTATATAATTTTTCTGATAGTGAAGTAAGTAATCTATTTTTAGCATTGCTAGAGGGTGTTCGCTTCGATATATCGGCCATCTTGTATATCAACCTACCCTTTGTGTTGTTATTCATTATTCACTATATATTACCCCAATCTAAGATTTACAATCGTTTTCTAAGTGGTGTTTTTATTCTAGTCAATACGCCCTTTATACTACTTAACAACATCGATATTGTCTTTTATGCTTTTAACCTCAAACGTAGTACTATAGACTTTTTTAGCTTCATCACCAAAGATGATTTTTTTGGTGTTTACCTCAAGTATATATCAGAATACTGGCCCATAACTTTGTTATTCATCGCCCAAATGCTGCTGTTGTGTTATACACAAAAGCTTCCCAAAGCCATTCAACGTAAACGCATTGACCTACTACTCCTTGTTTTTCTTGTTGGTAGTATCGTATTGGGCTTAAGAGGAGGTACTCAACTCAAACCCATCAAAACCATCAATGCTGGTTTACTTTCTTCTTGTAACGAGTCCGATTTAGTGTTGAATACGCCTTTTACAATTATACATTCTTACCAACAAAATAACTTGCAAGCTTATACTTACTTTAATAACGACCTAAATAATTATTACAATACCCTTCACCGTTACGAATCCGATGGATTCAGAAAGCAAAATGTCGTTATCATCATCTTAGAGAGTTTCTCTAAAGAATTTGTAGGCTATTATAATGACGGTCAAGGCTATACCCCTTTTCTAGATACCTTAATGTCCACAGGATTGGTCGCACAAAATGCCTATGCCAATGGTGTACGTTCCATAGAAGCATTACCTGCTATTACTGCCTCTATACCATCACTAATGACAGAGCCATTCATTACATCATCCTATGCCAATAACAACTACACTAGTATAGCGTCAATCTTGTCAAAAGAAGACTATCATACATCCTTTTTTCACGGCGGAAAAAAGGGTACTATGGGTTTTTATGAATATTCTAAAAAAGCTGGATTTGCCGACTATCACGGTAGAGAAGAATTCAATAACGATAGACATTACGATAAACATTGGGGTATATATGACGAACCTTTTTTTTACTATTTTGCTGAGCAATTAAATACGATTGAGAAGCCATTTCTAAGCGTCTTTTTCTCCCTAACTTCTCACCCACCATATCACATACCAGCAGAATATGAAGACCAATTTTCTAAAGGAGAATTGGATATACACGAAAGTATAGCCTATTCCGATAATGCTCTAAGAACATTTTTCCAAACTGCCCAACGGATGGATTGGTTCGATAACACCTTATTTGTCATCACTGCCGACCATACTTCGCCACTTTCTAACAAACTAACTTACAAAAATAAAATCGGTAGATATTCTGTACCAATGCTATTTTGGAAAAGCGATAGCACACTAAAAGGTTTAGTTAAAAATACTAGCCAACACATTGATATCTTACCCACCATAATGGACTTGATTGGGTATGATCAAGAATTTTTTAGCTTTGGTAAATCAATATTACAGGGACAAGATTTGGCTATATCCTTTCTAAAAAACGAATACCTGATGATAACACAAGACGGATTTCTGATAAATAAAGACGAAGTCTACACCACCTTCAAGGATAAAAGTATGAAAGAAAGTATATCCAATTCTCCTACTCTTGTTAATCAGTTAAAAGCTATAAAACAAGGCTTTAATAACTCTATGATTACTAACCAAATGAGGGTAAATGAAAATTAGATTTATTATCAATCCCATCTCTGGCAAAGGCCAACACAAAGGAATAGAAAAGTGTATTAAAAAAAATCTTGATTTGAACAAATTTGATTTTGACTATTTCTATACAGAAGGAGCAAAACATGCCACAGAATTAGCGCAAAATGCAGCTCAGGAGAATATAGATATAGTAGTAGCTGTTGGTGGCGATGGCACTATGCATGAGTGTGCAAAGGGAATATTAGGAAGTCAAACGGCTTTAGCTGTACTGCCTTGTGGTTCTGGGAATGGTTTTGCTTTTCATTTTGGTATGGAAAGGGATATTGACAAAGCCATTAAACAACTTAATATTTCAGATTTCAAAACCATAGATAGCTGTACGGCCAATGGACTACCTTTTTTTAACGTTTCTGGTGTTGGCTTCGATGCTCATATCGCTTATCTTTTTGCCACTACTAAAATAAGGGGCTTTTCATCTTACATCAAATTGGTCCTGCGTGAGTGTGCCAACTACCCAGCTCAAGATTACACCTTAGAATACGATAGTAAAATAGAAGTGTATAATGCAGTCATCATTTCATGGGCAAATGCGACTCAGTTTGGAAATGGTGCTCAGATATCGCCTGAAAGTAAAGTAGAGGACGGTTTAACAGAAATCTGTGTCTTGAAAGACTTTAGACGATATCTAGTCCCTGTATTGTTATATCGCCTATTTACAGGCAAAATACACAAGTCTAAATACATGACTATCATCAAAACCAAAAGTATAACAATAAGATGTCAAAATGGTCAGAGTCACCTCGATGGTGAATGGCACGACCTTGGCCAAAAAATACACATAGATACTCATCCAAAAACATTAAAAGTTTTTATTCCTTATGGCTAAAAAGAAAAAAAATAAAATTGGTATTATTTATTCTACTAATTCCAATTTTGAGTACCAATACGAAAGCGAAAAAGAAATAATAGCTATTGAAAATCAACGCTTGGAAGTATGTATTGATAAAAAAAATAGAGGAGGAAAAGTCGCCACTATCGTCAAAGGTTTTGTAGGTCAAGAGAGTGACTTGAAAGACTTAGAAAAAGCTCTAAAATCGGCATGTGGTGTTGGTGGTAGCACCAAAAATGGAGAAATTATCATTCAAGGAAATAATAGAGATAAAGTAATGGAACTACTGCAAAAGAAAGGCTATCACTGTAAACGTGTGGGGGGTTAATGCTTCACTAGAGAAAGGTATAAATTCTCATATACTGGCACTATCTTGTTAAAATCGAAGTTTTTAGAATGATCTTTAGCGTTGGTTTTGAAACGTGTTAGAGTGTCTTTATCTTCTAGGATAGTCAACACGCTAGTTATCATGCCCTCAACATCCCCTACTTCATTTAAAAAACCTGTTACACCATCTTTGTTTACCTCTGGCAAACCACCGACATTGGAAGATACTACCGCTACTCCTGATGCCATAGCCTCAAGAGCAACCAAACCAAAACTTTCTGTTTCTGAAGGTAAAAGAAAAACGTCCGATATGCTTGTAATCTGTTCTATACGCTTGGATTTACCCAAAAAGAAAACCTTATCAGAAATATTTAGTTCTCTAGCTAAATTTTTAACATGATGCAATTCAGGACCATCTCCAACCATTAACAGCTTGGCAGATAATTGCTTTAGTACACCTTCAAAAATACGAATTACATCGTCAACCCGTTTTACTTTTCTAAAGTTAGAAATATGAGTGATAATAACTTCATTCTTTTCAGCAAACTGAGCTCTCAATTTAATATCTTCACCAAAACGATATAAACTAGGGTCAATGAAATTAGGAATGACTTCTATATTTTTCTTGATGTCAAAAAATTGATAGGTATCCTTTTTTAAACTTTCCGAAACAGCCGTCACTGCATCGGATTGATTTATGGCAAATTCTATGACTGGCTGAAAAGATTTGTCCTTGCCCAACAAAGTAATATCTGTACCGTGTAAAGTGGTAATAAATGGTAAATCTATATTTCTAGTTTTCAATATTTGCTGGGCAGAAAAGGCTGCCGAAGCGTGTGGTATGGCATAATGCACATGCAAAATATCTAACTTCTGATTGATAGCAACATCTACCAATTTACTTGAAAGTAACAATTCGTAAGGAGCGTATTCAAATAGTGGATAGTCAGATACAGATACTTCATGATAAAACATATTTTTAGTAAACCAATCCATGCGAACAGGCTTACTGTATGTAATGAAGTGTATTTCATGCCCTTTTTCAGCCAAGGCTTTTCCTAGTTCAGTAGCGACAATACCGCTACCACCAAAGGTAGGGTAACAAACTAAACCTATTTTTAAGGATTTGTGCATCAATTAACGGTTCTTATTGCATCATAAAACACTTGCATAATTTTAGTCCTCACGTCCATTTCTAACAATTTTTTGTTTTCTGAAGTTGGATGTATTCTATTGGACAAAAATACATAAACAAATTGTTCATCAGGGTCAGCCCATACTAAAGTACCCGTAAAGCCGCTGTGCCCAAAGGCATTAGTAGAAGGGGAACAATCACAAGCTGGGCCACCTTCTTGACCTTCTAAAACGGCTTTATCAAAACCAGCACCTCTTCTATTTTCGTCCTTACAAAACTGACATTTAGTAAATTGATTGACGGTGTAATTTTGGAAATAGCGTTCTCCTCCGTAGTATCCTTTTTGAAGTAGCATTTGCATGAAAACTCCTAAGTCGTTAGCATTTGAGAAAAGCCCCGCATGACCACCTACGCCTCCTAGCATGGCAGCACCCATATCATGCACATCGCCTTGCAAAAGCTGACTTCTAAAATAATAGTCAAATTCGGTAGGTACGACACGACTGCTGTCGAATCGATTTTTGGGCAAAAAACCCATAGTTTTTAAACCCAATGGACTGTAAAATTGTTTAATTACAAAATCTTGAAAGGCTAAGTTAGTTTTATTCTCAATAATATCTTTAAAAATATAAAAGCCTATATCGCTGTATTTGTATATTTTAGGCTTGAGTTTCGTACCTAATATTCGAGCCATAATACTGTCTGGATAGGTATTATGTAAAAAGATACCATCAGCTACTTTTACAGAAAATACATCCGAATATACTTTGCTATACAAAGTGTCACGTAAGGACCCATTCTCCTCTAATGTTTGCTTGTAAAATGGTATCCAAGATAATAGTCCAGATTGATGGGCTAGAATTTCTCGTACAGTTAGGTTTTTCTTGTTGGATGTATCAGATAGACTAATAAAATGTTGTAAAGAACTATCCAAATGAATTTGTCCATTTTCTTCCAAATGCATCAATGCAGGAACAGAGGCAATTATTTTCGTTAATGAGGCTAAATCATAAATATCCGAATTCTCTACTGGCTTATTTTTCTTATAAGTATGGTGTCCATAGCTTTTATTATAAAATACTACACCATCCTTGATAGCTAAGATTTGACAACCTGGAGTAGCTTCTTTTTCAATTGCATCTAAAGCTATACTATCTATATCTGCTAGTAACTTACTATCTATACCCAAACTTTCAGGAAAATCATATTTTAAACGTGAGGGTTTAGTTATTAATCCAAATCCTTCCTTAAAATGTTTGTTAGAAACTGGTAAAGTGGCATCTGCTCCTATTCCCCCAAATATAAGCTGAGCAGCATAAAATTGAGCGTCTCTCGAATTTTGATAAGCCAAAAGTAAGCCGTCAAAAGAATAAGTCATCAGTAAATCACTAATAGAATATGGGTTTGCAAAAATACTTAAAACTACTTTTGACTGAAGAGCTAAAGTTTGTAAAAATAAATCCGTATCTTCATGAATATGGTAAGATTTCCAAGCGTGTTTATTGGATTTATGAACACTAGCAAATACTAGATTATATTGAACTAATGAATCCAACATATTTTTTCTTTCTTTATCACTGTGTTGCTCGCTAAGATGAAACGTCTTTATAGGTGCATAATTTGACAATGTTTGTTGAAATTGATTAGACTGTTCTCCAATTGAAACAAGTGCAATATTCAGGGTGTCTAATCTTTTTAAAGGCAGTAGATCATCAGTATTCTGTAAGAGAGTCATAGACTTTTCTACTAACTTTCGATTTAATACTTCATACCTTTTAATATTCAAATCTTGTATTAAATTACTTGCGTCAAGGTATACCTTTTCATCCAATCCAAGCCATTTTTTTGTCATTAAAATTTTTCTACAACTGCTATTAATTTCCTCTTCACTAATAGCTCTATTGATAATAGCTTCTTTAATTTTTTGAATAGCTTTGGGTACATCTTCAGCAAAAAGTAAGACATCGTTTCCAGCTAAAAGTGCTTTCAAATCCAACTCACCAGGATTATAAAATTGACTAACCCCTTTCATATTCAGTGCATCTGTAAATACTAGGCCTTTAAATGCTAATTTATCCTTCAATAAGTCCCTAACTACTTTAGAAGATAAGGTCGAAGCTAAAGAGTCAGTATCATCTATAGCGGGAATGTGTAAATGTGCTACCATAACACTACCAAGTCCTTTGTCAAATAAAGTTTTAAATGGAATTAAGTCCACCGTATCTAATTTTTCGTAAGAATGATTAATAGTAGGTAATGTTTTATGAGAATCTGAATCGGTATCTCCATGACCGGGAAAATGTTTGGCACATGCCATTACATTACCATCTTGTAGACCTTGCATATATGCAATAGACTGTTGAGCAACACGTAATGGGTTTTCTCCAAAGGAACGATTATTTATTATGGGGTTCTTAGGATTAGAATTGACGTCAACAACAGGCGCAAAATTGATATGAACTCCTAATCTTCGGCATTGTTCAGCTATATCTAATCCCATTTGATAAATTAAATTAACATCTTGAATAGCCCCCAAAGTCATTTGCCAAGGATAACGAATAGTACTATCAATACGCATAGATAATCCCCATTCGGCATCTTGAGCAATCATCAAAGGTACTTTACTTAATGATTGATAAGTGTTTGTTAGATGCAATTGTCGTAATGGACCACCTTGCATAAACATTAAACCTCCGATGTGGTATTTACTGATTAGATTTTCAATCTCTTGCTGATGTGATAAACCCTTATTGGAATAGGCAGCGACCATAAATAATTGTGCTATGCGTTGTTCTAAGTTTAGTGATGACATCACTTGCTCTACCCAAATGGTATCTGTATCGTAAAAAGGCGGATTTTGAACGTGTGTATCTTCTTGAAAATTAAAAGACAAGAAAGAAAAAATAAGAATTAACAGTGAGGTGAAAAGTTTCATAAATTATTGAATTAACAAAATTAAAAAATGCTTATTGCTAATTTTCAAAATTTCAAAAAGTTTATGAACAAAAAAATTATTGAATGGTAAAAGAAGACGTATCTTTTTTAGCAGCAGGTCTTATGCTCATTACTGGAATATCCGATTTATTAATTAATTTTCTAGCGTTAGAGCCTAGAAAGTTTAGATCTAAATTATCTTCGCCTTTTGTCATTATCATAATCATATCAGCACTTAAATCTTCACAGTAATTGATTATAGAGCCTGAAAAACTAGATGAAGAAGATATTTCAACAAGTTCAGTGCTGCATTTAACTCCTTTAGAAGTAATGAATTCCTTAACCTGAGTAAGAGTTCTGTTAAGCTTATTTTTTGTGGAATTATCATCATCTTTATATGATACAGAAAACGCTCTAACCTCAGAGTTAAAATATCTGGCGAATTGAATAGCATTCGTTACCTTTTCACGAGTTTCTTTATTCAAATCTAAAGGAAGTGCAATAATATCACATAAATTGCTAATTGACTTACCTTTAATAGTAATTACTGGACAGGGAGCAGACCTTACAACATTGTAAGCATTTGAGCCTATAAACTTTTTCTTTATTTCTTTTGGAGTTCCATCTGTACCCATAATTATAAGATTTGCATCAACTGATTCTGCGACATCGGTTATCTCGTCATATATTTTACCTGTGGATACTAAACACCTAACATTTGGAACATCCTGACAATAAATTTTAGTCAATTCAACAAGATTTTCTCTGAGCTTGTCTTTGAATTGTTTTTGTTTTTCCTCAAAATCTGAAAAAATCTTTTGCAATACAGTTGGCATTTCAACCACCGAAAGAAGAACTAATTCAGAGTCTGTTCTTTTGGATACAACAACAGCCTGTTCTAAAGCTAAAATAGATTGGTCGGTGAAACCAATCGGGACAAGAATTATATCTTTAGATTTCATAATAATTATAACTATTTTTATGCAAAAATAAAAAAAAAGAAAATGTCAACGAATTTGAACAATGATAATAGAGTATATCATCTCAATATTTCTAAAGAACATATCTCTAAAGATATTTTTTTAGTTGGTGATCAAAGAAGAGTAGGTGAAATTTCAAAACATTTTGATAAAATAGAATATCAAATTGCAAATCGTGAATTCTTAACACATACTGGCTACATAGGTAAAAAAAAAATCAGTGTAATTTCAACTGGAATTGGTACTGATAACATTGATATTGTAATGAACGAATTAGATAGTTTAATAAATATCGATCATGAAAGCGGACTAGAGCTTAAGCAAAAAACTTGTCTTAACTTGATTAGACTTGGGACATCAGGAGCAATACAGAAAGAAATTAATATTGACTCTGTTGTTGTATCATCATATGGAATGGGTATTGACAATTTAATGTATTTCTACTGCAACAACCGATTTGATAATGAAATTCAGAATGCTATTGATAAACAATTACAATGGCCCAATTTTCTTTCAAAACCTTATGTGTATGCTGCAAACAAAAAATTATTAAGTAAGTTTGATGACTTCATTAAAGGAATAACTGTCACAGCACCAGGTTTTTATGCACCACAAGGTCGCAAAATCAGAATACCACATGCGATTAAAAATCTTAATGAACAACTAATTAATTTTGACTACAACGGGATAAAAATTACAAACTTTGAAATGGAGACTTCTGCTTTGTACGGATTAGCGAAATTGTTGGGTCATAATAGTCTAACATTGTGTACAATTTTAGCCAATCGAGCAACCAACAAATATTCTACAAATTATAAAAAATCAATTAATAAATTGATTGTTTGTGCTCTTGAAAGATTAGTATGAAAAAAAAGTAAAATTTAATTTTTATAAACTAACCAAATAAACTCAAAAACTTAATTCTATCTTAAGTAAAATTCATTAAATTTTTTAGTTAAATTAATTAAGCTATTTAAAAATACCCGCATCAAAAAATGAGCTAATAAACTCCTAAAATAATTAATGAGGTTGCTACACAATCGCAAAAGTCCACTGTCCATAAAAGGAACCATAAAGGTTGAGGCCGTTTTTTAAATGCGTAAGTCAATCCCCAAATGTAAACTTGTTGAGTTTAAAAACTGGATTGAATGATGCGGGAATTATACAAAGAACATTCTTAAAAATTATTGTCAATAATAGATTCTATTTTCAACAACTTTTCCTCAAGGCTACTATCAACTTTAACTTTTTTATCATCGGCAAATACTTTTACTGCCATTTCAATTAGACACATACTAAGTAAATCTTGAGTGTCTCTTGCTTCAAATTTAGACTCATAAAGTTTAAGTCTATCTTCTATATTTTTAACAGCCTTTCGAACGTCCTCCTCATCTTTTCTATTGATAGTAAGAGGATATGCTCTGTTTGCTACTGTAACTTTAATTTTGAGTTGCTGCATAAAATTATTTTAATTAATTGTTTAACAAAGCAATACATTTATCTATTTCTCGAACTAACTCATTAATTTTTTGTTTGGCAGCTTTGTTATCTCCTTGTTTATTTTGAATAGAAGTTGAAAGTTTCAAAACTTTATTTTTTTCATTCAATTGCTGTATAGTTTGGTGTTGTTCATCTAGTTGTTTAGACAAAACATTAACCCTCTGATTTGAAACTTTTAATTCCTCTTCAAGTTGCTGATAGTTTTCGAGTAATAACACTATCTTGTTGTGTAATCTTTCAATAGTTTCTTTCATATTCAGCAAAAAAAATCTTAAATTGGAGTCTTCAACAAAAATAGCATTGCATTACTTAAATACAAAGCATTATGGTAATTTTTATAGTATTATTTTTGCAAATATTTATTTGTAACGCTTAAAATTTTGTTAATGTATAAAATTTGTTTTGTTTTGATATTGTTATTGTTTACTTTGATCAGTGTTGGACAAGAACATCCTCAGGACTTTCATCCTCCTCTTGATATACCTTTAATATTATCTGGTACATTTGGAGAATTGCGAAGTAATCATTTTCATGCGGGCATTGATATTAAAACCAAAGGACAATCAGGCTTGAGGGTTTATGCTATTGAGGATGGCTATGTTTCAAGAATAAAAGTTTCTCCATGGGGCTATGGAAAGGCCATTTACATTACTCACTACAATGGCTATAGTTCGGTTTATGCCCATTTAATGCGTTACACTGGCGCAATTCAAGATTATGTTACAGGTAATCAATACAAAAACAAAAGCTATGACATTGAATTATTTCCAAATAAAGATGAATTAAAAGTAAAAAAAGGCGAAATTATTGGTCTTTCAGGAAACACTGGCAGTTCAGCAGCCCCTCACCTTCATTTTGAAATTAGAAATAGTCAAAATCAATACCCACAGAATGGTTTACAATTTGGTTTTGATATTTCTGACAATATTCCACCAGTAATAAAAGAGTTGAAAGTATATTCTAAATCGAAAATGACAGTTATTGATGGTCACAATAATTATAAGCTTTTTAAAGTAAAAGGGTCAGCTAAGAATTGTTACATCGAAAAAACCATCGAGGTCAGCGGGCCATATGCTTTGGGTATAAATACTTACGACCTATTGAATAAAGCCAATAATAAAAACGGGGTGTATTCCATTGAGGTCTTGGTAGATAGTCAGTTAATATATTCCCACACCATGAAGGAATTTGGTTTTCATGAAACACGTTACATCAACTCTCATTTGGATTATTCTGAAAAAGTCACAAACAAAAGAAAATTACACAAGTGTTTTATTGAACCAAACAACAAATTATCCATTTATGATTATGTTGCCAACAAAGGAATTATTAAGCCTAAAAATGGTACGCAAAAAGTAGTGATTAGAGTAAAAGATGTATATGAAAATGTTTCTGAATTGAATTTTAAGGTCAAGAAATCTGAGCAGATTTTTTCCGATAACACTTCCAAAGACACCGTTAAATTCACTTCTGTTTTTCCTTATGAAGAACACAATACTTTTGGCAATGAACTACTTTCCATAGAAATACCTAAATACTCCTTATACGATACCTTATTTTTCACATATAGAGTCTTTGAAGACTCAAGTGATATTTTTCATTCTCCTATACATTGTGTACATAATGAAGAATCTACTGTTCATAGTCCCTACGCCTTATCTGTAAAAACAACAGTACCTGATAGTTTGGCCTCAAAATCATACATTTGCAAACTCAATAAAAAAGGTAAACCGAACTATGTTGGCGGAAAGTACAACGACGGAAAAATTTCTGTAAAAACTCGCTTATTCGGTAATTTCACTGTAGCCATAGACACTATTAATCCAGTTGTAAAAGGTCTAAATATATTTCCAGGCAAGACGATGAAAAGTTCAACATTAAAAATGACCATTAAAGACGGAGAAAGTGGTGTTAAGACCTATTCAGCGACAATAAATGACGAATGGGTATTAATGGAATATGAGCCTAAAAGTAATAAGCTTACGCATTACTTTAAAAAAGATTTAAAAGCTGGAAAACATATCTTTAAATTGGTTGTTTATGATTCTGTAAACAACGCTACGGAATACCAAGCCGTTTTCTACAGATAAAAATCAAAGACTGTGAACAGCACTCGTGCAATAAGAAATTATTTCATCCCTAACCTTTTCATAAACTAGCATTTTTTCTTCGTCACTCCCTTCAGCATCTGCAGGGTCATTAAAAGAATAGTGTATTCTTTGTGTAGCATTTTGAAAGTATGGACAATTATCTTTAGCATGGTCACAAACCGTAAAGACATAATCAAAATGTAAATGCGCATATTCATCCATTGTATTGGAAGTATGCCCTTCTAATGAATAGCCTTTGTTCTCCATAGCTCGTTTCATGTAGGGATTGATGCCATGAGCCTCTACACCGGCGCTGTAAACTTCAAATTGTGACGCACTTAAAAGGTCTTTGAGGACAACTTCCATCATTTGAGAACGGCATGAATTGCCGGTGCATAAAACCAATATTTTTTTCATAAATACTATATCTAAAAATTATAAGTTATTCTATTGATGCCAAATTTAAAATAAATGTGTTTATCTAATAATAAGGTTAATATGAATATTAATACATTTGCGAAACTATGTTAAAACCTGTTTTCAGGCATTCGTTAATACTAATTATATTCCTTTCCTATAATGGTTTTGGACAAAATGTTAATGGTGTAATAAGCACTTCTGAAAACTTTTTTCTTCAAGGTGTAAATGTTAGTGTCATTAACCAATCTAAAGGCACAATATCAAATGAAAACGGAAAATATTCTATCGATGTTTCGGCAAATAGAGAGCAAGAGCTAAGTTTTTCTTTTGTTGGCTACAAAACCAAAACTATTAAACTTCCTATGCTCAAAAAAGGGCAAAATTATGAGCTTGATATTACCTTAGAAAACCTTGGGGTATCTATAGATAATGTAGAAATAGAAGACCAAAAAACACGTTCTAACACATTTGAAAAGGTAGATGCTAAACACGCTGTCTCAATCCCTACTGCTAGTGGAGGTGTGGAAGGCTTAATTAAAACTTTACCAGGTGTTAATTCATCGACAGAATTAAGTTCTCAATATACTGTTAGAGGTGGGAATTTTGACGAAAACCTAGTTTACGTAAATGGTATAGAAGTGTATCGCCCATTTTTAATACGTTCTGGACAACAAGAAGGTCTGTCATTTGTCAATTCAGACCTAGTATCATCTATACAATTTTCAGCTGGAGGATATGCCGCTAGGTATGGTGATAAAATGTCTTCTGTTCTTGATATAACATATAAAAACCCTAAAGAATTTGGGGCATCAGCAACCTTAAGTTTGCTAGGCGCAAATTTACATCTTGAAGGTGCTAATAAGTCTAAAAAATTATCCTATTTGATAGGGGCACGTCATAAATCCAATGCTTATCTATTGAATAGTCTTGAAAAAGAAGGAGAATACAAGCCAAGTTTCAGTGATATTCAAGCCTTTGTCAATTACCAAATCAGCAATCACCTCTCTTTTAATACTCTATTCAATTACTCCAACAATAAATACCAACATATTCCTGCCAACAAAACCACCCGTTTTGGTACAATTAGCGTTCCCTTAGAATTACGTATTTATTTTGAAGGACAGGAAATTGATAGCTACGAAACCTTTTTCAATGCCTACAACTTTTCCTATCAAGCCAATGAACACCTAAAAACTGACTTGACACTTACCGCCTTTCAAACTTATGAAAGCGAAACTTTTGATATCCTTGGTCAATATTGGTTATCAGAAGTTGATAACGACTTAGGCTCAGAATCGTTTGGAGAAGCAAGTTTTAATATTGGCGTAGGCTCTCATCTCAATCATGCCAGAAACTACCTACAAGCTACTGTTTATAATGTGGAGCATAAAGTAGTCTATTTCAAAAACGATTTTGAATTTCGATGGGGAATAAAAGCTCAAAAAGAACAAATTAAAGATGAAATCAACGAATGGACATTAATTGATTCTTCCGATTATTCATTGCCTCATCCAGTAGATTCTATAGGTATAGGTTTACAAAACCCAACATCTTTTGTTTTAGACGAATCCCTCAGAACATCCATCGATTTGGATTCATACAGATACAATACATATATGCAATTTGAACAAAAATTAGGTCGATTTAATCTAAATTCAGGAATAAG
>CAJWWC010000012.1 GCA_913048435.1 uncultured Flavobacteriales bacterium | reverse complement strand
CTTTTCTCAGCCTGTTGAATACACATTAGGCGGAGCAAGATTAGAAACCAGTTCTATAACTAGCTTGGATATATATCCTAATCCATCAACTGGTATTTACTACCTTAATTTTTATGCTCACACTAAAACAGAGATTATAGTTAGTAGTCTACTTGGGGAAAAAGTATATAGACAAACATTTAGAGCTAATAGTGATATTTACTTGAGTATTGATTTATCTGATTATTCTAATGGATTATATAAATTTAGCTTAATTACAAAGGATGGTATTACTAATTATAAATTGATTAAACAATAAATTTTGGGTAGTTTCAAATAATATTTACTTCTGGTTCCAAAGTAATATCAAATTTTTGTTGAACTGAGGTTTGTATATTTTGAGATAGTTTCAAAATGTCTTTCCCTTTAGCTTGTCCATAATTAACCAACACTAGGGCTTGGCTTTGATGTACACCAGTATCGTTGTGTTTATAGCCTTTCCATCCGGCTTTCTCTATTAGCCAAGCTGCTGCTATTTTAGTTTTATCTTGCGCAATGGAATAACCGACTATTTGAGGAAATTGAGCTTTAAGTTTTTCATATTGTTTATTCGAAATAGTCGGATTTTTGAAAAAACTACCACAATTGCCAATATCTTTTGGATCTGGTAGTTTACGTTGTCTAATGGCAATTATGGCTTTGCTAATATTTTCTAAATTAACTTTAACTTTCATAGCTCTGAGCTCATTTTCTACAGTTCCATAAGAGGTGTTGAATTTGGGTATTTTGTTAAGTCTAAAGTTTACGCTACAAATTACAAATTGTCCTTTAAGTTCTCCTTTAAAAATAGAGTAACGGTATCCAAATTGACAATCATCTTTATTAAATATTCTAACTTCAAGACTGTCTATATGTACCGCTTCTAAATGTTCAAATACTGACTTTATTTCGGTGCCATATGCTCCAATATTTTGCATAGGTGCTGCTCCAACACTACCCGGTATTAATGATAAGTTTTCTATTCCACCTAGTTGATTGTTTATGCTCCATATCACAAAGTCGTGCCATTTTACACCACCACCAACTTGAACTAATGCGGTTTGTTCATCTTCATCAATAATGTCTATACCCCCAATCTCATTTTTCAGAACACTACCTATTAAATTTTGAGTAAATAGGATATTACTTCCACCACCCAATATCATTATTGGCCGTTTAGCTTCAACTAACAGTTTTTGTAATTCCTCAATTGAATTAAAACGAGCAAAATACTCTGCTTGTACAGATAAGCCAAAAGTGTTGAGCAATTTTAAAGAATAGTTACTTTCAAAAGTCATAGTGTTCAAAGGTATAAATAGTTATGATTTACTCATTCTATTTTATGTATTTTCGCAAATATGAGAAAAAAAATTATCGTCTCTGTAACCAATGATATTAGTACTGATCAGCGGGTTCACAAGGTTTGTCAAAGTTTGCAGTCAATGGGTTTTGAGGTGATTTTATGGGGTAGAAAGTTAGCATTTAGTCCAGACTTATGTCGTCCCTATAAAACTAAGCGAATGAAACTATTCTTTTCTTCAGGTCCATTTTTTTATTTAGAGTATAATTTCCGTTTATTTTTGATATTACTTTTTAGTAAAAGCCATATACTTTTGAGTAATGATTTGGATACTTTATTGGCAAATTTTTTAGCATCCAAATGTAAAGGTGTTACATTAGTGTATGATAGTCACGAGCTTTTTCCAGAATCTCCTGAGCTAGTTAATAGTCCTATCAAAAAGAAAATATGGGAAAGCTTGGAGTGTTGGATTTTACCAAAAATTAAGTATTCTTATACGGTTAGTCATACTATTTCACAGTTTTATATGGATAAATACGGTATATCTATGAAAGTAGTTCGTAATGTACCTTATTTAAGTCCAACACCTTTGGAGCATAAATGCACTAAAAATATTATATATCAAGGTGGAATTAATCCAGGTAGGGGTTTAGAACTAGCAATTGAAATGATGTGCTTTTTAGATGATTTTAAACTTAAAATTATAGGTGACGGAGAAGGATTAAATGCCCTTAAAAAATTAGCTCAAAAAAAAGGTGTAGAAAATAAAGTAGAGTTTTTAGGTCGATTACCTTTTAATGATTTGAAAGCTCATACTTTAGAAGCAAGTATTGGTATTTTATTTGAAGAAACTAGAGGTTTGAGTTTTGAATACAGCTTACCTAATAAATTATTTGATTATATTCACGCAGATACACCTGTTTTAGCATCGTGTTTAGTGGAAGTAAAAGGAATAATAAAAAACTATCAAATTGGTGAATTAATAAAAGAAAGAACACCACATGGTATTGTCAAACAAATTAAGGAAATGTCCCAAAAACTTAGTTCATATGATTTTTCAAAGGCTAAAAAGGAATTAAATTGGCAAAATGAATCACAGACATTAGTAGGTATTTTTAATCCTTTTTTAGACAAAGCATAAAACTTAGTTTGTATATATCGAAGACCGTCAAATTGGTGCTCCCGTTAATTAATAGTTTACGGCAACAATATTTACAAAAAATAAAAATGAATTTGGTCATAAATAATGTTTTTTTAATGAAGGAATAATAATTAAAAATTTTGATATTATTGCATGCCTTTGGATGACTTTTTTGAAGCTCAAATAGGTTGATAATAGCTAATTCTGTTTTTTCTAAAAATTCGGATACTTCATCTATCCCTAAATGTACAATTGGGTTATTTATGTGTATTACAGTGAAAGAATTAAATTCTAATTCTGATCCATACAAAGTGTCTTCGTGGCCGTATTTTGTTAAGCTTTCTGTAAATCTAATTTTCTGGCTAACTTTTTTGTTAATGAAAAGGTTACATGCACTGAATGAGGCGTAAGGTCTTTGATTTCTGAAATGTGCTTTGCGTTCCTCTCTGAATTTACCGTACTTCCACCTCAATAGTTTACCCTTTTCTATTTTTTTGTAGTCTGTATAACTCACACCCCCGACAATTACCTCACTTGCATCTTTAAAGTCGATATATTTTTTAATGAAATTATCAGCTATTTGAATATCACAATCCAAAAATAACAAATAGTCGTACTGAGCCTTGTCTGTGAGTAAATTTCTAATAGCAGAACGTCCAATATTTTTTTTATTAAATTGATAATTAACACCTTTAATTTTCTCCAAGCCATCGTTTAATTTGATGTATTTAGATTTTGAAGCATCGTCAATACAAAGAATTTCAAAAGGTATTTTTAAATATTGAGCTTGTAACGACAAATCATTTACTAAATTCTTAACAGCAAAATTATATACAGGTATTAAAATGGAAAGCATCTAATCGCAAATAGTAACTTTACCGTATTCACATTTCATAACTTTTGACGGAAAACGATTCAATAAGTTATGTTCATGTGTTGCCATTAATACGGCACAGCCATTAGCACACAAATCGTGTATCACATTTAGAATTTTATCTGTGGTTTTAGGATCTAGATTGCCTGTTGGCTCATCTGCTAAAATTAGTTTAGGCTCGTTAAGTAAGGCTCTTGCAATACAAATACGTTGTTGTTCGCCACCTGACAGTTCAAATGGCATTTTGTCTGCATGTTCAAGCATATCTACTTTCGCTAAAACCTTTTCTATTCTGTTGTTTATTTTAGTTTTATTTTTCCAGCCTGTAGCATTTAGAACAAATTCTAAATTATCTCTTACTGTGCGGTCTGTTAGAAGTTGAAAATCTTGAAAGACAATACCAATCTTTCTTCTTAAAAAAGGAATCATAGATTTTTTGATGTCACAAAGTTGATAATCGACTACTTCACCATAGCCTTTTTTAATAGGAAGTTCTGCGTAGAGAGTTTTGAGTAAACTACTTTTGCCACTTCCAGTTGCGCCAATTAGATAAACAAATTCGGTGGGTTTGATGTTGAAGGACACGTCGCTTAGAATTAAACGATCGGTTTGAAATACATCAACATTTTTGAGTTCAATAAGGTTCATTTTTACTATTACTTATAATACAAATTTACTTTTTTTATAAAGTTTATCAAGTCTTGTTTATACACACGTGTCCTGTTAATAACTTATTGAATGTTCAATAGTAATAGGAATATTCTTTGATAAATTAGCTTATAAATAAATAATGAAACTAAGAGTTTACATATTCTTTTTTCTATTGAGTAAAACTTCTTTTGCTCAGATTTGTGATGTTGAGCAAATAAAAGATTTACTACAAAATAAACAGTATGCTTTAGTTTATTCGATGGCTGATGCACTAAAAGAATGTACTGGAATTAATGAATTAGATATTGAGTGGGCAAACTTTCATCAAGCTATTTGCGCACTAGAATTATTTAACGATGAAGCTAAATTTCGAATCGAGCAATATCTTGAAAATTATCCAAATGGTCAGTATACTGATGATGCATATATTGCATTGTCCAAATATCATTTCAGAAATAAAGAATATGAAAAAGTCATTGCCAAATTGAGCAATGTAAATTTGTATGATTTAGATTTTCACCAACAAGCCATGTATTATTTTCGTTTAGGTTATTCATATTTTTCTTTACAAAAATACGAAGAGGCTAAGTTGGCTTTTTTTGATATAAAATCCATTTCGTTTACCTATTCAGATTTGACGACTTATTGTTTGTCGCATATGGATTATGAAGAGGGTAATTACGTCTCAGCATTAAAGGGTTTTAAGCAATTAATAAGTACCCCGACATTAGGTGTAATCAGTAAGTATTACATTACTCATATTTATTATTATCAAAATCGTTACAATGAGCTAATTGACTTTGCCAAACCTTTATTGGAAAATAGCTATAATCCCAATCGTGATTTAGAGTTAAAACGTATGATAGGTGATGCATACTTTGCTTTGGGCCAATACCAAAATTCTATTGATTATCTTGAAGATTATATGTCAGATGATAATTTTATCACATTGGATAGGATAGAAAAATACCAATTGGGCTTGGCTTATTATGAATTACACGACTATAGTAAAGCCGCTATTCAGTTTGAAGAAGTATTGTTGAATAACGATAGTTTATCTCAATTCGCTGCGCATCAATTAGGTCAATGTTATTTGCTTATGGATGAGAAGCCATTGGCGGTTAATGCTTTTAAATACGCTTCAGACATAAATTTTGATTACACACTGAAAGAAGATGCAGCTTTCAATTTTATAAAGTTGATTTACGACCAACAATCCTCTTACAACAATGCAGTCGAAAGTATTGAGCAATTTATTCAAAACTATCCGCAGTCCGTTCATATTGAATATGTTCAAGATTTACTGATTAAAGCTTACACTACTACTAAAGATTTTCAGACTGCTGTTGACAAGTTGTCAGCCTTGAGTATTATGTCTCCAGCTCAACAGCAAGTCTTTCAGAAGTTAAGCTATTACTTAGCTGTCGAACATTTTTTAAATAAGCGTTACCAACAATCCATTACATGCTTTGATAGGTCAATAAAATACCCTGTAGATAACAAGTTGTTTTCCTTAGCATATTATTGGAAAGCCGAAGCTTATTACCAGTCTGAAGACTATTCTAGTGCCATTGAATTTTTCAAAGCTTTTATTATAAAAGATGGTTCTTTCTTGCTTGAAGAATACAAACAGGCTCATTATTCGTTAGCTTATACATACTTTCAATCTCAAAAATATGAAGATGCTATTCTTTGGTTCAGAAAATATATTAGTTTTTCAAGCGATATTAAAAAACAATCCGATTCCTACCTTAGATTAGGTGATGCTTATTTTATGACTCAAGACTATAACAGGGCTCAAGAGTTTTACTTTTTGGCTGAAAAAAGTGGAATTTTCGATATAGATTACGCCATACATCAGCAAATACAATGTTTCGGATTAACAAATAGCATAGATGAAAAAAGAACGGCACTTAGTAAGTTAATTTCTGATTATCCACTGTCTTTATATAACGATGATGCCATGCTAAATTTGGGTATTATGTATTTGAATGAGGATAGGCGGGACGAGTCAGTATCTCTTTTGTCAAAACTAATAAATAAACATCCAAAAAGTACTTTAGTGAAAACAGCACTTTTAAAAATAGGTTTAAATTTCTATAATCAAAATATCTCTGATTCAGCTGTATATTATTTTAAATCAGTTATTGAAAATTATGCTCATACCAAAGAGTCTAGAGAGGCTTTAATAGCTTATAAAAATGTTTCTATAGAGTCAGGAGATGTGAAGTCGTACTTTGATTACATAGGGGGATTGTCCGACATAAGCATGAATATATTATCAAGAGACTCAATTAGTTATGAAGCCTCGGAAAACTTATATCTTAGGCAAGATTACGAAAATGCTGTAGATGCTTTTGACAATTATCTTAAAGAATTTGATAATCCTATCTTCAAATTAAATGCTCATTTTTATAAAGCTGAATCTATATTTACTTCAAATCCTGATGATGCTGTTGAGGATTATTTGAGTGTTTTAGAATTTCCGCAAAATATATTTACTGAAAGAGCTTTAAGTCGTTTAGCTCGCATAGAGTTTAAAAAAGGAGGATACGGAGTTGCTGCTTTGCACTACACAAATTTAAAAACAATTGCGCAAGAAAATAGTCTTTTGAGAGAGGCCACCATAAACCTTTTCTACTGCTATAAAAATTTAGACTTAAATACAAGCTTATTAGAGTCTGCTAAGGAGCTTCTTGCTTTAGAAAAGATAAATACTGATTTAGCTCATGAGGCTAGGTTAATAATAGCCAACAATTTTTTTGACGAATCAGAATTTCATTTAGCTAAAAAAGAATACGTAAAAATAGTAGAACAAAATCAGTCTGAGATAGGTTCGGAGGCCAAATATCAATTAGCTTACTTGGCTTTTCTTGAAAGTGATTTTGACAAATCAGAGAAGATAATTTTTGAACTTACTGAAAACTATTACAGTGACTTTTATATTGCTAAATCTTTTATTTTATTAGCTGATATTTACAAAGAAAAAAATAACCTTTTTCAGTCAAAAGCCACTTTACAAAGTATTGTGGATAATTATGAAGGAAAAGATTTAATTGAGTTATGTCTTAATAAAATTGAGGAAATAGATTTACTCAATAAAGAGGCTCAAAAGAACTCTCAAAAAGACGAATTAATAATCAATCTTTTAAATGATATTAAATTTAACCAGTTGTTTGAAGAAGAAAATAATTTAGAAAATGAATAATAAATTCTTAATGATATTTTATTTTCTTGGATTAATAATTATAAATAAAGAAGTCCTTGCTCAAAGTGATGAAGATTTGGGCGTTCAAGAAGTTCAAGTTACAGAATATTTTATTCCTGATGTGCCTGAAGCTATCAAATTGGCTGATAAGCCAATGCTATCAGATACAATTAAAGTCAATAAAAATATTAGTTACAAACCTTTGATCCGTAGATTTGAAAGTCAATTGAAGCTTAACCCTATTAAATCTGCTAAGATTAAAGGAGAATCTTTATCAAAGATTTATAATACCTATATTTATGGAGGTCTAGGCAATATGAGTATGCCCACCTCTAAGATCTTTTATAGTTCAGATAGGAATAAATCTTTTAACTATGGTTTTACTTTAGGTTATTTAGAATCTTATTCAGATGTTAAAAGCTCTTTAGATAATAAACAGAAAGTATCAGCAGCGTTCAGAAAAACAAATTTTTCTACGTACGTCAAAAAAGATTTTGACTTTGGTATTATTAATACATTTTTTTCTAGACAAGGAAACGTTTTTCAAGCCTATGGATATAACCCCAATTTAAAATTAGAGGAACAAATTACTCAACAATATTGGGGATATTCATCTGTGAGCATGTCACTTCAAAGTAAAAATAAATACAATAGTAAACCTACTTATTATGCTAAGCTATTTGCCTATGATTTAAATGAACAGACTGAAAATTTGGTTTCTTGCTTAATGACTGGACAACAAACTTTTGGTTTGTATAATTATAGTTTAGATTTAAAAATGGATTATTATTTTAATAATATTTCAGATAAATACATTTTCGTGGATAGTTTAGCAAAAGAATTATTACTAACTTTTAATCCATCTGTTAGTAGGGAACTTGGTGATGGTAATTTGAATTTTGGCTTTGAACTAAAATCCATTGATCTTAGAAACTCTAAAGAAAACAGCTATGCTATATATCCACAAATTCATTACGATTATATTTTTTCTGAAAATAACCAGAGTATAAATGCTGGCTTGAGAGGTGGTCTCAATAAAAATTCTTATTGGACATTGAGTAAAATAAATCCCTTTATTTTAGATCCTTATATAACAGATAGTGGTAGCTTGAAACTCAAAAATACTGAAACTAAATACGATATTTACTTAGGCATCAATTCAAATTTAGGAGCAGGAATGATTTTCACCTCAGAATTATCATTTTCTAGAGTTAATGATATGTTTTTCTTTGATTTAGATGAAAAATCCACTTATCAAAATAAGTTTAATGTCATTTATGATGATGTAAATCATTTATTATGGACATCCCAAATCAATTGGGATATCAATTCTAAATCAATTCTAAATATACAATTAGACTATCATAATTATAACTTGGATTCCTTACAAGAATATGCCTACAAGCCAAGTTTAGTCTCCAAATTAAATTTTTGCTACGATATTGGCGATAAAATTTTATCCTCTTTTGAGCTAATTGGTAAATTTAATCGATCAAAATCTGATAATTCAGCTTCTTCAGTATCATTAAATAATATTGTGGACTTGAATTTTGATCTTGAGTATAAATATAGTTCTGTTTTTTCGGCCTTTTTCAAAGTCAGAAACATGATTGGTAGTTATGAAATTTGGGAAAATTACCCCGTATTAAGCCCTCAAATCTTTTTTGGCTTGTCGTTCTGTTTTTAAACTTATTCACTAATTGTTAATAAGTAGGCACTATATTTCTTACTTTTTTTTATTGATTTATCATCCTTTTTTTACCTTTGTTTTAATCTAGTAAATACCATTGTTCGTAAACAAAAAAAATAATGAGTGAAAATTTAGAAAATAAAGCTGACTACGGTGCTGGTAATATTCAGGTTCTTGAAGGTCTTGAGGCTGTTAGAAAAAGACCTGCGATGTATATTGGAGATATTGGTCAAAAAGGGCTACACCATTTAGTCTATGAAGTTGTAGATAATTCAATTGATGAAGCTTTGGCCGGTCACTGTACTGATATAGATGTAGTTATTAATGAAAATAATTCAATAACTGTAATTGATAATGGTCGAGGTATTCCAACTGATCTTCATCCAAAAGAAAAAAAATCTGCTCTAGAAGTAGTAATGACAGTACTTCATGCAGGTGGTAAATTTGATAAAGACTCTTACAAAGTTTCTGGTGGTTTACATGGCGTTGGTGTTTCTTGTGTAAACGCGTTATCAATACACCTAAAAGTTGAAGTACACAGAAATGGTAAAATTTATCATCAAGAATATGAGAGAGGTGTACCAATTTATGATGTTAAAGAAGTAGGTAAAACAGACAAAACAGGAACAATTGTAACTTTCTTGCCAGATAATGAAATATTTCATGAGACAGTTTACCATTTTGATATACTTCAAAGTCGTTTAAGAGAATTATCTTTTCTTAATAAAGGAATAAAGCTTTCTTTGACAGATAGACGTCGCGAGGATGAAGAAGGTAATTTTGTGAAAGATAAATTTATTTCAGAAAATGGTCTCATTGATTTTGTAAATCTAATAGATGAAAATAGAGAAAAACTACTAGATTCTGTAATTTATATGGATACTGAAAAAAATGGTGTTCCTGTTGAAATAGCAATGCATTATAATACATCATTCAGTGAAAATATACACTCTTATGTTAATAATATCAATACTCATGAGGGGGGGACACACCTTTCAGGATTTAGAAGAGCACTTACTAGAACTTTAAAGCGTTATGCTGATGAATCGGGTATGTTAGATAAAGTCAAGTTTGAAATTTCTGGAGACGATTTTAGAGAAGGCTTAACAGCAGTTATTTCAGTAAAAGTTATGGAGCCTCAGTTCGAGGGCCAAACCAAAACTAAGCTAGGTAATAAAGAAGTTACTGGGGCTGTTGACCAAGCTGTTGGTGAAATGCTAACAAATTATTTGGAGGAAAATCCCAATATGGCTAAACAGATTGTTCAAAAAGTTCTTTTAGCTGCTCAAGCGAGAAATGCAGCACGTAAAGCTCGTGAAATGGTACAAAGAAAAAACGTTCTTTCTGGATCAGGACTACCGGGTAAATTAGCAGACTGCTCCGATAAAGATCCTGAAAAATGCGAGATATTTCTAGTCGAGGGTGATTCGGCGGGTGGTACTGCGAAACAAGGTAGAGACAGGTTTTTCCAAGCCATTTTACCTTTGCGAGGTAAAATATTGAACGTTGAAAAAGCAATGCAACATAAAGTTTTTGAAAACGAAGAAATAAAAAATATGTACACAGCCCTTGGTGTTACTATCGGTACCGAAGATGATTCAAAGGCATTAAATCTTGAAAAGTTAAGGTACAACAAAATTGTTATTATGACAGATGCCGATGTCGATGGATCACACATTGCAACTCTTATTTTGACATTCTATTTTAGATATATGAAAGAATTAATAGAAAATGGCTTCCTTTTTATTGCAACGCCCCCATTGTATCTTGTCAAAAAGGGTAAGGAGCAACATTATTGCTGGTCTGATGAAGAAAGAGACAAAATGGTTGAAAAGATGAATGGAGCAAACATTCAACGATATAAAGGACTAGGAGAAATGAATGCAGAGCAACTATGGGAAACTACCATGAATCCTGAAACTAGAACGCTAAGACGAGTAACAATTGACAGTGCTGCTGAAGCTGACAGAATATTTTCAATGTTAATGGGCGACGAAGTTCCACCAAGAAGATCATTTATTGAGCAAAATGCTAAATACGCTAAAATTGATATTTAATAACACTATTACAAATCTATAATGCCTTCAAACGAGGACCTTATTTTATGAAAAAATTAATTTTATTTATCTAATCAAGGTAATAGTACCAGTACAGTTTTCACAATTCGTGTGATCGTAAATTCTATTTTCAAAATCTTGGTAGCTCAAAATATAAGAATATGTGCCTGTAACTAATGGGTTTCCTGTTCTTAAATTAGTGCCATCCCATGCCATATTTGGATCATTAGATTGATATACTAATGAACCAAACCTGTCAAATATGGACATAGAAAAAGTTTCTGTTTTCATTGCATGATGAAATATTTTGAAAGTATCATTATTACCATCAAGATCGGGTGTAAAACCATTTGGAACAAATAAAGTGTGTTCTTCTTTTATTGCTAATGTACCATAAATACTATCCTTACACATGAACTCATCAATAACAACAAGTTTTAAATCGAAATAATTTATTCCAGAAGTATCCAAATTTGTTGATAAATCTAAATTTATTATGTCTTGAGAATTTGATGTAAATCCGTTACTTAATTCCCATTGCCATTCTACTACATTTCCTTCAGAATTATCGAATAAATTAACTAACGAGTAATTTGTTGTAACAGTGTCATCAAGAACTCTGTAATCTGCTTTAATAAATGGAGGCTGAGTAATTTCGAAAGTTAATTCATTGGTACATTGATTTAAATCTTCAACAACAATTGTGTAAAAACCTTCAGATAAATTATAGATATTTTGTTCAGTGGAATAGAACGAATTTTCTCCTTTCCAAACATATGAAATAGGTAAAAATTGATCAGAATAAATTGGGTTATCTGGCCCCCCCCATGATGAAATTTCAATAAAACCGTCGTTATTGTATGTACAACTCTTGTGACTGTAATTTGCAACATCAATAGACAATGAATCTGGCTGATTGATATCAAAAGTCAAGCTATTTGGACAGCCCTCTGCATCAACAACAGTAAATACATATCTGCCTGAGGGTATATTGTAAATGTCAGATTGATTTGATAAAATATTATTTGACGATTCATCAACCCAAGTGTATGTGTATGGTTGCAAACCGCCACTAGCAATACAAGCGATCCAAGCATCTTCTCCACCATAACATCTAACGTTAAAACCGTTGTAGTCAGATACTGAATTATTAAGTGATATAGATGAGTTTTCTGGCATGTAATAATTTATAGAATTTTGACAGCCATTATTATCAGTTACTGTTATTTGATAATTTCCTGAAGCTAAATCAGTGATTGTAGAAGTGCCATTTCCTGAGATAGTATTATCACCACTCCAAGTGTATGTATAAGGTGGTGTGCCACCGCTAACAGTTGTACTAATTGTACCATCACTAAATCCAAAGCAGCTTACAGGATCTAAAGATTCAAAAATCTCAATATCTTGTGGTGGCGGAGATATAGTGAAAGGACCTGCTGTGTGATCACAGCCCAAGTCATCTATAACGGTCAAGTTGTAAATATCCGAATTAAGATTATTTAAATCTTCACTATTTGATGAAAAATTATTGTTAACAGATGTCCAATTGTAGATGAATGGTGGTGTACCATTTGAAGTAGTAATATCAATTGCTCCAAAAATTTCACCCGGACAAATATTGTCGTCAACCGTAGCATCAATTGTAACAGGTGTTGATACAAATACTGTAACATTATCTGTATAAGTATCTGGACATTCAGAGGCTGTTACTGTGTAGGTTGTTGTGACTAAAGGTGAAACGGTTATGTCAGTGCCGTTACCAACTACATTTCCCAAATCATCTTGCCATACAACGTTCGAGTTATTAGTTCCATCAGGAATAAATCTAAATGCTTGGTTATTACCCGTAAACTGGGTGTTGTTCCACCCCAGTTCAATGAGTGACTGGCTTTCATCTTCGTTTACTATTCCAAGTACCGATTCACCATTATTCCATGTTGCGCAGAGTGGTTGATCTTGTATATGAATTTCAATAATATTAGTTGTTTCAAAAATTTTAATTTGACCATTGAATTGAAGTCCTGTACAACTAAAATAACCAAAGTCCTCGAAAGATGCTACAAATCGCCTGTAAGGAGCAATGCCGTATACATTGTAATAAAGACCACCACCATTATTTGGATTTAAGTCCATCCAGGGACCCATTATTGCATTAATAACTTCTCCTGGGGGTGCCGCACTTGGAATGGCATAAGTGTTCCAAGGAGAATATGCATTAGCATCAGTAAGATCGAAAGTGATATAATTATTTGTAGAAATTAAAAGTTGATTAAAAATATTTCCGTAAAAACAAAAATCAAATCCAATATCTATGACTCCTGAAAATATATCATCGCCTAGACCATTTAAATTAGTACCAGAATTTGAAGGATCCATATTTAAAGGAATACTTTCAATAGAGTAATCATTAGTGCCAATCGAATTTGGAGTGTAATTAGCTGATAAATCTACATCTTCAATGTCACAAATAATAACATCTATACCTGCATCGATTTGCGCGTGCATATCTTTAGTGCAAAATAATATTAATGTAAATATAATGATTAAGTAACGCATAAGTAAACAGATTTCTTCATAAAGAAATTTAGAAAATAAATATACAAATAAAATCAAATATCAAAAAGTTATTTATTTAACCAATTTTATATTCCGGTATCAAAAATTTTAATGTCGTGTTCTAGCCTTTTTATAAATTTAATAATTAATTTTGTAGACAAATTTACAAATTATGAAAATAACAGTAGTAGGAGCAGGAGCTGTAGGAGCAAGTTGTGCAGAATATATTGCTTTGAAGAATTTTGCATCAGAAGTAGTTTTACTTGATATTAAAGAAAACTTTGCAGAAGGTAAAGCAATGGATTTGATGCAGACATCCTCCTTAAATAACTTTGACACAAAAATTATTGGGAGTACTAATGACTATTCAAAAACTAGTAATAGTGACGTAGCAGTGGTTACCAGTGGAATTCCAAGAAAGCCAGGAATGACTCGAGAAGAATTAATTGTTATTAATGCTGGAATTGTCAAAACAGTTTCTGAAAACATAATCAAATATTCCCCTAATGTGATTTTAATTATGGTCAGTAATCCAATGGATACAATGACATATCTCACCCAAAAAGTTACTGGACTGCCAAAGAATAGGATTATTGGAATGGGTGGGGCTTTAGACAGTGCTAGATTCAAATATAGATTAAGTGAAGCTCTTGAATGTCCAGCTTCTGATGTTGATGGAATGGTAATTGGCGGCCACAGTGATAAAGGAATGTTGCCATTAACTAGATTAGCTACTAGAAATAGTGTTAGAGTGTCTAACTTTTTAAGTGATGAAAGCCTTAATAAAATTTCTGAAGATACTAAGGTCGGTGGAGCCACGCTTACTTCAATGCTAGGAACTTCAGCATGGTATGCCCCTGGAGCTGCTGTTTCATCGTTAGTTCACGCTATCGCTTGCGATCAGCATAAAATGTTTCCCTGTTCTGCTCTTCTTGAAGGAGAGTATGGCTTGACAGATTTATGTATTGGTGTACCTGTAATTGTTGGTAAAAATGGAATTGAAAAAATAGTTGAAATTGATCTAGCTGATGAAGAAAAAGAAAAACTTATTGAATCAGCTTTAGGTGTTAAAGCAACAAATAATTTGTTGAATGACATATAACACAATTAATTTTCCTTTTTTAAATCAGATAGTAACTTAGAATATTCTATATTTTGATAATTTTTCTCCACTCTGAAAAACTATTTTGTTGTATGTGCATAAGATAGAAACTTGGAACTAAAGAACTTGTATCTATTGAACTTACGCCTTGAACTTTCTTTTTCAAAACTAGCTGTCCTGTATTTGAATAAATTGAAATTTGACTTTGTACATCAGTGCTTATATTTAGTATATTACTTAATGGATTGGGATATGTTTTGACCGAAAGCTTGTCATTATATATGTCAGTATTTGTACTAATACTATCATTTTTTAAGAAAAATAATCCACCAGATTGCATGCCTAAGAACATATCTCTTTTGCCATCATTTGTAAAATCATCAAAAAGTAATGCTGTATTTTTCCCTTTTCCAATTGATTGAAAGTCATCGCTAACAAGTTCAAAATTCAAAGATAAATCCTTATTTACACTAACATAATGATATATACTCCCACTTTCAGAACCAATTAAAATATTTATTTCATTATCCTCTTCATATACGAACGGTGTGCTAAATCCATATAAGCTTTCATTGTTATTGACTGATATCCCTCCAAAATTTTCAATAAATGTGTTGAAAATTGGATTATCAGCTGTTCCTGTATTTTCAAAAAAGGTAATTGAACCATCCAATTGACCAATAACTAAATCAAATAATTCATCATCATTTATATCGTAAAGAAATGGAGCCGAGTGTTGACCAACGTCAATGTCAAAAAAATTAATATGTTCTAGTATAAATATTGCATTTTGATTTACGTTAGCATAATTCTTAAAGTAATGTATTTTTCCATTACTATCTCCCAATATCATGTCAATATCTCCATCATTATCGAGGTCCCCAAAGGTTGGAAAGAGTCCTTTAACAGTAGTGTTGAGGATGTTATCTAAAGCTATATTTGATAGACCCCCAAAATCTCTATCAATGACTTCAAAATTAGGTTCATTCTGACTTCCAATATTCCTGAGTAATGCTAGCTGTGAAGTCGGTTCATTATTGTTGAAATAACTGTAATTTCCAATTATCAAATCTTTCAAACCATCGTTGTTATAGTCAATTGTAGACGGATATGCTCCCGAACCAAAATCTAATGTGTTATCTTGAAGAAAATTATTTTGACTGAATTCAAATGATAAATTTTGGTTTTCAGATGTATTTAAAAATACCATGATACTTTCAAAATTTTCTGAGTTATTTTCAGTGTTTGGGCTGACTACTAAATCTTTAGCTTCATCGTTGTTGATATCAACATAAAAAGCAGCAGGAAAAGAATTAATTTCGGCATTTATAATACTACCATAACCTATCGGGAACTGTTGATTGACAAGAACCATATTTGCATTCTGAGAGTCACCCCCGTTTATCAATAGATTTAAATTGTTAAATGAAACGTCTCCCAATATAAAATCCATGTCAAAATCTCCATCTATGTCTAAAGCAAGTGATGATGAGCCGCTATGTAAACTAGTGTTTCTCGGCTGAATTGGGTTAAAAATTGCATCTTCATTACAGGTATTTAAATCGTATGTATTTAAGCCTTCATAAAAATTTCCCCAACAATCAGTTTTTAATTTAAAAATTAGGCTATCAGAATTCCCAAATAATTCTTGACTTTGATTTTGATGGTATTCAACATAACCACCACTTTGTTTAAAAGTTAGTATATCAATATCTTGATCTCCATCAACATCTACAAATGACGGAATATCAACTTCTGAAATGATTATTGCACTTTCAATAGGCCCAAGGTCACTAATCAAAGCTTGTTTTTCAATTTCAAAGCTAAGGTTTTCGTTCTGAGAAGTATTTTTATATACCTTAACGTAACTGCCATTGTATGTGAAAATATCTTCCTTACCGTCATAGTTGAAGTCAATTAGTATAGCCCACTTATTTAAATTAGGGAAATTATCAGAGTATTCTTGACTGAAATCAAAATCACTTCCAATACCATCGTTATTATTTAGAAAACATAAAACCCTATCGCCAACCCTCTCAAAAACAAATATATCTTGTTTCCCATCATTGTTTAAATCTATATTTGATAATTGACAAGAGTTTAATCCACCAGTCAGTGGGTTTTTTATGATAATTCCATCTTCGATTACAGAAAAATCAGATTGTTTTAGAAACTGTGCTGATAGCGAAATTGATAATAAGTATAAGGTTGTAAACAAAACTTTTTTCATAGTTGCAAAATTACAATTAATAAATTTCTAAATAAGTCAATTTTAATTATAACCAAATTATCTGCTATGTTTATGTATTACTATGTCTGATTTCAATTGCTATTTCAAAATTGAAATTCTATATTTGCCGGTTATAAATTAAAAAATTATGCAAAATAAAAGTTTTGTCTCTCTATTCGCAGTAGTATTTGCAGTTGTTTGTTTGTATCAATTGTCATTTACGTGGATTGCCAAGGGAATTGAAGAAGATGCTGTTATTTATTCTAATGGTGACATATCAAAAGAAGAAGCTTATTTAGACTCAATTTCTGCAGAACCCGTTTACAATATAGGTCTTAAAAACTATACTTATAATGAATGTAAATCAAGAGAGCTTAATCTCGGCTTGGATCTTAAAGGTGGTATGAATGTTACTCTTGAAGTCTCAGTTGTAGACGTAATAAGAGCAATGTCAAACTTCAATAATGATACAAATTTCAACGCTGCAATAAATCTTGCTCTTGACAAACAATTAGACAGTCAAGAAGATTTTGTGACTTTATTTGCCGAATCATTTGCTGAAATTCAGCCAGAGGGTAAGTTAGCTTCAATTTTTTATACCCCAGAACTAAAGGAAAAAATAAAATCAACTTCTAGCAATGAAGAGGTAACAAACATTATTCGTTTAGAAGTAGAGGATGCAATCGATCGTTCATTTAATATTTTGAGATCAAGAATTGATCGATTTGGTGTTTCTCAACCAAATATTCAACGTTTAGAAGGTTCAGGTAGAATTTTAGTTGAGTTGCCTGGAGTCAAAGATCCTGAAAGGGTTCGTAAACTTTTACAAGGTACTGCTCAATTAGAGTTTTGGGAAACTTATGAAAATGCTGAGATCTTAGGGGCTATTGATCAGGTAAATACTTATTTAAAATCTCAAGTAGAAGAAAAAGATTCAATTTTAGATCCAGAAAAACTATTTGATGAGGAATCACTTTCACAAGACGAATTTGATTCTTCATTGTCAATAGATGACTTGAGTTCTGATAATGACATGAATTCAGATTCAGTAGCAATGACTGTTGAGCAATTTTCAAGAGAAAACCCTCTGTATGCAGTTTTATTTCCTAATTTAAATCAATCCAATCAACCAAATGAAGGTCCTGTATGTGGAATTTCTTCAATTAAAGACACTTCAGCCGTAAACGCATATTTAAAAATGGACGAAGTCAAGAACATCTTTCCTAGAGACGTTCGTTTCGCATGGACAGTAAAACCTTATGATCCTGAAGGTAGATTTGTTCAGCTAATTGCATTAAAAATTACAACAAGAGATGGAAATGCTGCTATGGAAGGTGATGTTGTAACCGATGCTCGAACAGATTTTGGTCAATTTAATGGATTACCTGAAGTCTCCATGTCAATGAATGCAGAGGGCGCAAGATTGTGGAAAAGGTTAACTGCTGATAATATAGGCAAAAGTGTTGCCATTGTTCTTGATAACTACGTTTACTCATTTCCAACTGTTCAAGCAGAAATTTCTGGAGGCAGATCTCAAATCTCTGGAAACTTTACCATAAATGAGGCAAATGATCTCTCTAATATCTTGAAATCTGGTAAATTACCTGCCCCAGCTAGAATTATTGAAGAAGCTATCGTTGGTCCTTCTTTGGGTCAAGAAGCAATAGACTCAGGCCTAAGATCTTTCATTATTGCTCTATCAATAGTATTGATATACATGATTTTTTATTACAGTTTTGCTGGGTTAGTTTCTAATATTGCACTTTTAGCTAATCTTTTCTTCGTTTTTGGTGTACTATCTTCTTTGGGTGCTGTACTAACCTTACCTGGTATCGCAGGTATTGTACTGACAATAGGTATGTCTGTTGATGCTAATGTTCTAATATATGAAAGAATTCGTGAAGAAATACTAAATGGTAAAGGACTTAAATTAGCGGTATCAGATGGGTATAAAAATGCTTACAGTTCAATAATTGATGCCAATGTAACTACTCTTTTGACAGGTATTATACTATATATTTTTGGTTCAGGACCAATAAAAGGATTTGCAACTACATTAGTAATAGGTATTCTAACCGCTTTATTCTCAGCAATTTTTATTACAAGGTTATTTTTCCATTGGAAACTAGAGAAAAAAGGTGCAGCTTCTTTTGATAATTCAATTACTAGAGGTGCTTTTAAAAACACAGCAATTAATTTTATCAGTAAACGTAAGTTTTTCTATGGACTCTCATCAGTAATTATTTTAATTGGAATTGGCTCCTTATTTACAAAAAAACTTAATTATGGTGTAGATTTTAAAGGTGGTAGGACTTTTGTCGTGCGTTTTGATAAGCCTGTAGACAACGAGAATGTAAGAAATTCTTTAGCAAATTATTTTGTTGATGATTCGGGTCTCAAAATGTTTCCGGAGGTAAAAACTTTTGGAGATAACAATCAAGTTAAGATTACTACAAAATTCCTAATTGATAGTAAAGATTTAACTGCCGATGTGGTTGTTGCTGAAAAATTAGACAATGGTTTGTCAATTATTGGTAATTATGAGATTATGAGTTCTCAAAAAGTTGGACCCACCATTGCTGATGATATTAAAGTCTCGGCTTTGTGGTCTATTATATTTTCTCTGCTAGTGATTTTCTTATATATATTATTGCGTTTCAGAAAATGGCAATTTAGTTTAGGTGCTGTGGCAGCCGTATTTCACGACGTTTTAATTGTATTATCAATTTTTTCTTTGTTTTATGGTGTTTTACCATTTTCTTTAGAAATTGATCAAGCATTTATTGCAGCTCTTTTAACAATCATTGGATATTCATTGAATGATACTGTAGTTGTATTCGACAGAATAAGGGAGCATATGAACATTTATAAGAAAAAAGAATTTACCTCTTTAGTCAATAATGCATTAAACAGTACATTAAGTAGAACAGTGAATACTTCATTGACTACTTTCTTTGTACTGTTGGTTATTTTCATGTTTGGAGGTGAAGTGATTAGGGGATTTATGTTTGCATTGATGGTGGGCGTAATTGTAGGAACTTATTCTTCATTATTTGTTGCATCACCAATTATGGTAGATACTATCAAAAAGTCAGAAATAGATAAAAAGTAAATAGTTTTTAATATCAATAAAACAAAAATGCCTTAATTAAGTTTTCTTAATTTTTTATATTAAATATTTAAATTTGTAATAATAACAACTCTTTAAATGTATTCTGTATTATTATTTATTGGAGGACCAGAAATTATAATTATCATGATGGTAATTGTTATGCTATTTGGTTCCAAAAAAATTCCAGAAATTGCTAGAGGATTAGGCAAAGGTATTAGGGAGCTTAAAGACGCTTCAAATGATATAAAAAGAGAAATTAGATCTAGTGCAAGCATTGTTAAAGAGGAAGTTCAAAAGGTCGAAGATGATATAGAAAAGCAATTAACAAAAAAAAACTAACAAGATTACTTGCTAGTTTTTTAATTTGAATTGTATTTTGTTTAATTAGCTCCCTTAACAGTTTTTATGATTCTAGCAGCTATTTTGTACGGATCACCGTTTGATGCTGGCCTTCTGTCTTCTAGCCAACCTTTCCAGCCCTTTTCAACAGTCATGACGGGTATTCTAATGGACGCGCCTCTGTCAGAAACCCCATAGCTAAAATCGCTGATAGATGCCGTTTCGTGCAAACCTGTTAGTCTTTCATCGTTAAATGCACCATAAACGTTAATATGCTCTTGAGCAACAGGCCTGAAGGCTTCACATATTTTTTCATAAACTTCTTTTGAACCACAATTTCTAAGTGTAGAGTTTGAGAAGTTAGCATGCATTCCTGATCCATTCCAATCTCCTTTAACAGGTTTTGGATGATATTCGATGTAATAACCATAACTTTCAGTGAGTCTATCTAAAAGGTACCTTGCAATCCATACTTCATCACCAGCTTTTTTTGCGCCCTTGGCGAATAATTGAAATTCCCATTGACCACTTGCAACTTCTTGATTAATTCCTTCAAAGTTGAGACCTGCCTCAATACATAAGTCAGCATGTTCTTCTACAAATTCTCTTCCATGAGTATTTTTTCCACCAACGGAACAATAATATAAGCCCTGTGGTCCTGGGTATCCTCCTAAAGGAAATCCAAGAGGAAGTTGAGTTTCTTTATCCATTATAAAATATTCTTGCTCAAAACCAAACCAGAAGTCATTGTCATCATCGTCTATAGTTGCTCTTGCATTTGATGGGTGACGTGTACCATCAGAATTAAGAACTTCCGTCATTACAAGATAACCATTAACTCTGCTGGGGTCGGGGTAAATTGATACTGGTTTTAATAAACAGTCAGACGAACTACCTGAAGCTTGTAATGTAGAGCTTCCGTCAAAAGACCAAATTGGACAGTCTTCTAATTTACCGCTAAAATTGTTGATTATCTTAGTTTTGCTTCTCATATTTTGAGTAGGTTGGTAACCATCAAGCCAAATATATTCCAGTTTACTTTTTGTCATTTTATTTAATTTATACAAATTGTAATTAATACTCAAATTTAATTGAAAATCTTACCCAAGTATTATAAATCTGTCAAAAATATTAACAACTTTTTAATAGATATTGAAATGTAATTTTTTCGAATAAAATAAATCCTTATTTTAGCAAAAATTCTATTCTATAAAATGAAACAACTATTATCAATTACACTATTTTTTTTGTTCTTGTCATGTTCTTCAATTTTTGCACAGTCATCAAAAAAAAATAAAATGTCAAAAGCTGATAAAGCTTTCATGATGCAGAATTATCATGAAGCAGAGAAACTATATAAAGATTATTATTCTAAAGAAAAAAATAGAGCTAAAAAAGCAGAATTGATTTTTTTACAAGCCGAGTGTTCTCGTAACATTGGAACCCCAATTTATCTAAAAAAAGCAACAGTGATGTACAAGCGTGCCATCAAAGCTAAATACCCCCATTCAGAAGTTTTCTTAAGATATGCTCAGGTTTTACAAAAACAACAAAATTTTTCTGATGCCAGAATTCAATTTGAAAAATATAAAAGTCTTAAACCCAATGATGAAAGAGCAATTATCGGTATTGAATCATGTGAATTCGCAATGGAAGCTTTAAATAACCCTAGTAGATACGAATTAGTACCCTTTCAACATAATACAAATCAGGAAGAATATTCACCTTGTTTTGCAAACAAAGATTACGATGAGTTATTTTTCACATCTTCCAGAGATGGCTCTTTGGGTAAGGCAACAGATGGTTTTACAGGTAATTCATTTACTGATATTTACTGGTCTAAATATGATAAGAAAAAGAAAAGATGGTCAAAACCAACTCCTTTTGATGAACCAATGAATACATCAGATCATGAAGCGGCACCAACTCTTAATAAAAGAGGAAATGAATTGTATTTTACAAGATGTATGCAGAACTCAAAAATAAAGCCAATTCCAACTTGTGAAATATACTATTCAAAGAAAAAAGGTAAAAATTGGATATCACCTGTTCTGCTCGACTTACCATATGATAGTACTAGCAGTTTTGCTCATCCTTCAATCAGCTCTGATGATAAAGTCCTTTATTTTTCTTCAGATATGAAAGGTGGTTATGGAGGTAATGACATATGGTATATTAAAAAAGTACAAAGAGACGAATGGAGTGAACCCATAAATTTAGGTGATGAAATAAACACTAGCGGTAATGAAGTATTCCCATTTATTCATGCAGATGGGTCACTTTATTTTTCTTCTGATGGTCATGTGGGTATGGGAGGACTAGATATATTCAAAGCCACCTTTGATGCCGATAATAATCTTCGTTCAGTAGATAACATGAAAAGTCCAATTAATTCTTCAAACGATGATTTTGGAATAATTTTTGAAGATAATGAAGAAAAAGGTTATTTGTCTTCAAACAGAATTGGAAGTAAAGGTGATGATATTTATCAGTTTAATTTACCGAAATTAAATTTAACACTTTCAGGTGTCATAACTGATTTTAAAACAAAAAAAATAATTTCTGGAGCGATAATTAAAATTACTGGTAGTGATGGTAGTAGTTCACAAACTTTTACAGATAATTCAGGTCGATATACATTTGACAACAATATCATTAGTGAAAATATTTCATACGATTTGACAGTTTCAAGTGAAGGGTATCTATCTACTAATTTTTCGCAATCTACAATTGGTGTAAAAGAATCTGTGAATCTTGTTCAAGACATTTCACTTGAGGCGACTCTCAAAGAAATCATACTTCCAAAAATTGAATATGATTATAATAGTGCTGATTTGAGAACAAAGTCAAAAGAAGCTTTAGATGCTCTTATTATTGTTCTTATCGAAAACCCGAATGTAGTTATTCAATTGCGTTCTCACACTGATAATAGAGCAGGAGATGATTTTAATATGGAATTATCTCAAAGACGAGCTCAAATCTGTGTTGATTATATGGTTGCTAGAGATATTGAACCAATGAGATTAGTTGCGATTGGTATGGGTGAAAATGAACCTTACGTTATGGATGTTAAAGACGGAAGGTTAAAACCTGGAGCAATATTAAATGAAGAATTTATTCAACAACTGAAAAGAAAGAAAGATGTAGAGAAAGCTCATCAATATAATAGAAGAACAGATTTTAAAGTTGTCTTAAATTCCTTTTATGATGCTGAAACGGATAGAATACTTCCTAGAAAGAAGTAAATTAATTTAATAACGATTAAAGCGTCTCAATAATTTGAGATGCTTTTTTTTTACTGTGAAATGAGTAACAATAGATATAATTTAAGAGGAGTTTCATCAGATAAGGAGGATGTGCATCAGGCTATTAAAAATGTTGATAAAGGATTGTTCCCTAAAGCATTTTGTAAAATAGTTCCAGATTACCTTACCAATGATGATGAATATTGTATAGTTATGCACGCAGATGGTGCTGGTACAAAATCATCTTTGGCATATATGTATTGGAAAGAAACATCTGATATTTCCGTTTGGAAAGGAATAGCTCAAGATGCTATAGTAATGAATGTTGACGATTTATTGTGTGTAGGGGTAACCGACAATATTTTACTATCATCTACAATAGGTAGAAACAAAAATATCATTCCTGGAGAAGTTATTTCTGCAATAGTAAACGGGACAGAAGAACTACTTTCTGATTTAAGAGGTTTTGGTTTAGATATTCATTCAACGGGAGGCGAAACAGCCGATGTAGGCGACCTTGTACGTACAATTATAGTAGATTCTACGGTAGTAGCAAGAATGAAAAAAGTAGATGTTATTACAAATAGCAATATTCAATCAGGTGATGTAATTGTAGGCTTATCTTCATTTGGTCAAGCTAATTATGAAAGTTGTTACAATGGAGGTATAGGAAGTAATGGCTTGACTTCTGCTCGTCACGATGTTTTTGCTAAGTATCTTTCAGAAAAATATCCTGAAAGTTTTGACTCATCAGTGCCTGAAAACTTGATTTATTCAGGAAGTAAAAAGCTCACTGATATTCTAAACGATTTAACCTTAGATGTTGGTAAATTGGTATTATCACCGACTAGAACCTATGCTCCTGTTATTAAAAAGATTTTAGAAAAATTTCGAGGTAGTATTAACGGTATGGTACATTGCAGTGGAGGAGCACAAACAAAAGTGTTACATTTTATTGACGACTTACACATCATAAAAGACAACCTTTTTGAAATTCCACCCTTATTTGAATTAATTCAAAATGAGTCAAATACAGATTGGAAGGAAATGTACAAAGTGTTCAATATGGGACATAGAATGGAGTTGTATGTTCCTCAAGAAATAGCAGATTCTATCATTACTATTTCCAATTCTTTCAGTGTGGAGGCAAAAGTAATTGGTAGAGTAGAGGCCTGTAATGGTAAAAAATTAACTATTAAAAGCTCTTTTGGAGAATTTATATACTAGATGTTAGATAAGCTAGAAGCAATAAAAAATAGATTTGATGAAGTGTCAGAACTTATTGTTAATCCCAACATAATTTCTGATATGAAACAATATATTCAACTCAACAAAGAGTATAAAGATCTTCAACCAATTATTGAAGCTTACAGAGATTATATAAATATTTTATCTAATATCGAGAATGCAAAAGAAATGTTGAAAGATGACGAGATGAAGGAAATGGCAAAGATGGAGTTGGAGGAATTGATACCTAAAAAACAATTTATGGAAGAAGAAATAAAAGTACTACTTATTCCAAAAGATCCTGCAGATTCTAAGAATGCAGTTGTAGAAATTCGTGCTGGAGCTGGTGGTGATGAGGCTAGTATTTTTACTGGTGATTTGTATAGATTGTATTCTAGTTTCGCAAGTTCTAAGGATTGGAAGACAGAAGTGGTAGATGTGGCAGAGGGAACATCAGGCGGCTACAAAGAAATTATCTTTAATGTAAAGGGAGAAGATGTTTATGGAATGTTAAAATTTGAGTCAGGTGTTCATCGAGTGCAAAGAGTACCTCAGACTGAAACACAAGGTAGAGTACATACTTCAGCAGTATCGGTTGTGGTCATGCCTGAGGCTGAGGAGTTTGATGTTGAGATTAAAGACAGTGATATTAGAAAAGATACTTATTGCTCCTCTGGACCAGGAGGTCAGTCTGTTAATACCACTTATTCGGCTGTTAGATTAACTCATATTCCTACTGGCGTAGTGGCTCAATGCCAGGACCAAAAATCGCAACATAAAAATTATGAAAAGGCACTCAAAGTATTACGTTCACGTATTTATGAAATTGAATTACAAAAACGACTCGAAGAACTCTCAGGACAACGTAAATCAATGGTTGTCACTGGAGATAGGTCGGCAAAAATAAGAACCTATAATTATCCACAAGGACGAGTTACAGATCATCGTATCGGTCTTACTCAATACAACCTTTCTAATGTTATGGATGGAGAAATTGATAAATTTATTGAAGAGCTTAAGTTAGCAGAAAATGCAGAGAGACTCAAAGAAGGAACAACTAAAGATAACTAATAATGACAAAAGAAGATTTATTTGAGCAAATTCAAAAGAAACAATCATTTCTTTGTATTGGTTTAGATACGGATTTAAAAAAAATTCCACCGCATCTTCTTAGATCAAATGATCCAATTTTTGAATTTAATAAGCAAATAATAGATGCTACTCATGATTTATGTGTTGCCTACAAGCCGAATATAGCTTTTTATGAAAGTATGGGCGCTAGTGGTTGGAATAGCTTAAAAAGGACCTTAGAATATATTCCTAAAGAGATTTTTACAATTGCCGATGCCAAACGAGGAGATATTGGAAATACTTCTAAAATGTACGCCAAAACCTTTTTTGAAACTTATAATTTTGACTCAGTTACTGTTGTACCTTACATGGGGTCTGACTCTGTCAAACCTTTTTTAGACTTTGAAGGAAAGTGGGCTATTGTACTAGCATTAACGTCAAATCAGGGAGGTATAGACTTTCAACTCCTCAAAGATAAAGAAAACGAAATGTTATATCAAAAGGTACTTAAAAAAGTTCAAACTTATGGACCGAACATCATGTTTGTAGTTGGAGCTACTAGAGCAGAATACTTTAAAGAAATACGAAAGATAGCTCCTGACAACTTTTTTTTGGTACCTGGTGTGGGTAAACAGGGAGGAAGTCTAGAAGAGGTTGCAGAATATGGGATGAATTCATACTGTGGTTTATTAGTTAACTCTTCAAGAGGAATTATTTATGCTAGTTCTTCACAAGACTTTGCAAAAGCAGCTAGACAAAAATCATTAGAATTGAAAAATAAGATGAGTCAAATGTTGAAAAATGTATCAATCATATAATAAAAATTACTTTATACGAATTATACTTACTAAACTTAATTAATGATGAAAAAATACTTAATCCTATCTATTTTGATAGTGATTTCTCTATTCTCATTTTCTCAACAAAAATATACCATTAGTGGATTCGTTAATGATAGTGAAAGTGGGGAATCATTGATTGGTGTAAATGTAATAATTAAAGAAAAAATTGTCGGTACAACATCTAATACATACGGCTTTTATAGCCTAACCTTAGAGGAAGGTATTTATGAAATATCCTTTACTTACATTGGTTTTGAAACCTTTAAAAAAAATATAAACCTTGATAAAAATATTTTATTAAATACTGATTTGATGAAATCCAGTACTGACATTGGTGAGGTAACTATTGTAGCTGAAGAGACTGTTGTTGAGCGAACACAAACAAGTGTAGTAGAGGTTCCTGTGCAACAAATAAAAAATATACCAGCTTTTTTAGGTGAAGTAGATGTTTTAAAAGCTATTCAGTTGTTGCCAGGTGTACAGTCTGGTGGTGAGGGAACAAGTGGCTTTTATGTGCGAGGTGGTGGCCCTGACCAAAACTTAATTCTTTTAGATGGCGTACCTGTTTATAATGCGTCACATTTATTCGGTTTTTTTTCGGTTTTTAATGCCGATGCCATAAAAAATGTAAGGCTAACAAAGGGAGGTTTTCCAGCGCGTTTTGGTGGACGTTTATCATCTGTTCTTGAAATTGATATGAAAGAAGGCAATATGAAGACAATCGAAGGTGAGGGAAGTATAGGATTAATTTCCTCAAAATTGACTTTACAAGCTCCAATTAATAAAGATAAGACTTCATTTATTTTTTCAGGAAGAAGAACTTACATAGATCTTTTAGCACAACCATTTATAAGACGCGCTAACGGCGGTAATCCCGCAGGTTATTACTTTTATGATTTGAACACTAAGTTAAACCATAAACTTTCTAAAAAAGATAGATTTTACATAAGCGCTTATTTGGGAAAAGATAGATTTTATTTGTCCGAAGGAGATGAATATAGCTCATTGATTGATAATGCCAATTATAAATCGACATCTAGAAATGATTATGGTTTAGACTGGGGAAATGTAACTTCATCTTTACGTTGGAATCATCTATTTTCCAATAAACTATTTGCTAATACAACCTTGACATACAGTAAATACCAATTTAATACCATATTTGATAGCTATTCATCAGAATTAACTCAATATACAACTGGTACAGACACTACTAATTTTAAATATTTTTCTGGTGTTAAGGATTTTGGCGCAAAATTTGATTTTGATTATTTACCTGATCCAAGTCATTATATCAAATTCGGTTTGAACTATACTCGTCATAACTTTTACCCCGGCTCTTTGCTGTTGTATCTAAGCTCCTACGAAAGAGATTCTCTTGGTATAGAAAATTTTCAGGTACCTTTTGATACAACTTTTAATTTTTCCGAATCATTAAAAAGTAATGACGCTTTTTTTTATGTCGAAGATGATATAAAAGTTAATGATCAATTTAAAGTCAATTTGGGAATACACATAGGTTATTTTAATACTAATAACAAAACCTACTATTCTTTTCAACCTCGATTTTCATCGCGTTATTTGGTTAATAAAGATTGGTCTGTAAAGATCTCGTATGCTGAAATGCAGCAAAATATACACTTGTTAACTGGTAGCGGAGCTGGGTTGCCGACCGATATTTGGGTGCCGAGTACCGATTCTGTACCACCACAATACTCTAAACAAGTAGCCTTTGCAGCTAATAAAAACTTCTTTAATGGTCTAATAGAAGTTAGCGTTGAAGGATATTACAAATCAATGACCGACTTAATTACATTAAAACCAGGCGCTGAAATTATTGGATTTGATGATTGGAAAAATAAAGTGGACACTAATGGAATTGGAAGGTCTTATGGAGCAGAGTTATTCATTCAGAAGAAAAAAGGTAAAATTACAGGATGGATTGGATATACTCTATCCTTTAGTGAGAGAAAGTTTGAAGAGGTTAATTTCGGTAAGTGGTATCCATATAAGTTTGATAGACGACACGATTTTTCATTAGTGATGTCACATGAATTTTCAGACAACTTCGATATTGGAATAACTTGGGTTTATGGAACTGGTAACAACATGACTTTCTTAGATTCTAGATATCCATCAGTAAATATTAATGGAAATATAAATGGTATTGATGAAGGTAGTGTTGGTGAAATAGAATATTATCCTTCAAGAAATAACTTAAGATTACCAGCCTACCATAGGCTTGATATAGGTTTAAACTTTCATAAAAAGAAAAATTGGGGAGAGAGAACAATTTCTTTTGGAGCATATAATATTTATAATAGAAAAAATCCATTTTTTCTTTCTGTAAACGATAAAATTGAAGTAGAAAATGGTGTGCCAACTAGTAATAGAGTTGTTCAGCAAACATCTTTATTTCCAATAATACCATCTATTTCCTACAAATTTAAATTTTAGATTAATGAAAAGATATTTTTATTTCATCTTAATAGCCATTTCGTTTGGGTCTTGTGATAATTTACAAACTGTTATTGATGTAGATTTACCAACTCATGAACCAAAATTAGTAGTTAATTCAGTCAATGAAGTTGGCGAAAAGTGGAAAGCTTATGTTGGTGTTTCACAAGCGCCCTTATCAACTAGTGATTTTATATTTTTGAGCGATGCACTAGTGCTTTTAATTGACAATGAAACTATATTAGATACTTTAAGTTACAACGCTTCTAAGAATAGATACGAATCGTCATTAATGGTACAACATGGTGCGAATTATGAAATTCGAGTATTTCACTCTAACTATAATACATTAAGTGCAACTTTATTTCCTTTTCAAAATGTACTTTTGAAATCTGTAGATGAGCTCCAAAACATCACCAATGAGACAACTAGCCTTAAATTCAGAATTGACGACCCTCAATCAACTAATTATTACATGATAAATTTAAAAGCTTATAATTCGCAAGAAATTTTTGATTCAACCGATGTTTTGTATGACCAATATTTTGAAATGGAAAATATATACTTTGATAGCGATGACCCGTCTCTAAATAAAGGACAATATTCAAAAGGAAAATTACTTTTTGACGACAAGTTATTTAATGGAAATACAAAAGAGTTTAATTTATTATTTGATAATAATGTGTCAACAAAAGCAGACTCAATACTTTTGAATTTATTTAGTGTAGATTACGCTTTTTATAATTATTTTACAACCAAGATTATTCAATCTGATATTGGAGACAATCCTATTTTTAGTTCTGAGCCTGTAAATGTTTACAATAGTTTTTTAGAATCTGATGGCGAAATTCGAGGATATGGTATTTTTGCAGTTTCGTCAAAAGATAGTAAAGTAATTAAAATTAATTAGCATTTTCAATTTTTACTGAATTATAATTAATTACTTTAATTTACAGTTTCTTTAAAGTAATAAATTGATTAGGTGTATTGTCTTTGATAGTTTATTTTTGATTCTAAACCTAAAATGATATTACTTTTATTAATTAATAACCAAAATTATATTTTGTATAATTATCCAAGACAGACTGAATTCATTGTTGCAAATAATCTAAAATTTTTGTTAAACTAAAAATGTTTAAATTGCGAATGCAGCAACATATTACTTACTTGATGAAAAATATAGTTAATTTTTTTGAAAAACAATTTTTTGGTGTAAGTGCATGGTGGGCAAGTAAGTTAGGACTGAAACCTTCTTTTATCCGCTTATTTTTTATTTACTTATCTTTTGTAAATTTTGGTATTCCGCTGATCTATTTAAGTATGGTTTTTATTTTGAGGGTTAGAAATCATTTTAAATATCAAAAAAGACCTAGCGTATTTGATTTATAATTAATGTAAGTTTTAAAATTTAGATTTATTTATTTATTGTTTTGGTTACAAATTTAAATGTTCAATAATTAACTAAAGAATTCATGAGTCAAAAAAAAATACTAGGAGTTTGTTCTTGGTTATCAGAAAAGTTTGATCTTGATGTCCTAGGAATACGAATTTTGTTTATAGTTACCGCTGTTCTTGGTTTAGGCTCACCTATTTTAATTTATATAATTTTATTTTTATTGAAGCCAAAAGATACAAAATGAGTAAAACGATTTTAATAACAGGAAGCAATGGCTTGTTGGGTCAAAAACTTGTTCACCTACTTAAACAACAGAATCTAGTTGTGGCAACGTCGTTAGGTTCTTGTTTAATTTCTGATCAATCTGATTTTATTTATCAAAGTTTAGATATTACAGAGGAAAATAATGTATTAGTAATATTTAAAAAATATAAGCCTCAATTTGTAATAAACACAGCTGCAATGACCGATGTAGATGGATGTGAAGATCATAAAATATTATGTGATAAGATAAATGTAACTGCCGTAAATTATTTGTCAAAAATATGCGAGAAATTTAACTCACATCTAATACATATTTCTTCAGACTTCATTTTTGATGGTGAAAACGGACCATATAAAGAAAATGATCACGCAAATCCCCTGAGTTATTATGGATTATCAAAATTAAAGTCAGAGCAAGTTTTACAAAAATCCAATTGTAAGTGGGCTATTCTAAGAACTATAATTTTATACGGCACTGCTGAAAATTTACAAAGAAATAATATTGTTTTGTGGGGAAGAAAAGCACTAAAAGAGGGACAAAATTTAAATATAATTGACGACCAATTTCGTTCCCCAACTTTAGCAGAAGATTTAGCACAAGTGTGTAATTTAGTTATTGAAAAAAAAGCCACCGGCATATACAATGCCTCTGGAAAAGACATAATGAGTATTTATGAAATGGTGGTGCGAATGGCGAACTTTTACAAGTGTGATAAAACTCTTGTAAACAAAATATCTTCAGCCACTTTGAATCAGAAAGCAAAACGCCCTCCAAAAACAGGATTTATTTTAGATAAAAGCATAAAAGAATTGGGTTACAGGCCTCATTCTTTTGAGGAAGGTTTGACCTTATTAGAAAAACAAATTAATTAATAATATCAATTTGATTAGACATGAAGCATATTATATTTCTCTTAACATTAACACTTACTACTAACTCAGCTTTTGCTCAAGAATCTAAAAACCTTGGCGATAGAATTAACGATTTCTTCGTGCCAATAGTAAATGTTATCGCCAAGTTTATATTTTGGGATCCTGTCGCAGCTCTTGGTTTTGACATTGGTACTTCAATTCCTATCGTTGTAGTTTGGTTAGTTTTTGGCGCATTATTTTTTACTTTAAAGATGAATTTTATCAATTTCAGAGCATTTAAGCATTCTTTAGATTTAGTTCGTGGTAAATATGATGACCCAAATGATGAGGGTGAAGTTTCGCATTTTCAAGCGTTAGCAACAGCTTTATCTGCAACAGTGGGTTTAGGAAATATTGCTGGAGTTGCAGTTGCAATTACTGTTGGTGGTCCAGGTGCAACTTTCTGGATGATTATAGCTGGATTGCTAGGAATGTCTTCAAAATTTGTTGAGTGTACCCTTGGTGTAAAATATAGAGTTGTTAATGAGAAGGGCGAAGTATCAGGAGGTCCTATGTATTATCTCAAGAATGGTCTAGCTAGATATGGTTTAGGCAAAATTGGTAAAGCATTAGCAGTATTGTTTGCTATACTTTGTATTGGAGGTTCTTTTGGTGGTGGTAATATGTTTCAAGCCAATCAGGCATATGCTCAGTTATCAGGACAATTTCCAGTACTTTCAGGAAATGGTCCAATGTTCGGTTTTTTGTTAGCGATTCTAGTTGGTGTAGTAATAATTGGAGGTATTAAAAGTATAGCTAGGGTTACGGAGAAAATAGTGCCGCTTATGGCAGTACTTTACGTGCTAGCAGCAATAATTATTTTAGTTGTTAATTTTTCTGAAATCGGTGATGCTTTTACTATGATATTTCAAGGAGCTTTTGCTCCAAGTGCAGCTTTTGGTGGTTTTGTGGGTGTTATAATACAAGGATTTAGAAGAGCAGCCTTTTCAAATGAAGCAGGAGTTGGTTCTGCCTCAATTGCTCACTCTGCTACTAAAACAAATGAGCCAGTTAGTGAAGGGATTGTATCTTTACTTGAGCCGTTTATTGACACAGTAGTTATTTGTACAATGACAGCCTTGGTGATTATAGTAACTGGAATGTCAGGAGTTCAGGGAGTTGAAGGCGCCCAACTCACTTCACAAGCTTTTGAGAGCGTGATATCATGGTTCCCATATGTTTTGGTTGTTGCTATTTTCCTATTTGCATTTTCAACTATGATTTCATGGTCTTATTATGGGTTAAAATCATGGACATATTTATTTGGTTCCTCAAAAAAATCAGAACTAGTTTACAAGTTTATATTTTTAATTTTTATTATAGTTGGCTCATCCGTTAAATTAGGTGCAGTACTGGATTTTTCTGATATGATGATTTTAGCCATGGCGTTTCCAAACATACTGGGATTATTGATTCTTTCAGGTGAGGTCAAAATAGATTTAAAAGAATACTTAAATAAAGTAAAAAGTGGAGCAATAAAAAAAATAAAATAAAGAACTCTGAAGTAAACAATTTTACCATTTTGATATTATAGTTTTTAGAATTTTGAGCTTAAATTAGATTTTTTAAAAAAGGTAATAGCTGTCCAAAAATTCTGTGTAATTTTTGGTTGTTATTAAATGTACTAATTAGGCTTTTAATTTTTATTGTAAAATTAAATAACTCAATAAAAATTATGTTCTCAATTTCACGAAAAAGTTACATAAAATTCAGTTTAATTTTAATCAATCTTATTTAATATTAATTCATAATGGTTTGTAATAATCAACATGTGATTTTATAAAAAATACTTTCCAAAGGCTACTTTAAATTCCGTAAATTGTACTATATTTATTTTCTATGAATACAACTTTGTTGTCAAAATATATTAGAGAAGTAAAAGATTTTCCAAAAAAAGGTATTTCTTTCAAAGACATTACTCCGATTTTATCAAATTATGAGCTTTCAAATATTGTTGTGAGTTCATTTGTAGAATTTCTGAACGGTAAGAAAATAGATGCTATTGTTGGAGTTGAAAGCAGAGGTTTTTTATTTGGAATGTTAATAGCAAACGCATTAAAAGTACCATTTGTTCCAATAAGAAAGGCCGGCAAGCTTCCTTTTGAGACGATCATTGAAGAATATGCACTTGAATACGGAACAGCTAAAGTGGAAATACATACTGACGCAATTAAAGAAGGTTGGAATATTGTTATTCATGATGATATATTAGCAACTGGAGGAACAGCTCTAGCAGCTTCAAATTTAGTTAAGCGATTGGGAGGAAATGTCATATCATTTTTATTTCTTGTTGAGTTGTCCTCATTTAAGGCAAGAACTTATTTATCAAATCATTCAACATCTATAAAATCATTAATCAAATATTAGTATGGATTTTAATTATAATGAGAATCAAAAGCTGATTTCAGAAATGATTCGTTCTTTTTCAGTCAAAGAAATTCTTCCGAAAATCAAAGAATGGGACGATAATCAAGTTTTCCCAATTAAAATATTTAAACAACTTGGAGAATTGGGATTGATGGGAGTACTAGTGCCTAATGAATATGGTGGTTCTGGTTTTGGATATTCTGAATATGTTACGGCAATACAAGAACTAGCAAAAGTTGACCCATCTATTGGATTATCTATGGCTGCTCACAATTCACTTTGTACAGGACATATATTGCAATTTGGCAATGAAGAACAAAAGAAAAAGTTTTTACCAAAATTGTCTTCTGGAGAATATTTAGGGGCATGGGGTTTAACTGAACACAATACTGGATCTGATTCCGCAGGCATGTCCACAACAGCTGTCAAAGATGGTGATTATTGGGTATTGAATGGTGCTAAAAACTTTATAACGCATGCAATCAGTGGAGATGTATCAGTCGTTATTGTTAGAACCGGTGAGAAAAAAGATTCTAAATGTATGTCAGCTTTTATCGTAGAAAAAGGAACAATAGGATTAAGTTCAGGAAAAAAAGAAGATAAATTAGGAATGCGTGCTTCAGAAACAGCAGAATTAATTTTTGATAATTGTAAAGTTCCCCAAGCTAATCTATTAGGAAATGTTGGAGATGGTTTTAAACAAGCAATGAAAGTTCTTGATGGAGGTAGAATTTCTATTGCTGCATTATCACTGGGTATTGCAAAAGGGGCTTACGAGGCAGCATTAAAATATTCAAAAGAGAGAGTTCAGTTTGGGAAACCAATTGCAGAGCATCAGGCAATTGCTTTTAAACTTGCTGATATGGCTACTGAAATACAGGCTTCTGAGTTATTACTTTATAAAGCAGTTGACAAAAAAAATACAAATCAAAAAGTAACTCTTGAGGGAGCTATGGCCAAATATTATTCTTCAGAAATGGCCGTAAAGATATCCACAGATGCAGTTCAGATATTAGGAGGTTATGGATATACAAAAGATTTTCCTGTAGAACGATTTTATCGTGATTCAAAGTTATGTACTATTGGAGAAGGAACCTCCGAAATTCAAAAAATAGTTATTGCTAAACAAATTTTAAAGTAACTGGTTGTAAGTAAAGTAGATATTTGTATATTTGCACTTTCAAAAATTAGATTATGATTATAATTCCAGTGAAAGACGGAGAATCTATTGATAGAGCGCTTAAGAAATTTAAGAAGAAGTTTAATATGACCGGTAAAATGAAAGAGTTAAGAGCCCGTCGTGAATTTACCAAGAAATCTGTTGAATTACGTAATCAAAAAATTAAAGCTGCCTACAAAGAAACTTTATTGAGAGAAGAAGATTAACTTATTGATTTCATCAACCCAGGATATTTTAATTTTTAGTACAATTAGCTAAAAAGTTTCAAAGTTATGTGTCAAATCCAAAGTTTCCTTGATTATTTATCTCTAGAGAAACGCTACTCTTACAACACAATAAAATCATACCAAACTGATCTCAAATTATTTGAATCGTTTTTGAAAAACACTTATGATATTTCAATAGAAAAAACTGATCAAAACATGACTAGAAGTTGGTTAGTTAATGAGATAAAAAAAGGAAATTCCTCAAGAACAGTTAATCGTAAAATCACCACACTTAAGTCCTTTTTTAAATTTCTTGTCAAAATTGGTGAAATAACACAAAACCCAACACTAAAAATAACTTCTTCAAAAACTACAAAAAAAATACCTCAATTTGTTGGATTGGAGGATATGAATAGAATTTTAGATAATATTAAATTCAAAAAAAATTTTTCAGGATTTAGAGATAAATTAATTGTAGAAATTTTTTATTCAACTGGAATGAGGTTATCCGAGCTCATTAACATTAAAATTAATGACTTTGATGTTAGCAAGGGTGTAATAAAAGTTTTAGGTAAAAGAAATAAAGAAAGATTCATTCCATTAACAAAAGAGTTACAAAAATCACTAGATAACTATTTAGTATTTAGAGCCAAACATTTACAAATAAATCATTCATATTTATTAGTTACTGACTTAGGTAAAAAATTAAATCCAAGTATGGTTTACAGAAAAGTAAACGATATTTTAAATCGCGTCACAACTTTAGAAAAGAAAAGTCCTCATATTTTGAGACATACATTTGCTACTCACATGTTAAACAATGGAGCTGATTTAAATGTAATTAAAGAATTATTGGGCCATGCTAGTTTATCAGCAACTGAAGTATATACACATAATTCCATTGAGCAGCTGAAAAAAGTATTCAATAGATCTCATCCAAGAGCATAAAAACATCACAATTACATAAATCTGTATTTTTTCATCTATCCCAAACACAGCTAAAAGTTACCAATAGATTAAAAAAAAAAATAAAATATTTTAAATTTTGGTGACTTTGTATAAAAAAACAAGCTAAAAAAGAAAAATAAATTAGTCACAAAATCTTTTACTAAATAAAGACATTAAAAAAAAACAGTATTTCTTATTTGTGTGAAACAAAAACTTTAATACATTTGCAAACCCTTTTTCAAGAGGGGTTGTTTTTTTATTTAATGATATTGCCGCTATAGCTCAGCTGGCTAGAGCAGCTGATTTGTAATCAGCAGGTCGTGGGTTCGAGTCCCTCTAGCGGCTCAGTTCTTGGTTAAAAGAGCTAGGTGGTTCTGGGGAGATACTCAAGCGGTCAACGAGGACAGACTGTAAATCTGTTGGCTTAGCCTTCGTAGGTTCGAATCCTGCTCTCCCCACACAATTAAACGCGGGAGTAGCTCAGTTGGCCAGAGCATCAGCCTTCCAAGCTGAGGGTCGCGGGTTCGAATCCCGTCTCCCGCTCTTCTTCTAAGCCGATGTAGCTCAGGGGTAGAGCGTTTCCTTGGTAAGGAAGAGGTCACGGGTT
>CAJWWC010000011.1 GCA_913048435.1 uncultured Flavobacteriales bacterium | reverse complement strand
TGCTCAATGCCATTAGCATCTTGAACACTAATAGAGTAATTATTAGAACCACCTGAACCTGTAGCTTGAACACTACCATCAGAAGCACCAAACGAAGAAACATCAGATATACCTATCAGTAAAACCGAAAAATCGTCACAAAAGACACAACTACCGTCGTCTACATTAGCGTCCGGATTATAGTTCTCAGCCAATTCATTTGTACAACCATATACATCTATCTGACAGCTACCATCGTCCTCAGTGGCCAATTCATTAAAATTGTTTGCAATTTCAGATGTACAGCCATAAATCTCATCTGAGTTGCATACGCCATCGCTGTCATCATCAATACATTGAAACTCTATAACGACGTCATCAATAGCAAAACCACTTCCCCAAGAGTGACCATCACTGTGTCTAAAAGCAATCATGATTGTGTCGCTGCTTATAAAATCATTCAAAACATAGGTTAATTCTTGCCATTGATTAGAATTAGGGACCAAAACCAAATTTTGCCATGAATAACCTAAATCATTACTTATTTCTAAATTAGCTGTAGAACCATAATCTCCAGTAAAATAACTTGAAAAGGATAAAATCACATTATCTTCAGTGTTATCAATAATTAATGGAGGAGTAATAAGTCTATCTTCCATCATGTTGCAATCACAGGCGTCATCATTGGACACTGCAAAATAATTATGATCTGGTATTTCCCAATAGGGGCCAATCAAATCTCCAGCTTCGCCAAATGACCACTTTGAATTGTTGCTCCAATCACATGGCATACCATAATCAAAAGATTCTTCAAAAGGTAAGAAGTAATTGTTTTGAATCGGAGTGTTTAAAAATAGTGTGTCATGTATAAAAACGCCGCCATCAGGATTTGAAGCACCAAGACTAGACCCCAGAGGATCTAAATAAAAAATAACAGGATGTATACCTGAGTGTAAATCTTCAATAACCAAACTGTCATTGCTATCAAATAGATATGAAAGATCTGAATTAGATAAAATTTGATAGAGTTCAGGGGATACTAAACTTATTTGTCCATTAAAACTGCTATTATTTAGATTTACATAAATTGATCCATCACGAGCTCCAAAACAACTTGGTTGTTCATATTCAATGTCAGCAATTATATCTATTTCATTTATTAGATTAAAATTAATTGAAAATATTGGACATGTTATTGTAGAGTCATTTTCATACAACATAGTATAAATTCCAGTTTCTGAAATGTATGTGTTTCCATTATAATTTGTTGAAACATTGTTTGACCAACTAATATCATCTTCATTGTGATAAAAAATATTATCGTTATAGCTAAGTGTATAGTTAATTGAAATTTCGTTTATAAAATCAATATTGATTGTATCATTTAAATTAGGTGAACTATTATAAAAAATAGTGTAAGGCTGCATCTGTAAATAGTATATTCCAAGTTCATCACAATTTAATGAATAATCTGACCAATTAATTTCAAAATTTACATTTTCATTGTATGAAAAATAATTAATTCCACCATCACAAGATAAATATTCAAAATAAATACCCCAATCTGTATATGTTGTTGGGTTGAGATTATTGGTATAACTTTTTAAAATTATAGACGAGTCTGTATAAGACTCAATATAAAAATCAATGTAATTAGACCATTCGTTATTCCACTCCCAAAGTGTAAAATAATTATTCGGATTAATATTAAAAATTGTTCCTTCAAAAAACAATGTAACGATCAAATAATCTTCTTGATTAAAGTAAGATTCAGATGATATCAAATTAAGTGAATTTAAATTATTGCATTCGAGAATGGTAAAGCCGTTATCTAATGATAGATAGCTATCTGAATTATAATCATAAACTTTCACATCATAGTTTCCAATAGGAGCGTCACTAGGTATATATATTGATGCATTCGCTGAGTATCCGTTTTCAGCATATATCTCTCCACTTATAGTATATGTATCACTATAGTCATCATAAATTAATTGGAAGAGAGAATATTCATAAGCTTCTATATTGGAGTAATCATCTTGTGAAAAATCAATGTTGACACCACTAATTGTTACCTCTAAATAATTATCGGGTTGGCCAACAGAGGGAGAAACTGAATAAATTATTGGTTCCGTTTCATTAGGCTCAAAATTTAACCTTACACAAGCGGTGGAACTAGTATATAGCCAAGAACCTGGATCAATTCCTTCTTGAATTCCATCAACATCTTGTATGTAGGTAGTGTATGAATTGCTGTTATAGCCTGCAGTACTAATATATAGTGTGTCTAAACCATTATAATCTGAATATACAGTGGCCAAGAGTGTCTGATTACTTTCTAAAATTAATGGTGGTGAAATTTGAAAATCATTCCATTCTCCAGCATATTGACCAAAATTTTGTGTTTCTGTTTCATATAAAAAAATAATATCACCATCCTCTATTGAATATAATCTTATTTTACCTACAGCATTACTGGTGGTTGAAGAATCGGTTCTAACTCTGACACTATGAAGTTGAGAAGTCGTATATATTTCAAAAATATTACCTATTTCACGCGAACCATTGCTATTTATTGGAATGCTACCAAAATTAGTCGTATTGACATAATCTCTGGCATATATATATTCACTGACAGCTAGTGATTTTGACAGCGTGTCTGTTTCAACTAACCCATTATCATCCTTAGCATATATATCTACTTTATATTCTCCGATATTGGTGGGAAAAGAATTATTATAAATCATAATATCTACCTCACCCGTAGTAATATAATTAATGTTGCTTTGAGTAAAAGGAATTGAATCAATATCGACAAAGACTTTAACGCTGTCAAGATTTGAATATCCAGTATTTTCTAATTTGGCACCAAAGTTTATATATGTTGATGATAATTGTTCAGAAGGAATGATACTAAAATTCATGTATTCAAAATTATTACTTGGTAATTGACAATAATTATCCAGTATTTGTAAATCAAATTGCTTTGTTTTATAAATTTTAACATCATCTATCATCCAAAAGTAGTGAGAGGCAGTATTTTGATTATTTGACCAATCAAATTTTATTTGAATACTATCCTTATTTAAAATATAGTCTGAAATGTTAATTTTAACCTTTGATGTATTACTTAATTCATTTGGACTCACATCTTCATTAAGTTGGAAAGAAATGGAGTTTTCCCAGCCACTTCCATCTTGTAAAGACACCAATATTTCATGTGAATGATAACAACACCACCTATATGCATGTTCAAAACTCAATGTTAAATTAGAGTCATTATTTAGATTAATAAATGGAGAGATTAATTGTCCACTCCTATATTGGTATTCTGAAACAGGTAATCCTGTGTTTGATTCGTCAGCATCAAAAATCATCCAACCATTTAAATAAGACTCAGATGTTAAAGTATAAGACGTATCTCCTGAATATTGACCGTTTGATCCATCGAGATCAAAAGACCAAATTTCACCATCATTACCTTCGACTGTCCAGCTAGGATTTAATGCTGAATTATTACCGTTTAAACCATTTTGAAAATCTTCATAAAATAATATTTGATTAGAATCACTTTCAGTAATTGTAAAAATATTTTCACTTGAAATATATGAACTTGTTCCGTAATCAAATATCTTAGCTGAGTATAAACCCACTGGTGCATTATTGGGAATATTTATTGAGGCATTAGCTGAATTACCATTATCATCGTAAATATTACCAATTATGGTGTGGCTATAATCTTCATATATCAACTGAAAAGACGAGTACTCATACAAGCCCATGTCTGAGTAGTCTTGTGAAAAGTTAATGTTCGTACCACTAATAACTACGTCTAATGTTTCTCCTTGTTGGCCAACATTTGGTGATATATAATTAATTTGGGTTTGTTGCTGTGAATCATTATTATCTTCAGTCTCTAACCAAATATCTGCAATTAAAAAATTATCGATTACATGTATTACACCATTATTAGCAGTAAGGTCTGCAAAAATTATTGAGGTAGGAGAATAATTACTTAAAAAAATACCATTTGAATTCACATTTAGAGTGATACCTACACCAAATAATGTAGTAATAACCATATCATTCACAAATATTTCTGACGTAGCACTGTCGTTAATGATATGGTGAATTAAAAAATCTGTTAATTGCGGAACATCATTTATAAGTGCATCTAGAGCCCCAACTGGTAGTAGATTAAACGCATCATCAGTTGGAGCAAAAATGGTTAAAGAATTATGGTTAGATAGAATTGAATCTAATCCAACGACGTCAATAAGTTCTTTAAAAATAGTTAGTGAATCTGAGTTTGATATGATTTCATAAATTGATAAGCTTTCGCTGGTAACACTATCAATTTCTGAAAAAGAATTATTAACTATTATTTCTCCAATCATACCCATAGCAGCATGCATTCCAACTGAGCAATCATAATTGTAAGTTCCGGGAATAGTAAAAACATGAGTATAAATAATATCACCAGTAAATGATACTCCTGATTGAAAACTTTCTGGGTTATTAAAGCTTAAGCCAGTTTGTGAATTAATATTAGCATTAACATTATGTGTACCTCCATCATTAACCCAAACAACAGTATCTCCAAGTTCAATGTTTAGACTGTATGGATAAAAATAATAAGACGCAGCTGATACTTGGTGAGTGTCAGCAAATAATTGTAAACCTAAGCCAAAATAAAAACAAACTGCAGTGAAAAAATTCTTCATTATTTTTGAATTTAAATTTTAAAATAAATATTTTAATTAATTTTTAAGTTAAAACACAATATATCAAAAGATCTAGTTAAATACAATTTATTTATTAATAACTAAGTATAATTACGTTAGTGATGTCATTAAAATTTGAAAAAATGAGGTAATTGGACGATTGAACCTACTATTGTAAATAATATTAGTTTTATGGATTTTATTTAATGTAATAATTTTGTCTTTGTGAGAATAAAAAAAGCGGAACACTGTCTAAAATCGAGATGGATTCCGCTTTGGTGGACCTAAGCTTCCTTATTTCGAACTTTTTTATTTGGCTTTTATAAACCCAATGATTGAAATTATGTAGACAATAATGTCTGGAATTACCAATTTAAAATTAAAATTCATTAATGGCTCATTAGAAAATACAGTGAAGAACATTAACATTAAAATTGATGTGCCAATAATGTAAGACAGTAATATTTTTTTTGCTGTTTCTAAAGATGAATTTCTACATAAAATACATATTAAACCGATTACTAAAATAGCAGGAAATAATCCATAGTGCATTATTTCAACCATTCTAATTGCTTCCTGAACTTCAGTGTTAAGCATAGTTGGAGCCATTTTTGTAATTGTGAATGCCATAACAAGTGACATTAGGATATTAAACCCTCCAACAATTGATAAAGTAATTTTAGTTTTCATAAATTTTTTATTTTAACAATAATACAAAAACTCACTCAAATAAGTTGGTTTTTATTTGGTGGATCTCTCGGTCCAAAGTTTGAATTTTTTTAGAAAATTATTATATAATTTTACATTTTAAAATTTGAAATATGCAAAATAAAATATTATTACTTTTTTTATTTATTCCTTTGTTTGGTATGGCTCAACAGCAAATTAACAAAACCATGATTCATGACGGTAATGCTAGAGAATATATTGTATATATACCGGCTAGTTATGATAGCAGTACTTCCTATCCTTTACTATTTAGTTTCCATGGTGGAGGAGGAACCTCTAGTGATTTTATCAACACAAATGATCTGAGGCCAATAGCAGATACAGCAGGATTTATTGCAATATATCCTCAGGCTGCAATTGATCCAGATGATGGTAGTTTTTCATGGCTTCATAAGGCTCCAACTACTCATAATGATATATTCTTCATTGAAGCAATTATTGATACGCTTAGTACTCAATATATGATCGATAATAATAGGGTTTATGCATGCGGCTACTCAGAAGGAGGAATCTTTTCTTATGAACTTGGATGCAGACTAAATAATAGAATTGCAGCGTTTTCTTCTGTTTCTGGAAGTATGTTAGTTGATGCTTTTAGAGATAGTTATTATGATCTAGGAATTTGTTCTCCAGTTCACCCTACTGCGGTTCTTTTAATACCTGGAACAAATGATATGAGTCCTCATTCTACATATAGTGGTTTTCAACCATATTATATGTCTGCTGATGAGATTACAACTTATTGGTCCAATTATAATAATACAGATATTAATCCTGTAATTTCTCAATTACCAAATATTAACACTTTTGATGGTAGTACTGTTGAGAGGCGAGTATGGGAAAATGGAGATAATTGTGTTAGAGTAGAAGAATTAAAGGTGATTGGTGGAGATCATGACTGGCCAGGAAATTCGGGTAATATGGATATTAGTGCTAGTGTTGAAGTTTGGAACTTTGTATCTAAATTTGATATAAATGGATTAATAGATTGTAACACTACAATTAATCAAGAAATTAATAATTTTCTTAATAAAAAGACACTCGTAATAACTGATATGTTAGGAAGAAATACGAAGGAGTTAAAAAATATTCCACTTTTTTATATTTACGATGACGGAACAGTAGAGAAGAAAATAATTATTGAATAAATAAAAACCCACTCAATTGAGTGGGTTTATTTTTGGTGGGCAATGAGGGACTCGAACCCCCGACTTCCTCCTTGTAAGGGAGGCACTCTGAACCAACTGAGTTAATCGCCCAAAATAGTCGGCTAATATAAAGGATTTTACTTCAATCACAAATTAAATGTGGTAAATGTAATCTTATATAATTTCTGCTACTACAAATGTACTTCCTCCTATAAAAATCAAATCATTTTCTTTAGCTGATAATTTTGCATGTTTTAAGGCGCTAGCTACGCTTTTGAAATAATTACTAGATAATTGATGTTCATGTACTTTTTTGTGTAGTTGATTAACATCCATTGCACGAGGTATTTTTGCTTGACACAAATAATATTGTGCATTTTTTGGCAATAATTTTAAAATATTATCAATTTTCTTGTCTTCAACAACTCCAAATACGATATGTAAATTTTGAAATTTTAAATTAAAAATTTGTTTGAATACTGACTCAATTCCATCAACGTTGTGGGCCGTATCGCAAATAATTTTAGGTTTATCACCCATAATCATCCACCTGCCTAACAAAGAGGTGTTTTTTTGAACATTTTTAAATCCATTTTTAATGTGATAATCTTTAATGCTCCATCCCTTAGATCTCAATATTTTAATTGCAGTGTATGCCGTATTAATATTTTCTTTTTGATAGTTTCCTTTTAAATCACTTTCATAGTCGCAATTTTCTGCATAATGTAGATTAGACTTATTATTATGCGCTATATGATCAAAAATAGCTTTAGTTTTATTTTGTTTACGACCTATTATTACAGTTGTATTTGGTTTAATGATACCACCTTTTTCCTTTGTAATTTTTTCAATACTATCACCTAATAAATTAGTGTGATCTAAACCTATATTGGTAATAATTGATAATTCAGGTTGAATGATGTTAGTACTATCTAAACGCCCTCCTAAGCCAACTTCTATAATAGCCATATCAACTTTTTCTTTGGCAAAGTGGTCAAAGGCTAATGCTACTGTCATTTCAAAAAATGACATGCCTATTTGACTGAACCAATCTTTGTTTTCTGTAATAAATTGGATCACGTATTCTTGCTTTATCATCTCGCCGTTTATACGAATTCGTTCTCTGAAATCTTTAAGGTGAGGCGATGTGTACAAGCCTGTCTTGTAGCCAGCCTCTTGTAGTACTGATGCTATTAAATGACTCGTAGAGCCTTTCCCATTGGTGCCAGCTATGTGTATTGATTTAAAATCTTTATGGGGATTACCTAATTTTTCAGTTGCTTGAACAATATTACCTATATCAGCTTTGTAAGAGATACTTCCTGTGCGTTGATACATCGGTAATTGATTAAACAACCAATCCAAACATTGCTGATAAGTCATTAGTTCAGCTTGAAATTGTAAATGATTGTTCCTACCTGAATCTCAGGAGCTGAGTTATTAGCTTCAAAGGTAGTTTCAAGGGCAGCCTCTTTAGCTTTAGAATATAGGTAGACATTAGTAGTTGTAGAGCCTTTAGCACCAGGGGATGCACTGATAACTTTACCATTTTTATTTACTCGAATAGTAACGACGACCTTACCTTGTTGCTGGGAATCGTAAATTGGCTTTTTAATTTCTGCAATAGTTCTACCTACTAGCTGATAGGCGACGCCATTTGTGCTAACGCCACCACTATTGTAAGTGTTTGAATATGGATTACCATCTTTGCTAACCTGATGTCCTTGCCCTTCACTTATTCCTCGACTATTAATTTTATTTTGCTTTTTTCCAGAATAAAGTGCTTTGGTATTGACCACAAGCTCGGGCTTTTTCTCCTCAATCTTTTTTACTTCCTTGGGTTTTTCTAGCTGCTCTTTTAGTTTAGTTGCAGGTATCTCTTCAATATCCTGAGTACTAACATCTTCAACAAGAGGATTATTATTGACTAACTCTTGAGTAGATATATCTTGTTCTTCGATCAACTGCTCTTGTTGTTCTGAGCCGCTTCCAAAATCTTGATAACCAAAATTAATAGTAATACCTTCTTCTGGAGGAGGTGGTACTTGATAGGTCAAACCCATAAAAATGAAACACAAAAGTAAACCAACATGAAACAAAACCGTTCCAATGATTGCTTTGCGTCTATTTTTTATTGGATTTATCATTATTTTGGATTTGTTGCAAGTACTACTTTATACTTATTGCGATAAGCGATATCCATAACTTTAACAGCAAATTCTATATCAACTGTTTTATCTGCGTGCAGAACAATGGCAGGTTCCTGTTCGTTAGCTAGACGTTGTTTTAGTTGATTTTCAAGTTGGTCAAAAGGAAATTTTTGGTCTTCAATATAATACTCTATCTCTGGTGTAATAGATACAGAAATAGTTTGTTTTTCTAGAGTTCTTGCTTTACTATTAGGCAATAATAACTTGAGCGCATTAGGGCTAACTAGCGTGGAGGTAAGCATAAAAAAGATAAGTAATAAAAATACGATGTCTGTCATAGAAGACATACTGAAGTTAGCACTCACCTTATTTTTACTTCTTAAACTCATTTGTTATTGTGTAATAAATCCATAAAGTCAGTTGTGGTTGTTTCTAATAAGAAGACCACCTTTTCTACTTTTGATACTAATAGGTTGTAGGCAATGTAAGCAATAATACCTACCGCTAGACCAGCTACTGTTGTTACCATAGCTGTGTAAATACCCTTAGATAGCATTTCAATATCAATATTTCCTCCTGCACTAGCCATTTCGTGAAATGCAACAATCATACCAATTACTGTTCCTAGGAAACCAATCATAGGTGCTGCACCCGCAATAGTAGCTAGATTAGCTAAATTATTTTCTAAAACATAGATTTCTAGTTTACCTTGATTTTCAATAGCAGAAGAAATATCAGTCATAGGTTTGTCAATTCGGTCAATACCTTTTTCTAACATTCTCGAAATAGAACTATTAGTATTTTTACAAAGAGTTTTAGCAGCTTTTATGTCTTTTTCTTGAACATAATTTTTGATGCTATTTAAAAAACTTGAGTCTATATTTCTAGCTTTGTTAAGTGTGGTGTATCGTTCAATAAATAGATAAACAGAAATCACGGATAAGATTCCTAAGGTTATCATAATGATGTTGCCTCCAGTGCCGCCACTACTGATAAGTTCTATTATTGAAAGTGTTTTTTTTTCTATTAATTCACTTTCCATTGCTGTAGTTGATAAGCTGTCGTTTAGTGTATTTATTTGTAATAATAGAGATCTCATATCTTGATATTTAATAAAACGTTTTTCATTATTTCTTATTGCATAAGTATGTAGGTCATAGCTCCAGCAATATAACCTAAAAATGCTAGAAAACTTATTTTTTTAATATACCAAATGAAGTCAATTTTAAGAATACCCATTATAGCTACACCAGCAGCAGAGCCTATTATTAGAACACTACCACCTGTTCCAGCACAATAGGCTAAGAATTCCCAAAATGTTCCGTCCACGGCAAAAACACCACTTCCAATTTCATACATACCCATAGCGCCAGCCACCAATGGAACATTATCAACTATAGCGGACAATAATCCAATTATGATATTTATAATGTAAATATTTCCGTTAAAAGTATTATCCAAAATTACGGCCATATCACTCAAGTGTCCCATGCTCTGTAGAGATGCTACGGCTAACAAAATTCCAAGAAAGAAAAATATAGTGGCAATATCAACTTTTTTAAGTACACCAATGACTGTAAGTTCAGATTTAGCTTCGTAATTTTTACTTCTATGTAAAAGTTCTGTAGTGAACCACATTATTCCTAAACTTAATAAAATTCCAATGTAAGGTGGAAGGTGGGTTACAGTTTTAAAAATAGGTACAAATAATAATCCTGCGACACCTAAAAAGAAAATAAATTTTCTTTCAAATGGAGTGGTATGATTTACTCTGTGTAATAGGACTTCACTGTTACTAGGTCTTCTTATGTCACCATTGAGTCTAAACGTCAAGTATATCAACGGAACCATCATACAAACTATCGAAGGAACTATTATAGAGGTAATAATATTAGCAGCTGTTACTTGACCTCCAATCCATAACATAATAGTTGTCACATCACCAATAGGAGACCATGCACCGCCAGCGTTGGCTGAGATGATTATCATTCCAGCGAATAACCATAAATCTTTTTTGTTTTCAATGAGCTTAGTCAGTAGAGCTGACATAACAATAGCAGTAGTTAAGTTATCAAGAGTTGCTGAAAAGAAGAAAGATAAAGTACATAGAATCCACATTAACTTAACTTTATTATTAGTCTTAATTCGGTCAGTAATTATCGAAAAACCTTGATGAGAATCTACTAATTCAACAATAGTCATTGCTCCTAAAAGAAAAAATAGAATTTGTCCAATTTCAGCTAGATGATGTGATAGTTCATAGAGAACAAAATTCTTTTTTACATAACCCATATTTTCAGCAATAAATTCACTTGTATAGTTAAGATTTTTTGTTTGGAAATAGCTTAAAAATTTACCAAAATTTTCGGAGTTGATATCAATTTCAAACAATCCCAAAGCAAAAATAGCCCAACAAAGTGAACCAGCAATTAAAGCGGATGCAGCTTTGTCTATTTTAAGATTGTGTTCAAATGCGATAAGCATATATCCTAAAATGAAAACAACTAACATTAAAAGGTAAATCATTGATTTTTCTTTTGATTAATTTATTTTTGCAAATATACAGTAGTAGATGGAAAAGCAAACTCACAATTGTTATTCATTACTATTTCCATTATTTTAAAGTTGATATCTTCTTTAACATCTATAAAATCGTCCCATTTTGTTGAATTGACGTAGTATAAAACCATTATATCAAGTGAGCTTGCTCCAAATTCTTGGAATTTTACTCTTCCTTCTTTGTCAGTTCTGGGATGATCGTTAATTAAAATTTCGATTTCATTGACTACTTTTTTCATTTGGTCAATAGTGGTATCATATGTTAAACCTACATAGAATCTTGCTCGCCTTACTTTTCTCTTCCCCAAATTGTCAAGTTCAACAGATATCATATTTTTATTGGGAACGGTAACAATACTTTTGTCAAAAGTACGAATTCGAGTTGAACGAAATCCTACTTTTTCTACTGTGCCTGTAATACTTCCCGTTGATACTAAGTCACCTACTAAGAAGGGTTTGTCAAAAAATATCGTAAATGAGCCTAGTAAATTTTCTAAACTCTCCTTCGAAGCCATAGCAATTGCTATTCCACCAATACCAACACCTGCAGCTAAGGCGGTAACGTCAATATCAAATATTTTACTTAACAAAACAAAAAATAAGACGATATAAACGACAATTTTTCCCAATTCTATAGCAAAAGGTATTAATTGGTCGTCCATTTTACTTTTAGTATTTTTAGCTTTATTTAAAAAAACAATTCCAAAATAATCTACAAAGCGTAATGCAATTTTAGCAATAGAAAACAATACGACAATGCTAAATACTTTAACTAGTATTAGATTGATGTTAAAGTCATTAGTTCCAAAATTCAGTTCTTGAGGAAATACAATGTTGAGTGAGCCTAAATAAATAAACATTAGTAATACAAAAAACCCTATTGGTTTTATTAGTAATTCATCAAAAGTCTTGATATCAATGGAATCATCACGATTTAGTACTTTGTATATGAAACGGCTTAGGTATTTTGATATGATTCGCTTAAAAATCAATCCGAATAATGTAAAAGCTGAAAACCAGCAATATTTTTCAAATGAATTGCCTAAAAATTGTTGGTGTAAAATTTCTTGAAAGTCCATATTCTTTAAATGAGTTGGTTAAGTGCGATTTCAAAGGCGGTTTTTGAAATATTTACTTTTGATGAATTTATTTGATGTGTTTTTTTTAAGGCTTCATAGATATTAGATGAAACATCTTCAAAAATAGCATTATCAGTCATTTCTACATTTGGATTCATGAGATATGCAAAAACACGGGCCATACCACTGTTGGCAATAAAGTCAGGTATAACACTGATCTTTTTGTCGGCAAATTCTCCTATTTTACCAAAGAATATTTCTTTATCCGCAAAAGGAACATTTGATCCGCAAGATATAACTTTTAACCCTGCAGAAATCATTCTATCTAAATGATTTTTTGTTATGAGTCTTGATGCAGCTGCAGGAATGAATATTTCATGATTAATATCCCATATTTGTGAATTAATTTCGTCGAAGGAAAGCATATTGTTTGTTGATAGTTTATTCCCCTTTTTATTGTTAAATAACTTAACTATCTCATCAAATGAAAAACCATTTTCATTTATTAGCCCTCCATTTTGGTCGATGATTCCAACAATTTTAGCACCATGTGCTGCTAAATAAAATGCTGTAGCAGAGCCGACGTTTCCCCAACCTTGAATAATTACTTTTTTTCTATTTAAATTTCTATTGTGAAAACAATAAAAGTGGTAAACAGCTTCAGATACCCCATAACCAGTGATCATATCAGCAACGGTGTATTTTTTTGAAACTTCAGGGGTTAAGCTAGGGTTAGTTATTTTCAACATTACTCCATGTTGTAGTTGTTTGATGATATTTTTTTTCTGAGATAAAGAAGGTTTAAAATGACCATTAAATACCCCCTCTTGAGGATGCTCTACTCCTAAATTTAGTGTTATGGGTATCACTTCATTAATTTCATCAATATTTAAGTCGCCTCCAGTGCCATAGTAATTTTTTAAAAGTGGAGTAATTGCGGCATACCAGCGTTTTAAAACATCTTTCTTTCTAGGATCTTTAGGGTCAAAATCTATCCCAGATTTCGCGCCTCCTATTGCTGGTCCTGCTATTGTAAACTTAACTTCCATTGTTTTTGCCAATGAAATAACTTCGTGTTTATTTAATCCTTGTCTCATTCTTGTTCCACCTCCAGCAGCACCACCTCTTAATGAATTTATTACAACCCATCCTCTAGCTTCAGTTTGGGTATCGTTCCATTCAAAAACAATCTCGGGTTCTTTGTTTTCGTATTGGCTTAATAATTTTTTCATTTTGAATTTATATTTCAGCAAAAGTAATTATTTATTGAGTAAAGTGATTGCCTACTATTGAATTCATTTTAGCTCCAGTTACTGAAGCCAAGCAATTAATTTGTTTTTCTAATCTTAGAACGCCCAAAAACCCAAAAATCATAGCTTCTTTATATTCTATTAATTTTTTTTCCGGTATCACAAAATTTGCTTTAGAATTATTAATTATTCTTTGCATTAGAAAATTATTATACGCACCACCTCCAGTAACTAAACATTGACCTGATTTAATACAATTTGAAATTTGAATGGATATATGTTCGACTAATGTTCTAACAACATTTGGAATACTATCATTATATTTTACAATTATTGGAAGAAAATTTGTTGTCAGCCATTCTACCGCTAAAGATTTAGGAGGTAACTGTTTGTAATAGCTTAAATTATTTAGTTCTTTCAAAAGTTTTAAGTTTACACAGCCACCCATAGCAATTTTACCTTCATCGTCAAACTCTTTATTCAATTTATTGGCGTACATGTTTAAAATGATATTTACAGGGCAAATATCATAGGCTTTTCTCAGTCCACCATTTTTAAATGAAAAATTACTAAATCCACCCAGATTTAGACAATAATCATAATCGCTAAAAAGTAATTCGTCTCCTATTGGAACAAGAGGGGCACCTTGACCTCCAAGTTTTACATCCAAAATTCTAAAATCGCAGACAACTGGAATATTCATATGAGTATTTATTATTTTTCCATCACCAATTTGTAATGTTATTCCTTGATCAGGCTGATGTAAAATTGTGTGCCCGTGCGAACTTATTAAATCAACTTTTAATTTATTTTTTTTTGTAAAATCACTTATTAATTTAGATAAATAAATTGCATATAGTTTACTAAAATCATTTATTTCATTTATTGATTTGTGGCGTAATTCTTTCAATTGTTTCTTCCATTTTTCATCATACGGAATCGTTTGACATTCGCCTAATTGATATTTCCAATTTTTTTTGTCGTGATAAAAGTTAACAAAAGCAAGATCTACTCCATCTAAAGAAGTGCCTGACATAAGTCCAATAACATTGTACTGTTTATAAAAACTCATATTTTTAAGCTAAAAAGACTATTTTTGAGTTCAAATTTAAACTAACTACGCAAATGAACTTTAATTTTACTGAAGAACATATTATGATACGTGATGCAGCTAGAGATTTTGCAAATACAGAGCTGCTTCCTGGAGTCATTGAAAGAGATGAAAACCAAACTTTTCCAGCTGAACAAATTAAGAAATTAGCTGACTTGGGTTTTATGGGAATGATGGTTGATCCAAAGTATGGAGGTTCTGGAATGGATACTGTTTCATATGTTTTGGCAATGGAGGAGCTTTCTAAAATTGATGCTTCTACATCAGTAGTTGTTTCAGTAAATAATTCTTTGGTATGTTGGGGGATAGAAAAATATGGAACTGAAGAACAAAAACAAAAATATTTAGTTCCATTAGCTAAAGGTGAAATTATAGGTGCATTTTGTTTGTCGGAACCCGAGGCTGGTAGTGATGCCACCTCTCAGCAAACTACGGCTGTTGATATGGGTGACCATTACTTATTAAATGGCACTAAAAATTGGATTACAAATGGAAATAGTGCATCTGTATATTTAGTTATTGCGCAAACTAATCCTGAAAAGGGACACCGAGGTATTAATGCCTTAATTGTTGAAAAAGGAATGCAAGGTTTTGAAGTTGGTCTTAAGGAAAATAAATTAGGAATTAGAGGCTCAGATACTCACTCTATTTTATTTAATGATGTTAAAATACCAAAAAAAAATAGGATCGGTGAAAACGGATTTGGGTTTAAATTTGCAATGTCAACATTGTCGGGAGGCAGAATCGGCATAGCCGCTCAAGCATTAGGTATTGCTTCAGGTGCATATGAGTTATCACTAAAATATTCAACACAACGTAAAGCTTTTGGAAAAGAAATTAGTAAGCATCAGAGCATTGCTTTTAAGCTTGCTGATATGGCTACCGAGATTGAAGCTGCGCGATTATTATGTTTAAAGTCAGCATGGTTAAAAGACAATAACAAAAAATTTGATAAAGAAAGTGCCATGGCAAAGGTATTTGCTTCAGAAGTAGCAATGAAAACAACTACTGAGGCTGTTCAAATACATGGTGGTTATGGTTTTGTTAAAGAATATCACGTGGAACGTTTAATGAGAGATGCAAAAATCACTCAAATTTATGAAGGTACTTCCGAAATACAACGTATTGTTATTTCTCGTTCTATTTTAAAATAAAAAATAAAATTTTAAAAAAATATTTAGATTTAATATGAAAAATTTTTTAGTTCTAATAGCATGTTTAATTTCATTCACTGTCTATGCACAAAATGACGAGCAGATGAATAAGTACATGAGATTTATACCATCCAATATCAAAGCTAGCGACATAAACCCATCTGATATTCCCAGCGAGGACATTTTAAAACAAATGGGTCTTTCAGAGGAGGAAATTATTGAAGCTATGGATTATAAATTTCAAAGAGGTAAGTACAACCCTAATTATATAGACACAATATCTTCAGAAACTAATCTAATTCAATCGGATTTATTTTATGATTCAATGAGTGACTCTTTATTTGATTTGAATGATTCAATTATTTATCCTTCAGCTAAAATCTTTGGTCAAAATTTTTTTAGAAATAACTCAATATCCTTTTTTTCAAAAGCTTATGACAATCAAGCACCAGATAATTATCTTATAGCAGAAAATGATGAGTTAACTATTTCAATCTGGGGTCTTGCTGAACACAGCGAGGTTGTTACAGTAAGTGAAAGTGGATATATTAATTCTCGAATAGCAGGACGAATTTATGTTGCATCAAAAAATCTTAAAACTGTCAAATCTTTAGTGAGAAATCGCATGAATTCTTTTTTTGATTTAAAAAAGTCTCAATTTGATTTAACATTAAATTATTCAAGAGTCATTTCTGTAAATATTATTGGAGAAGTCTTTAATCCGGGTTCATATTCTATACCGGCTACAAACACTGCATTCAATGCTTTAGTTGCAGCAGGAGGTCCTAGTCAAATAGGGTCAGTCAGAAATATATACTTAATGAGAGATGGCAAAACCATAGATTCATTAGACGTTTATAAATTTTTATTTGACCCAAGTGTTTCTCAAGATTTGTTTATGCAAAACAACGATTATCTTTATATTCCAATGGCTGCAAATGTGGTTGATTTAAAAGGAGAAGTAAATAGACCGTATACTTACGAAGTTAAATCTGGTGATAAGTTAACAGATTTGATAAAATATGCGGGAGGATTCACCAAAATGGCTTATAAAAATGGAATAACAGTTAAAAGAATAGATAATAACTCTATAAAAACTATAACTGTTGACGAAGTTGGAGCTGATAATTTAAGCTTATTAAACGGTGATGAAATTTTAGTAAACAGCATTCAAGGTATCCCAACAGATTTGGTTTATGTCAATTCATCGACTGGTATTTCTGGCGAGTATCAATTCTCTGAGGGTGAAAGAATTTACGATATGATTTTAAAGTCTAATTCATTATCAAATGATTTATTTTTGGAGTCAGCTTATTTAGTCAGAACATCTGAAGATTACACCAAGGATTATATTATTGTTGATATTGCAAACATTGTTCAAGAGCCAACTTCAGAATCTAATATTTTAATTCAAGAGTATGATGAGTTATTCTTTTTGTCCAAAAGAGATTTCATGGACAATTTTGAGATTACAATTTCTGGTTCAGTAAGATTACCTAATACATTTTCTTTTGGAGAGGGTATTACCTTATCTGATTTATTAACAATGGCTGGCGGTTTATCACAAAAAGCTTCTGGTGCTAAAATTGATATTTCTAGGATAGTAGATTATGATGCAGAAATAAATCAAATCAAGTCTAAAAGAGCTTTAGTTAGATCATTTAATATTTCTAATGATGGAGATTTAAGTGATGAGGCTTTAAATTTTGCTTTAGAACCCTACGACCAGGTCGCTGTAAGAGTTAATCCAGATTATCAAAAAGTAAGAACTATTGTAATAGCTGGGGAGGTACAATTTCCAGGAGTCTATTCATTATTGTCTAAAGATGAAACTATAGCCGAAGTTATTATGCGTGCTGGAGGGTTGAAAGTTAGTGCTGACATGAATGCCGTTAAAATGTATCGATATATGAAAGTTGAAGAAATTCCAGATAATGAGATAGATTTTTATGAAGATGATAAAGAAATTATTAATGGATTTTTCTCTGAAGGAGAATTCGTTCAAATTCTTCCTTTGAATGAAGAAAAAGATAAAATAAATAAAGTTGAAAAATCTTACATTGAAAAATTTATTCCCGTGCATTTGGAGTTAAAGAAAGCAATGAAGTACAAAAACTCTAAATATAATATAGTTCTTAACGATAGAGATAGTATTCATGTTTCAGCCAAACAAGATTTGATTAATATAACCGGAGCATTATCTAATTTTGACCAATCATCTATTTCCGTACCACATTTGGATAGAAGAGCTAACTACTACATCAATAATTATGCTGGAGGCTTTACAAAACATAATATAAAAGAAAATACCCTAGTTATTTCGCCCTCTGGAAAAGTTGCCAAAGCAAAAGATTTTGGTTTGTTTATATTGTACCCTCGAGTAGAAATGGGCTCAACCATTAAATTGACAGAAGACATAAAAATCAAACGCCAAAAACCTGAGCCTGTAGATTGGACAAAGGTCTTAGAAAGTACAGTGACTAAGATTTCAGCTTTAGCTTCTTTATATATTCTTTATCTTTCAAGACAACAATAAATTTATGAGTATTCCTAGCGTAAAATATGACGATTTAAGACTTAAGGATGTTATTTTACAGTTTTTGAGTATCAAGAAGTTATTATGGCAAAAAAAACTGCTGATAATTGGCGTATCAGTTATTTTTGGTCTTTTGGGTAGTGTATATGCTTATTTTAAAAAAGAAACCTATGAAGCTCATTTAACTTTTGTAATTGATGAGGCCCAAGAGTCTGCGGGATTAGGAGTTATTTCTGGAATGGCTAGTCAGTTTGGATTTAATTTAGGTAGTACATCCAATGGTACATTTAGTCAAACAAACATTCAAGAAATTATAACCTCTAGAAGAGTTGTCGAAGAAGCACTTTTAAAAAAAGGAGTCATAGATGGTAAAGAAGATTTACTGATTAATCATCACATAGCATTCAATGATTTAAGAAAAAATTGGATTGGAACTAATATCGAGAATTTATATTTTAGTCCAAACAGAGAAGATTTCACTTTACAGCATGATAGTATTATTGGATTGGCGTTCATAAATCTAACTGAGGGTAATATTTCTACCAGTATTGAGAACGAAAGTAATATTATTAAAATTTCGTGTGTTTCCAAAAATGAAGATTTTGCTAAGTTAATGATTGAGTCTCTTGCTCATAAATTAGAAGAATATTATACTATTTTTCAAACAGCAAAGTCTAAAAATACTTTAGATTTTCTTTCTTTGAGAGCAGATTCTGTTCTTCTTGAACTAAAAAATGCCGAATATAAATATGCTTCTTACAAAGATGCTAATTTTGGTGTTCAACGTGCCAAAGGCTTGATTAATGAAATAAGATTAAAAAGAGATGTTGAGATTTTAAATATTATGTATGGCGAAATAGTCAAAAATTTAGAAGTCTCAAAATTTACTTTATTAAATAATAAGCCGTTATTAAATATTATTGACACGCCAACTCTGCCATTAAAAGTTAATGAATTACCAGTTTTTTTAGCATTTATTTTGTTTTCAGTTTTAGGTTTTGTAGTGTGTTCTATAAGTTTAATTATTAATAAAATAATAAGCGATGAGATGAGTTAAAGAACTTGTTTTAATATTTCAAGTTTTATTCCTCTTGAGGCTTTGATTAATATAAACATATCTTGGATTGGGTTCTTTTCAATCCAATTAACTACATCTTGAGCATTTAAAAAGTGTTTAAAATTATGCTCACATTTATTGAATTCATGACCAACTAATATGACATTTTGAGTATCCTGGGGTAGAATATCGATAATAGTTTGATGTTCGGTCAAAGATTTATTTCCAAGCTCAAGCATATCACCCAGAATAAATAATTTACTATTATGTTTTATTTTTTTAAATGCTTTTACAGCCTCAGACATACTACTTGGATTGGCATTATATGCGTCCAAAAAAATAGTATTTTTTGATGTTTTTAGAAGTTGTGAGCGATTATTTGAGGGTGAGTAGCTTTCTATAGCTTCTTTAATTTTTTCTATACTTATTCCAAAATAAATTCCAACTTCACAAGCAGCTAAAATATTAGTTTTATTATAATCTCCTATTAGTTGAGAGGATATTTTGTAATCATTAATTATAACTTCTGCGAATGTAGAATTACTTTTGTCTTGTTTTTTTCTATTGTACAATATACGGTTGATATTTTCTGAAATTGACATCAGTAATTTGTCTTTAGCGTTAACAAACAAAATTCCTTTATTTTTTTTGATGTAATCGTAGAGCTCCTTTTTAGCTTTTGTAACACCTACAATACTCTTAAAACCTTCTAAATGCGCTTTTCCAATATTAGTAATTAGACCAAAATTAATTTGAGCTAATCCACATAAAAATTCAATTTCATTTATATGGTTAGCTCCCATTTCAACTATCACAAATTCAGTTTCATGATTTACATTAAGTAAAGTTAGGGGTACACCAATATGATTATTTAAATTACCTTTAGTTGAAATAGTTTTATATTTTTTTTCAATTATTGCAGTTATAAGCTCTTTCGTAGTAGTTTTTCCATTAGTGCCAGTAATTCCTAGAACAGGACAGTTTATTTTATTTATATGGTATTTACTAAGTTTTTGTAAACAAGTGAGCACATCTTTGACTAGTATATACTTATCATTAAGATAATATTTTTCATTATCAATAACAGCAAAACAGGCTCCTTTTTCTAAAGCTTTTTTTGCATATTTATTACCATCGAATTTTTTCCCTTTTAAAGCAAAGAAAATACTGTTCAATTTAATTTGTCTTGTATCAGTAGAGACTCCAGATGAATTTAAGAATATTTTATGTAGTTCCTTAATACTCACAACAAAAAAACCCCAATTAATTGGGGTTTAATTAAAATTACTTTTTATCGTAATAGCCGCTATTTTTGTTCCAGTCAACGGGCTTACGTCTGTTTTCTTTTAAATTACTTGTTTGAGGTCCAAGTCTATCCATGGCGCACCTAAAGCCTATGTAGCTGGTTGATTGTTTTTGGTCAAGAAATCTTCTAGTACCAGGAACCATCCAATAAGCTCTATCTTTAAAAGAACCGCCTTTGTAAACCCTAGTTTGATCAGAGATTAAAGAAGTTTCATTTAACTCATATACTTTGTCTGTAGTATTTTCCATAGGATCGTCTAACCAATCACCTGATGGTTTACTAACTTTAGAATCATAGTCACCATCTAAATAATTTATATTATCAGCTTTGCTGTAATTTCTTCTATTTAGATTTTCTTCAATTGTTGTCTTAGTTCTGATAATATTTCCTAGTGTATCTTTCTCTACAATAAATCGATCTTCATCTCTTTTCCATGTTTCAAAAACGTTTCCTCTAAAAGGGTTTAAATCTGTAGTATTTGGATCTACAAGCGGCCTGTAAACGTCTAATACCCATTCAGAAACATTTCCGGCCATATTATAGAGACCGTATTCATTTGGCCAATAACTAATAACTGGAGCTGTCCTATCTGCATTATCATTAAGTTTTCCTGCTGTTCCCATGTTGTCTCCACGTCCTCTTTTATAATTTGCTACTATTTCACCGGTATTTCTTTTAGACGGATTTCTAACACCATCCCCGTTCCATGGATAAAGTTTTCTTTCTGAAATATTTTCTTTGGAGGTATTGCCAACCAATGCTAATGCCGCAAATTCCCATTCAGCTTCAGTTGGCAATCTAAATCTAGGCATTAATATACCGTCATATTCTTGAACATTTCTAACAGCATTTTTGTCTTTACCAGCTTTTTTATCATATTGATGTACGCCTAATTTTAAGTTTGGAAGTTGTCTTCTGATTCTACCTTCGTATTGTCCCATTTTGTAAGCATCTGTATTAAAAACATTCTCATCTACTTGTTCCGGGTCCTCCCAAAGATATCCATTATCAATTAGAATTCTCTCGTTAACTCTGTCCGTCCTCCATGCACAATAATCAACAGCTTGTTCCCAACTAACACCAACCACTGGATATTGATGAAATGCTGGATGACGTAAATAACTTTCAACATAAGGCTCGTTGTATGATAGTTTGTCTCTCCATACATTTGTATCTGGAAGAGCTTTCCAATAAACTTCTGGATATGAACCATTATCATAATTAGATCCATACACTCTCTCTATCCAAAATAAATATTCTAAGTAATCGATATTTCTAACTTCTGTTTCATCCATGTAAAACGACGAAACAGTTACTGATTTTGGAATGTTATTCCAATCATATTGAACGTCTTGTTCAACACGACCCATTGTAAACGTTCCGCCTTCAATGAAAGCCATACCATCAGGTGTTATTTGCTCAGTGTAGTTTGTTGAAATCTCAAAGCCGCCATGTTTTGGATCATTGTAGTTCCAGCCAGTTGTTTTTGATTTCTCTTTACTACATCCAATTATCAGTAATACTGTAAAAATTATTAAAATTTGATTTTTCATAATAAAAATTTATAAAAGTATTTATTAAAACTAAAAGTTAGGACAATTAATTGTTTCAAATGCTTTGCCTTTGAATCTACAAGGTAGCTTATAAGCAAATGATAATTCATGCGCACCTTGAGTGTTACTGTTGTTTAGGTCTGAAATTGTGACATCATAACTGTAACCAAATTTCCAAGACGTTTGTTCTATTCCTAATAATAATATAAATGCGTCAAAATTTTCTGCACTTTGTCTTAACCATAGCCCACCAACTATAGGACCTTTCAAAACATAAACTCCATAATTTAATTGCATGAAATCTTGCTGTTTTTGGAACAATAAGTTAGGCGATAGCAATGCGGCATTTTTTGATCTATTTCCAGAGTTTGTTCTGTAAGTCCCAAATCTGTTCAGAGGAAAGGTAGCACCAATATTAGCTGTAATTTTCATCGGTAATCTACTTTCGCCAATGAATCCTTGGTCTGGCATTGTTATATGATGAGCTGCAAAACCAAAATAATAATCAAATTGGTTATTAGCATTTCCAAATCCCATGAAACCAGCAGCAAAATCAGTAAATCCTTTGGAATTAGCATAGTTGACAATATCTTCATTTGTTGGATAGATAAATCCTTGTACAGGATCAATCATGTCACCAAATGTCAAGTTTTGCCAATCAATGCCGAGCTGCCTGTAAGCTGCTTCAAACCCAGCATTGATAGATAATTTTTTGTTAACTTTCAGTCTGTATGCATAGGAAGCACTTATATGGGTTGTATTCAAATTTCCAGCACCAGCTACATCTTTGGCTACAGAAAATCCTAATCCGCCACCCAATTTGTCTACATATTGATCGTATGATGCACTGTAAGTAACATAAGTTTTGCCAATACCTGGCCACTGATTTCTATGATTAAGACTAACACGAGGACAAATATTGGTACCAGCCATAGCTGGATTCAGATATAGAGGGTTAGCAAAAAATTGACTAAATGCAGGATCTTGCGCTTTAATATCATTATTTAAGCCTATTAACAATGATACACACAAGAAAAATAAAATCTTTTTCATCATTTGATTTTGATTCTAATAGCTAACAAAAATAAAAAAATATTCTTACAACTATCCATTTATCTTAATGAATAGGTAATATGAATGGCTTAATTGCGTTTGATAGACATAAAATAATTACTTTATTTATCATCATTTAATACAATAAATTAGCCTAAATTACATTTACATAGACTAAATTTGAATTTTATTTCACTATGAACTATTTTTTAAATATCACTTTTTTTTTAGTGTTACTCTCTAATGTTAATGGGCAACAAATACAGTCCTATTTTCTGGATTACAAGCATGATAATAATATTGTTACTGTAAATGATTTATGTTCACATTATTTAGATTTTGAATTTCAATTACCATCTAATCATTCATTTTTAGATTTAACTATTGTAAATTCGATTTTTGTTGCATGTGATTCATTAGAAATAGAGTTTATTAAAAAATTAAATGTTGATAGCATACCGGATTTAAGATATAAAACTGGTACCGAGAGAAAAAAATTCATTGTTAGAGGTGATATATTTCCATTTGTCTTCAAGGACGAAATTTATCAAAAACTAATTTTTGTAGAATTACATTTGAAGTCGAATCTTTTGACGAATTATAAAAAATCTTCATCAGTTGAAAGTTCAATACTTTCTAGTGGTGAGTGGTTTAATTTCAGATCAAACTCCGATGGAATTTATCGATTATCTTTTCAAGATTTAGAAAGTTTAGGCATGGACGTTTCAAATTTAGATCCAAGAAATTTGAGAATATTTGGTCATCCCGCTGGAATGCTTCCTTCAAATAATTCTAGTGAAAGACCAAATGACCTAATCGAGTTAGCGATAGAAGTTGTGGGACAGTCTGATGGGATTTTTGATGAAAATGATTATGTATTATTTTTCGGACAATCTCCTCATCAATGGATTTTAAATAACAATTTATTTAGTCGACAACAACATTATTATGATGACTATTGTTATTATTTTATCAGTTCAGATCATGGGCTTGGAAAGCGTGTAGACTCATTCCAGTCGTTATTTTCAGCTGATACAACTGTAAATACTTTTAATGATTTTCAAATCCACGAAATAGATAACATAAATCTAATAAAATCTGGTAGAAATTGGTTTGGAGAAGTTTTTAATAATAATGATAGTAAATCTTACAATTTCGCATTTCCAAATTTAACAGGCAACATAAATATTAAAATTGCACTAGCTTCTAATACGCCTTCTCCCTACAATTCTCAATTTAATATTAGTGGAGCTGGAATGTCTACGGAGACCATTTTAATTAATGGAGTAAGTGGAAGTTATAACAAAGCTAATTTATCCTATTTCGAAAAAAATATAAATCCTATTTCAGAAAATATACAACTTACAATAGAGCATGTAACTTCATCTACATCTTCTTCAGCATGGTTAGATTTTATAGAAATTAACGCAGAAAGAGATTTAAAAATGTCAAATGAACAAATGTTATTTAGATCTATTTCATCAGTGAAATCAAACTCTGTGTCCGAGTTTCTTCTCTCTAATGTGAGTCCCTTAACCAGGATTTGGGATGTCACATTTCCCCTTTCACCTAAATCAATAAAAGGTAATAATTCGGCTTATGAATTTTCATTTAAAATTTCTACTGATACTCTGAGAAATTTTATTGCGTTTGATGGTGATTATCTTTCAGTAAATTTATTAGGTAAAGTTGAAAATCAAGATTTGCATGCAATTAAAAATATCGATTATTTAATAGTATCACATCCTACTTTTTTCGAGCAAGCAAATAGATTAGCAAATTTTCATAGGAACAATGGCTTAACAGTAGAAGTAGTAAATCCTCAACAAATATATAATGAATTTTCTTCAGGAAGTCAAGATGTATCTGCCATTAGAGATTTTGCAAAAATGCTTTATGAACAAGAAAGCCCATTAAAATATTTATTACTGTTCGGTGATGCTTCATATGACCCAAAGAATAGATTACCCAACAACACAAATTATATAGTCTCATATCAATCTGAAAATTCTACTAATGAATTATATTCATATGTCTCCGATGACTATTTTGCATTGCTTGACAATGAAGAAAATATTATTTCAGATAACCCAAATACTCCGTTTTTAGACATAGGTGTTGGTCGTTTTCCTGTTCAGACTTTGGAAGAAGCTAAAATCGCTGTTGATAAAGTTATTAATTATAGTGCTTTAGAGTCATTTGGAGATTGGCGATTAAATATTTGCTTTGTAGGTGATGATAACGATGAAAGTGAGACAGTACACTCATTACAAGCTGAACAACTTGCAGATTATATTTCAACAAATTATCCCATAATGAATGTAGATAAGATTTATTTGGATGCTTATGAACAAGAATCATCAACAGGTGGTCAGCGTTGTGAAAGTGTAAACAACGCAATTTCAGATGCTATTAACAAAGGCGTATTTTTAGTGAATTATACCGGTCATGGTGGAGAATTAGGATGGGCTCACGAAAGAATTTTAGAAATTGACGATATTAATTCTTGGAATAATAAATATAGATTACCACTTTTCATGACAGCTACTTGTGAATTTAGTAGATACGATGACCCTCAAAGAGAATCAGCTGGTGAGGCAGTATTTCTTAAAGAGAATGGAGGAGCAATAGCACTTTTTACGACTTCAAGAGTTGTTTTTACAAATAGTAACTTAGAATTAAATTCTTCTCTTTTTGAAAATTTATTTCCTGATTCAAATGACCCTCAAAGACTTGGTGATGTATTAATTAAGACAAAAAATAATGTTAATAATATTTCTAACACTAATCACAGAAATTTCACCCTATTAGGTGATCCTGCTTTAAAATTGGCTTATCCTCAATATGAAATAGTTTTAAATCACATAGATGATACTGCAAAAGCATTGGGATTAGTTAATATTTCTGGAGAAATACAACAAAACGGTGTCAAGCTTGAAAACTTCAATGGTATAGTTTATCCAAAAGTTTTTGATAAAAGAAGAGAATATCAAACATTAGGACAAGATGAATCACCCATTTTTATTTTTGATTTACAAAAAAATATATTGTTTAGAGGAAAGTCATCAGTTCAAAATGGAGAGTTCACATTTTCATTTATTGTTCCTAAAGATATAAATTATAACTACGGAAATGGCAAAATCAGCTTGTATGCTACGGGTCACAATCAAAATAAGTTTTGTGATGCATTTGGTTTTGATCAAAATATGATTATAGGCGGGACGTCGACTGATTTTATTGAAGATTTTTCAGGACCACAAATCAAAATATTTATGAATGATACTAATTTTGTTTCGGGAGGTATAACTGATGCCAATCCGTCTTTATATGCATTACTTTTTGATGAAAGTGGAATAAATACCACTGGAAATGGAATTGGACACAATATGTTGGCTGTGCTTGATGAAGCAACTGCAAATCCAATCGTTCTTAACGATTTTTATGAGTCTGATATTAATAGTTACAAAAGTGGAATAATTGAATATCCTTTTTTTGAGCTCGGTGAGGGAAATCATAACTTGAAAGTCAAGGTTTGGGATGTCCAAAATAATTCTTCTGAAGAAGATATACAGTTTTTTGTTACATCATCATCTGACCTAATTATTCAAAATTTATTGAATTATCCCAATCCAGTTGTTGACTTTACATCTTTTTATTTTGAGCATAATCAAAGCAATGAGCCGATGAAGGTTATTTTACAAATTATAGATTTAAACGGAAGGATAGTTAAAGAAATTAGAGAGAGTGTTGAACCAAGTGGATACAGATATGGACCAATTCAATGGAGTGGAAATTCTGAAAATGGTTCCAATTTATCTCCCGGCATATATATTTATTCATTAACTGCTAGATTGTCGAATGGAAAAAAAGCTAGTAATTCAGGCAAATTAATACTAACACATTAAATTTTACGTTATTAAAATTTAATGTTTTTATATTTGTAATATTAACGATAATAAAATGATTCAAATTAGCCGATTACTTATACTTCTCTTATTATTTTTTTCCGCTTATACTTTTGGTCAAATTCAGATTGATGATAATAAATTTAGGCTTAACACAATAACCACTTCAGTTCCATTTCTGATCATTAGTCCTGATGCAAAAGCGGGTGGTATGGGAGATGCTGGCGTTGCTTCAAATCCAGATGCAATGTCTATGCATTGGAATCCTGCTAAGTATGCATTTGTTAAGAATGATGTTGGTTTTTCATTATGCTATACTCCATGGCTAAAATCTCTTGTTCCTGATATTAATTTATCTTACCTAACTGGATATTCTAGAATAGATGAAAATCAAGTTTTGGGTTTTTCACTTCGTTATTTTACATTGGGCGAAATTAACTTTACTGATGCAAATAATAATCCCTTAGGTTCATTTAATCCAAATGAATTTTCCCTTGATGGTGCATATGCTTTAAAGTTGTCTGAGCGTTTTTCTACAGGTGTTGCTTTAAGATACGTTTATTCTAACTTAACTGGCGGTCAACAAGTCGGTACATTAGCAACAAAAGCAGCTCACACTGTTGCTGGTGATATTTCTGCTTATCACACAAAGGAAATAATAATTGCTGGTCAGAAAATTGATTGGGCTTCTGGTTTAAATATCTCTAATATAGGTGCTAAAGTTTCCTACACCGAAACAATCGATAAAGACTTTATTCCTACCAATTTAAGAATTGGCTCTTCTTTATCAACCAATATTGATGAGTACAATCAATTTGCATTTGAATTTAATATCAATAAGCTATTAGTTCCCACACCGCCTATTTATAATGAAGATGGTGAGATTATTAGTGGTGAAGACCCAGATGTTTCAGTAATAAGTGGTATTTTTCAATCCTTTTCCGATGCACCATATAATGACAGAGAGATAAGAGAACTCATTTATTCCACTGGAGTAGAATATTGGTATGATCAACAATTTGCTGTACGTTCTGGATTTTTCTACGAACATCCATCCAAAGGTGATCGTCAATTTTTTACATTGGGTGCAGGTTTAAGATATAATGTTTTTGGTATAGATTTTTCATATTTGATCCCTGTTCAAGGTAGAGATGAGGTAAATGCGGTTAATCCTTTATCAAACACGTTAAGATTTGCTTTAACTTTCGATTTTAGTGAATTGAAACAAGTTGAAAATTAAATTAAATATAATTGGACATAAGAATAGGATACGGATACGATGTACATCAATTGGTTGAAGATGAAGACCTAGTTCTTGGAGGCATTCATATTCCACACAATAGAGGTTCATTAGGGCATTCCGATGCCGATGTACTGATTCATGCTATATGTGATGCGATTTTAGGAGCTGGTAATATGCGAGATATCGGTTTTCATTTCCCTGATACATCAGCCGAATACAAAAAAATTGATAGTAAAATATTGCTTCAAGATGTTATGGCTAAGATAAGAGACAAGGGCTATGAAGTTGTAAATATTGATTCCACGGTCTGTTTGGAAAGGCCTAAAGTCAACATATATATTCCTCAAATGCAGCAAGTATTATCAGAATGTATGCATATAAAACTTAATCAACTATCTATAAAAGCGACTACATCAGAAAAAATGGGCTTTATAGGTGCTGAAAAGGGGATAGCGGCACATGCTGTTGTATTATTAAAAATTAAAAGCTAGAAAATTTTTACATAAATCTCCGTTCTAAATTTTCTTTCACTTAATTATTTAGATTTCCACGTTATTTTTTAAACAAAAACGGACCAGTAGAATTACTGATCCGTTTAGTTTGTAGCGAGGGCAGGACTCGAACCTACGACCTTCGGGTTATGAGCCCGACGAGCTACCAACTGCTCCACCTCGCGATATTAAAAGCAAAGATACATTAAAAATGTTTTTTTGCTAAAAAAAAATACATTTTATGGGGATACTAAAAAGTGTATTTTTACAGATTTATGATTTCAGTAAATAAAATATCGGTTTATTTTGGGGGTCAGGAGCTTTTTGATAAAGTTTCTTTCATGGTTAACAAAGGCGATCGTATTGGATTAGTAGGAAAGAACGGAGCTGGTAAGTCTACTTTATTACGTATAATTTCTGGCGAGCAATCTTCCAACGAGGGTACCATCTCTAGTCCTAATGATTCTACTTTGGGTTATTTGCGTCAAGATTTGGACTTTAAGGAAGGACGTACGGTACAACAAGAAGCTGAATTAGCTTTTGCAGAAATCAAAGATTTAGAAGAAAAAATCAATTCTATTAACTTAGAAATAAGTGAGCGTACTGACTACGACAATGAAGGCTATATGCAACTCATCACCGACCTAAATGAGTTGAACGAGCGATATGTTTTATTGGGTGGTTATGCTATAAAGTCTGAAATGAGTCATGTACTATTGGGTTTAGGCTTTAAATTAGATGATTTTTCTCGTCAGACTAATGAGTTTAGTGGTGGCTGGCGTATGCGACTTGAACTTGCTAAAATACTATTAGGTAAGCCAGATGTATTGTTACTCGATGAGCCTACGAATTACTTGGATATCGAATCTATAGTTTGGTTAGAAAGTTGGCTTAAAAACTACTCTGGAGCCGTTATTTTAGTTTCTCACGATAGAGCTTTTCTAGATGCTGTTACCAACAGAACCATTGATTTGATTTTAGGTAAAGCTAATGACTACAAGGCGAGTTACAGTAAATATGTTGAGCTCAGAAAAGACCGACAAGAAAAGCAAATACAGTCTAAGAAAAACCAAGATAAAGAGGTTAAACAAACTAAGATGTTGATAGATAAGTTTCGCTACAAGAAAAGCAAAGCCGCTTTCGCTCAAAGCTTAATCAAGAAGTTAGATAAAATGGAGATGATAGAAGTTGAACATTATGAAACGGCTAGTATGCATTTTAAATTTCCTCCTGCTCCACACTCTGGCAAAGTCACTTTGAAAGTTAATGAGGTATCTAAAAGTTATGGTGATCTAGAAGTCTTAAAAGGCATTGATTTATTGTTAGAAAGGGGTGAAAAAATAGCTTTTGTAGGAAAAAACGGACAGGGCAAAACTACCTTGGCAAAAATTATTGTGGATAGTATTCCTTTTGAAGGTCAAGTCGAATACGGTCACCAAGTCAAGGTAGGCTATTACGCTCAAAATCAGTCTGAGTTGCTAGATGAGAATAAGACTATATTACAGTTAGTTGAAGATGCTGCCGATGAGCATAGTCGACCGAAAGTTAGGGATATGTTAGGTTCTTTTTTATTCAGTGGCGATGCCGCACAAAAGAAGATAAAAGTTTTGTCTGGAGGGGAGAGAGCTAGAGTAGCTCTATGCAAATTGTTGCTAGAGCCTGTCAACTTATTGATAATGGATGAGCCAACTAATCACCTAGATATGGTATCGAAAGACATTTTAAAAAACGCTCTGAATAACTATGACGGTACGCTAATTATTGTTTCTCATGACAGGGACTTTTTACAAGGGCTAAGCGAAAAAGTTTATGAGTTTAAAGATCAAGGCATAAAAGAATATTTGGGCGATATTAATGAATTTTTGAATGCTAAAAAAGTTTTGGACTTCAAACAGTTTGAATTAGAAAATAAGCAAAAAGCAACCTCACCAAAATCTAAGGATTCGTTGAATAAAATCAGCTATCAAGAACGTAAGGAATTGGATAAAGGCATTAAGAAAACGTCCAACAAAGTAGGTGATTTGGAGCGTTCGGTAGAGGCTTTAGAGACGGAGTTAAAATCACTAGATGCAAAATTGTCATATCCTGACCAATACAAAGAGTTATCTTCGCAAACGGGATTTTTTGAATCTTATCAAGAAAAGCAACAACAATTGGCGCAATACATATCCGATTGGGAGCAATCTCTTGAACGCTTAGAAGAATTAAAACGCAAACGAGACAATCTCTAATATGGAGCACAAAGCAGGATATGTAAATATTATAGGTAACCCTAATGTTGGGAAATCTACATTAATGAATGCTTTGGTAGGCGAGCGATTGTCCATAATCACCTCAAAGGCACAGACTACAAGACACCGTATATTAGGTATTGTTAATGATGAGCAACACCAAATTGTATTTTCAGATACACCTGGTGTGATGAATCCAGCCTATAAGTTGCAAGAAAATATGATGGACTTTATACATGGTGCTTTTCAAGATGCCGATATATTGTTGTATATGGTAGAAACTGGAGAAAAAGGACTTAAAGACGAGAAACTTTTCGAGCGTTTAAAAAACACGGATTTACCAATTTTACTGTTGCTAAATAAAATAGATAGGGTAGAACAAGACTTTGTCAAAGAACAAATTTTATTTTGGAAAGAATTGTTACCGAATGCCGAGATACACCCTATTTCGGCACTCAACAAATTTAATTTGGATTTGGTTATAGCAAGAATAAAAGCCTTACTTCCTGTATCGCCACCTTATTTTGAGAAAGACGCCTTGACAGATAAGTCTGAACGCTTTTTTGTTAGCGAAACTATTAGAGAGAAAATACTCAAATACTACAAAAAGGAAATTCCATATTCTGTAGAAATTGAAGTAGAAGAATTTTTTGATGAAGAAGACATTATAAATATAAGAGCAATAATTTTTGTGGCTAGAGAATCACAAAAAGGTATTATTATAGGGCATAAGGGTAAAGCATTAAAAAAAGTAGGCACCTTAGCTCGTAGAGATATAGAAACTTTTTTGCAGAAAAAGATATTTTTGAACTTATATGTCAAGGTCAATAAAGATTGGCGTGATGATGATAAACAGCTGAAGCGATTCGGTTACAATAACCAATAGAAATGGGAAATATAGTAGCAATAGTTGGACGTCCTAATGTAGGGAAATCAACCTTTTTCAACAGGCTGATACAAAAGCGACAAGCCATAGTGGATTCGGTCAGTGGTGTTACTCGCGATAGACACTACGGCAAGACAGATTGGAATGGTAAGGAGTTTTCTGTAATTGATACGGGTGGATATATTGTTGGTTCGGACGATATCTTTGAGGGCGAAATACGCAAACAAGTGGACTTGGCCATTGAAGAAGCTAACGCTATACTATTTTTGGTTGATGCCCAACAAGGTGTTACCGATATGGATATGACGGTAGCCAAACACCTAAGGAAATCCCATAAGCCTATTTTTCTTGTGGCTAATAAAGTTGATAACGGTCAGATTATGCAAGAGGCCGTAGAACTGTATGCTTTAGGTATGGGCAATTATTACTGCATATCTTCTATCAATGGTAGTGGAACAGGTGAGTTACTAGATGAATTAATAGCTAAATTGCCTGACGCTGAAGCTGAGGAAGAAAGCGATTTGCCTCGCTTTGCTATCGTAGGGCGACCTAATGTTGGCAAGTCCTCTTTTGTCAATGCCCTAGTCGGTGAGGAAAGGAATATCGTTACTGATATTGCTGGAACAACACGAGATTCTTTAGATACCCACTATACTAAGTTTGGACATGACTTTGTGTTAGTTGATACTGCTGGTGTTCGTAAGAAGAAAAAAGTTAGTGAAGATTTGGAGTTCTATTCTGTTATGCGTTCCATACGTTCCATTGAATACTCCGATGTATGCATGTTACTGATTGATGCTACTTTAGGTTTTGAATCTCAAGACCAAAGTATTTTTCATTTGGCAGACAAAAACAGAAAAGGGATAGTTATACTAGTTAATAAATGGGATTTGGTGGACAAAGATACCCATACAACTAAAGCCTATGAGGCGGCAATTCGAGAAAAGATAGCCCCCTTTACTGATGTACCTATTTTGTTTATTTCGGCACTAACTAGGCAACGTTTGTTGAAAGCTCTAGAAATAGCTATTAAAGTTTCTGAAGACAGAAAAGTACGAATTAGTACTTCTAAATTAAATGATGTGATGTTGGCTTTTATAGAACAAAACCCACCACCAGCTACCAAAGGTAAATACATACGTATTAAGTTCTGTACACAATTGCCAACCAAGACTCCAACCTTTGCCTTTTTTGCCAATTTACCGCAATATATTAAAGAGCCTTACAAGAGATATATAGAAAATAAGCTCAGAGAAAGTTTTAATTTTAGTGGAGTCCCACTTCAAATTTTCTTTAGAAAGAAGTAAATAATAATATTTCTGTCTTTGAATCAGCTCAGTCATACCTTTTTTTACAATCCGAAAGTTGTTTTTAACTTATCCACATAATCCAACTTTTCCCATGTGAAAGTTTCTAAGGTCATTTCCTTGGTTTGCCCTTCTACATTAAAAGAGAACGTTTTAGTTTGTGGTGTTCTTCCCATATGTCCGTAGGCCGCTGTTTCTTGATAAATGGGGTTTTTAAGTTTTAGACGTTCAATAATGGCTGCCGGTCGCATGTCAAAGATATCTTCCACTTTTTTGGCAATTTCACCATCAGATAAGTTCACTTTAGCTGTTCCGTATGTATCTACAAAAACTCCCATTGGTTTAGCTACGCCAATAGCATAAGATACTTGCACCAATACTTGTTTGCACAATCCTGCACCTACTAAATTTTTAGCAATATGACGAGTAGCATAGGCTGCCGAACGGTCGACTTTAGAAGGGTCTTTGCCTGAAAACGCACCTCCACCGTGTGCGCCTTTACCACCATAAGTATCTACAATAATTTTTCGACCCGTTAGCCCTGTATCACCATGAGGACCGCCAATTATAAATTTACCAGTGGGGTTAACGTGATATTTTTCGTCACCAAACAATTGTTGTTGGCGATCTTCCAATTGATTTTTTACTCTAGGAATAAGAATATTTTTTACATCTTCCTCTATTTGTTGTTGCATACTGTCTTCAGCTTCTTTTATTGAGCTTGGACTGGAGTCTTTTGGCAAAATGAACTCATCGTGTTGGGTAGATACTACAATAGCTTCAATACGAATAGGTTGGTGGTCGTCACTATATTCTATAGTAACCTGAGATTTAGAATCAGGTCTTAAGTAGGTCATCTCTTTTCCTTGACGTCTAATTTTTGCCAATTCTATTAAAATACGGTGCGATAAATCTAGGGCTAAAGGCATGTAGTTATCAGTTTCATCTGTTGCATAGCCAAACATCATGCCTTGATCACCAGCACCTTGTTCAGCGTGTAAGCCTTTGTTAACTTCTACGCCTTGATTGATATCTGCCGACTGTTCGTGTATAGCAGAAATCACACCGCAGCTATCGGCATCAAATTGGTATTCCGATTTGTTATAGCCAATCTTGTGAATAACTTGTCTTGCTATTTTTTGCACATCTACATAGGCCGAAGTCTTTACTTCTCCACTAAGTACGGTAAGACCCGTAGTTACTAGAGTTTCACAAGCTACTTTGGAATTTTGATCTTGGGCTAAAAAATTATCTAGTAGAGCATCTGATATTTGGTCAGCTACTTTATCAGGATGTCCTTCTGATACAGATTCTGAAGTAAAAAAATAAGCCATCTTATTGTATTTAAGTTAAAAAGTTCAAGTGAAGACAGCCGATGCAATTTATTCCTGTTTTAGCATTTTTTGGAGTGGTTGCAATCAGCCAAATTTATCCACCTTTCAAATCGTCTACAAAATTAGAAAAATATTTTCAAGAAAAGTAATTTCATTAATTATTAATGTTCTAAATTATTTTAGGCTGTCAGCTGTTGAAAATAGGACTCTAAATCTATCTTCTTAGCTTTAAGAGATTCTAGTTGTTCGTCGGCAACAATTTTACCTTTATTGATAATAATAACTCTACTGCACATTTTTTCTACTTCCTGCATGATGTGAGTAGAAAGCATAACGGTTTTATTCTTGCCACTATTTTTGATGAGGGTTCTTATCTCAACCAACTGATTAGGGTCTAATCCTGTGGTAGGTTCATCTAAAATAAGGACTTCAGGCTCGTGTATCAATGCTGCTGCTAAACCTACTCTTTGACGGTATCCTTTTGATAATTCTCCTATTTTTTTGTGTTTCTCTGGACTTAATCCAGTTAGCTCTATCATATCACCTACACGTTCTTTAGAACAGCCGTATAAATCGGCTATAAAGTCCAAATATTCTATAACGTACATTTCTAAATACAAGGGATTATGCTCGGCTAAGTAGCCTACTTTTTGGCGTACGCTTAATGGGTTTTCTTCCACATTTTCTTGACATACCTCGACTTGTCCCTCATCTGCAGCTAAGTAGGTGGTAATGATTTTCATTAGTGTAGATTTACCAGCCCCATTAGGACCTAAAAAGCCTACAATCTCACCTTTCTTAACTTCTAAAGAAACCGATTGCAGAGCGGCCTGTTGGCCATAATACTTGCTAACATCTTTAACTAGAATAGACATGGTGCGAAGATAACTCAATTGACTTAATTTTAATTATTCAAATTAACATAATCGTCCAACAAAATTATTTTGATAAATTAAGATAGTATATTTGTGCTAATGCAAGGGGTTGTTATAAAATCTACTGGAAGTTGGTATATCGTCAAAACAGATAATGGTGAATTATTGAATTGCCGCATTCGCGGTAAGTTTCGTATGCAAGATATTAAAAGTACAAATCCAATTGTGGTTGGCGATAAAGTTTTGCTCAGTCAAGAAGAAGATTCCTTTCTAATTGATGAATTGTTTGATAGAAAAAATATCATCGTTAGAAAATCGGTCAATCTATCTAAGCAAACACATATTCTAGCCTCTAATATAGATCAAGCTATATTAGTTGTGACCATGCAAAGTCCTCAAACTTCTACGGGTTTTATAGATCGTTTTTTGGTGTCTGCTCAAGCTTATGACGTGGACGTTGTTATACTATTCAATAAAACCGATTTATTCGATAAAACAACTTTAGTTCTTTTGGAAGAAAGACGTTCTATTTATGAGAAGATTGGCTACTCTTGTTTATCAAAAAGTATACTAAATGATGACTTGTCAGACATTAAGAAATTAATGAAAGGTAAAGTCAACGTAATTTCTGGACACTCTGGTGTAGGCAAATCTAGCTTGTTAAACAGTATTCAGCACAATTTAAATATTACTACACAAGAAATTTCTGAACAGCACCAACAAGGACAACATACCACAACCTTTTCAGAAATGTACGAACTAGATTTTGGAGCTTCTATTATTGATACTCCAGGCGTGAGAGGTTTTGGTTTAATAGAAATGGATAAGTATGAATTGGGCGATTATTTTGTAGAATTTTTCAAGCTAAAATCGAATTGTAAATTCAATAATTGTTTGCATATCAACGAACCTAAATGTGCCGTTAAATTAGCTCTAGAAAATGGGGAAATAGCACCTTCTCGATATAAAAACTATCTCAATATGCTTGAGCAAGATGAAGATAGTTTTAGAACAAATCGTTACGAAAAATGAGAGTAGTCATACAATGTGTTTCGGAGGCTTCAGTCAGAATAGATGGTCAGATTTATAGTCAGATTCAACAGGGTTTACTAATCCTTTTAGGAATAGAACATTCTGATACTGAAAAAGATGTTGAATGGATCAGTAAAAAAATAGTAAACCTACGTATTTTTTCAGATGAAAATAATCATATGAATAAATCTGTTATCGACATCAAGGGTCAATTATTGGTAGTCAGTCAATTCACCTTATATGGCAAAACTAAGAAAGGCAATCGACCCTCATTTATTAATGCAGCGCCTCCAAACGTAGCCATGCCTCTTTACCAAGCTTTAGTGAAACGCTTGAAAGTAGACTCGCAAAACAAAATTTTAACTGGTAAATTTGGTGCTAATATGCAAGTCATGTTGTGTAACGATGGCCCTGTAACTCTAATAATTGACTCTAAAAACAAAGAATAATGTCTATACAACAATTACAACAACAAGTAGATGAGTGGATAAAACAAT
>CAJWWC010000010.1 GCA_913048435.1 uncultured Flavobacteriales bacterium | reverse complement strand
GTAACGTTGATGCCGATGGTAACCCAGATCCTCAGTATCACTCAGGATGGGGAGAAGTTAATTCATTTACTACCGAGTCATATTGTGATAAATTACCAGAAAACTTATCAACTACTGCTGCAAATAATGTACTAACAGCATTAACAATGTTATGGGATACTCCAGAAAGTGGCGCTCCAGATCACTACTTTTTGGAACTTACTAATTCTGCGACAGGACAGGTTTGGCAATGGAATAATATTCCTGGAACATCAAATTCTAAATCAAAATATGGATTAATTTCAGGAGAATATTTTTGGAGAATTAGAGGTGCATGTGGTGAAAATGGAACTTCATGGGCAACTCCATTTACAAGTTACGAATATTATATGCTTGGTTCTTCAAAAAATGTCAATACTAAAAGTGAGTTTAAAATAAATGATATAGCTATTTATCCAAATCCGTCTAAGGGGATATTTAATCTTTATTTAAATTTAGAAAATATAGAAAATCAAGATATAAGAATTAATATAACTAATCCTTTAGGTAAGTTAATATTTACAAAAATATTTGAAAACAAAACAGGTGAGTGCCAAGAATTAATTGATTTGAGTGATAAAGCTAAGGGATTATACAATATAAACATTATCTATCAAAATAAAATCACAAATCAGATTTTAATTATTGAATAGTATTAATATTTATTGTTATGTAAATTAAACACTAAGTCTAGCTTTAGCAGTAATTTTTTGATCACAAAATTGGTTATTAAGATATTTATAATGACCTGTAATAGCTATCATAGCTGCATTGTCTGTGCAATATGAAAAATTTGGGATATATGTCTTCCAATTATGAGAATCTTCTTTTGATTTCAGTTGTTTTCTTAGTTCTGAGTTAGCTGAAACTCCGCCAGCAATAGCAACATTATAAATATTTGTCTCTTTGACAGCTTTTTCTATTTTTTTTATTAAGATGTTGACTATACTATGTTGAATTGAAGCACAAATATCATTCAGGTTTTCAGTTATAAAATTAGGATTTTGTTTTGTTTTATTTTTGATAAAGTAAAGTATACTTGTTTTAAGTCCACTAAAGCTAAAGTTAAGTCCATCTACTTTAGGTTCCCCAAAAGAAAATGTTTTATGATTTCCATCTTTAGCATATTTGTCAATAAGTGGTCCTCCTGGGTAGGGAAGTCCCAAAAGCTTTGCAGATTTATCGAAAGCCTCACCTGCGGCATCATCTAATGTTTCACCCATTAGTTCAAAGTTTAGGTATTCAGTAACCTTAACAATTTGAGTATGCCCACCAGAAACAGTAAGGCATAAAAATGGAAAGTTAGGAGAATTACTTTTTCCATCTATTTCTTTTATAAAATGAGCAAGGATATGAGCTTGCATGTGATTTACATCAATTATTGGAATATTCATAGCCAAGGCAAAAGATTTAGCAAATGAAATACCAACTAATAGGGAACCAAGTAAACCTGGCCCCCTTGTGAACGCAACTGCGGAAATTTGATTTTTATTTATTTTAGCTTTTTTGATAGCTTGATTAATAACAGGAATTATATTCTTTTGGTGAGCTCTTGAGGCTAATTCTGGAACTACACCACCGTACTGTTCATGAACTTTTTGAGAGCTTATAATATTTGATAAAACTCTACCATTTTTTATTATTGCAGCGCTTGTGTCATCGCAAGATGATTCAATTCCGAGAATTATAATGGATTTACTCATTATTTATTTTGTATAGTATATGACCTAACTTATCTCTTTTAGTTTTTAAATAAAATTCATTGTGCTTATTTGATTCAATCTCAATAGGAATATTTTTTACGATTTCTAAACCATAACCAATTAGACCAGAGCGTTTTTTTGGGTTATTACTCATCAATTTTATTTTATTTACGTTTAATGATCGTAAAATTTGTGCTCCCACACCATAATCTCTGTGGTCAGCGTTAAAACCTAAATCTTCGTTAGCTTGAACTGTATCTCTTCCTTCTTCTTGAAGCTTATAAGCTTTTAATTTGTTTAATAATCCAATTCCTCTACCTTCTTGATTCATATAAACAATAACTCCTTTTCCTTCGTTTTCTACCATTTGCATTGCAGTCTCTAGTTGAGGTCCACAATCACAACGGCATGAGCCAAATATATCCCCAGTGATACAAGATGAGTGAACCCTAACAAGTATCGGTTCATCTTTATTCCATTTTCCTTTTACAAGAGCTAAATGAGTTTGATCGTTAGTTATTTGTCGAAATGCATGTAGTCTAAAATCTCCAATTGGAGTTGGTAATTTAACCTCTATTTGTTTTTCAATTAAACTTTCATTTTGTATTCTAAACGCAATTAAGTCTTTAATTGTAATAATCTTAAGTTGGTGTTTTTTTGCAATGAGTTGAAGTTCGGGCATTCGCGCCATTGTTCCGTCATCATTCATAATTTCGACAATGACACCCGCTGGATAAAGACCTGCTAGTCTTGCTAAATCTATTGCAGCTTCAGTATGACCAGCTCTTCTAAGTACACCGCCTTTTCTGGCTTTTAAAGGAAAAATATGTCCAGGCTTACCTAGTTCCTCTGATTTAGTTTTGGGGTTAACTAATGCTTTAATAGTTTTTGCTCTGTCATTAGCTGAAATTCCGGTAGTACATCCATAACCAATTAAATCGACAGATACTGTAAAAGGTGTTTCAAATTCAGCTGTATTTTTACCAACCATTAATTTAAGATCTAATTCATCACATCGATCTTCAATCAATGGTGCGCAAATAAGTCCTCTTCCATGAATAGCCATAAAATTAATCATTTCAGGAGTGACTTTATCAGCAGCAGCTAAAAAATCCCCTTCATTTTCTCTGTTTTCATCGTCAACAACTATGATAATCTTACCATTTTTTATATCTTCGATTGCTTCTTCGATTGTATTAAGCATCAATTCTTTTTTCTTGCAAAGATAAGGTATTTAGAAAATTGAAGTTTGAAATTCCTAGTCTATTTTTCTTGTCCATTTACTTGTTCTACCAAAAATAGGTAGTCCAACATACCCTCTTAAATCAAGCATATTTTCAGAGGTTAGTGTAATAGTTCCACTATATGTATTACCACTTTTAGGGTCATAAATTTCACCATTTTGCCAAACATTATCCTCATCATAGGAAAAGTCATACATCATAATCATTCCCATGCGTGGTCTTGTTCTCAACGATTCTTTTGGATTTAAATTATCAACTTTTGGATTGCCATTTTCATCGTTTGGATTTAACATCCATACTATTTGACCTTGAAAAGTGTTATCTTCAGTTTTGCTAATATTTATTACTGCATCTTTTTCTTGATTATACCAATTACCGACAATAGTACTGCTTTGAGCATAACATGTGATGTTAATTAAGACGCCAAAAAATAAAGTTATGTGTTTCATATTTTTTTTAGTAAAACTAATTAATTTTTAGAAATACTATAAAAAAAACAACTGAGTTTTTTAAATAAATAGAGTTTGGAAATAATGAAAAATTAATCTGTAATCAAGACTATTTAATTTTATAAATTCATATGTAACATTGTGTTTTTAGCTTACTAAGATTATGATTTTGTGAATTTTTGATATGTACTAAAACATTAGCCTCAGCACAGATTTCTTGATTTGTGTCAACTACACTAACTTTATGCCAAACTTCGAATTTATTTTCTTTTGATAAATTATTTAAAGCATTTTTTATATCAAAATTAGTTAGTTTAAAAAAAATTTCAAGATTTGATGTTGCTGCTTTACAATATCTTATATCAACTTTTTTAATCCATATTTCCATTGGAATGTTCTTGTTGTTGAATATTTGCCAATACATTACTGCGTAGTAAGGGTCAACAGCGCTAAATATTGTGCCACCAAAAATACTTTTTTGGAGATTTTTATTAAACCAAGAATATTTTATTTCGACTTTTAGATTCATGAAATCAGAATCGTTTTCAACTATTTTTATTCGGTTAACTAATAGAGGCGGAAAATAATTTAAGATCTTTCTTAATATTTTTGAACTGAACTTATGATTGCTTATTTTTATTTTTGACATATAATTACAAAAATATAAGTTCTTAACTTTCTTTTGGTAAATTTGATTTGTAAATCTATGTATTATGAGTAAACCTTTAATTTTAGTATCCAACGATGATGGTATTTTAGCACCTGGAATAAGAGCATTAATTGAGATTGTACGCGAAATTGGTGAAGTTGTTGTTGTTGCTCCTAATAAACCACAGTCGGGAATGGGACATGCTATTACATTAAATTCCTCCTTAAGATGTGATGAAATTCAAATAGATAAAGGACCACAAAAAGAATATGAATGTTCAGGAACACCTGCTGATTGTATTAAATTAGGACTTAGTGTAATACTTAAAAGGAAGCCAGATTTATGTATTTCAGGAATTAACCATGGTGCAAATTCATCAATAAATGTGATTTATTCGGGTACAATGTCTGCAGCTTTAGAGGGTGCTATTGGAGGTGTGCCTTCAATAGGTTTTTCTTTGTTAGACTATTCACATGATGCTGACTTTAGTACATCTAAAATAGTAGTTAAAAATATAGTTAATAAGATTTTAAAAGAAGGCTTAGCTACAGGAAGATGTTTAAATGTAAATATTCCAAAATTACCATTTTCTGAAATAAATGGTTACAAAATTTGTAGACAAGCTGATGCTAGTTGGAAGGAAGATTTTGATGTAAGAAAAGACCCAACTGGAAAAACTTATTATTGGTTAAAAGGAATTTTCCAAAATCATGATTATGGTAAAGATACAGACGAATGGGCTTTAGCTAATGGTTATGTCTCTATTGTACCAGTTCAATACGATATTACATCTTACGATTTTATATCTGAATTAAAATCATGGAATTTATGAATTATGATTCATTATTTTTTAAAGGCGCAATATTAGGATTAATACTCCCAACGCTTGCATTTTTAGTGTATTCTATTGCTACTTTCGATGGCGATGCATGGGCTCTATATAAGCAGCTTAAAGTTATGGGAGTACATTCACATGTACTTAGTTTGTGTACACTTTTAAATTTAATTCCATTTCTTATTTTCATGAGAACTAATCTTGAAAAGTCAGCTAGGGGTATTCTGATGACAACTATTTTCATAGCCTTGTTAGTAATGATCAACAAATTTTTATTTTGAAACGTTATTATTTTATAGCAGGAGAAGCCTCAGGAGATTTACATGCGGCAAACTTGATTGATGAATTATTAAAGTTAGAGAAAACGGCTACTTTTAAGGGATTTGGTGGCGACCTGATGCAAAAAGCTGGTCTTGACTTAACAAAACATTATAAAGATATGGCATTTATGGGGTTTTGGGAAGTATTGGTTAATTTTTTTTCGATATTAAAGAATTTTAAAGTTGTTAAAAATGAGATTCTTGAATTTAAGCCAGATGTTTTAGTATTAGTAGATTATCCAGGATTTAATTTAAGAATAGCGAAATTTGCAAAAAAACATAAAATAAAGGTTGTGTATTATATAACTCCTCAAGTATGGGCATGGAAAGAATCAAGAATTAATAAGTTGAGAAGAGATGTGAATTTACTAATGCCTATATTACCATTTGAGCCTTCATTTTTTGCTAAACATAATATAAATGTTAATTATGTAGGACATCCTTTAATTGATGCTTTAGAAGATTTAAATAGTAAAAATATAGAATCTGAAAAGCCAATAATTGCTATTTTACCAGGTAGTAGAAAGCAAGAAATATCACAACTGTTACCTGTAATGATTGAAGTTGCCAAGTATTTTGAGAATTATCAATTTATTATTGCAGGTGCCCCCTCTATTTCTAGAGAATATTACCGTTCTATTACAAAGCATTCAAACATACCAGTCTTATCAAATCAGACACATGCATTGTTAAAAGAGTGTAAAGCTGCCATAATTACTTCCGGAACAGCAACATTAGAAGCTGCAATTCTTAAAGTACCTCAAATTGTATGCTACAAAACATCGCTAATTTCATATTGTTTGGCTAGAATATTTATTAATGTAAAATACATTGCTTTAGTAAATCTAATTTGTAATAAAGAGGTTGTTAAGGAATTAATACAAAATGATTTCAATGTGGATAGTCTAGTCCAAGAATTAAGAAAAATTTTAAATAACAAATACAGAAAGCAAATTTTCAAAGATTATGAAAATATAATAAATCTTCTTGGCGATGTTGGTGCATCAAAAAGAGCTGCTAAGGCTATTTACTCATTGGGTAAATAATTTATACCTTTTTAAGCTTACTATTAGTAGTAGTCATTATTTCTTTTTCTAATTCAGCAGCTTTATCAATTAATTCTTGCCCTTTTGTAAGAATATCATTTACAAATTCTTTATCCTTAAGTTCTATACAGTTAATTTTAACATTTAGAAATGCTCCCCGAATTGCGGTTCTTGCACACAATACACCAACTGCAGCATCAGTTATTGAGTTTGGATTTCCAAAATCAGTCATAGCTTTCATAATTTTTATAGAGTTGTAGGCCGTTTGCATAACTTTAAAAGGTGTAGTTACAGCAAATTTAGTAGCCTGTTGAATAGCATCGTCCCTCATTACTTTTTCCTCTTCACTGTCTTTTGGTAAACGAAAAGCTTCCATTATTTTGTTGAAGGCATTGGTGTCTTCATCTACTAATCTCAATAGTTCGTTTTGAAAAGCAATTCCTTTTTCTGCCCAACTCGAAAATTCCTCCCATTTATCGTCCCAACCTCTTTTATGAGCAGAAAGGTTGGCAACCATAGTACCTAGTGCAGCACCCATAGCTCCACAATAAGCAGAAATAGAGCCTCCGCCGGGTGCAGGACTTTCACTAGAAGTTTCGTTAGTAAATTCACTTAGGTTCATATCAACCAAACGCTTAGTAGTTTTATTATCGAGTATATATTCTATAACCCTTTCCTCTATAATAAAGGGCGATAACTCATCAAGTCCAAGGGTTTTGATAGCAATTTTCATGATTTCTTGCTCTGAAATCCCGATGGATCGTTCTTGTTTTTTTAAAAAGTGAACTCCGGCTTCAATAAGTACTTTTTTAGGAACTAGCCCAATCAATTCTGAGCCAGTAACACGAAGTCCTCTAGCTTGAGCACGTTCACATGTTTTATCAAACACTTTATGAAGTGGAGATATATTAATGTTAGTTAGATTATAGGAAATTTGTGCTACGCCATATTCTTCAATATACCAACCAATACCTTTGACGTGCTTAAACAATCCAGCCTGTCGTAATGGTTCTCCATTTTCATCTTTCAATATTTTTCCTGTTAAAGAATCGCCTTCTCTCTTTAGTCTTCCAGCTTCTCTAATGTCAAAAGCTACAGCATTTGCACGTCTAGTAGAGGTCGTATTGAGGTTAATGTTATAAGCGACTAAGAAGTCTCTTGCTGAAATAGCAGTTGCTCCAGATTTAGAAACAGAGTTGTTAAATTCGGCAGGACCAAAGTCTGGTTTCCAACTAGGGTCAATTAATTTTTGCTTTAAGCCTTCGTATTCTCCTGAACGGCAATTGGCTAAATTTTTTCTTTTTTCTTCTTTAGCGGCACTTTCATAACAGTAAATAGGTATGTTCAGTTCATTGCCAACTCTTTCTGCGAGTTTATGAGCCCACTTTGCAGTTTCTTCCATTGTAATGTCTGCTATAGGTACTAAAGGGCAAACATCGGTAGCACCCATTCTGGGGTGTTCTCCACTATGTTTACTCATATCAATGAGGTTTTGTGTCTTTTGTATCAATAAAAATGCAGCGTCAATGACCTGTTGAGGTTCTCCTACAAAGGTTATTACGGTTCTGTTAGTAGCTTTTCCTGGATCTACATTTAGTAGTTTTACACCCTCAACAGTTTCGACTACATTAGCGATTTCTTGAATTTTTTTGGTATCTCTACCTTCAGAGATATTTGGAACACATTCTACGAGTTGTCTTTTCATTATTTTAAGATTGTATTTTTCCGTTGATGAATATTTTATCTATATACTGATGTCCAAAAGAATAGGGCAAAAAAGCATAAGATGTTATAGGTTTAGTAATGAATAAATTAGCTTTCTTACCAACAGCAATACTTCCTAGTTCTTGACTCAGTCCCATAGCGTAAGCAGTATTAATTGTAGTGGCATTAATGACTTCTTCTGGTGTCATTCTCATTCTAATACAGCCTAGTGAAGCCACGAAATTCATATTTCCACTAGGGCTAGAGCCGGGGTTATAGTCAGTAGCAAGAGCCACAGGCAAATCATTTTCTATCAATTTCTTAGCAGGTCCGTAGGGTATGCCTAAAAAGAACGAACATGATGGTAAAAAAGTTGGCATACACTTGCTACCTTTTAATGCCTCTATATCTTCCTCGTTCATTATTTCTAAGTGATCAACAGACAAGGCTTTGTATTTGACACTTGTCTTTACGCCGCCTTGTATTGTAAACTGATTGACGTGCGTTTTGGGTATTAAACCATAGGATTGGGCAGCCTCAAGAAGTCTTTCTGTATCTTTTACAGAAAAATAACCTTCTTCACAAAATATATCGATGTATTCTGCTAGCTTTTCTTGTGCAATTTGAGGTAGCATTTCATCAATTACGAGATCTAAGTAAGCCGATTTATTAGTCTTGAATTCTTGAGGGATAGCGTGTGCCCCTAGGAATGTGGCTTTGATAGTTAGTGGGGAGATTTCTTTTAGTCTTTTTATTACTCGAAGCATTTTTAGTTCAGCTTCTGTTGTTAACCCATAACCACTTTTAATTTCGATAGCACCAGTACCCATTTTCATAACTTCTTTGGTACGTTGTAACGCTTTTTCTATTAGTTCGTCTTCAGAAGTTGCTTGTAGCTTTTTGGCGGAGTTCAAAATACCGCCACCATTTTTTGCAATATCTTCATAACTAGCACCTTTTATTCGCTGCTCCCATTCGTTTTCTCTATTTCCTGCAAAAACTAAATGCGTATGGCTATCACAATATGTAGGGAATACCATTCCTCCGTTAGCATCAATAATTTCGGTATTGTTCCAGTCGTCAATACCTGTCCATTGGTCCATACTACCAAAAGCAGTAATAATTCCGTCATGAATCTCTATAAAACCGTCTTTTATGGTATCAATTTTACTCATTTCAGATCCTTTGACCCACTTTCTGATTTGGTGTTCAACCTGAATAAGCTCAGAAATATTTTTTATTACTGTTTTCATTAGTAATGATTAAATCTTAGCGAAAATAGAAAAAATAGCTCATAAAATGCTCCTTGATATTTGCTTATATTTGTGGAGTATGAATTCAATAGGAAAGCTGTTTCGTTTAACTACATTTGGAGAATCTCATGGTGCTGCTATAGGTGGAACAATTGACGGTTGTCCTGCTGGATTATCATTAGAATTAGAACGTGTCCAATATGAACTGGATAGAAGAAAACCTGGTCAATCTTCTATTAGTACTCAGAGAAAAGAAAGTGATATTGTTCAGTTTCACTCTGGAATTTTTGAAGGTAAAACAACAGGAGCACCTATAGGATTTACTATTTCTAATAAAGATTCTAAATCTCAAGACTACAGTCATTTGAAGGATACTTTTAGGCCGTCTCATTCCGACTTTAGTTATACCAAGAAATACGGTTTTAGAGATTATAGAGGTGGCGGTCGTTCTTCGGCTAGAGAAACTGCCAATTGGGTGGTTGCTGGTGCAATTGCTAAGCAATTACTATCAGATATAAATATTAATGCTTTTGTTTCATCAGTAGGGGCAATTTCTATTGATAAACCATATCAAGAATTGGATTTCTCACACATTGAAACTAATAGTGTGCGTTGCCCTGATTCAGTTACGGCAGATAAAATGATGGCCTTGATAGAGGAAGTTAAAAATGATGGCGATACCATTGGTGGTATTATTACTGGAGTAGTTCAAAATGTTCCAAAGGGATTGGGCGAACCAATTTTTGACAAGTTACACTCTAGTTTAGGAAAAGCACTTTTATCAATAAATGCTGTTAAAGGAATAGAGTTTGGTAGTGGTTTTTGCTCTACTGAAATGAGAGGTAGTCAGCACAATGATATTTTTAATTCTGATGGAACAACCAAAAGCAATTTTTCTGGTGGAATTCAAGGAGGTATAAGTAATGGTATGGACATCTATTTTAGAGTAGCTTTTAAGCCAGTTTCTACTTTGATGAAACAGCAAAAAAGTATCGATACAAGAGGACAAGATCTTGTATTGAGGGGTAAAGGTCGCCATGATGTCTGTGTACTTCCCAGAGCAGTCCCTGTTGTTGAGGCTATGACAGCATTGGTTCTAGCCGACATGTATCTACTCAATAAAAATTCAAAACTTTAAAGATGAGAAAGCTCGCTTTACATTGGAAAATAATTATAGGAATGATTCTGGGAGTATTTTACGGTTTATTAGCTAGTAAAATTGGTTGGGTAGACTTCACCAACGACTGGATAAAGCCATGGGGTAAAATCTTTATCAATTTATTAAAATTAATAGCTGTTCCATTAGTCTTCGCTTCGCTTATTAAAGGGGTTAGTAGCTTGAGTGATATTTCTAAACTTTCTAGAATTGGAGGTAAAACTATTGGTATATACCTTTTTACAACTGTTGTGGCGGTGACTTTTGGTTTATTATTGGTTAATATTATTCAACCTGGTAAATCCTTTTCTAACGACAAAAGAATGGAGCTGAAAGAGCAATATGCTTCAAATGCTGCTAGTAAAATAGCATCTGCCAAAGATGTTAAAGAAAATGGCCCTTTACAATTTATTGTTGATATGGTGCCTAGTAATTTTATTCAAGCAACAGGCAACAATAGAAACATGCTTCAAGTCATTTTCTTTGCTATTCTTTTTGGTATTGCTATGGTAATGCTTCCTTCAGAAAAAACTTCTATAGTCAAAGGTTTCTTTGATGGTATTAATGATATTATTTTACAAATAGTGGATTTAATAATGCTATCCGCTCCCTATGGGGTATTTGCATTACTTGGAGGCTTAGTTGTTGATTTCGGAGGCTCCGTCGAGCTATTCCAAGCTTTAGGTATTTATTCATTAAGTGTTGCAATTGGATTGCTTTTAATGATAATGGTCGTATATCCTCTTATTTTAAAATCTTTTACTAAGCTTAAATATTTTGATTTTTTTAAGAGCATTGCTCCTGCACAAATGTTAGCATTTTCTACAAGTTCAAGTGCTGCAACCTTACCTGTTACTATGGAAAGATGTGAAGATCATCTGGGTGTTTCCAAAGAAGTATCATCTTTTGTTTTGCCATTGGGGGCTACTATAAATATGGATGGAACTTCCTTATATCAAGCTGTAGCGGCTGTATTTATTGCTCAAGCTTTTGGATATGATTTAGATTTAAGTCAGCAACTTACAATAGTTCTAACATCAACACTAGCCTCTATTGGTGCAGCGGCAGTTCCTGGTGCTGGAATGGTTATGTTAGTAATAGTACTTAGTTCTATTGGGATAGATCCTGAGGGAATAGCACTTATTTTTGCTGTAGATAGACTTTTGGATATGTTGAGAACTGTGGTAAATGTTACTGGAGATGCTACTGTAGCTTCTGTAGTTGCAGCTAGTGAGGGACAATTGAAATATGTAACGGATAAAGAATTAATGAGCTAATGAGAGTATTAATTTATATATTTTTGTGTTTCAATTTTACTGTATTTGCTCAAGATAATTGTAATCTTGATGTTGATGCGGCTGCAAAAAAGTATTATAACAAAGCTAAACGATTAGCTGATGATCTCCGCTATTCAGAATCCATTCATAATATAAAAAAAGCTCTTGAGATTCAATCCAATTACCCTAATGCCTATTTTTTAATGGGTAGGATATATGAGCTTAAAAAGGATATGGATAATGCGAAGTTTTACTACCAAAAAACTATCGAAGTATGTCCTATGCACTCACCACTAGTATATTGGTTTTTGGCTAGTGTAGAGATGGAAGATAAATCATTCAAACAAGCCAAGAAATATTTAAATAGCTATTTAGATTTTCTTTCCTTAACTGAACAAAATAAGGCTATTGCCAGACAGAAAATTAAAACCGCTGAGTTTTACGACAATATTTATTCAAACCCTGTGCCTTTTGCTCCAAAAGCTGTCAAAGGTGTTAGTACAACAAATGACGAATATCTCTCAGTATTATCGCCAGACAATGAGTTTGCTTATTACACACGAAGAAGTACAAAACAAAAAATAGGCATGCTACGACCTGAAACAGTAGAGGAGTTTACAGTTTCAGTAAAGAAAGATGGTAAATTTGATGAAGGAAAAATTATGCCATATCCCTTTAATATGCGGCCAAATGAGGGAGGACCTAGTTTGTCAATAGATAATAGAGAGTTATTTTTTACTATTTGTGCCAATGAAAATGGTTATAAGAATTGTGACATTTATTATACAAAGAAAAAATACGAGGATTGGTCGGAATTAAAGCGATTAAAATACCCCATTAATAAAGGCGATAGTTGGGAGTCCCAACCTACTATTTCTTCCGATGGAAATACGCTTATTTTTAGTAGTATTAGAGAAGGAGGTCTAGGTGGTTCGGATTTATATAGTGTAAATAGAGATGAAAATGGTAATTGGAGCAACTTAAAATCTCTTAATGTTAATACAGAAGGTAATGAAAAATCACCTTTTTTACATCCAGATAGTGAAACCTTGTATTTTTCTTCTGATACGCATTTAGGATTGGGAGGACTAGATATATTCTATTGTAAAAAAGATTCTACAGGTAATTGGGCAAATCCAATTAATATAGGCTATCCCATAAATAGTGAAAATGATGATTTAGCATTTTTTGTAAGTACTGATGGTAAAACAGCTTATTTCTCGTCAAATAAGCTGTCCGGAATTGGGGGTTGGGATTTATATGAATTTCCATTACACAGAGCCGCAAGACCTGAAAAAGTACTTTTTATAAAAGGAGATGTTAAAGCTGAACAAGGCGAAATATTATTTGATGCTGTTGTTGAGGTAAAGTCAATGAATTCAAAGAAAGTTACTAGTATTGACGTTAATCAAGAGAGTGGTCAGTATGTAGGTGTAGTCAATATTCAAGAAGATGAAGATGTAATGGTTACAGTTAAGAGTAAAGATTATGCTTTTAACTCAAGGTACATTACTTCTAATGATAGTTATTTTCTTAAGCCAGCTAAATTAGATTTTGAAATGCAGGCTATTGAAGAAGGTAAATCTTTTCGCATAAATAACATCTATTTTGATACAGATGCTTTCGAATTGAATGAACAAGCTAAAAATATTTTAATAAGTTTTTCTGAGTTCATGGAATTAAATCCAAGCGTTATTGTAGCAATTCATGGCCATACTGATGATGTTGGAGATAATACATCTAATTTAGTGCTTTCTGCAAAAAGAGCACAAGTAGTTCATGATTATTTAATATCCCTAGGTGTTGACGCTAATCGCTTATCTTTTAGAGGTTTTGGAGAGTCAAAACCTTTGGTTGCAAATGATTCACATGAGGGCAAAGCAACTAATCGAAGAACAGAGTTCTTTATTATTGCAAAATAGATACAAAAAAACCTACATGTTTGTGTAGGTTAAATAATTTTAAAATCGAAAAGTTATTTTCTTTTCTCTTTAATTCTAGCCTTTTTACCTGTAAGTCCTCTCATGTAAAAAATACGAGCCCTTCTTACGGATCCCTCTTTGTTGACTTCAATTTTTTCTATTGCAGGTGATGATAAAGGGAATATTCTTTCTACACCAACTCCACTTGAAATTTTACGAACTGTAAATGTTTCTGTTGTGTTTTTACCTCTTCTCTGTATTACTACGCCTTTAAAAAGCTGTGTTCTTTCTTTATCACCTTCTTTGATTTTGTAATGTACAGTAACCGTATCACCTGAACCAAAGTTCATGTGGTTGTTGCTTTTGAGTAATTCTTTTTCTACGTAGTGTATCTGTTCCATTTCAGAAAGTTTGCTTAAAAGGTTGCAATATTACGATATAATTTTAAATTAGACTTAAGAATTTTAATAAAAAAAATACTAGTCGAGTATGTCTGGTCTTTTAATTTTTGTAAGTTCAACAGACTTATCATGTCTCCATTTTTCAATTTTTTTTAAGTCACCCGATATTAAAACTTTTGGTACTTTCCATTGATTATATTCTGCGGGCCTTGTGTAAATTGGAGGGGCAAGTAAGTTATCTTGAAAAGAGTCGCTAAGGGCAGAAGTTTCATTAGAGATTACTCCAGGAATGAGTCTAATTATACTATCGCATAATACTGCTGCAGCTAATTCACCGCCAGTGAGTACATAATCTCCAATGGAAATTTCTTGGGTTATATAGTGATCTCTAACACGTTGATCTACACCTTTGTAGTGTCCGCAAAGAATAATTAAATTCTTAAAAGTTGAGTAATGATTGGCTTTGGACTGATTTAAACGCTTCCCATCGGGTGTCATATAAATAATTGCATCATAATTTCTTTTAGCTTTCAGTTTATCTATACAATTTGCAATTGGCTGAATACACATAACCATACCTGCTCCGCCACCAAATTGATAATCATCAACTTTACTGTGTTTGTTATTTGAATATTTTCTCAAGTCATGTAGCTTAATTTTTACTATTTTTTTATCAATTGCTCTTTGTAGAATTGAATGTTCAAAGGGACTTTTTAGTAGCTCGGGGTGTATAGTTAAGATGTCAATTCTCATTTTTAAGTTGAATAAATAATTAGATTAAAGAGATTTTTATAAAAAAGAGTCGCATGACAAAATGTCAAATTATATTTATATGTCCTTAAAAATCAATTATTTATGTTAAACATATAAATCTTTTATTATTTTAATTTATTGCTTGTATATTATTAATATTGACTAAAATATAATAATTAGTTTGCTAGTTATAGCCAATCTAATTGGCTAGTTAAAACTTGTACCCAGAATGGGATTTGAACCCATACGCTCGAAAGCACAGCCCCCTCAAGACTGCGTGTCTACCAATTCCACCACCTGGGTGTAAAAAAAAACCCGAACGAACGGGTGGTGTGACCTGGCTGGGGCTCGAACCCAGGACCCTCTCCTTAAAAGGGAGATGCTCTACCAACTGAGCTACCAGGTCATGTTTACTTTTGCAAATATAAATCCATTATTTCAATCAGCAAGAAAATAAAATCAAATTTTTGATGATAACATTTAAATTGTTTTACAACGCTCAAAAGTTGCTTTTTCATCAAATAATTTTCTGTAAGTTCTTAATGTCATATATTTTTCAGTTCCTAAATTTTGTACGATCCTTATCATTTTTGGATTAAAATCACCAATCCAAGTAATTATGAGTTTTTTGTATTGAGTACTTTCATTTTCAAATTGTTTTTTTACTGCCATTATTATTGCACCTTCTAATCCTTTTTTTTGAAAATCAGGTGCTACTCCAAAGGCAAGTCCAAATACATTATTACAACTTCCTTTAAACTTGTGATATAAAAACTTCAGCTTACCAATCAAATTTAAATTTCCTCTTATGCGTTGAAATATTTGATTTATTTCTGGCAATGCAATAAAAAATGCTATTGGCTCATTATTATAATAAGCAAACCAAATTAGTTTTTCATCCATAACAGGTTTCATTTTTTTCATAATTGACCTAGCTTGTAAGGCAGACATTCCTTTAAAGTTACTGTGTGTTTTCCAAGCTTTGTTATAAACAGTTCTAAAATCTTCAGCATAGTCGAACATTTTTTTAGTTTCTAGATGTCTAAAGCTATATCCTTTATCTTTTAATATTCTAGCTGAGCGTTCCTTATATTTGATGGGAATATTATCACTGATATTTCGACAATACATATATTGTTCGAAATAGGTTAAAAATCCATATTGTTCAAACAGCTTTTGATAATAAGCAGGTTGGTAAGGGTTGGCGTAAATAGGTCTATTTTCAAAGCCCTCAACTAGTAGGCCCCAATATCTATCCCTTTCTCCAAAATTTATTGGTCCATCCATAGCTTGCATTTCTCGATCTTTAAGCCACTTTTTGGTAGTGTTAAACAAGATAGATGATGCATTAAGATCATCTATGCACTCAAAAAAACCTATACCACCAGTGGGTTGTTTTTCCGAAAATGCTTTTTTTCTGTCGATAAAAGCAGAAATTCGACCAATGTAAATATTATCATTATTCTTTAAAATCCATCTTGCAGCTTCACCATGTCTAAAAAACTTATTATCCTTTGGACTGAAAACCTTTTCTACATCTTGTTTAATGTGTGGTATCCAATTAGTATCATTTTTATAAATATCAAAAGGAATTTTGTGAAAAGCTTTTATTTGAGCAGATGTTTTTACTTCTATTATTGTCATTTAAATTACGTTTCTTTGTAAGAACAAAATAAGCTGAAATTTAAATGAAAAACAAAGTAGTTGTCATAACAGGTTCATCATCCGGAATTGGAAAGGCTTGTGCATGGCATTTTGCCAAAAATGGTAGTAAGGTTGTTTTAGTCGCCAGAAGCGATGATAAGCTTAAAGAAATTGGTGATGAAATGATGTTAGCCGGTTTTAAAGTTCTTACAATAAAAGCAGATGTTAGTATAAATAAAGATTGTCAATTTTTAGTTTCAGAAACTATTAAGAGGTTCAAAAAAATTGATGTTCTTATTAACAATGCTGGAATATCAATGCGAGCAACTTTTGAGGAAATGGATTTATTTGTAATGAAAAAAGTTATGGATATCAATTTTTACGGAACTATATTTTGTACCAAATATGCTCTACCTTATATTTTAAAATCTAAAGGTTCTGTTGTTGGTATTTCTTCCATAGCAGGATATAAAGGTTTACCCGCAAGAACTGCCTATTCAGCTTCAAAGTTTGCTATGCAGGGATTTTTGGAATCTTTAAGAATAGAAAATTTAAAAAAAGGATTACATGTTCTTATTGCTTGCCCTGGTTTTACAGCTTCCAATATTCGGAATACAGCCTTATCAAAAGATGGAAAAATTCAGATTGAAAGCCCTAGAGATGAAAGTAAAATGATGACTGCTGAGAAAGTTGCAGAATATATTTATTATGCTGTTGTTAATAGACAAAATTCATTAACATTGACTATTAATGGAAAACTAACATTATTTTTGAATAAGATAATTCCTAGTTTAGTAGACCTATTAGTTTACAATCATTTTAAAAAAGAACCTGACTCACCCTTCTAATTCAAAAAATTAAATTTATTATGATAATTTTTTTAATTGGATTTATGGGTTGTGGTAAGAGTACTTTAGGAAAAAAATTAGCTTTAAACATTGAATATGATTTTATTGATTTAGATATTTACATACAAGATCAAGAATCCAAATCAATAAATGAAATTTTTAAAAATGGTGAAGATTATTTTAGAAAAATAGAAAGAGTTTATCTTCAAAGCGCAATGGAAACTAAAAATACTGTAATTGCTGTTGGTGGTGGTACTCCATGTTATTTTAATAACATGCAATTAATGAAAGAAAATGGTTTAACAATATATATTGACATGCATCCAACTGAACTGATATCAAGATTACGATTATCAAAAAAAAATCGACCATTAATTGCCAGTTTAAAAGATAATGAATTATCAAATTTTGTTTTTGAAAATTTAAATGAAAGAAAAGGGTATTACAATAAAGCTCACAAAATAGTTGATGGAAGTGACATATCTGTCAAGCAGCTACAATTATACTGTCAATAAAATAATAAAGATTGTTTATGTATAAAATTGATAATAAATATTTGACCTTAGAAAAACTACATAAAATTGTTCATGAACAATTGAGTGTTGAGTTATCTATTGATGCCAATAAGCGAATTTTAGATTGTCGTTCTTTTTTAGATGAAAAATATGATAACAGCATACCAATTTATGGTGTTAATACAGGTTTTGGTTCCTTGTGCAACGAATCAATTTCTCATGAAAACTTAGAAAAACTACAAGTTAATTTAGTCATTTCTCATGCTTGTGGTTTAGGTGAAGAGGTTCCTAGCTCTATTGTAAAACTTATGCTTCTTTTGAAAATTAAGTCTTTATCACAAGGTTTTTCAGGAGTACAGCTAAAAACTGTCAATAGACTAATTGATTTCTATAATGAAGATATTTTACCTGTTGTTTATCAGCAAGGTTCTCTAGGTGCTTCTGGAGATTTAGCTCCTTTAGCTCATCTTTCACTACCATTGCTTGGTTTGGGTCAAGTGTATTACAAAGGTCAGAAAGTCAATTCAGATCAAGTTTTAAAAGAAATGTCTTGGAAGCCTATATGTTTAAAGTCTAAAGAAGGTTTGGCTTTGTTGAATGGTACTCAATTTATGAGTGCATACGCACTAGATGTTCTTTTTAAGTCTTACAAACTTTCTTATCTAGCCGATTTAATAGGTTCTATTTCTTTAGAAGCTTTTGATGGTAGACTAGAGCCATTTAATGAATTAGTACACATTATACGTCCTCACAATGGGCAGTTGAAGACCGCAAAAAATATTTCAGAATTTTTAGAGGGAAGTGATTTAATTAAACAGGATAAAGTTAACGTTCAAGATCCTTACTCTATTCGCTGTATGCCTCAAGTGCATGGAGCATCCAAAGATGCTATAGAATATGCTAAAAATACGATTATCACAGAAATAAATTCAGTTACTGATAACCCTAATGTCTTTGCTAAAGAAGGTAAAATAATATCAGCAGGAAATTTTCATGGACAGCCTTTGGCATTAGTGATGGATCATATGGCAATAGCATTATCTGAGCTAGGAAGCATTTCCGAACGTAGAATTTATCTATTGTTATCGGGACAAAGAGGTTTACCTCCCTACTTATCACCTAATATTGGTTTGAATTCTGGTTTTATGATACCACAGTATACGGTTGCAAGCATTGCTAGTCAAAATAAACAATTATGTACTCCTGCATCTGTAGATAGTATTGTATCATCCAATGGCCAAGAAGATCACGTTAGTATGGGAGCAAATGCTGCTACAAAACTGTATAGAGTCGCAGAAAATATCGAAAGAATATTAAGTGTTGAGTTGATGACTTCATCTCAAGCCTTATCTTTCAGAACTAAAAAGTCCTCTGATTTTATTGAAAGTTTTGTAAATAGTTTTAGACAAGAAGTACCTGTTTTATCTAAGGATATTTTACTTCATGATGAAATGATGAAATCGAAGCAATTTATTCAGAATTTATCTTTGGATGAAAGTTTATTATACTAACACTTTTTACAGATCAGAAGTCTTTTTTCTTCATTCATTAAAGTAGTGGCAAAAATATAATCATTACCTCCATCATTAAGACCTAATTTTTTACGAATCTCATTTACTGAATTAGGAAAGTTTCTTTTAGAAATATTTGCTTTTTTAGACTTTATGGTCATTTGAATTTCTTTTTTATTTAATCGGCAAATTGTATTCAGTTTAAAACATCTTCCAGGAAAATCTTTTATATACTTTTCTGAAGTATAGAGATGACTGTTAGCGTGAAGTTTACTTAACTTAAAAGATACGCCAATAGACTTAAATCCACCAGCTTTTAATATGCTTGCATTGGGTTCGTAAATGTAATTTTGAGGTAATGATAAGTTTATTTTGTAATTGAGTTCTTGCTCATTGTCAAATTTAAAAGTGAAGTCTTTTAGTAAATCTTTACAAATTATAGGTGTTTGCTTTTGATTTGAATTGGCATCAATTAGAAACAATAATTCTTTACATTCATTATTTACTGCTATGACATGTATTTCTTTGAGCTGAGGCAATTGCTCCATAGCTTGTCTAATATCAAGCAAAGGTGAGGTTTTAACCAAGATTTGCTTTCCCATTTCTAAAAGTAGGTTTAAGTACAGTATTATATTTGGAGTGTATTCATCAAGTTTTACGACTTTGGTATTGTTTTCGTTTCTTCTAGTGGGATCAACGTAAATCAAGTCAAAGCTCTGATTAGTATGTTTTAAATATTCAATACCATCAGTAAAATGAGATTCAACTTTTGCTTGTAAGCACTTAAAATTATGTTGTGCAATAAATTGAAGTTCCAAATCCTTTTCGCAGTGAATAGTATTTTTAAAAGATTTACTGATAAAAAAACTGTCTATCCCCAAGCCCCCTGTTAAGTCAATACAAGATTCGCCACTACAGATTTTGGATTTATATAAAGCAGTATTCTCAGATGAGCTTTGTTCAATACTAAGTTGTTTAGGAAAGATAAGATTTTTATGATTTTGCCATGAGGGTATTTTTGTTTCAATTATTTGTCTAGCTTTGAGTTGATTGGCTAATATTCCACTATCTAATTCTAATTTTTGATTTAATGAAAACAGAATCTTGTCAAGAGGTTTCTTATAATTTTTTGCTATAAAATCTTGCCAAAAATCATCGTTCAGAAAGTTGTATTTATTCTTAAAGTCGCTAGACATTAAATATTTTTAGTCAATTCTTGAACAAGTTTAAATTCAGATAAAAACTCTTTGGCAATTACTCTAAAAAGTGTGTAAAATGGTATGGCTATAATCATTCCTAAAACACCCCACAATGTACCTGCTGAAATAACAATTATGAAAATTTCTAATGGGTGTGCCTTTACTGAATTAGAAAATATGAGTGGCTGTAGAACGAAATTGTCAATTAATTGCATAATGACAAATACGACACATATTTTTAAACTTAATGGAATAATTTGTGTGTAAAAGTCCAAATCTAAATTAGTTGAAATACCAATTATAACACCAATTATAGCTCCAATCATAGGCCCTATGTATGGTATAACATTAATAATTGCAGCTAAAAACCCAATTAGAATAGCATTTTTAATTCCTAGAATAGAAAGTCCAGTACTAACTACAATTGTAATAATACTTATTTGTAAGATTATTCCAATAAAGTATCTACTTAATAATCGTTTTGTGTTTTTCAACACGTTCAGAATCTTATTTGTTTTATTTTCAGGAGTTAGGGCTAACAAAAAATCACTAAATAGCTTTTTTTCTTTTAAGAAGAAAAAGGTTATAAAAATAATAGAAAATAAAGCGATAATACTATTTCCCAAAATATCCACTGCAGAATTGAAAATAGATTTTACATCGGTAAGACTGAATAATTGAACTATCTCATTATCAATAGAAGATTTTTCATCCAATAAATGCTTGTCTTTTAGCCAATTTTCTAAATCATTTATAGGTTCCTCTAGTTCTAATGATACTGCTTCAAAATTAATATTAGATATGATTCTAGCTTCTTCCATCACTAAAGGAGTAAAAAGAGCGAAAAAACCAGTAAAGAATGTCAATAGAACCAGTAGCGTAATAACACTTTTTAGGGCGTTGGGTAAATTTCTTTTTTTGATCTCGATTCTACTTAGCAATTTCATTATTGGCCTACCAATAAGTGCCAACACTAGTGATACTATTAAGTAAACAACAATTGTTTTGAGATAAAAAACTAACACTATTCCAATAATTGATGCAACGAGTATAATGCTGTTTTTGAGGGTGCGGTTCATTTATCTAATGTATTAGTTTTGGTTTGAAAAAACAAAATCTATAATATTAGCTCCCATTTTTAAGGCTTTTAGCCTAATTTCAGGACTATCGTTGTGTACTTCAGCATCTTCCCAGCCATCACCTAAATCACTTTCGTAAGAATAGAATACGACCATTCTACCTTCGTGAAATAATCCAAATCCTTGTGACGGTTTAGCGTCGTGTTCGTGTACTTTTGGCAGGCCGTTATAGAAATCATAAGTCTGATGATATATAGGGTGAGAAAAGGGTAATTCTACAAATTCACTTTCAGGAAAAATTTTCTTCATCTCTGGTCTTACAAACTTATCCATACCATAATTATCGTCTATATGAAGAAATCCACCACCAATTAAATATTTTCTTAAGTTTTCGCTTTCTTCTGTTGAAAATATAACATTTCCATGTCCTGTCATATGTACGAAAGGATAATTGAAAATATCCGTACTACCTACATCAACTACATCGTATTTTCTGTCGATATTAGTCCCTAAATTTTCATTGCAAAAAACAATTAGATTATTGAGTGCAGTTGGATTAGAATACCAATCGCCACCACCATGATATTTTAACACAGCGATTTTATACGATGGAAAAGAAAAACCAAATACTATTATGATAATACTGAGGAAAATTAGCTTTTTCATTGATTTATTAAATTTATAGTATGGCAACTTACTATTGCAGCAGTTTCTGTTCTAAGTCTATTGTTTGCTAGTGAAACTGCAGAAAAACCATGTTTCAGAGCATGTTTTATTTCTTTTGGGCTAAAATCGCCTTCTGGACCAATCAATACTAACGTATCAGCACCTTTTTTAATGACTTCCTTAAGTTGTTTTTTTTCGTCATTTTCAACACAATGAGCAATGTATCGTTCTTCTGTAGTATTGTTGCTAACAAAACTATCAAATGAAACAGCCGCATTAAGTTTTGGGAGGTAGGCTTGTTTTGATTGCTTCATAGCAGTCACAAGTATTTTATTCATTCGCTGAAGTTTCAAGACTTTTCTTTCAGAATGTTCACATAGGATTGGTGTAATCTCATTAATCCCTATTTCTGTAGACTTTTCCAAAAACCATTCGAAACGCTCATTTATTTTTGTAGGTGCAATGGCTATATGAATATGTAGGTCACTTTTACCATAGTTACGTTCTACCTTATCAATTTTTAGATGACAGGATTTTGGATTGTCACCAATCAATATTGCTTTGTAGAACCCGCCTTTACCATCGACAAGATAAATAATATCTTCGATTTTTTTGCGTAATACTTGAATACAATGTCTACTCTCTTCCTTTGAAAGGGTATATTCATCTGAATTTATGTCTGGCGTATAAAACAATTGCATAATATTTTCAAAAGTATAAAAAACTAAATTTACTCATCTAATTTTATTTTCTTTGTTCATTATGTTTGACCTTTATCAATTGGAGTATGTTTTATAATCAGAATGGTAAAATTGTAAGTGCTGTTCATCTTGAGATGAATAACCGTTCTTTCTTGTACGGAGATGGCTTGTTTGAACGCCTTAGACTGTTTAACGGTCAAGTTTTCAATAGACAAAATCATTATAACAGATTATCTTTTTCATTGAAAGAGTTACAACTTGAGATTTCAGTTTCTATAGATGAGCTTTTTGAACAAGCAGAGTATTTAGCTAATCAAAATGGACTAACTACTTGTAGCGCTAGAATTTCAATATATAGAAACTCAGGAGGCTTATATACTCCAGATACACTTCTTGCTAGTTATGTAATAGAAACTATGAGCGAGGCATCTGATTGTTTTTCATTAGGTGATGGTCTAAAGATAGGAGTTTATGACAATCACCTCAAATCTAAAGGTTTACTATCCACAATAAAGTCTTCTAGCGCAAATTTATATGTATTGGCATCATTAGAAAAGAAAAGCAAAAACTTAGATGAATTGTTGTTACTTAATTCTGACAAACGACCTATCGAGGGCACTAACTCTAATTTATTTATTTCTAAAGATGGTAATATTTTTACACCTCCACTTTCTGAAGGACCTCTGTTGGGTTGTATGCGCTCATTTGTGTTAGACCATTTCGCAGTTGAGGAGGTAGCTTTAAATTTAAAAGATATTCAAATAGCTGATGAGATTTTTTTTACTAACTGCAATAGCGTTCGCTGTGTCAAGAAGTTTGGGCAGTATGATGACTACACCAATACGATATCAAAGAAAGTCGTCAAAAGATTAAATTCACTAATTTAATTCGGGGTCTTCGGGCATATTTGACCAAATAGCGTACTCTCTATCCATTTTTTTAATGAAATTTCGCCACATGTGTTTATCGTTATTATAAAGAAGATGTTTTACATTTTCATTACATACTATCCAAGACCTTTCATTGAGCTCGTGTTCTAGTTGTCCTGGACTCCAACCCGAATAGCCAGCAAAAAAGCGTATTTCTGTAGCTTTTACCTCTTTATTTTTTATCAGTTTTTTTAGAGTGTCAAAATTTCCACTCCAATATAAATTATCACTAATTGGTATTGAATTGTCAATTTTGTCTCCTAGGCTATGTATATAGTGAAGTGTATTTTTTTCAACTGGACCTCCAACATGCACATTAGCATCAAAAGAGGGAAAGTCTTCAAACAAGTCGTGAATTTTAATTTTGGTAGGCTGATTAAGTATAAAGGCGATACTTTCATTATCGTTATGTTCTGTAAGAAGTAATACGGAACGCTTGAAATTTGAGTCCAACATACTTGGCTCTGAAATTAATAATCTTCCTTTTTTGGGTTTAATGTTTTTCATATATCTATAACGAATAGTTTAATAGAATTGTTACATGTATTAGATTAAATTACAGTTCATTAAGTTTAAACGTATCTTTTAGCCTAACTCCTTTTTCGGTATGCTGTACAGTACAACATTCGTTGTAATTGTCGTGCTGTAAAAAAATGACATATTCTTTATCAGCTGCTTCGTTTAAAAATTTTTCTTTTTCGGTCAAAGTGACTAATGGCTTTGTATCATAGCCCATAACATAGGGAAGAGGTATATGTCCTGTGCTAGGAAGTAAATCGGCTGCAAACACTAGAGTTTTACCTTTATATTGTATATGAGGTATCATTTGTCCCTCTGTATGTCCATTTACAAAAAGAGTAGAAAAGTCTTTAAAAAGCTCTCCTTCTTTTTCAACAAAATTTAAATGCCCACTTTCTTGAATAGGGATTATATTTTCCTTTAAAAATGAAGCTTTTTCTCTATTGTTGGGTTGTATTGCCCATTGCCAATGGTCTTTATTACTCCAATACTTAGCGTTCTTAAAAGCCATTTCAAAACCACTTCTATCCTTATTCCATTTGACGCTACCTCCACAATGGTCAAAGTGAAGGTGTGTCAAAAAAACATCTGTAATGTCAGAAGGTGAATAGCCCAAATTTTCAAGTGAGCTATTTAAGGAAACATCACCATGCAAATAATAATGCTTTAAAAATTTATCGTCTTGTTTGTTGCCAATACCATTGTCTACTAGAATAAGTTTGTTGCCATCTTCTACGAGTAAAGAACGCATGGCCCAAGTACATAAATTATTTTCATCTGCTGGATTAGTTTTGCTCCACAAAACTTTAGGTACAACTCCAAACATAGCTCCGCCATCCAGCTTAAAATAACCCGTGTTAATTGTATACATCTTCATGTTGAAAAGTTTAATTTTTTCAAATGTATAAAATGTCAATTATCTATAATTTACAATTGAAATAAATTTTTTTAATGAAATTACATTTAATAGCAATCGGAGGAAGTGCAATGCATAATTTAGCTTTAGCATTATATCATAAAGGCTTTCAAGTATCGGGTTCTGACGATGCTATTTTTGAACCGTCTAAAAGTCGTCTTGAAGCTTTTGGTTTATTACCACAACAGATGGGTTGGTTTCCCGAAAAAATACATAAACACCTTGATGCTATCATTTTGGGCATGCATGCTAGAATTGATAATCCTGAGTTAATTAAAGCTCAAGAGTTGAAAATTCCTATTTATTCATATCCGGAGTATATTTATAATCAAAGTACTGACAAGAAAAGAGTTGTGATAGGGGGAAGTCATGGAAAAACTTCTATTACAGCCATGATACTACACGTTTTACATCATTGCAATATGGATTGTGATTACATGGTAGGAGCTAAGTTAGATGGTTTTGATACTATGGTTAGGTTAACTGCTGAAGCTCCAGTAATTGTTTTGGAAGGTGATGAATATCTTTCCTCTCCAATTGATAGACGGCCTAAATTCCATTGGTATAAGCCTCATATAGCTATTCTTAGTGGTATAGCTTGGGATCATATTAATGTGTTTCCAACATTTGAAAATTATGTCAATCAGTTTAGGATTTTTAAAAATGATGTTGAGGATGTACTTTTTTATTGTGATGACGATAAGGTATTAACTGATTTATGCCAAGAAGATTCTACTTGCCGATCAGAATCGTATAGCGTTCCAAATCATTGTGTTGAAGATGGTGTCACTTACCTAATAGATGGAGAGTCTAAATACAGGCTTGAAATATTCGGAGAGCATAATTTACAGAATTTGAATGCTGCTTTATTAGTATGTCAAGAATTAGGTATTCAAAAGAGTGATTTTTACAAAGCTATCTCCTTATTTAAAGGTGCGTCTAAAAGATTAGAGTTAGTAAAAAGAGTAGAGAGCTCAGTTGTTTATAAAGACTTTGCTCATTCTCCATCAAAACTAAAAGCAACTTCATCGGCCATGAAAAAACAATACTCTAATAGAACATTGGTTGCTTGTATGGAATTGCATACTTTTTCTAGTCTGAATAAGGATTTTTTAAAAGAGTATTTGGGTGCTATGGACACACCCGATATAGCTGTAGTGTATTTTAGTAAAGCGGCCATAGCTCACAAAAAGTTAGAAGATATCTCTGAAGAGCAAGTTTATCAAGCCTTTGGTCGACAAGATTTAAGGGTATTTACGGAATCGGAAGATTTACAAAAGTTTTTGAAGTCTTTAGAGTGGAAAAATCGAAACCTTTTATTAATGACTTCAGGTAATTTTGATGGTATTGATTTTAACTGTCTAGCAGAAGACTTATTGGAAAGTTAATTTAATAAAAAACCTTATTTGATGGCTTTTTATTAGCTGTTCATAGTAACAATAAACTCTTCATTTGTCTCGGTTCTTAGTAGCCTATCTCGCATAAATTCAATAGATTCTACAGGAGTCATATCTGCAAGGTGGTTTCTCAGTACCCAAATTTTTTGAGTTAAATCTTTTCCAAGTAGTAGGTCTTCTCTTCGAGTACTAGAAGAAGTAACGTCAATAGCAGGATATATTCTGCGATTAGATATTTTTCTATCTAATTGAAGCTCCATATTACCAGTACCCTTAAATTCTTCGAAAATAACTTCATCCATTTTGCTACCTGTTTCTGTTAATGCAGTAGCTAGAATTGTTAGTGAACCACCGTTTTCAATTTTTCTGGCAGCACCAAAGAATCGTTTGGGTTTTTGTAGGGCATTAGCATCAACACCACCAGTTAGTATTTTACCTGAAGCTGGTTGCACTGTGTTATAAGCTCTTGCTAAACGTGTAATAGAATCTAAAAGAATAACAACATCATGACCACATTCGACTAGTCTTTTTGCTTTCTCAAGAACAATATTTGCAATTCTAACGTGTCTATCAGCAGGCTCATCAAAGGTAGATGCTATTACTTCGGCATTAACACTTCTTGCCATATCGGTAACTTCTTCTGGTCTTTCATCAATCAGTAAAATCATAAGGTAAGCTTCAGGGTGGTTAGCTGCAATAGCGTTAGCCACTTCCTTTAGTAGAACAGTTTTACCTGTTTTGGGTTGTGCTACAATAAGTCCTCTTTGTCCTTTTCCAATAGGAGCAAATAAGTCAATCATTCTCGTAGAAAGAGAGCTTTTGCCATTTTCGGTGAGACGAAACTTCTCATCTGGAAATAATGGAGTAAGAAATTCAAAAGGCACTCTGTCTCTTACAATGTTAGGATCTCTACCATTGATTTTTTCAACTCTAATTAAAGGAAAATACTTTTCTCCTTTTTTTGGCGGACGTACAGTACCCCTTACTGTATCACCTGTTTTTAATCCAAACAATCTTACTTGAGAGTGAGATACATATATGTCATCAGGAGAACTTAAATAATTGTAATCTGAAGATCTTAGGAATCCAAAACCATCAGGCATTATTTCTAGAACACCCTCAGCAGAAACGATTCCATCAAATTCATGTTCATCATTACTCTTTTTATTATTTGGTTTTTGTCTATTAATATTATTTTTTTCATTTAAATTATTGACATTGTTTGAACGTCTCGACTTTTGATTTTCTTGATTTTTTTTCTCTTTCGGCTGTATATCCTTTTGTGATTTTTGATCAATAGATAGTTGTTTAGCTTGAATGTCAAGTATTTCGTAAACAAGTTCTTGTTTTTTTAATTTTTGGTAGCGTGGTACACCTAAATCTTTTGCAATAGTTTTAAGCTCTGGTAATAACTTTTTGTTTAATGTGTGTATATCAATCATTTGATATTAAAAATTTATTTATGTTGTGAATTATTATAAAAAGAATGGGTATTTTTATAGAGTTCAGTCGAACTCGAGTGCAATTATACTAATAATTTATTTCAAAACAAGTGATGTCTTTGATTTTAATGATTTAATTTTGTTCCAATTCCATATTTAAAGATTATGATTCAAAGAGTTCAATCCGTTTATTTATTTTTTTCTATATTATTTATGGTAGGAATAACCTATTTTTTACCAGTTTTGATTAATGAAGAAGGTGAGGTCTTTTTCACTCATCAATTCATTTATGCTCATATATCAATTTTAGTGTCATCTTTTTTATTACTATGTTCTATTTTCTTATTCAAGAATAGAAAAAAACAATTGCTATTTAATCAGTTTAGTAAGTTTTTACTGTCAGTTACTTTTTTCATTTTGTTCTTTACTAAAGGAGAACTTTTTCCTGCCAGAGGTATGTTTGTTTTTATTATTCCTTATTTACTCATACTTTTAGCTAATAGATTCATTAAAAAAGACGAGAATTTGGTTCAATCGGCTGATAGAATCCGTTAGTTTCTGTTAAACTCTATAACGTCTAGATTTTTTACCTCTCCTTTTTCGATATCGAATCTTAACATCGTAATGACTTTATGAATACCGTAGTTTCCTGCTGCACCTGGGTTCATGTGTAATATTTCACGATTCTTATCATAAATAACTCTCAATATATGAGAATGTCCACAAATGAATAAATCAGGACTATTTACATCTAATTCTTCCCTAATTTTTTTAGTATAGTTATAGGGGTAGCCACCAATATGTGTTATCCATACTTTAACACCTTCGCATTCAAAACGTATATCTTTTGGGCAAATAGCTCTAATTTTGTGGTTGTCTATGTTGCCATATACGGCTCTTAATGGTTTGAAAGCAGATAGTTGGTTTATCACTTCTACGGTGCCAATATCTCCAGCATGCCAAATTTCATCACAATTTTTAAAGTGTTTAAACACTTTGGTGTGTAAATAAGAATGTGTGTCAGAAAGTAGACCAATTTTCATTAATATATTTCTAGTGTTTTTATACGATTTTTTTCTGCCCAACCACTTTGCCCATCCAGAATTTTGATAAGAAACATATCTTCACTTTCATCTAATAGTAATACTTTATTACCTCTGCCTACATTTCCACTAGACTCATAGTTGATATTATCATCAAATAACTTGGCTTCTTTAAGAATTATACCATAGACTTTGTTTTCTTGAATGTTGGCATTATACATCTGAGCCCCCATTAAAAAAGTAATTATGATACTTAAAAGTAATCCATTAAACTTCCACTTTTTTCTATTTTTGATAAATAATATTAAAAATGCTGATGAAAGCCATATTCCAGTTATTAATAAAACGCTCCATATCTTCATTGAAAGTTGATGAGTGATATTGTTCCACCATCTGATATAAAACAATTGAGGTATAGGTTCGATTAAAGTGATTCTGTTTTGAGCTAAAGCTAGGTTGTTTAAAGCATTTTTATCTTTTTTTATTTGAAGTGCTTTTTCGTAATAATAAATACTTAAAGGAATTTTGCCAAATTGATAATTTGCATTAGCTAGGTTAAAATAAAGCTCAAAAGAAAAATAGTTGGAGTCTAAAATAGTTTGGTAATTGTCTATTGCCTCAGCGTATTTTTCAGTCTGGTAATGTTCGTTGGCAGTAATAAATAGGCTATCTAAATGGGTTTTAGAAAATCCTATTAATGACAATAATATAAAAAAGATGATTATTCTATACTTCATTATTTTTTTAGGTCTTGTTCTACTTCAATTATTACTGCTGTAGCTTTTTCATAAACCTCTTTCATATCTTCAGTTTCTAATGCTGAAGGTGCAAAACGACAAAACTCACATTTTTCTATAATTGATGTGAAGTTGTTTATTACTGTTTCAGTCACTCCATTTTTATTAAAGTAGTCATTGATAGTGTCTTTTGACAGATCAGCCATATTTACGTTAAACTTATTGGAGAAATAATTCCAAAGTGACTTTTCTATTTCTTCAAAAAACTGCTCTTTTTCATCATTTTCGAGGTTTTTTTGGGCTTTTTTGAGTCTTTTTTGAGCAAAAACAAGTGATTTTCTATATTTTCTCAAAACAGGATTTCTATTGTTCTTTTCCTCATAATATAAATAAACGAAGTAGGCAATAACAGCTAAAATTGGTATTGAAACTAATATAATAAATAGCCATTTGTTGAAAGGACTGTTGTCAAATTGTTCAAGCGTTGTGTTTGCTTTTATTGTACTGAATGCTTGAGAATTATTGTTGTTTTTAAGTTCTTCAGAAGATAAGTAGGAGTTTTCGTTGTTTTCTGCCTTTAGAACATTTATTGTTATATCTTGAGTTTTAAGACTTTTGTATGTCTTTGTTTTGGTGTCAAAGTAGCTAAATCCTACTCCTTCTATGGTGTATTCCCCTTTGTATCTTGGTATCAATAGGTGTTCAAATTCGACACTTCCTCCAATTCCACTTTTTGTACTAAATGTCTTATCTTTTTTTTGTGGGTCATAAGCTTCAAAGTTTGATGGGAAGTCAATAGGGATATTATCTATTAAGTGGATATTGCCATTTCCCGAAAGGGTCAGTTTGTAATTAATAGCTTCATTGGCATCAGCCGTTGTTTTGTCTACAGACGATTTAATTTCAAATTGACCAACTGCACCATTAAAATTTTCAGGCGCACCATCGGGCAAATCTTTTACATTAACCGTAATATTTTTTGATAGTATATTTTCTTCAATATTTTGATAAGAACCAAACATTCCAAACGGATCTCCAAATGGGTCTCTTCTGTTACGTTGTTTTTTAACTTGCACAGTGACATTTATTTCCATAGGGTCAATATTTAACTTACCACTTTTTTGAGGTGTTAAGATAAATCGACTTATTTCCCAAACGTTGTGTCTTACACCATCTATAACCTCTAATATAGGCGTTGATTTAGTATCTACATCTTCTTTCCAAAAGCCATTAAGTTCAGGAATAGTTGATATGTTAATATCAGCTAAGTTTATTTTTGAGTACAATTTATAGCTGACCACTATTTGTTCACCTTGATAGATGTTTCTTTTATTGACTGTAGCCCTTATATAAACGTTTTCAGCTATGTTGTAACTGGCACTAGTTTTGGTGTTAGGGTTAGCCTTGGTTACATTTATTATTCCTGCTTTAGAACGAATTAGCTTTCCATTGGAAGTAATACTTGCTTCTCCAATCTTGAGTTCGCCTTCCCTCAGTGCAGTTACGTAGTATGAGTATGTTGTGCTTTGAGAACGGCTAATTTTGCCATTAATTATTTGCATACTACTGCTTGAAGATTGATTAGGTCCACTGATTTTCCTTAGCCCGTTCAAGTTAGGCGGATTAAAGCCTGTACCTTCTCCATTTAGATTGAAATCTATTCTAAATTCTTCGCCAACAGCTACTGGATTTTTGCTAATACTTAACTCTAAGCTTTGTCCGAATGAGAGGAAAGGTAAAAAAGCAAATATGTAAATAATCCAATTTTTCATCTACCAATCCTTAAGAATTTTGAGTTTTACCCCCTTTTGTTTCTTTTTTTGTAAGTCCTCCTGAAGTTCTTTTTCTTGTTGTTGTAATGCATCTAAAATTTGTTGAGCTTCTTCTTCAGTCATCTCATTGGGATCTTGAGGTTGTTTAGGTTCTTCTTTTTTCTCTTCTTCTGATTGTTCTCCTTTTTCATTTTGGTTTTCACCTTTATCTTTTTCTTTTTGTTCCTCTTTTTCTTCCTTGTTTTCTTCTTCTTTTTCTTCTTCCTTTTGCTCTTCTTTTTCTTGCTCTTGACTTTGATTTTTCATTCGCATAGCGTATGCCAAATTGTGTTTAGTGTCCAAGTCTTTTGGGTTGTTTCGTAGTGCATTTTTATAGGCTTCTATGGCTTCGTCTAATTTTTGCTCTTTAAGTAATGAATTTCCCAAGTTATGATAGCTTTCTGACTTTTTTATTTTATCATCAGTTTTTTCTGATAGAGCTTTGAATAATGAATTAGCTTCACTGTAACGTTCTTGTTTGTAGATAGCATCAGCCATATTAAAAGAAGCTTCATATGAGCTTTGGTCTTTCATCAATGCTTCTCTATATTGTTGTTCAGCTTCGTTGTAGGAACTGTCTTTATATGCTGTATTACCTTTTCTAATTTTATTATTGGGGTGTTGAGCAAAAACAACAACTGTGTTTAGTAGAATAACAAATAATGTGAGTCTAATTTTCATCTTCTTCAAATAAATTAATTTTACTACTCCATTTATTTTTTCTTCCCTTTATAAGTGTTTCTATAATTAGAAGAATTATAGCCAATCCAATAAACCATTGGAATCGGTCCTTATAATCGGTAAATAATTTTGAGCCAATTTCCTTTTTCTCCATTTTGTTTATTTCTTTGAATAAAGCATTCAAACCACTTTGTGTTGAATTAGCTCGAATATAGGAGCCTCCACCTGATTGGGCTATTTGTTTGAGCATTTCTTCATTTAAGTTAGTAATAATAGTATTACCTTCTCTGTCTTTTTGATAAGATGTTATAGTGCCGTATCTATTTTTAATTGGAATAGGGCCACCTTCAGCTGAACCCATTCCTATAGTATGTACAAAAATACCTAATTCTTGTGCTTCTTTAGCCTTTTCAATGGCATCATCTTCGTGATTTTCACCATCTGTGATAACAATGATGGCTTTGTTTTGGTCATTATTTAAATTAAAACTTTTTATTGATAATTCAATAGCTTTTCCTATTGCTGTTCCTTGAGTAGGTACTATACTAGTATTAATGGAAGTTAAAAATAACTTAGCAGCAGAGTAGTCGGTTGTAATTGGCAGCTGTACATAAGCATCACCAGCAAAAACAATCAGTCCTATTCTGTCGCCATCAAGTCTGTCAATCAATTTAGATATGGATTGTTTAGCTCTCATTAAGCGATTAGGCTGCAGGTCTTCAGCCAACATACTATTTGATAAATCAATAGCAATCATTAAATCGACTCCTTCTCTTTTTACCTCTTCCATTTTGGAGCCAATCTGAGGGTTGGCAATGCCTATAATGAGTGAGCCAATTGCAATAGCGAATAAAATAAATTTGAATAGTAGCTTAAACTCTGAGGCCATAGGCATAAGTTTATATACTAGCTTAAGTTGTCCAAAAACTCCAATAGCTTTTTTTCTCCATCTTGAAGAAAGGATAAATCCGAATATTATTATCGGTATCAGAACCAATAAAAACAACCATTCGCTATTTTCATATCTCAACATTATGTTATACTTCTAAATGTAGTGTGTTTGAGTGTAAATTCAATAATTAATAAAGTTAATGCCAAAAGTGCAAAAGGAAAAAACTCTTCTTTCTTCTTATGATATTCTTTGACTTCAATTTTTGACCTTTCCAGTTGATCGATTTCTCTATAAATAGACTCTAGAGTTTTGTTTGAAGTTGCTCTAAAATACTGACCATTAGTCACAGAGGCTATATTTTGTAGTGTTTCTTCGTCTATTTGTACTTCGACATCTTGATATACTGTTGTACCAAAAGGTGTTTTAAAAGGGTAAGGGGCATATCCTTGTGTACCAACACCAATGGTATAAACTCTTATGCCGAACTTCTGTGCAATCTTAGCAGCTGTTAAAGGGGCTACCGAGCCTTGATTATTGACTCCATCGGTCAATAGAATAATAACTTTACTTATAGCCTCACTTTCTTTTAGCCTGTTTACAGCAGTAGCTAAGCCCATACCGATGGCAGTTCCATCTTCAACCATTCCACTTTTAACATTTGCAAATAAGTTTTGCAACACTTGGTGGTCTGTAGTTAATGGACATTGAGTAAAACTCTCGCCACTGAAAATCACTAGTCCAATCCTATCATTAGAACGTCCAGAAATGAAATTTATAGCCACATTTTTTGAAGCTTCCAATCTATCGGGTTTTAAATCTTGAGCTAACATACTCCCCGAAATATCCATTGAGATGACAATATCAATACCTTCTGTGGTCATATCTTCCCAAGACAAGGTCGATTGTGGTCGGGCAAATGCAATTATTAGAATGGATAAAGCTATGGTCCTAAATAGAAATAAAAGATGGCGTCCTTTTGCCTTCCAGCTATTTTGAGTAATACCTTTTAAAGAAGAAATTTGTAGTTGTGCAGCTTGTTCTTTTTGTCTAAAGTAATACCATACCCACAATAATGGCACTAATGCTAGGGCGTATAAAAAATCGGGGTTATAGAATGTCCAATTATTCCACATCATCGATTTCTTTTTGAGGTTTTGTTTGGTGAACAAAGTCGTATCCTATTTTTAGACTTTCTTCATTTTCTATTTTTAAAGGCTTTGCCTTGGCGAATTTGGCTAAATCAGCTCTAGTCAAAAGTTCTTTTAGCTTAGTAGTATCAATTCCTTTTTGGTGAAGCTGAAAAAGAATTTCTTGAGTTGGTATTTCCATTGCTGGAGTACCAATACCGTTTTCAATGTAAGTTCTAATGATTTCAGAAAGTTCACTATAATATTCTTTTACATTGTCTTCTTGCCATAATTTTTTAGCATTTAGTTTTTCAAGTTCGTTAAGAGCAATTTCGTAGGGTGGTACTACTCTTTTAAAAGTTTCGGTTTCTACTTGAGTTATCTTTCTGTTTTTGAAATACCATCTTATGGCGTAAATTAAAAGGCTAAGAATGAGAAGTGCTAGAAGGTAGGGGCTTAGTTCCTCAAAAGTAATAGGAGTGTGTATTGGTGCTTTAATGTCCTTAAGTTCAGCATCTTCTGCCATTTCTATTGTGTTAACTAATATTGCAATAGAGTCACTAACAAACGACTTAAACTGAATAGAAGGTATATAATAAACCCCGCTATCCCAAGCTGTTAATACATAGTTTTGTATGAGTTGCCATCCTTCATCCGTTTTTGTGCTATCTAATACCGATTTAGAAACAATTTCTAGAGCACCTATAGTATCAGTAAAATAAGGAAGGTTTTCGCCCTCGAAAACATTTGCCTTTATGCTAAAGTTTATTTGATCACCAATAAGTATATTGGTGCTATCAACTTTGACGCTTAATTGTGCAAACAAAGCGCTGGGTAGTAGAAGAAGTATTATTAGCTTTTTCATTTACCTCTTCGTTTAAAAAATTGGATTAATGGCTTAATGTAATCATTATCAGTACGCAGTTGAATAGTATCAACACCGCTTGTTTTAAACAATTGATTTATGGACTTTTCATTTTCTATATAACTTTTTTGATAAGAGTTTCTTATTTCTTTGCTACTTGTGTCAATCCATTTGATTTGTCCTGTTTCGGAGTCTCTCAATTGAACAAGTCCTACGTTTGGTAATTCCTCTTCTCTTAAATCATGAATCCTGATGGCTACTAAGTCGTGTTTTTTGTTGGCTATTTTTAGTGGTGCGTCAAAGTCATCAGCAATGAAATCAGATAATACAAAACAAACGCTACGTTTTTTTATAACATTATTGAAATAGCGTAATGCTTCGCCAATATTAGTTCCTTTGTTTTCGGGTTCAAATGCAATTAATTCTCTAATAATTCTTAGAATGTGTGACTTTCCTTTTTTTGGCGGAATGAATTTCTCGACCTTGTCACTAAAGAAAATAACTCCAATTTTATCGTTATTTTGTATAGCTGAAAAAGCAATGACTGCCGATAATTCAGTCACCAACTCTTGTTTCATTTGATTTTGTGTTCCAAAGTTTTTAGAGCCACTAACGTCAATCATAAGTATGACGGTCATTTCTCTTTCTTCTTCAAAAACTTTTACAAATGGGTTATTGAAACGAGCCGTGACATTCCAGTCTATGGTTCTGATGTCATCACCTGGCTGATATTCTCTAACCTCGCTAAAAGCCATTCCCTTACCTTTAAATGCAGTGTGGTATTCTCCTGCAAAAATATGATTGGAAAGACCTTTAGTCTTCAATTCAATTTTTCGAACCTTTTTTAATAATTCACTGGTCTCCATTATGGAATTTCAACAGTATTTAGAATTTCAGTAATAATATCTTCGCTACTAATATTTTCAGCTTCAGCTTCGTAAGACAAACCTATTCTGTGTCTAAGAACATCGTGGCAAATAGAACGAACATCCTCAGGTATTACATACCCTCTTCGTTGTATAAATGCAAATGCTTTAGCTGCAGATGCCAAGCTGATACTTGCCCTTGGTGAAGAGCCAAAACTTATCAAGTCTTTGAATTTTGTTAAGCCAAATTTTTCTGGAAAACGCGTTGCAAAAACAATATCTACAATATATTGCTCGATTTTTTCGTCCATATACACTTCTTTAACAAGTTCTCTAGCAGTAATTATCTGCTTGGGTTTGAGAATTTGACTGGCTTGAGGGAAAGATTTTGCTAAGTTATTTCTTATTATTAGTTTTTCTTCATCTTTTGTAGGGTAGTCTATAATTACTTTTAGCATAAATCGATCAACTTGCGCTTCTGGTAGAGGGTAAGTTCCTTCTTGCTCAACTGGGTTTTGTGTGGCTAAAACTAGAAATGGCTCATCTAACTTAAACGTTTCATCGCCTATTGTGATTTGACGCTCTTGCATAGCTTCTAAAAGAGCTGATTGAACTTTAGCTGGTGCACGATTGATTTCATCAGCTAATATGAAATTAGCAAAAATAGGTCCTTTTTTAACCGAAAATGTTTCGTTTTTGGGACTATATATTTGTGTTCCTAAAACATCGGCAGGTAATAAGTCAGGTGTAAATTGTATTCTGCTGAAATTAGCATCAATAGTATTTGCTAGAGTATTTATAGCTAGTGTTTTTGCTAGGCCAGGCACACCTTCTAATAAAATGTGACCATTGGAAAGTAATCCTATAAGAAGGCGTTCTGTCATATGTTTTTGACCTACGATTACTTTGTTCATTTCCATCATTAGCATATCGATGAAAGCGCTTTCTTTATTGATTTTGTCGTTTAATTCTTTGATACTGACATTTGAAGTTGAATCCATAGTTTAAATTTAAATAAATGCAAATTTAATAAAGTGCTTTAATTTTTTCAAGGATCAAACGCCACAAATCTAAATCTATTGCTTTTTTGAATGAAATTTTATTTCTAAGCAATTTATTAATTATGTTATTATTTTTAAATTTAGTCAAATAGTTATTTTCTAATTTCATTTGAATATCTTCGCAATATTCAAAACATGAAGCGATATTTTATTGAAATAATGTATGATGGTTCTAACTATCATGGGTGGCAGGTTCAATCTAATTCTATAACAGTTCAGGAGCAATTAGAGAAAGCTATGGCTACAATATTGAGTGAAAAAATTGGAGTAATGGGAGCTGGACGTACTGATGCAGGGGTTCATGCTAAGCAATTTTTTGCTCATTTTGATTACGACTCCAATCTAACTTGCAGTAATATCGTTTATCGTCTTAATTCTTTTCTTCCTGAAGACATCTCTGTAAAATCTATCAGAAAGGTAAAAACTACTGCGCATTGTCGATTTGATGCGATTTCAAGAACCTATGAGTATGTAGTTTATAAAAATAAAAATCCGTTTATGGTAAATAGAGCTTATTTATTACACAAGCATGTTGATATGGAATTGATGAATAAAGCCGCAAGTCGGTTATTTGATTTCATTGATTTTACTTCATTTTCTAAATTACATACACAAACTAAGACTAATAATTGTAAAATAAATAAAGCAGTTTGGGAGCAAAAGGGTGATACGCTTATTTTTACTATTCAAGCTGACCGATTTTTGAGAAATATGGTAAGAGCTATTGTAGGTACTTTAATCAATGTTGGTGTAGGTAAAATAAGTATTGATGATTTTGTACAAATCATAAAGTCAAAAGATAGGGCACAGGCCGGAACTTCTGTTCCTGCAAATGCTTTATATCTTACAAAAATTAGATATCCTAAATCTATTTGGTTATGACTGAAGTAAGCGGTAAAACTTTTGATGCACCATTGTTAAAGAGAGTTTTAAACTATGTAAAACCGTATTTAAATATTTTTTGTGGTACAGCAATATTTGCAATTTTGATTGCTTTTTTGTCACCAGCACGACCATTATTAATACAGTACGCTTTTGATAACTACATTTTAACTCCAAATGAAGATAAACTACTTATTATAACTCTTTTATTAGTAGGTTTATTATTTGCCGAAAGTATATTACAATACTTTTACACATATTGGTCCAATTTTTTAGGTCAAAGTGTAATTAGAGACTTGAGATTGCAGGTTTACAAAAAAATAATTCATTTTAAACAACAATACTTTGATAAGAATCCGATAGGAGCTTTGGTGACTCGGGTTGTTTCTGATATAGAAACCATTTCAGACATATTTTCTCAAGGCTTATTAGTTATCATTGCTGATATTCTAAAGTTAATTATTGTCATTGTCGTTATGTTTATAACCAATTGGCGATTGGCATTATTTAGCTTAGCATCAATTCCATTATTGCTAGTAGCTACATACTGGTTTAAGCGTTCCATTAAAGAAGCATTTCAAGATGTTAGAAAACAAGTGTCTGCTTTAAACACTTTTGTTCAAGAGCATATTGTTGGAATGTATATAGTTCAGTTGTTTAACAGACAAGATATTGAGTTTGAAAGATTTAAATCTATTAATGATAATCATAAAAAAGCTCATATTAGGTCAATTTGGTATTATTCTATATTTTTTCCAATTGTTGAAATTTTATCAGCTATTTCTATAGGATTACTTATCTGGTGGGGAGGTGTCCAGGCTGCAACGACTACAGACGTTACACTTGGAGAATTGATAGCTTTTATATTATACATTCACATGTTGTTTAGGCCTATTCGTCAGTTAGCTGATCGTTTTAATGTTTTACAAATGGGTATGGTTGCTTCAGAAAGAGTTTTCAAAGTAATAGATACAAATGAATCAATTTCAAATTTAGGCAAAATCTCACTTGATAATTGTAGAGGTGATATAGAGTTTAAGAATGTTTGGTTTGCATATAATGCTAAGGATTGGGTGTTGAGAGACGTGTCATTTAAAGTTTCTGCAGGAGAAACCTTAGCTTTAGTTGGAGCAACTGGTGCAGGAAAGTCCTCTATTATTAATTTATTGACTCGAAATTATGAAATTAATCAGGGAGCTATCTATATAGATGGTGTAAATTATCTCGAATATGATCTAAAATCACTAAGAAAAAATGTTTCTGTTGTATTGCAAGACGTGTTTTTATTTTCTGATAGTATTTATAATAACATTGTATTAGGAAGGCAGATAGATTTGGAAAAGGTTAGAGCCTATGCAAAGGAAATTGAAATTGACGATTTTATTAAATCCCTTCCAAATGGATATCACTTCAATGTTAGAGAAAGAGGTGGAATGTTATCACTAGGTCAAAAACAATTAATTTCATTCGTGAGAGCTTATCTAAATTATCCTAAAATATTGATTTTAGACGAGGCTACATCAAATATAGATTCTGAGAGTGAATCTCTTTTAAAATGCGCCTCAGAAAAATTAACAAAAGAAAGAACTTCAATTGTGATCGCACATCGATTGGCAACAATTCAAAATGCAGATAAAATAATTTTGTTAGAAAAGGGAAGAATAATAGAAGAAGGAAATCATGAGGAGTTACTCTCTTATAATGGTAAATATAAACTTTTACATAATCTCCAACTTAAAAATAGTTGAATATTTATTTAAAAAAATTATTTGATTGATAAATATCCTATAAAATATTTTGTTTATTTTATAAGAATTCTTTTATTAAATTGCACTAGTTTATTTATGATTCAATATGATTGCTTTTAAACCTCTTTTTTTACTAATATTATTTGCTACTGTAAATTATTCATACTTATTTAGTCAAATCACTACAAATTCTAATCCTCCCTTTAATTCTCCGGTTTTTCTTGTTGACAGTTTATTATTAGGTGAAGGAGTATTTGCCACAAATCATATTTTTGAAGGAGATCCACTACAAATAGGTTTTTTTAATGGAGAAAATAGTAATATTGGTTTAGACAGTGGAATAATAATGGGAACAGGTGATATACTGGAAATTGTTCCTGGTGCTTTTGGAGGTTTTTTTGCTAATGCTGTAAATGATCCTGATTTATTAGAATTAGCAAGTTCTGTTCCTGACCTAATTGGACAAGATTTTGATGTAACGTCTGTAAACGATGTTGCTATATTAGAATTTGACTTTGTACCAGTTTCTTCATACCTTTCGTTTCAATATGTTTTTGCTTCTGAAGAGTACTTTGCCTATGAAAATACTCAATTCAATGACGTTTTTGGTTTTTTTATTTCCGGTCCAAATATAATTGGACCATACTCTAGTCCTCCTGAATATCCCAATGGAAGTATTAATATTGCTACATTTGAAAGTACAGAAGCTAACAGCTTAGGAGTAGATTTGCCTATAACTATATCTTCAGTTAATTCTACTTACAATCCTGCACTTTTTGTGTCTAATCAAGACAACGGTGATAATACAATAAATCCAATTATAGATGGTTTTACTACAGTTATCACAGCAGAAGCTAATGTTCTTTGTGGAGAAACATATCATATTAGATTAGCTATAGCCGATGGTACAGATACTGGACTGTCATCATTTGTTTTACTAGAAGCTGGTAGTTTTTCATCACCACCTTTGACTGTTGAAAATAGTCTTGATGTTGATTCTAATGAAATATTCACTAATTGTGGGACTCCAATAATACTAACAGCTAATGTTGGAGGAGAAAATTTTGATTTTCTTTGGAATACTGGAGAAACTACTCAAAGTATTTCTGCTACTCCTGGGTACTATTGGGTACAAGCTACTGACTCAACAGGTTGTACTGTTCAATCAGATTCATTGAGAGTATATTCACAGCCTGTTCCAGAAATAGTTTTACCTCTTCAAGACAGTTATTGCGACGGAGATGTATATATAATTGATCCTATTGTAAACAGTGGAACACCTCCTTTTAATTTTGATTGGGGAGATTTTGGTAGTACCAATCAAATTACAGTAAATGAGCCAGGAATTTATAGTTTAACAATTACAGATTTCAATGGTTGTTCTGATACTCATGAATTAGAACTATTTGAACAATCATTGCCTGAAATATCATATTCACCTCAAGAAATATTAGTTTGTGGTGGAATACCAGTTGAAGTTAATGCTTTCGGTGCTGAAAATTTTTATTGGACTCCAGATATTTCTATATCATCTGATACTGGAAGTTCAATTGAAATTTCTACATTGTCTTCAATTACTTACACTCTTCAAGGAGTTGACTCAGTAGGTTGTTCAAGTACAATCTTGGTACCAACAACAGCAGCAGATGATTTTAGTTTAGATATTTTTAGTCAACCAGTAAGTTGTCAAGGTTATTCTGATGGTTCTATAATAATTTTAGCTGAAAATTCTGCTATTTCACCAATTCAATATTCTATAGATGGTGGTATAAATTATTTTGATTTTTATAATTTTAATGATCTTGATTTTGGTTTTTATGATATAAAGGTTAAAGATGGAATCGGTTGTATTATTAGTGATAGTGTCGGTGTTGGCTCCGCACAACCTGCAATACAAGTTTTGACAGAATCTACAAATGTTAATTGTGCAAGTGATAGTACAGGAACTGTTCAAGTACAAGAAATTTCAGGTGGAAATGTAAGTTTAGGATATTCTTACACTTGGTTTAATTCTGGAACTGATCAAGTTGTAGGTTCAGATTCTTTATTGACAGTTCCTGCGGGAAGTTATTATTTGATAGTTGAAGATGATAATGGTTGTCAAGCAACCGATGAGGTTTCAGTCACTCATCCAAATCCTATTTCTGTTTCATACACTAAAAATGATATCTCTTGTCATGGAGGTAATGATGGACAAATAATAGTAAATATTACTGGTGGTGGTACTCCACCATATGAATTTGATTGGGTCAACAACGGTAATATAAATTCTCCTTTTCTTTTTAACTTAGAATCAGGCACTTATAATCTTGAAATTACTGATAATAATGACTGTTTGAGTAGTTTGAGTGTAGACATAACAGAATCACCTACACCATTAGATATTCAATTACAAAATGTAAATATTAGTTGTCACGGTTCTGCAACAGGATCTGCAAATGTTCAGGTTGATGGTGGTACTCCACCATATTTTTACAATTGGAGTAGTGGACATGTAGAATCTTATGCTGAACAACTGAGTTCGGGTATTTATTTTGTTGAAGTTATTGATTCTAGAGGCTGTAGTGTAATTGATTCAGTATTTATTCATGAAAATGATGAAATTTTTTCTCAGTTGAGTTCAACACCAACGTCATGTTTTGAATCTTTAGATGGGACAGCTACCATTTCCAGTAATGGAGGCTCTGGAAATTTAACTTACATGTGGTCAACTGGTGATAGTTCATCATCTATTACCTCAGGTTTTGGTGAGTATTGGGTGGTTGTTGAAGATGAATTGGGATGTACAAAAGCTGATACTATATTTATTAATCAACCACAAAAATTAAGAGCTGAGCTATTTACAACTGATGTAAGTTGTTATGGTGGTTCTGATGGAATAATAAATTCAAATATTTCTGGAGGAACTTTTCCCTACAA
>CAJWWC010000009.1 GCA_913048435.1 uncultured Flavobacteriales bacterium | reverse complement strand
TGAAAAATAATGAAATAATTTAATACTAATTGAATAAAAGAAAATAAGAAAGAAACATACAAATGTGAAAAGCCTTTGAGATGTACTAATTGTTGATACAAATGAGTTCTATGAGGTTGAAAGATATTTTCACCATTTAGCTTTCTGCTAATCAGTGTATAACCACTATCAATTGTATAAATTATCAAAAATAAACCGTAAAGAGGTTGAGCTGTGAAAACTATTAATTTAAAAAGTAAAAAAAGAATCAGCAATGCAATTGATAAACTGCCAACATCTCCAGAAAAACAAAGTGCTTTGGTTCTAAAATTAAAAAATAAAAATACTATTACGGATATTAAAGCAAAGATTATTAAATCTGTATCTACAAATAATATCGATTGGTTGATGTAATAAAATGTAGATAATAAAACTAAGCTATAAGAACCAGTTATTCCATTAATACCATCCATGAAGTTATAGGCATTAACACCTCCAAGTAGTATGAATAAAACAATTGGTAAATAAATTAAAGGTAATTGTGAAATCAACTGTAATATGACGAGCAATACAGATATCAATTGAAACACCAACCTTATAGATGTATTTAAAGGCTTAATGTCGTCCATAAAACTAATAGCTGAAATAATTAAAACAGCTAATACAAATAATGGGTATTGAAATCCACAACATGTAAAATACATAAAAACAGAAATAGGAAACACAATACCACCTCCTCTGATTGTTATACTTTCATGAGAAGAGCGATGATTTGGTTTGTCTACTATTTCAAATCGCTTGGCAATTTTTTGATAAATCAACATAATTATTACTAAGACAATTAAACTAAATAAATAAATACTCATATTTTTTGGCTAATTGTTCATATGAATGATACTTTTTTACAAATACTCTCCCATTTTGACCTAACTCATTCCGTTTTGACTCCGGCATTTTGTAAAGCTTTAAAATAGCATCCGCGATTTCTTTAGAGTTTTCAGGCTTAACTGAAATTCCAGCTCTAGCCTCAAAGACAGGATCATTTACAGCATCAACAGAATGTATAATTGGTCTAGCCGATGCTAAATAATCAAACAACTTGTTAGCTGAAATTCCAAATCTGTATATTTTGGAATAGTGCCAACCTATAAATAAGACATCCATTTTAGCAAGAAAAATACCAACCTTATTCTTAGGGACAGCATCATGAAAATATACATTAGAAATATTTTTATCCTTTACTATTTTCATTAAGGCTTTCTTTTCGGGACCGTTACCGAGCAAGTGAATTTCAATATTATTTTCTTTGATTAGATTAGCAGCATAAATTAAATATTTTAATGCATTAGCAATACCTAATGTACCCGCATAACCTATTTTAAATACATCTTTATTAACCTTTTCGGATTTTATCAAAGTTTCAATTTTAATTCCATTAGGAATATACTTAAATCTTGACAAGTCTAAACCGTGATGCTTCATATGTTCAAATGCATTAGGTAAAACAGAAACTACATAATCTGAAACCTTGTACGCAAAATTTTCTGTTATCTGCAATAATACCACAAAAGGATTTATTTTTTTAAAACCTCCTAATTCAATTATTGACAAAGGCCAAATATCTCTTACTTCAAAAATTAATTTAGAATTAAATCGTTTAGCCCAAAAATAGGCCTTCCAGATAGGTAAAGGTGAAGTAGAAGAGACAATGATTACATCAGGATTATCACGTTTTTTTACATTTAAAAAGAAAAGGCGATATAAAAAGATGAACATACTAAATACCCTGCCTAAACTTTTAGAGCTATTATAAGTTGGCACCTTTAACCAAAGGTATTCAACGCCATTAATATTTTCCTCTGTATAGGTTTTAGAAACAGAAGGTGGATTACTCATAACATGAGAAAAAGAAGCTGAAAAAATAGTCACCCTATGACGCTTTATTAATTCTTTTGCTAAAAAATAACTCCTGTAAGTCATACCATGACTAGATGAACCAGCATACTGATTAATTATCCAGATATTTTTATTTTTTATTTTCAACTTACTCCAGGATTGTTCGGTATAACATTAAAAGTTTTTTTTCTTCATTTTTCCAAGAATAATTTGAAGATTGTTCAACTGCCCTCTGACTAATTTTATCAATAGTTTTTGTATTAATAATTTTAATTAAAACGTCTGCGATATCAGTAGGCGAATTAGGGTCAACACACCATCCAACATCATTATCTTCAACAATTTCTTTATATAAACTGAAGTTTGAAGTTACTACAGGCAATCCGACAGCCATATACTCAAATACTTTTGTAGGGTATGACTTTACATAATTACCTATCGGTTTTAAAATCGCTAATCCTGCTACGCATTGTCTAGAAATTTCATATCCATATTCGAGATTCTTTCTTCCATAAAAAATGACTTTATCTAAAAGATTAGGATACTTTTCAAAATTAGGTTTATCTGAAATAGCTCCAACAAAATGCATTTTAAAGTCAATATTTTTTCTATCTAAAATATCAAAAGCTTCGAGAATTGTATCTAAACCTCTATTATTACTTACGCCTCCAATGTAAAAAAACTCATTACCACTTCTTTTACAGTTTTGATAAGATTTAAAGAAATTAAGCTTTGGATAATTCAGGATTGTTGTCAATGGAAAATTTAAGCTTATTTTATCATACATATTAGAATAAGATTTTTCAGCTATAATTGTGTAAAATGTTCTTGCAAAAAACTTGTTCAAAAAATTGAACAATCTACTTAAAAATTTTTTCTGAAAATTACCAAGCCACGGTTTATCTTGTATTTGTTCAGCAACGTTTTCATGAACATCAAAAATTACTTTTTTACCAAGTAAGCGATAGACTAAACAAAAAGGTGCTAATTCTGGATCATGAAAATGATAAACATCTGCTTTGATTGTTGCACCTTTAATGACAACTTTAAGACTTGATAAAAACATACGAGTGAATCGATGTTTAAGTTTACCTACATCAATTATTTTAATAGTCTGAATTTCATCATTCCCTAAACCATCAGCTACAACATAACTGATATCAAATCCAGCATCTTTAAGTGATATACACTCTTTGAGAAATATCCTAATATCATTTCTTGGATGTACCGATGAAAGGTGACATACTTTCATTATTTACGCAAAATAACATAAACATCTCTAAACATAGCTATTACAATTCCCATTAAGAAGAAAACTACTGAAAGAACACCAATTCTAAACCATGTTCTATCTTTTGGCTTTTTATAAACTGGGAAATTTGAAACATAAGAAAGCGGTTTTAATAACTCTATATTTCTCTCAATTGCTTGTCGTTTTTCATACAATTGAATGATTTGATTCTGAAGGACTTCACTTTTATCATTAGCTATAGAAATTGAGCTCAATTCAACTTCAGACTTAACTAACATACTATTTCTGTAGGCTTTTAAATCAACAATCTCATCATCGATATAATTCAAAAACTTGGGAGATTGTTCTTGAAATAACTTGTAATTCTTATTTGAATAACCATTACGATTAAAGAAACTTAAAAGTGCATCACTAAAAATACGAATTGAAGCATTGTCCGTTATTCTTGCAGTTATTAAAAACTGTGATAATTTTTGTCTTCTATTTTCCAAATCTAGCTCATAAAGTTGCTCAGCTTCAATAAACTTAATTGATTGGGCAACCTCTAAATCAATATTTAATTTTTTAGCTAAAATTTCATATTCATTCTTTTCGACTATTTCAGCCAAGGCATTGACCATATTTATAGCTATTTTTTGATCAATGATTGGATAATCTAACTCATTAGGATCTATTATTCCTTCGAAATAGGAAAGCCCAGAAGTTACAGTAGCAGAAGTCTCATAATATGGGGTTTTAACCACATCATAAACAAATCCTAATATAGCACCTGAAAGGAGAAAGATTAGTATAAACTTCCATTGTCGTTGGTAAAAGTTTAAAATAGATTTCAATAAATTAAAAATGTCCATAGTGTGATAATTTAAAAACTTAATTTTTAGGTTGTTGATTTATGTGGCGTTTTGCAAATGTAAACAATAAAAAATAGGTAAATCGGCCACAAAAAAGTGGAAGAACTTGAAGAAAATAATAACAAGTTATAAATAATGATTTGAATAAATAGGTCATAGTTTTTATTACTCCAATTACTTACTAAAAGTATGGTATTTATTATAATGTAATATAAGACCACTAACACACCACTATTGATTAATAACTCGAGTATATATGAATGAGGATTTATGATGTTATGTAAATTAGCATCATTGATAGTTCTAAAATATTCGGCAGAATAGTCTATTCCAAATCCTAAACCGAAATTTGATAATGGCGAAATTAGGGCGTATTTGTAAAGATACAATCTAACAGAGGTGGATTGCCTTTCACTAAATCTTAAATCATCTTTTAATGCAACAAAACTATCCAATGTTTGCATAAATGAAGAGTCATTAGAAAATACCCAAAAGAATAAAACACCAATTAAAGACAAGCCTATTAATTTGAATACATTATAAGGGTAGCGATAAATAAAAAACAACAGTGACATAATCAAAGCTAAACGGCTTTGTGAATAATAAATAATCAGAATATGAATTGTAAAAATTGCAAGTATAAAAACTGTTTTTTGTGTTTTGTCCTTGTCAAAGGAAGACAACAAAAACATAAACATCATTGTAAATATGGCTGCAAAATCATTAGAATTAAAATAAACGACCGTAGGAACATGACGCATCCACCAAGGAGCATCTACTAAATCAGAAGTCGATAGATGATGACCAGTTATAATTTCATAAATTGCATAGAGGGTATAAGACAGATAAAAAAGTAATATTGAGTATTTAATCTGTTTAAAAAAAAGGTCTTTTTTCGTTATTATAATAAGATAAATGGTAGTTATTAGACCAGCTAAAAAAGCATAATTTAAAATAGCATTCAGCTCATAATGTGACCCCAAAAGGTCAAACCTTAAATAGCTAACCATTGAAGTTTGTAAAAAGCTATACAAGAAAAACAAAATGGATAATAAGACGATAATGTTAAGATGTAACTTTTCTTTGAATAAAATTACCTTTTGAAAAAATAATACTGAAAAATAAAGCAATGTAACAGGTAAGACAAGTCTCAACGGATATAGATTTGGACCAAGACCAAAGGCTACATTACAAAAGATTGAAGTGAGAAAAAGGAATATTAATAAATAACTCATCGTTTAAACAGTATTCAATTTATTTTCAACTAAAGTTATCATAACAACAAATAACGGCATTAATTGATATCCCGAAAAAAAGTTATTAGTTATCATTAATATAAAAATCATTAAACAAGAAAATAATGAAGTTAATGCGATACGTTTGTGAAATAAATTTATTGAACTGAACTTTCTTCTTTTTCTAAAAAGAACCCAAATGAACCCAAAAATAAAATTCATAACAGCTAGATATCCCAAAATGCCATAACGTCTCAACAATAATAAGTGCTCGTTATCAACAATAGTTGTATGAATTTCTTTTGCAGGGCCCCAACCAATGAAAGGTGATTTTAAAAATAAATTGAATGCTTCAGCCCATTGTTGATATCTCAAAAGCATTGAAGTATTTTCTCCTTCACTAAAAGTGCTAAATCCAATAACTAAATAATCAAAATATTGTATAATTGGTAAAACTATAGCTACACACAAAGCCAATATCATAAAAGCAAAAAACCTATTGTTTTGAAAGTGATATAATAAGCTTGCAAATAGTATAACAACAAATACAATGATTGACGTTCTTGATGATGTCATCAACAATATAATGACTAATAATGACAATAAAATACTGTTAATAAATCTTTTGTTAGTCATTAACATTTCTTGAAGAATATATATCACAAAAAAGGTAACAAGGCCTGCTGCAACATTTGGATTCCCAGCTGTAAGCACAATTCTAACTCTATCTAATTTTTCAAAGCTAAAACCGGTAAAAATAATTGAGATGAATTTTCTGAAGCCAGGAAAATTAAAAAATTCCAAAAAACCAATAAGAATTATAAATAACGCACCATATTTAAAAAAAGAATGAATTTTTCTTAATAGCTTTTCTGAATCACAATAACTTACTGCTATTATAATTAAGAAAGGTTTTAATACTCTAACAAACTCGTTTAAATCTCGAATAGAATGTGGAACACCAAGGTACAAATAGCCAAAAAGTATCGATAAGAAGAACAGAAAGAGGATTAATGAGTAAGAAATAACTAATCTGTTTATTTTAAAATTAGGTCTTACCGTTATCAACAAAGGAATTAAAAAAAGTGCAATTAAATCGTCAATCCTAATGTCAATTCCAATTGGTATGGTTGGAAAAAAGATTGACGTAATAATTAGTACAATTATGAAATTTTCAGTAAAGTGACTTGAACTAGTCATTGTAAATCTGAATTAACTTATTTGCTATAATATCTTCAGAAAAATGATCTATAACATAATCTCTTATAAGTTTAGAATCAAACTTCGTTTCTGTTATCTCTATCAATCCTTTTTCTAATTCCTCATGTTTACATAATATGCCAAGTGCATCATTAACTATAATAGACTCAGGTCCACCCGATTTGGTGGATAAAACTGATAATCCACAAGCCATGGCTTCTATTAATACTACTCCAAATGTTTCATATTTACTGGCTAATACAAAACAATCAGAGTTATGTATAATGTCTTTCACTTCTTCTCGTGATTTCTTGCCTAATAAATGAACTTGATCATGAACTTCCAAATCATCAATTAAATTATTGAGAGTTTCAAATTCAGTACCTTGACCAACAATATTTAATCGATATTTATATTTATTCTTAAACTGATTAGAAAATGCTCTTATTAATTCAGCTTGATTTTTCTTTTTATCTAAATGACCAATATTTAAAAAAGTAAAATCGTCACTATAACTTTTCTGTTTAAGTGTAAAAAAAGATGTGTCTACTAAATTAGGTATATATTTGAAGGGCACTTTAAATAAATCTGACATAAAATTGCACAATGACTCGCTTACAGCAATACAAGCTTTACTATTTACAAAAACTTTTTTAGAAAAATTTACTGTTTTTTGAGAGTATATTTTTCTAGAAAATCCTGATGAATGTTCTGTTATTACAAAAGGTATTGAATAGTTTTCTTTAATCCAAAGTGCTAATTCTCCTATTAAAAAAGAATGAACATGAACAATATCTGGCTTACCATTATTGGCAATGTATTTTTTAAACATTTGCTGACCTATACTAAGCCTGATTTTTTGGCTCCTCTCAAACCACTTAGGTATCGACAAAAAAGGACTCACATGTGTATAAATACCATTGTCATTATACTCTTCATCATTAAAGTTAATGGATTTTCTTTGCCATACTGCCTTAAGAGATATTGGTAAAGGGCAAATCACACCAACTTGCATTTCATTATTTTTCAATGCTAATGCTTGGTCTCTAAAAAATAATGCGCTAACTGTATTAAATTTACTTTTATAGGAAGATGTCAAAAGTAAAATGTGCATGTTATCTTTTTAAGTATTTATTAATTTGATTTTTATACAATGTCAAATCGGACAATTTAATGATATAAAACTCACTAAATGAGATATTATTCTTGAATGAAAAGTAGCATGACTTCATCAGAGCGTCTAATAGGTAAGATGAAGTTGTAGCTATTGCTGCTCCTTTAATACCATATTTTGGAATAAGCCAAAAATTTAGCCCTAAGTTGCATAATGCTGTGACAAACGCAATGTAGGTGTTTATTTCTGGATATCCTCGACCTATGAAGTCATTAGCTAATACTTTACTCATTGAAAATATAACTACACCAGGAATCAAATATAAAAATGGAATTACACTCTGCGAATATGATTCTCCAAAAAATAAATTTATAAACCAATGACTAACTAAAGCCAAAATTAGACCCCCAACAAATGTTATCAGCAAGGTATTTCTGGATGCTAATGATGTAAATTTATTTCGTTCTACATCATCTGACAAATTAGCTACTCTTGCGAATAAAACTGAAGAAACAGATTGAGAGACTAGCCATATTCGTTCTGAAATTAAAACTGCAACAGAGTAAAGGCCAACAGCTATGTCATCTAAAAAATAAGCTAAAATAAAAATATCAATCCTGTAATTAATGAAGGATAAAACATTACTTATATGCCCCTTTAATCCAAAGATAAAACTATCCTTAGCATAATTCATGGATACTTGATTAGGAAGTAACAGGTTGTAATAAGCCTTTAAAAAATAAAAAGAAGCTAATAACATTAACAATTGTGACATAGCAAAACTCAAAACAGCACCAAAAACTCCCATGTCTAGTACTAAAACAAAAAGTATAGCAAAAAGTAATAGGCCTAATTGATTGAGTATGACAATCATATTAAATTTCTCAAAATCTTCTTTTCCTTGAAAAATAGTTTGAAGATTTTTTTGAGTGAATAAAAGTGGTATTATGAGTAAAGTGTATAACAACAACTTTACAGTCAAACTTTCAAAAAAATAACCTTTAAAAAAAAATATAATTATTAAGCCAATAAAAATTGATGCAATACTTAATAATGAGGATGTAAATAAATTAGTGGAGTAAATTTGACAATCAGAATATTTTTTTTGACCGATATAAAATACTGTTGAAACAGATAAACCAGAGTTTAATAATGTGTAAAGCAAGTTAGGCAGAAGTATTGCTAGTGTATATTGTCCTTGTCCAGAGCTACCCAGTACTCTAGCAATTATAATCATTGCGAACAAACCAAAAATTATGCTTAAAACTTGTCTAATGACTGTCAAAAATGAATTATAGAATACGCCTTTACTCATACTAACTCATATTATTTTTTGAAATTCTTAAAATTATTGCAATTCTGAAAATATAAAAAATTGACATGAAGAAACTAAACAACAGTAAATAATGCTCAAAAATTAACAAATTAATATGTGCATACAATAAACTCCCCATAGATAAGACAAACATAATCAATTGCAATGTGAAACTTAATTTTTGTTTCTCAAATGCAGTATGAATGCTTGTCAAAGGAGAGGCAATAAATTTGAACACAAAAAAAGGTATCAAATACTTAGCATAAACCCCTGACATTCTCCAATCTTCACCAAAAACAAAGGCAAAAACATCTTCGACTATAAAATAAGCTGTCCCAAAAAATATGACAGATATAAGTGTCAATTGTATTATTATTCGTTTTGTTAGCTTATATGCTTGTCCTAATTCGTTCTTTTGACGAACAGCATCTTCCAAAAAAACTTGATTGATAGTAGTACCTAAAAAAGCAAAAGGAGCCGCTAAAACTTTATACATTAATGAATAGAGCCCTAATAATGAGGTCGAATATAGAACAGGTATTAGCAAGTTTATTGCATTTACACTTATGTTATTTAATAATATTGAAAAATTGGTGTATTTCGGAAAATCAATGAACCTTTTAGCTAGAATTAATAGCAAAGAGGTATTCACTTTACCTATTTCAAATTTTGAAATTTTCCATAAATAAAAAGGAGCTATCAAAGAGGATATTATCTTTCCAATCATTAAACCAAATAGTCCTGATTTTACTAATGGAAAACTTAATTGAATAGCTGCAAAAGAAGTTGAACGATAAATTTCAGAATTAGATATCTTTTTAAAGTTCTTTTTTCTTAATTCATAATAATTCAAAGTGTTAAATGCTCCTATTGAAAATACCACAACAGGAATTAAATAAATCCAAAAGGCTAAATCTGGTTCATTAAAAAAATCAAGTAAATAAGGCTGAAAAAAAATAAAGAATAAAAAAAGGATAAAACTAACAATAAGACTTATAAGCAAAGACAGTATAGTTAAATGCTTAGCTTCGTTCTCAGTTTTAATCAACACTAGTGCTTGTTCATATCGTCCATTTACAACTGAACCTAAAATAACTGAGATAGATGCAAATAAGGATAATACACCTAGCTCTTTAGGAGAGTATAATCGAGTTATAAAGGGTGATATTATTAAGGGAATTAGCTGAGCTAAAACAGAACCCTTTAAAAGGATAAATATATTCTTGTAGAATACGGAGTCTTTAAAGTCTGTCTTAAAATTCACCATAGGTTAAATACTAAAAGATTTAACCCATCTAAAATAAATCAACAATAAAAGTTTGTTGTTTTTCAGTTAAAAATGGGCTCATTGGCAAAGAAAAAACCTCCTTAGCTGCCTTTTCTGAAATTGGGAAATCCCCAACTTTATAATTTAACGACTTATAGCATTTTTGTAAATGTAATGGAGTCGGATAATGAATTGCTGTAGGTACATCCTTACTTTTAAGATGATACATTAATTTCTCTCTTTTATCAGATTGCACTGTAAATTGGGCAAAAACACTAGTTCTACCTTCCCTGATGACAGGTAGTTTGAGCTGTTTATCCCTAAGTAAATTAATATAACGATTTCCTATACTTTTTCTTTTTTGAACTTCATCATCGAAGTATTTAAGCTTCACTCCTACAACAGCTGCTTGAATAGTATCTATTCTACCATTTAAACCAATTACTTCATGAACATATCTTTGCTTAGAGCCATGAGCAAGAAATAGCCTTGCCTTTTCTGCAAAGTTATCATCGCTAGTGAATAACGCACCTCCATCACCATAACAGCCTAGTGGTTTCGATGGAAAAAAACTAGTGCAACCTATATGACTTAAGTTACAGCTTTTATTTCCATTATATGTGGCACCAAAACTTTGTGCAGCATCTTCTATTACTTTCAAATTATTTCTATTGGCTATTTCATTTATCAAATCCATATCAGCAGTCTGTCCATAAAGAGAAACGGGCATAATTGCTTTAGTTCTATTGGTAATCTTATCTTCAATTTCATGTGCATTTATATTGTATGAATCCTCTTCTATATCAACAAAAACTGGGATAGCACCTAATTGGCTTATCACTTCACTTGTAGAAATAAATGTAAATGGTGTCGTAATAATTTCATCCCCAGGTTTAATTCCAATAGCTAATAATGCAATTAAAAGTGCATCCGTTCCACTTGCACATGCTACAGCATGCTTAGCACCTGTATACTTTGCTAAATTAAGCTCTAATTCTTTAACAGCAGGTCCCATAATATATTGAGAGGTATCAAGCACCGCATGTATAGCTGAATCAATTTCATGTTTATAAGATTGATACTGAGATTGTAAATCAATAAAAGGAATTTTCATGTTTAATAAATTAGTTTAACTGAATTATTCGAAAGTTTGTATTTGCTATTATCAAACGAATCTTCAGCTATATTATTTTCATTGAAATTAAGTTTATTACCCGCAATGCTAACCCAACCTTTATGTTTAGCTGGAACACCATAGACCATTTCAAAAGGTTTTATATCTCTTGTAACTACAGTACCAGCTCCTATCAGAGCATACTCTCCTACAGTCAGTCCACAAATAATTGTAGCATTAGCTCCAATAGAACATCCTTTCTTTAGTAGAGTCTTTTTAAATTCTTGCTTACGAATGATAAAACTTCTTGGATTAACCACATTTGTAAAAACCATCGAAGGTCCTAAAAATACATCATCTTCGACTTCGACACCTTCATAAATAGAAACATTATTTTGAACTTTTACTCCGTTACCAAGTTTAACTCTTGGACCGATTACACAATTTTGACCAAATGAACAACGTACACCAATGGATGTTTCAGAAAGTATATGAGAAAAATGCCAGATTTTGGTGTCATTCCCTATCAAAACGTTATCGTCAACAATAGATGTAGGATGAATAAATACACTCATAATTTACAAAATGGATGATAATATCCCTTTAAACCTAAGGGCTCAGAATTTCTTATTTTATGTACAATATCAATTGACGTTTTGGCTTCTGATAAACCAAAACCATTTCCTTGGAGTATAGCTTCATAACTTTTAGTATGTAAATCTGTGAATCCACCACTAAATTCTATCTCTTCACCTTCAATTTTAATGGAACGATAGGTCCTTTGTCCTGTTTCTTTAATATGTTTAGGAATCAAATCATAGTTAACACTCAAGAACCACCTTACTCGAGCTCTTTGTAACTCTAAAAAGCCAGCAGCTCTGTCATCTTGTGATAAGTGACATATATTATCTTTAACATCACCAAAAATCCAAGTTAACATATCAAAAAAATGAATTCCAATATTTGTTGCAATACCTCCAGATTTAGCGCTATCGCCCTTCCATGATGAAAAATACCAGTTACCTCTACTTGTTAAATAACTCAAATCAATATCATATATTTTATCTTTTGGCCCATTATCAACTTTTTCTTTAAGAGATATAATGGATTGATGAAGTCTGAGTTGTAATATATTGTTTATTTTTTTTCCATAATCTTTCTCAACTTGCTCCAACGCATCAATATTCCAAGGATTTAAAACCAATGGCTTCTCACAAATAGCATGTGCACCATTACGCAAAGCTAATCTTATGTGAGCATCATGTAAATAATTTGGAGAACAAATACTAATATAATCAATAGCATTTGATGAGTTTTTTAGTTTGTAAATATGTCTGTCGAACCGCTCAGGTTCAGTAAAAAAATCTGCGTTAGGAAAAAAACTATCAATAATTCCAACACTATCAAATCTATCCAGAGCCGCGACTAAGGAATTCCCAGTGTCTTTGATAGCTCTCATATGTCGAGTAGCAATATATCCAGCAGCGCCTATTAATGAGAAATTTTTCATTACAGCCTCCAAGTTGGTTCATTAACTATTCCTTTAATATCTATAACAATTGGTTTATCATTTGAAATAGAATTATAATCATCTGAATTTAAATCTACAAATTGATGATGAGAAACACAAACTAAAATAGCATCATACTTAGTTTTAGATTCAAACGGATTTGATATTAATTTTCTATTGTATATACCTTTAAGATCAGAATCATCTACCCAAGGATCATAAATATCCACACAACATCCGTAGTCTTCTAATTCATCAATAATATCCAATACTTTAGTATTTCTGATGTCTGGACAATTTTCCTTAAATGTTAATCCTAAAATTAGAATATTTGAATCCTTAATTTTTTTATCATAATCAACTAAAAAACGAATTGTTTTTTTTGCTATATAAGCTGACATACCATTATTAATTATTCTTGAAGAAAGAATAAGGTTGGGTTTATAACCCATTTTTTCCGCTTTAAAGGTAAGATAATAAGGATCAACTCCGATACAGTGCCCGCCAACTAAACCTGGCTTAAAATTTAAGAAGTTCCATTTTGTACCTGCAGCTTTAAGAACTTCATTAGTTGGAATATTCATTGTATCAAAAATTAGAGCTAATTCATTAACTAGTGCAATGTTCACATCACGCTGAGTATTTTCAATGACCTTAGCAGCCTCAGCTACTTTTATTGATGGGGCTTTGTAAGTACCGGCTGTAATAATTGTCTGATACAAGGAGTCTACGAAATCAGCAGTTTCGGGCGTTGAGCCACTAGTTATTTTTAAAATTTTAGTTAATGTTTTTTCTTTATCTCCAGGATTGATACGTTCTGGGCTATATCCACAATAAAAATCGACATTAAACTTTAGACCTGAAACTTCTTCTAAAATTGGTACACATTCATCCTCTGTAACACCTGGATAAACAGTTGACTCATAAATAACTAAATCACCTTTTTTCAATACACTTCCAACAGATTGACTTGAATTCAACAAGGGTGATAAATCAGGCTGATTTTTACTATTTATTGGAGTAGGTACAGTTATAATATAAATATTGCAATCTGCTGTATCGTTTATTTCGGTACTAAAAGTTAAATACGTTGATGACTCCAGTTGATCTTTCGTAATTTCTAATGTTCTATCGAAACCTGACTTTAATTCACTTATTCTTGTTTTATCAATATCTAATCCAATTGTAGTAGTAGATTTACCAAATTCTACTGCTAATGGAATTCCTACATATCCGAGTCCAATTATTGCTATTTTATTACTCATAAAATCTAACTAAATTAAAAAAAGTCTTCAATTGAAGACTTTATATATTGAAGTAAATCAAAAATTAGTATTCCCATAAATCATGTTCTAGATTAAAGATTTCTTCTTTAATCTTTTCAGACTCTAATAAAGCATCTATACCTTCTTTGTAATCACGAATAGATCTATCATACTTATTAGATTCTTTGACAATTCTACTACTAAAAAATCTTTTATGAAAAATATCATCATACGTTAAACGTGCAGCATCATTTTTCCTGTGATTAAATACTTCTGATTTTGAAAGAATTTTTCTAGCTTCTGGAAAGTATACCCAAAATAAAGAAGATGGTCCAATATATATTCCATCATCATCGTATCTGTCAATAACTGGACAAATACCAATTATTCTTACTTCCATTACTGAACGTTGTTTATCAAAAAACCATTCTTCTTTGATTCTGTAACTTTTAACATTATGAGTGTAATCGGAAAAGTTATTGTAGGTAGTATCTAGTAATGCGTCACCTGTTTCTGGATCTTCTATTTCTTCAATTTCTACAGGTTGAAGTCCTAACTCATTTAAGCCTATGTTGGCAACTTCTGATGGAGACATCGGAGATTGAAATTCGTCATCGTTTGTAGCATTTCCGTAGGCTGTAATACTCCCTTCCTGTATAGCTTGAGTGAGTACATCAATTAGATTTTGTCTGTCATTTATTGGACTAAGCGGATAATAAAAAACTTGATTCATTTTTTCTCGTAAATCGATAACTCTTTCAATTTTTGTTGACCACATAACATCAGATTCTCTTACATATTGATAATCTTGAATCATTCTGTCTTTACCCCCATCTCTTATGTCCTTATCATAAGCTCCGTCACGTGGTATACCATCCAAAATATCTTGTGAATAAGTAAATTGGGTTAAGAAAATAAATATTAAAGTTATTACTAAATTTTTCATAATTGATTAAATTTAATTGACTGTTAATTTGATAGAAGGTAGAGTTTTAGGCGCACCGTCAGGTCCTTTACAAGAGATATTATTAAAATAGATCGGTGAACCAATGGGTAAATCTTCAAAAAGTGCTTTCATTTCTGGTGTGACCCTATTTCCTTTAGCGTATCTAGTAACTATCTCACCTCTTTGATTAACATCGACAGAGAATCCAGTTATTTTATATTTTATATCAAAAACAAAATCAGCCAAATCTGCATATACTTTAGCATTACTTGATGTAAGCTTACTCTTTTTGATTTTGTTATTTGATGAGCCTAAAAATTTAGGTTCGGGTTTTGGTGTTCTCATAACTCTATACTCCAAAGAACCCATATTTCTTCTTTTACCATCTATTTCAGCGGATACGCTAATTTTAGACTTTCCTGGTTTTTTGGGAAAAACTTCCCAACCACCACGAACTTTTCTTACTATCCCATTATCACAACTTACACTGAGCTTGTCTTTAGGTACTCCTGGAACAGACACATCAATGGGGTTTCCGAGAGCACCCTCTTTCAAAGGATGACTTGCAAGAATATAAAATACGTTCATTTTGGTAGGAGAAACGACTAAATTAGTTCTAGCAACTTGATATTCACCATTAAATGGATAAAGTTTCGTGCCAGCTTCGGTCTTCATAGAAATCAAACCTCCCCACTTTTTATATCCCTCTGATTTTGGCTTCACAGTATATTTACCTCTTCCCGAAACAACAGGAATTGAATCATAGTCACCCACCATTTTAAGATTACCATCCTCATCGGCTTCATAATCACCAACAAATATTAAAGGATTTTGAGTTGTATCTTTAGCAGCTAAAAAAACATCGGCTTTAAAAGAGTCACCCAAAAAAACATAGTTAGATGTTGCGATTTGTATTGCGTCAGCAGATGTGAATTTAATAGAACCAGCATCTATTTCTTGTTTGAGATAGTTTATTACATCAGATTCAGTGTTTCTAATATCAGTCTGGACTTTAGAAAGAAGTGTTACCGCTGCTACCAACGGCATGTCAAAGAAGTTACGCTCGAGCCATGTTTGATCAGATTCTTTTGCTCCAACATCAACTTTTTCAACTTCATAACTCATAGTCTCACTTATAGATTTAGAAAGCAATTCATCATTAATTAATGATAATGAGTAATCTCTAAAAGACTCAAGGTTGTCTACAAGCATTTGACCGTTTGGTTGCTTAACAAGAAAATTACCAGAGGATAATCTATCTTTCTTTTTTTTGATATTTATTATGTTTTTGTTTTGTTGAGAGGCTGTTAAATTTTCAAAACTAATTTCTTTTATAGGCTGTGGATTACCATCTTTATCTAAATTTTCACCTTCTAAAGTAACTTTATCTTCTGCCAACATAACCAAACTGAATTTCAAACTTTGAATCATGTTTACTAAGGAGTCGGATTTAGTTTTTACACTAAATGCTTTATCTTTCCATGGTCCAGCTTTGGTGGGATTAGTTTCAGCTGCTAAGTTAAACTCATTATATACATCATCATTTTTTAAGCTAAAATTTTTAGTTGTTTTAACAATACCATTATTGATTTTAGAAAAAGCATCTAAAACTTGTTTGGATACATTTAACGCTAACAAAGCTGTTAGAACTAAATACATCATACCAATCATTTTTTGTCTAGGTGAAAGATTATTACCAGCCATCTATAAAAATGTTTAAAATGAAGTTATTATTTATTAATTGCATTAAGCATATTCGAGTACATTTTATTTAGGGCTTCTAAATTAGTACCAAGTTTAGATATCTCGATTTGAAACTTTTCTGAATCGCTTACAGAATTACCTATATTTTGCATGGTTTTAAGCTGTAGGTCGTAGTATGTATTCATCTCGGCTAATTTTCTTGCAGCTTCACGCATCTGATCGCTGTATTCTCCGGTAGATGATACTGCGTCCATTGATTTATTAACACCCTCAACAGTTTCGTTAAAACTTCTTAGATTATCACCAAGTCTTGTAATGAGTGCTTGATCAACATTGGCTTTTTCAAGCATATTATCTAACTCATGGACAGTAGAATTTTCATTAGAATTGTTGTCAGGATCTTTCATATATGCTAGTTCGGGATAAACTAAGCTCCAATCGGGTTCTTCATGTGGTTTTTCAAAGGCAGAAAAAAAGAAAATAATTGCCTCTGTGGAAAGCCCTATAGTCAACATTGCGCCAGCTCCAGGCCAATCCATTAATTTAAATAGTGCACCGAGAATTACAATAGCGGCTCCAAAACCATAAAGCTTTGCCATTCCGTTTTTAAATTTCTTTGAATTGGGGTTAATTAATGCCATAATATATTTTCAGTTAAATATGTTAAAAAATTATCTAAAGTCTGCTTTATCTCTACCAATGAATGATATTACATTTCTAAAGCCAATGTAAGATTTTGAGGTATCCTGATATTCATAATCTCTTGTGCCGACTTGGATATAATGAGAAATATCTTTCCATGAACCACCTCTAACAACTTTACGTTTTAAAATTTCTGGATCACTATCTTGCGCATCATAGTTGAAATCGAAATTCATATCATGAGCGAAATTGAATGCTGATTCATCATATGCATTACTTGTCCATTCAGCAACATTGCCTGCCATATCATACAATCCAAAATTATTTGGATTATATGAAGCTACTTTAACAGTTCTTAACCCTCCATCTGCTGTATAATTACCTCGCCTTGGCTTAAAATTGGCTAGAAAACATCCAGCATCATTAGTAGTGTAAGGTCCGCCCCAAGGATATGGAGCAAGATCATAGCCGCCTCTGGCAGCGTATTCCCATTCTGATTCAGTTGGGAGACGAAATTGATCATGAAGGGGCTCTTCTCTATCATTTAAATAATTATCTAAAATATGAGTTCTCCATTTTGAGAAAGCTACAGCTTGTTTCCAACTTACACCCACAACAGGATAATCATCAAATGCAGGATGATGAAAGTAATTTCTAGAAAGCGGGTCATTGTAGGAATATGTGTAATCAGAGGTCCATACTAAAGTGTCTGGAAAAATATTTATTTCAGGCTTTTCAATAAAAATTGATCTGTCTTCTTTACCCTTTGCTTTATTTGTTCGAGTTGAAGCTCTAACAATATCAAAATCCTCGTAACGATAATTATATTTTCTTGTATCAAATTGTCGTCTTGAATGAAACCGCTCATGCCCAGGTAAATACATTTCATCTTCAAGAACTTCTCTTACTTCAGCATCATCCCATCTAATTGTTCTATTCCAATCAATGTTGGGTGGATCTATAAAATTACCATAATCGTCCTCTTCGATCAATTCATAGCCTTCAACACCATTTTCACCCAAAATCAAACGAGCTATGGAATCACGTACCCATGTAACAAATTGTCTGTACTCATTATTTGTTATTTCAGTTTCATCTATGTAGAAAGCAGCAACAGATACTGTTTTATGCTGTGTTACGTGAGCGTAAGGAACATCTTGATCTCCAGGCCCCATGTTAAAACTTCCTTGTGGAACAAACACCATTCCGTAGGGATCAGTTGGATTCCAAATAGGTCTATTTTGAATTCCAATTAGCTCTCCGTTTCCGGATGTTGAACAGCTAACAAATACAACCGCAATTAGTCCTATTACAATAAAATTTTTCATAGTACATTTTTTTTAACCTCGTTAAGAGGGTTTCATGTTTATTTAAGCCACAAAATCACCACAAAAAAAGCGGTGATTGAGTTTAGCAAAGCCACAAATATAACAATTTTATAAGAATCTAGGATTTTTAAATCCTTTAACAACTTTATTATAATCTATTTTAAAACTGTATGCAAGCATAAACTCAAATGTTCCAGACGAAGATACATTAGTAGTTGGCAAATCGTATGAAAATCCAAATTTCAAGTCTTCATTAATATGCATTCCTAATAGTAACACTACGCGTGTACTGGGTCTATATGTAACTCCACCCCAAAGCTTTTTATTGTACTCGATTAATGATGTCAGATCAACTGTGGTTGTTACACCATCTGTTTTTGCAAGAAAGGAAGGCTTAAGGTCAATCTTGTCATTTAATACATGAATGTAACCGGATGTAAGATAGTAATGTCTTTTGATATCTATAATATCTAAAGTAGTAGCAATAGTTGGTTCATTGATGTGCTTAGATGAGAAACCTACATACAACTTTTCTGAATTATAAAATAATCCTAGTCCAAGATCTATTCCAGAAGCTTTATCAATTGAAGATGGAATCGATGGATCTGGGTCTTGTGTAATAATATTAGAACCATCTACTTCATCCTGAATAACTCCGAAAGAAATACCAACACCTAACTTACCATCAGAAAGATTGAAATGATGTGAATATGATAAATTAAGCGATAAAAATTCATTTTGACCAATTTTATCCGTAAGAATATTAAGTCCAATACCACCATTAAGTAATGATATTGGACTTTGAACTGTAAAATTTGTTGAGACGGGTGCATCTTCAAATCCAACCCATTGAGATCTGTGAAGAGCAGTTGCACTTACAGACTTTTCAATTCCTGTTGAGCCTGGATTAAAGTATAAATTATTAAAGATATATTGACTGAACTGGGGGTCTTGCTGTGCATTAGATTTAATCACAAATAATAGCAACAATAATTGCAAAAGATATTTTTTCATAGAGGTGACGTCAAAGCGATTATCACTATTAATATTTGGCTAAAATAACTATTTTTTTTTACTAGAAAAACGCTAGCGTTAGTATTATTTCATTGCTGATTCAATTTTTGAAATGCTTTCCACCATCGTTCGGGAACATCTCCATTAACCGCTATCTGATAGTCACTATATGAACATGGAATAAAACAATTTTCTAGTTCTAATGATGGATTTATATTAATTATTGGAATTTCCATCCACCATTTATCTAATTTTTTATTTTTAAAAAAACATGTATTGTATTCACCCTTTCTCATAGAAACATGATACCTAACTAAGTCAGAATCAGTAGTTTTAAATTGTTTCATTTTGTGAAAAAAACCTTCAAAAAAACACCAAAGCATTTGAGCTATTAATTTTTCTGACTGTAGTTTTTCATCTCCAAAATTTAGATAATTAAACAAGCCTAGTGATTTTGTACGTCCACTTATTCCAATATAACGCATAACTTGACATATTTCTTCAGCATAAAAACCGTTTGGAGAACCATCTATAACAGATGGATTATCGGAAAGTCTAACACTACCTAAATCAACACTTACAAAATCTGCGTTTCTTAAAATTGGCTCAATTTCTTGAATATTTTTTCTTATTTCACCTAGCCTGTAAGTGTCAAAAAATAATTTGCTAATTAATTTTAAAGAATCCTCACTATTGTGATATGTCTGTAGGCCAATATTTGTAAAACTAAATAAAAAATTTGGTTTTATTTTTAATATTTCTGAAAGGTAGGATTTTGCATCAATTGAATCTTTTTTAAATCCCAAATCAAGTGAATAATCAACGCTAACCATATTGGAAATCTTTCCAATCTCGACACAAGATTGATATTGGGAAACAGTCAGATCCTGTCCACCACCAATCACAACCGCAAACAAATTTCGCTGCTCACATTCAACCAAAACATCACTCAACAATTGATAAGTATCATTAATTTTTTCACCTAACATTAACTGTCCAAGATCGGCTATTCTAAGTCTCTCTTGACCTTCAAATAATTGATAAAGCTGGTTTCTTATATGTTCAAAAGAATTTTCATTTCTTACAGATGAAAATCCCCTATATTCCGAAACGGTAAAAATCACTAAATCAGCCTCAGAAAGATTAGGAAAATTACCAGATGTATATGTCATTATATTTCTACCAATCTGACCATATTGATAGTCGTCAATTGAATGATTAACAGGCTTAAAACTTAACTCAAACTCCATTTACTTTTTCTTACTTTTTTCAGCCAACTCTAGACATATTTTTCTAGTCAAAGATTTGGGCTCTACATCTTTTGGTATTTTAACATTCTTTTTGTTTTTACGAGCACCTTCACCAATTTGAATAAAAGGACCATACCTACCATTAAGAACTTGAACAAGTGGCTCTCCTTCGAAGCGATTTATTATTCTTTCTGCTTCTACCTTTCTGTGAGCTAAAATAAGCTCAATTGCCCTATCAATTTCAATAGTTAATGGCTCGTCACCATCATCTTTCTTTATGGACACAAACTTACCTTTGAATCTTAAATAGGGCCCAAATCGACCTATGGATGCTACTACTTTTTCTCCCTCGAATTCTCCAACATTTCTAGGCAATTTAAATAATTCTAAAGTTTCTTCTAATGTTATTGTGGTGATACTTTGCGACGCTAATAATGAGGCGAATCTAGGTTTCTTTTCATCACTAGCCTCACCAATCTGAGCCATAGGGCCAAAACGACCTATTTTAACGTAAACATTTTCACCTGATTTTGGTTCAGTTCCAAGAAGTCGCTGACCTTTAGCTGCCTCTGAAGTATCAGCAACATTATTGACGGTTTTAACAAAACCGTCATAAAATTGACTGATCATTTCGTTCCAAACTTTTTCGCCTTTTGCAATAAAGTCAAATTCCTTTTCAACGTCAGCTGTAAAACCGTAATCCATTATATTTGAAAAGTTAGTTTCTAAAAATTCAGTTACTACAATTCCAATATCTGTAGGTTTCAATTTAGACTTATCTGATCCTGTTTTTTCAGATTTTTTTTCTTCTGTAATAGTTTTGTCCTTAAGCGCAAGACTAACATAAGGCTTTAAAACTCCTTCGCTTTGTCCTTTTTCGACATAACCTCTATTTTGTATTGTTGTAATTGTTGAAGCATAGGTAGATGGACGGCCAATCCCAAGCTCTTCTAATCGTTTGACCAAGCTAGCCTCCGTAAATCTTGGCTTGGGCTTGCTAAATCGTTCAATAGCTGTTATTTCTCTGTTAAACACCACTTCACCTTCGATCAATTTAGGTAACATGCCATCTTGTTCATCTGAGTCCTCATCATCTGAACTTTCCATATACACTTTGAGAAAACCATCAAACTTTATCATTTCTCCTTTGGCCAAAAAGTAATGTGATGTATTAGAAACTGTTATTTCAGCGTTAGTTCTTTCCAATTGGGCATCTGCCATTTGCGAAGCAATAGTTCTTTTCCAAATAAGCTCATACAACCTTTGATGATTACGCTCACCGTCAACCTTAGAATTAGCTAAATTAGTAGGTCTTATAGCTTCGTGGGCCTCTTGAGCCCCTTTAGATTTAGTGGCAAATTTTCTACTCATGAAATATTCGCTTCCATAATTCGACTTAATGAAAATACCCGCAGACTTGATAGCATCGTCAGAAAGATTCATGCTATCTGTACGCATGTAAGTAATTTTGCCTGATTCGTAAAGCTTTTGGGCTACACTCATAGTTTGACCTACAGTAAAGCCCAACTTTCTTGAAGCCTCTTGCTGTAAGGTTGATGTTGTAAAAGGAGCGGTTGGAGATTTTTTCGCTGGTTTTTTAGTCAATGAAGAAATCAAGAAAGTGGATTTTGAACAAGCCTCTAAAAACGAAACCGCTTCTTCTTTTGACTTAAAACGCTTGGGCAAATCTGCCTTAAAAACTTTTTGTTCTGTATTTAAAAAATAGGCTGAAATTTTGTAAGTTGATTCACTTACAAAATTAGTGATATCTTTTTCACGCTCAACAATCAATCTAACTGCTACTGACTGAACACGTCCGGCTGAAAGACCATATTTCACTTTTTTCCATAGAATTGGAGACAATTCAAAACCCACCAATCTATCAAGAACTCTTCTCGCCTGTTGAGCATTAACTAAATTTAAATCAATCTTTCTAGGGCTTACTACAGCTTTATTTATTGCTGATTCTGTAATTTCATTGAAAACAATACGCTTAGTTTTTTCTGGCTTAAGCTTTAACGATTCTTGTAAATGCCACGCAATAGCCTCTCCTTCTCGATCCTCATCTGTGGCAAGCCAAATAATCTCCGAATTTTTTGAAAGTTTACTTAATTCGTCAACTACTTTTTTTTTGTCAGCTGAAACCTCGTAAGTAGGTTTAAATCCATTTTCTATATCAATAGCCATCCCTCCTTTTTTGGGTAAATCCCTGATATGACCTACGCTTGATTTTACTAAAAAATCTTTACCCAAAAAACCTTCAATTGTCTTTGCTTTTGCAGGTGACTCTACAATAACTAAATTTTTTGCCATAAATAAGTAACTTTCGATAAATTTTTGCAAATATAGAACACCTTTCTTGAATTTACCAAACGACTGACTGTTATGAATTTCGGTTATATTATAAATAATATAATTATTTTGAAAATATTTTTTTCTGTCAATTTGTCAGTTTTTATTAATTTTGCAAAGTATTTATAATTATTGCATGAAAAATACTGAAGAAATACTTGATATTTCAAGACAAGGTGAAACCTTGACAATTAGCCAAACAAAATTATGTACTAAGAAAATGTATATAGAAAGTTATGGCTGTCAAATGAACTTTTCAGATAGTGAAATTGTAGCTTCTATACTTAATAAGGAAGGCTTTTCTACAACACCAAATATCGAAGACGCAGATGTAGTATTTGTTAATACGTGCTCTATTAGAGAAAAAGCTGAACAAACAGTAAGAAACAGACTAAAAGTTTATAATGCCATCAAGAAAAAACAAAATCCTAAAATGCTAGTAGGTGTTTTAGGATGTATGGCAGAGCGCCTCAAAGATAAATTTTTAGAAGAAGAAAAACTTGTTGACATTGTTGTTGGGCCAGACGCATATCGTGATCTTCCAAATCTTATTGATGAAGTTTATGATGGTCGTAAAGCAGTTAATGTTATTCTTTCTCAAGAAGAAACCTATGCAGAGATTAGCCCTGTTAGGTTAGGGGGAAATGGTATTACTGCATTTGTATCTATTACAAGAGGTTGTGATAATATGTGTTCATTCTGTGTTGTTCCTTACACTAGAGGAAGAGAAAGAAGCCGAGACCCAAAAAGTATTGTTGATGAATGCAAACAATTAGTGCTTGATGGCTACAAAGAAGTTACCTTGCTTGGACAAAATGTAGATTCTTACTTATGGTATGGGGGTGGTCCCAAAAAATATTTTAATAAATTAAGTCAAGAAGAAAAGGATAAGAGTATAAATTTTGCAGAACTTTTAGCCATGGTTGCTGAAGTTAGTACAAGTTTAAGAGTTCGTTTTTCTACTTCACATCCTAAAGATATGCAAGATGATGTTCTTTATACTATTGCCAAGTATGAAAACATTTGTAATTACATTCACTTACCTGTTCAATCCGGAAATAGCAGAATTCTTGAGCTTATGAATAGAGGATACACCAGGGAATGGTATTTAAATAGAATTGAAGCAATAAAAAAAATTATTCCAGATTGCGGTATATCAATGGATATCATCTCTGGATTTTGCACTGAAACAGAAGAAGATCACAAAGATACACTAAGTCTTATGGAAGCCGTAAAATATGACTTTGGCTATATGTTTAGCTATTCTGAAAGACCAAATACACAAGCACAACGTAAATTAAATGATGATGTTTCTAAAGAAACTAAAAAAAGAAGATTGCAAGAAATTATAGATCTTCAAATGAAACACTCATTTATTAACAACAAACAACAAGTTGGTAAATCACATAAAGTCCTAATAGAAGGAGTATCCAAGAAATCTAAACAAGAATTATTCGGAAGAAATTCACAAAATACTGTAATTGTTTTTCCAAGAGAGAACTACAAGGCTGGAGATTATGTTTTAGTTGATGTTGAAGACTGTACATCAGCAACATTAATGGGTAAAGCTGTAAAATTATTATGAATAAGCATCAAGATATCAAACAACGATTTGGAATAATTGGTAATTCAAATAAACTTGATAGGGCCATCAACACTGCTATACAAATAGCACCCACTGACATTTCTGCATTAATAACTGGAGAGAGCGGAGTGGGTAAAGAATCTATGCCAAAAATAATACACTACCATAGTCAAAGAAAACATAATAAATATATCGCTGTCAATTGTGGCGCGATTCCTGAGGGGACCATTGACAGCGAACTTTTTGGACATGAAAAAGGCGCCTTCACTGGCGCTAACGATAATAGAAAAGGTTATTTTGAAGTCGCAGATGGCGGCACAATATTCCTAGATGAAGTAGGTGAATTACCTTTAAGCACTCAAGTTAGACTTCTCAGAGTTTTAGAAAATGGAGAATATATAAAAGTAGGTTCTAGTCAAGTTAAAAAAGTAGACGTCAGAGTAATTGCAGCTACCAACGTAAATATTGAAGAAGCAATAAATAAAGGTAAATTTCGGGAAGACCTATATTACCGACTTAATACAATTAATATAAAAATTCCACCTCTAAGAGAAAGGATTCAAGATGTACATTTATTATTCAGAAAATTCGCTTCGGACTTTGCCGACAGATATCACATCCCGACTATTCGATTAAAGGAAGAGGCAATTGAGCTCTTGAATAGTTACTCATGGCCTGGAAATATCAGACAACTTAAAAATGTAGCTGAACAGATATCTGCAGTAGAGCAAGATAGAAGTATCAGTTTCGAAACATTAAAAAATTATATTCCAAAACAAAATACCACACCAGTTCTTTTTAAAGACGACAAAGTCGAAAATGACATTTCTGAAAGAGAAATACTTTATAAAGTTTTATTTGATATGAAAAATGATCTTAATGATTTAAAGCGAGTTACAAAAGAATTAATGGGAAATAAAAAACATGAAAACAATGATGAAAAAATCATTAACCATATCATAAATAAGCCAGCTATTCCACACGAAGATGAACAATCTTTTTTAACACTTCAAGAGCAAGAAAAAATATTAATTGATAAAGCTTTAAAAAGACATCAAGGAAGAAGAAAAGATGCTGCTGAGGAATTAGGAATTTCTGAAAGAACATTGTACAGAAAAATTAAAGAATATCTACTGTGATATATCGGTCATTACTAATTTTAATAATACTAGTGTTAAGTACTTTTTCATGTGGCATTTACTCATTTAGCGGCGCATCAATTTCTAGCGAAGTTAAAAGTATTAGCGTAAAGCAATTTATAAACTCATCTTCTTTAGCACCTACAGTATTAGCTAACAGCTTAACAGACCAACTGAAAAATAAATTTTTGTTAGAAACAAATCTTATACCAACAAATAGTGACGGTGATTTGGTATTTAGTGGACAAATTACTAACTACAGTATTAATCCAATTGCCATACAAACTGATGAAACTGCCTCAAAAAATCGACTAAGTATAACTATTAAAGTAAAATTTATCAACATTAGAGACAAAGAAAGTAATTACAACAAAACTTTTAGCAGATATGTAGATTATGAAAGTTCAGAAGATTTTACTAATATTGAGGAATATCTGAACGAAGAAGTTGTATCCCAATTGGTAGACGATATATTTAATGAAGCGCTCACAAATTGGTAAACCCTAAAGAAACATATTCAAATTGGCTCAGCAATCCAAATGAAATTAGCGCTGATGACAACCAATTATTAAGTGAATTGATCGAAACCTATCCATTTTGCTCAACCTCTAGAATATTACATTTAAAAGGCCTTCAAAACACGAATAATATTCACTATAATCAAACACTTAAAAAGACTGCTGCATACAGTACTGATAGAAAACAACTTTTTTACTTTTTGACAGAGTTAACAGTCAAAAATGATCGACTGGGGTCAAACAAAAAAGAACTCAAAAAAAACCTATTAAATGAAAAAAAGCAAATTAAAAAGAAATTAAACATTGGACAACCTTTGGAGTTTGATAAAGAAGAAACACACTCATTTAATGAATGGTTAAAATTAAGTAAAGTTGTCCCTATTAATAGAAAAGAAAATAGGCAAAATAAACTTCAAAAAAAAGTAAATTTAATTGAGGACTTTATAAACAATAGAGATAGAAAACCTAAAAAAGAATTTTATTCTGCTAATGATAAAGCCAAAAAAAGTGCAAAGTTTCACTTCGACATAATTACAGAAACACTAGCAAAAGTATATTTAGAACAAGGACATTATGAAAAAGCAAAAGCAGCATATTTTCAGCTTTCCTTGAAATATCCCCAAAAAAGTTCTTTATTTGCATCCCAAATTAGATTAATCGAAAAATTGATCACAAAAAATAAATAATATTATGTACGCTATTTTCTCTGTTTTAATAGTAATTACCTGCGTCTTGCTAGTTTTAGTAGTATTGGTTCAAAACCCTAAAGGAGGCGGTTTATCTGCAACTTTTGGTGGTGGAAATCAAGTAATGGGAGTTAAAAAAACTGCTGACTTTTTAGAAAAAGCAACCTGGTATTTAGCAATTGCATTATTAGTTCTTTCATTAGCATCTAATTTTACTATATCATCTTTGAATTCAGATGGTATTCAAAATCAATCGATCATTCAAGAACAGCTTGATGAAACAGCTATTCCAACCGAAGCACTTCCATCTCTTCCTATTCAAGAAAGTAGCACGGAATAAAATTTGTCAATTTTTCATTTAAAACTGAAAAAAAGTCATCATAATTATGTATTTATTGCTTTGGCATACAAATTGATTACATACTAATAAACTAACTTAAAATAATTGAAAAATGAATATTAAACCCCTTGCAGACAGAGTACTTGTTGAGCCTTCAGAGGCTGAAACAACTACTGCATCTGGAATTATCATTCCAGATACTGCCCAAGAAAAACCACAAAAAGGAACTATTGTTGCTACAGGCAACGGCAAAAAAGATGAACCTTTGACAGTTAAGGTCGGTGATACCGTGCTTTATGGAAAATATTCGGGAACAGAATTAAAATATGAAGGTAAAGATTACATGATAATGCGTGAATCTGACATATTAGCAATAATTTAAAATTTATAAACATGGCAAAAGAAATAAAATTTGATATTGAAGCTAGAGATGCACTAAAAAGAGGTGTAGATGCTCTAGCAAATGCAGTGAAAGTTACACTAGGACCACAAGGAAGAAATGTAGTAATTGACAAAAAGTTCGGTGGACCCTCGATAACTAAAGATGGTGTATCTGTTGCTAAAGAAATTGAGCTTGAAGAAACAATTGAAAACATGGGTGCTCAAATGGTAAAAGAAGTCGCATCCAAAACAGCAGATTTAGCTGGAGATGGAACTACAACAGCAACAGTTTTAGCTCAAGCTATTGTTTCAAATGGTCTTAAAAATGTAGCTGCTGGAGCAAATCCAATGGATTTAAAAAGAGGAATAGATAAAGCGGTTTCAGTTGTTGTGAAAAGTTTAAAATCACAATCTCAAGAAGTTGGAGATAGTATTGAAAAAATTCAACAAGTTGGTGCCATTTCCTCTAATAATGATACTACTATAGGTTCTTTAATTGCTGAAGCAATGGATAAAGTAAAAAAAGAAGGTGTAATTACTGTTGAGGAGGCAAAAGGAACAGACACATATGTTGAAGTAGTAGAAGGGATGCAATTCGACAGAGGGTATTTATCTCCCTATTTTGTAACTAACGCCGATAAAATGTTAACTGACTTGGACTCGCCTCAAATTCTTTTGTACGATAAAAAAATATCCAATATGAAAGATTTATTACCAATACTTGAACCAGCAGCTCAAACAGGTAAACCTCTACTAATAATTGCTGAAGATGTAGATGGAGAAGCGCTAGCCACATTGGTAGTTAATAAAATGAGAGGTTCTCTCAAAATTGCAGCTGTTAAAGCACCTGGATTTGGTGATAGAAGAAAAGCTATGCTTGAAGATATAGCTATCCTAACTGGTGGAACTGTTATTTCTGAGGAGAGAGGCTTTAAACTTGAAAATACTACTATCGACATGCTTGGTTCTGCAGAGAAAGTTACAATTGATAAAGACAATACAACAATTGTGAATGGTGTTGGAGATAAGAGCAATATAACAGCCAGAGTGAATCAAATCAAAGCTCAGATTGAAAGTACCACCTCTGATTATGACAGAGAAAAATTACAAGAAAGATTAGCTAAATTGGCTGGTGGTGTAGCAGTTCTCTATGTTGGTGCAGCATCTGAGGTGGAAATGAAAGAGAAAAAAGACAGAGTAGACGACGCTCTACACGCTACTCGTGCAGCTGTTGAGGAAGGGATCATTCCCGGTGGTGGTGTAGCTTTAGTCAGGTCTGCAGATGCACTTGCTAGATTGAAAGGCGAAAATGCTGATGAAACCACTGGTATCCACATAATAACTCGAGCCATAGAAGAACCATTACGTCAAATTGTTGCTAATGCGGGTAATGAAGGGTCAGTAGTAGTATCTAAAGTTAAAGAGGGTAAAGCTGATTTCGGATACAATGCTAAAAAAGAAGAGTATGAAAATATGTTTGAGGCTGGTATCATTGATCCAACAAAAGTGACTAGAATAGCTCTAGAAAATGCAGCCTCTGTGGCGGGTATGTTACTCACAACAGAATGTGTATTAGCTGATATTCCTGAAGACAATCCACCAATGCCACCTATGGGCGGTGGCGGAATGCCAGGAATGATGTAATCAAGTTACTGTATAATTTATTTAAAGCTCAAGAAAATCTTGAGCTTTTTTTGTGAAAATAATTGAACTTAAAAATTAATATGAACGTAATTTAATTCTAAAAACCATCATAAAAAGTATTCCGAATAATATAGTGGCGAATAATAGATGAGCGTTTTGTATTAAGCCAATCATGTCTAAGTGGGCCAATAATACACCACTTAGAAGTTCAATAGCTAGTATTATGAATAACCATCTTATGATTTTATACTTATGGGAACGTTCGTTTTTATATGCCATATAAGCTAACAATACCAATACCAACCAAGAGAAGCTTCTATGAATAAAGAATGGCAATGCTAGGAACTCTGTCCATTGCTCACGGCTAATACCAAGACGAGTTAAGGCATCTATAGACTCTCGGACTTGCGTGCCCAAAAACATTTGAACAGCCGTAATAACAAAACACAGCCACACCAAAATATAAAGTTCTTTTGACAAATGGATATGTTGAGTTTGAGAAGGGCTTATCAATCGTATAACGTACAACTGCAATCCTATGATGACTAAAGCAAAAAATAGGTGTAAAGTTATGGTCCACGGCACTAAGTTAGATGCGACTACAATAGAGCCAAACCAAGCTTGAAAAGCAATTAAGATAAGATTGACAAAAGAAACTAAGAATAAGCGTTTGTTTTTTTGGTGATACAAGGCAATCCAAAAGAAAATAATCAATAAAGAATTACCAGCTAAAAAGCCAAATAACCTATTGATATACTCCGTCCACGTTTTGCGAACATTAAAATCTTCTTCTTTGAGTAAATTAGGATCATTTTTGAGTTGCTCTGCTACATCGGACATGCCAAATACAGAAATTATATCACCAAATTTTTCTACCTTTTCAGCTCTTTGTTGACTGAACCTCTCTTTATAGTTTGGAGGTATTTGGCTACTGTCAGTCGGAGGAACCCACTGCTCAAAGCACTTGGGCCAATCGGGACAACCCATACCACTTCCCGTTGTACGCACAAAGCTGCCAGCAATGACAACTAGAAAAATGAACACTAACGCCCACCAATTGAAACGAACAAAACGAATAGAAAATGGATTCATTTTTTAGTGGGTATCGATTTTTTTCTTTTCAACAGCTTTCAAAATTTCTACATCTAAAGAAGCTACAGAATAAGCGCTATCTTTCAGAGAATTAATAGCACCTACAATCTCGTATTCGGTAATCAAACTGTTGTCGTAGGTAATCGATGCTAACTTATTTTCAAAACTTACATCAGCAGAAACCACACCACTAACTTTTTCTAATTCCTCATTGATGTGAGCAGCACAACCGACTTGACAAGTCATACCATCAATAGTCATTTCTGCTTTGGTGTCAGCTACGGCAAGAACTTCTTCTTTGTATTCAGATGAATTAGACTGACCACAGCCTGTCAATAAAAATATTAATAACGAGGGGGTAATAAATAATTTTAACATAATTGGATAGTTTTTTTAGAGTTACAAAAATAGTAACATATCTTTGCAAAAATTATTGTAAGTGGATTTATCTTCCAAAAAAATTTATTACTGGGCCTTGATGATTCTTTTAGCATTCATTTGGGGAAGTTCTTTCATATTGATGAAGAAAGGTTTAGTAGTATTTAACGACCTCGAAGTAGCACAACTTAGAATGGGTATTGCTTGGTTGAGTCTTCTACCATTTGTTTGGAACAAACTTTTTTACACGCAGAAAAAGTATATTTTTCCAATTCTTATTGTGGGTTTGTTTGGAAACGGCTTTCCAGCTTTTTTGTTTACTAAAGCACAGACAGAATTAGATAGCTCACTCATTGGCATATTGAATGCCTTAGTACCTCTCTTTACCTTTTTGTTAGCCATGCTGTTATTTAAAACCAAAGTTAAAGTCAGTCAGTTAATAGGTATTTTATTAGGACTTTTTGGTGCTGTTTGGCTCATTGCAGGTGGCGGCTTAGTGTTAGAAAATGCCAGTTATTCATGGTATGTTATCATCGCTACCCTATGTTACGCTATCAGTTTAAATACTATTAAGAATTATTTACAAGATATGAGTGCCATGGATATTTCAGGCTTAGCCTTTTTTGTGGTTGGGCCATTTTGTTTACTAGCATTAGGGTTTTCTGATTTTTCAGAAAAGATAACAATTGACGGCGCATATTTAGCCTTATTCTATGTGGTATTACTATCAACGGTAGGCACATCTATAGCCTTAGTTTTATTTAACCAATTAGTGAAGGGCACTACTGCTATTTTTGCTTCTTCAGTAACCTATTTAATCCCTATTGTTGCTATTTTTTGGGGCTTTGTAGATGGCGAAATCATTACAATAAATCACTTTATCGGTATTGCCATAATTCTAGGGGGAATTCACTTGATTAACAAAGCCTAATTTTTTTTTGTCAATTATATATTAATTACTACATTTGCAGCCCACCAAAAAAAGTGGATAAATTAAAACTTTAAGAATGTACGCAATTGTAGAAATAGCAGGGCAACAATTCAAAGTTGAAAAAGACCAACAAATCTTCGTTCATAGACTAGAAGAAAAAGAAGGTGCTAAAGTTGAATTCGATAACGTATTATTGATTGACAATAATGGCAAAGTTAATGTTGGCGCCCCAGCTATCAGAGGTGCAAAAGTAACTGCAAAAGTGCTTGACCACGTGAAAGGAGACAAAGTCGTTGTCTTCAAAAAGAAAAGAAGAAAAGGATACAGAGTAAAAAATGGTCATCGCCAAGCTTTCACTCAAATTGAAATCCAAAATATTGTAGAAAAAGGTGCTACGGCAAAAAAAGCTACAGCTACTACTGCAAATAAAGAACCTAAAGTTGAACCAAAAGCAGCAGTCAAAAAAGTAGCAGCTAAAAAGGCTACTACTAAAAAAGCGGCTCCCAAGGCCAAAACAGCAATTGCTAAGCCAAAAGCCGCTGCCAAAAAAACTACAACAAAAAAAACAGCAGCAAAAAAAACAGCAGCAAAAAAAACTGACAAATAGTCTAACAATTAAAACTAAATACTATGGCTCATAAGAAAGGTGCAGGAAGTAGTAAGAACGGTAGAGAATCAGAAAGTAAACGGTTAGGTGTGAAAATCTATGGTGGTCAAGGCGCAATAGCTGGAAACATCATCTTACGTCAAAGAGGAACAAAACATCACCCCGGTGAAAATGTAGGAATGGGAAAAGACCATACTTTATTTGCTCTAACTGACGGTATTGTTCAATTTAGAAAAAAAGCCAACAACCGATCATATGTTTCCGTTGACCCTATCAACTAAAAGGTAGCGCATTAATAAAATATTAAACTCCCTGCTTTTCAAGTTAGGGAGTTTTTTTTTGAATTAGAATGTTATTTTTGTCTAACAAGAACTAAGTTATGTTACAGATTAATTATATAAGAGAAAATAGAGAAGAAGCCATCAAAAAATTAGCTAAAAGAGGTTTTGACGCAAAAGCTAACTTTGAAGATATTATTGCTAAAGACGATTTGAGAAAAGAAACTCAAAGTAAATTAGACGACATTCTATCTCAATCCAACCAAATAGCTAAGGAAATTGGCGCTTACTTCAAAAATGGTGAAAAAGAAAAAGCCGAAGAAGCTAAGGCAAAAACTGTAACACTAAAACAACTAAGTAAGACCCTTTCAGAAAAGCTGAATAAAGTCAGTTACGAGTTACAAGATTTATTAAAACATATTCCTAATGCACCTCATGACAGTGTGCCAAATGGTAAAACACCCGAAGAAAATGTAGTAGTCAAAGAAGAAGGTGATATCCCAAAACTGCATTCAGAAGCCTTATCGCATTGGGAATTGGCGGCTAAGTACGACCTAATAGATTTTGAACTTGGAACAAAAATCACAGGAGCAGGATTTCCCGTTTACAAAGGTAAATGCGCTAAATTGCAACGCGCCCTCATCAATTTCTTTTTAGATAGAAATACCGAAGCAGGTTATTTAGAAGTACAACCGCCACTCCTCGTCAATGAAGCTAGTGGTTTTGGTACAGGGCAATTGCCAGACAAAGAAGGTCAAATGTATCACGTAACAGGCGACAATCTTTACCTAATACCTACAGCGGAAGTACCTGTAACAAATATCTTTAGAGATGTCATCGTTAAAAGTGAAGAATTCCCAATAAAATATACCGCTTATACCCCTTGTTTTAGAAGAGAAGCAGGCTCTTACGGAAAAGATGTAAGAGGCTTGAACCGACTGCATCAATTTGACAAAGTTGAAATTGTACAAGTACAAAAACCATCGAATTCTTACCAAACCTTAGACGAAATGGTTCAACACGTCACTGAACTTCTCAGAGATTTAGAATTACCTTTTAGAATAGTAAAACTCTGTGGTGGTGATATGGGCTTCACTTCAGCACTTACTTTTGACATGGAAGTCTATTCAGCCGCTCAAAAAAGATGGTTAGAAGTTAGTTCTATTTCAAATTTTGAAAGTTATCAAGCCAATAGATTAAAATTGAGATATAAAGACGAAAACAAGAGAAACGTTTTGTGTCACACACTCAATGGTAGTGCCTTGGCGTTACCTAGAATAGTAGCCTCAATTTTAGAAAATCATCAAAACGAAAAAGGCATTATAATACCAAAAGCATTGGTGCCATACACTGGATTTGAATACATCGACTAATGAAATATATCGCTCTTATACTCATCGGAATTTTAACCGCTTGTTCATCATCAACTTTTGAACAAGAGCAAGATCAAATCAATACTGTAATAATACAATATGATAGTCTTTTACAAAAGCTTAAAAATATGGATATTAGCTCATCAAGCCCTAATTTGAAGCGTTACAAGCAGGCTCTAGCCTATTCCAAAACTAAGCTTAGCACAGATAAAAAGCCCAGCCTAAAGACGATGAACTACCTAAATGATTTGAAATTGATGAAACGTCAATTTAAAAATGCACCTAATCAAAAGAAAGGATTTGTAAATAATATCATTAAAAATCAAGAGCAACTACAAAACTTAATTAACGATATTGACAATGGAATTTTCAATAATAAAGAATTAAATGTTATCATAATAAGAGAAAAGCAAGCCTTTGAAGGATTATTAATTCAATTGAATGAGTTTCAATCAGCCTATAAAAATTATGAAATGCGTTTCGATAGTCTTGTGAAGCTAAATCAAATCTTTAATTACGAATAATGAGATCAATTGTACTTTTATTTTTTTGTATTAATTCTTTACAACTAAGTGGACAATCAAGCTCTGAGCTTAAGATTGCCAATAAGTATGCAAATAGCAAACAATGTGATAAAGCTATTGAAATTTATAAAACATTAGAAGCGAAAATAAATATATTGAGCTATTACAGTAATTATCTTAAATGTCTAACTGCTCAAGAAAAGTATATTACTGCCATTACATTAATTAAAAAAGTAAAAAAGAAATACCCCAATCAAGCAAAGTATATAGCTGACTTAGGCTTTGTTTATAAAGCTAAAGGAGATAAAATTCGAGCAAAAAATGAATGGCAAAAAAGTATTGATGCCTTGCAAAGTGGTAGAATAAATCAAGTCACCTCTTTAGCTAACAGCTTTTCAAAAAATAAAGAATACAACTACCTACTGAAAGCCTATGAGCGAGGACAAGAATTGAATCCTAATTATGAATTTGGTTTTCAATTGGCATCTGCATTATCTAGTGCTGGAAAAACTGAACAGATGATTGACACCTATTTGGACTTAATAGAAAAGAAAGAAAGTCATCTCAATTCGGTTAAAATTCGACTTCAAAATACTTTAGGTAGAACCAAAAGCAGCCAAGATAATTATGATTTATTATCTAAGAAGTTATTATCTCGTGTCCAAAAAAACAATAACAATGCTCTGACCGAACTACTAATTTGGCTATATATACAATCGAACGAATACAATGCTGCTTACATATACACTAAAGCCCTAGACAAACGCTTAAGAGAAAATGGTGAGCGGATGTTTGACCTAGCCTATATCGCATATGAAAACAAAGCCTTCAAGCAATCCGTTAAATGCTACCAATACCTCATTGACTTAGGTGTTGACAACCCATTTTATGTTGATGCAAAAATTTCACAAGTCATTGTTATAGGTGAAGAACTAATTAATAGAGAATACACTCAAAAGGAATTACTGTCGCTAAGTAATGAGTATCAATCTACAATTGATGAATTAGGAAAAAGTAAAGATTTGGTCTATCTAATGAAAGACTATGCTAGATTAAAAGCTTACCATCTATTCGAAATTGAATCTGCTATAAACACACTTGTAGAATGCATTGATCTATTACCAGAAAGTGAACTTCAAGCAGAATGTAAGCTTCTGCTGGGAGACATTTACCTCATCTACAATAAAGAGTGGGATGCTATCATTCAATATTCACAAGTAGAAAAAACCTTTAAAGAAAACCCTATCGGTCATGAAGCCAAATTCAGACGAGCAAGAGTTGCCTATTTCCAAGGTCAATTCGATTGGGCACAAGCGCAACTCGATGTCCTGAAAGGCTCTACCACCAAACTAATTGCCAATAACGCTATGCAATTATCCCTTCTAATTACAGATAATATGGGTTTAGACACCTCAGCATTAGCTATGCAAATGTATGCTCAAGCAGAATGGCTTATCTTTCAGAACAAAAACGATGAAAGCTATCAGCTATTAGACAGTATGCTCACTACTTTCCCAGGCCATACACTAAGCGATGAAATACTTTACAAACAAGCTGAAATAGAATTAAATGAGAAAAATTACACCCAAGCTGTAAAACTCTACGAAAAAGTAGCTACTGAATTTTCATTTGATATACTTGCTGACGATGCATTATTCCAATGGGCAGAGATACTTGAAGAAAAGCTCAACGACACTAATAAAGCACAAGAACTATATGAAAAGATAGTTATGGAATATTCCGATAGTATATTTACTGTAGAGGCCAGAAAAAGATTTAGAAAGTTAAGAGGTGACCAAAACGGAGAATTATGATTATATATAATGTTACTGTAAGTTTAGTAGACCAAAGTATTCATCAAGATTGGTTAAAATGGATGAATGAAATACATATTCCTGAAGTAATGAACACAGGCTACTTTTTAGATAATAAAATATGTCGTTTGTTGGTGGAAGACGAAATTACATATGCTATTCAGTACACATGTAAGGATATGGATACGCTTAATGCGTATCAAGAAAAATACGCTCCACAATTACAGGAAGAACACAACAAACGATACAGAGGTAAATTTGGGGTATTCAGAACACTATTAGAAATCGTTCATCAACATTAATTAATGTCAAAGGTAAGAGCAAAAAAATACCTCGGGCAACACTTCCTAAAAGATACAGGGATTGCTCGTGATATTGCTCACAGCCTAGGTTTAAACAACTATTCTAAAGTGTTAGAAGTAGGTCCAGGTATGGGGGTGCTAACACAATTTCTCATTCATTTGGATGCAGAAATATTTGTGATAGAAATAGATAAAGAATCCGTTTCGTACCTAAAAAAACACTATTTTGAATTAGACAACCATATTATAGAAGGTGATTTCCTCAAACTACCGTTACAAGAAATTTTCAAGGAACCCATAGCTATTATTGGTAACTTTCCTTACAACATATCATCTCAAATTCTTTTCAAAGCAATAGACCACAAAGATTTAATACCTGAAATTGTTGGTATGTTTCAAAAAGAAGTTGCCGAACGTGTGGTATCCCCACCAGGTAGTAAAAAATACGGCATTATCAGTGTTCTACTACAATGCTATTATAATGTAGAATATCTATTTTCGGTAGATGAAACTGTCTTTGACCCACCACCAAGAGTAAAATCGGCAGTCATAAGATTAAGAAGAAATGACAGAGAAAAGTTAAACTGTGATGAGAAAAAATTCATCCAAGTAGTAAAAACAGCTTTTAGTCAAAGGAGAAAAACTTTGAGAAATGCTCTAAAAAGTCTTAACTTGGTAGACGAAAATACTGGTAGTCATTACCTTTCATTGAGAGCTGAGCAATTGAGTGTTGAAGATTTTATGAATTTAACAAGCTGTTTTGAGTGATGAAATTTGAATTAACCAAAGATTTTATTGGCGGGCTAAATGAATGCATAGAAAATAAAGACCAAAAGTCTATTATTGCTATGATTATGGACTGTCACCCTGCCGATATAGCTGAAATCCTTGATGAATTAGAATTTGAAAACGCCTGTTTTCTATTCGAACTACTTGAAGATAATGTAGCTGCCGATGTGTTGGTAGAGTTAGAAGATGACCTTAGAGAAGAACTCTTAAAAATACATTCTCCCAAAGAAATCGCCGAAGAATTTGTCGATAATATGGATTCAGATGATGCTGCCGATATCATTTCTGAACTACCAGAGAACAAAAAGCAAGAAGTACTATCACATCTTGAAGACCAAGATTTGGCTAGTGATATTGTTGACTTACTTAATTACGATGAAGATACTGCTGGTGGTTTGATGGCAAAAGAGCTTATCAAGGTAAATAGCAACTGGTCGGTCATGCGTTGTGTCAAAGAAATGCGCCGACAAGCAGAAGATGTTGAGTTAGTCTATACAATTTATGTTGTTGATGACAATAACGTTCTTTTAGGCACCCTATCGCTCAAAAGATTATTACTCACAAACTCAAAGGCTATAATCTCTGATATAATGAAAGAAGACATCATCAAAGTTAGCGCAACGACGAAGCAAGAAGAGGTGGCTAATATGATGAATAAGTACGACTTAATTGTGCTGCCTGTAGTTAATGGCTTGAACCAATTGATGGGTCGAATTACTGCCGATGATGTAATGGACATAATGAAAGAGGAGGCCGAAAAAGATTATCAAATGGCATCGGGTATTTCTGAGGATGTAGAGTCTAGTGATACTGTTTGGGAAATTACTAGAGCTAGACTTCCTTGGCTATTAATTGGTATGATAGGTGGTATTTTTGGAGCAAAAGTGATAGGCATATTTGATATAGAAAAAAACTATCAAATGGCATTTTTTATTCCTCTCATTGCAGCTATGGGCGGTAATGTTGGTGTTCAGTCTGCTGCTATTGTAGTGCAAAGTCTAGCTGGTGGAACAAATATCTTAGGGAATATCTCACAAAGACTGATTAAAGAACTCGGTGTTGCTTTAGTTAATGGTATAATATGTTCAAGCATTATTTTATTAGCAGCATATTTATTAGGCTACAGTCTTTTGTTGAGCATAACTGTGAGTATAGCACTATTGTCAGTTATCATTTTTGCTGCTTTGTTTGGGACATTTATTCCACTAACTTTGGATAAATATAAAATTGATCCCGCTTTAGCTACAGGACCATTCATCACAACTATTAACGATATACTTGGACTCTTTATTTATTTCCTAATAGGTCAGCTGATATTATCTACATGAAAAAAGTACTTTTTGTAGATACCGTTCACCCATACCTTTGGGAAAAATTACAAAAAGAAGGCTACTCTTGTTTTGAAGGGTACGACCTTTCTCAAAAAGCTATTATTGAGCAACACAATGATGCATATGGTCTAGTTATTCGTTCTCGAATCAGTCTTAATGCCAATTTCTTATCACACTTTAACAAGCTTACTTTTATCGCTCGTGCAGGTTCAGGCATGGAAAACATCGACCTTGACTATGCCCATTCAAAAAATATTCATGCTATCAATGCTGCCGAAGGGAATAAACAAGCTGTAGCTGAACACGCCTTAGGAATGGTATTAAGTTTATTTAATAATCTTAGTAAAGCTGACGGCGAAGTAAGAAAGGGGATTTGGCAAAGAGAAGAAAACAGAGGGATTGAGTTAAATGGTAAAACGTTTGGTATTATTGGCTATGGAAATAATGGTTCAGCATTGGCCAAAGTATTAAGTGGATTTGATACTAAAGTACTAGCTTATGACAGATACAAAACAAACTACACTCCCAAATATGCTATTGAAAGTGATATGCAAACCATTTTTGAACAAGCTGATATTCTGAGCTTACACATTCCACTTACAAAAGAAACTCAGCACTTAGTCAAGGATTCATTTTTGAAGCAATTCCATAAGCCCATATACCTAATCAACACCTCAAGAGGGGCTTGTTTAGACACGAAATCCCTTGTAGAAAATCTAGAGTCTGGCAAAGTCTTGGGGGCTTGTCTAGATGTTTTAGAATACGAAAAAACATCTTTCGAAAACTTATCCGAACAAACAACAGAATTGAAACAACTGCTAGAGTCCGATAAGGTTATCCTTTCCCCCCACATTGCTGGTTGGACACAAGAAAGCCAACTCAAAATTGCGCAAGTACTATTTCAAAAAATTAATACACAAACTGAATAGTCTGTCGACTTTTTTGTTCTACTAATATGTTTTTTTCATCCACCACTTTGTCTATGGCAGCTTGGTCGTAGTGTCTAATGGTACACAGTGTTAATTGCTCGTTGTATTGAACTTTAAAACCTTCTTTTAGTTCAAAAATGAGAGGTAATGTTTTTTGAGAATCGTTATCTAAGCAAACAGAAAAACTTACTGCTGAGTTTTGCATCATGTTAATTGCAAGTCCATATTTAGCAAAAAGCGAAAAAATATAACTCAAATGATCTTCTACAATAAAAGATAAATCATTGGCAGAAATAGAAATCAATATTTGATTTTCCTTGAAAATAAAAGAAGGCATAAAGGGTTTCATTTCTGCATCTTCAAAGATGACTGTTCCCTCCTCATTAGGATTGAGAAAAGACTTAACCCTTAGTGATATGTTTTTTTCTTTCAAGGGCTGTATGGTTTTGGGGTGTATCACTTTTGCCCCAAAATAGGCTAACTCAATAGCCTCAGCAAAGGAGAGCTGATTTAACAATTTAGCATCGTCAAAATAACGGGGATCAGCATTGAGCATACCGTCCACATCTTTCCAGATAGTTACTTCTTCAGCGTTCAAAGCAAAACCTAAAATAGCAGCTGTAAAATCTGAACCTTCACGTCCTAAAGTAGTTGTAAAATTTTCTGTGGTGCACCCAATAAAGCCTTGAGTCAAAAATACCCCTTTAGAAATGTGTTTAGCAATTTGTTGTTGTGTTAATTGCCAATCTATACGACCGTTTCTGTAGGTATTATCGGTACGAATAATATCCCTAGCATCTATCCATTTGTTGGCAAAGCCTTCCTGCTCTAAAAAAGCACTTACTATTTTGGTGGACAATAATTCACCAACTGATACAATCTGGTCATACTCATAAGCATAATTAGAAGTCGGAGTATCTTCTATAGCCCATTCTATCTCAACAAATAGATTATTGACTTCATCAAAAATAGAATGAGACTTATCAAATAATTCTTCTAAAATAGCATAGTGATAGTGCTTGACTTTATCGATATTTGGAGTATTTCTGTCGTAATAATCATTGACTACTTTTTCTAGCATATTGGTTGTCTTACCCATAGCTGAAACAACAATAGCAAGAGATTCTACAGCTTCATCAAGAAGGAGTTGACTAATGTTACGTATACCCTCAGCATCCTTCACTGATGCCCCTCCAAACTTATATACTTTCATTTAATTCAAATGCATTTAATTTTTCCTTGCTAAGCTTTCCATTTAGCCATTCTTTATTTATGGACGCCTCATATTTTTTATAAAAACGTATAGCATCTTCATTCCAATCCAATACTTGCCAAACCATCCCTTTGACCTCTAATCGCTGAGCAATACGAATTGTTTCCTCAAATAATTGCGCTCCAACTCCTTGACCACGAAAATTCTTTTTGACCACAAAGTCTTCTAAAAATAAAAAACGTCCTTTCCAAGTCGAATAGCGTATAAAATAAAAAGATAGTCCAATGATTTGATTCCTGTATTCAGCTACGATAAACCAATAGTAAGGGTGTTGCCCAAAACCATCATCTTCAAGCTCTTCTAAAGTCAAACTAACTTCAGCTAGAGCTTTCTCGAATTCAGCAAGTTCCTTGATCAGTGCTAACACACTAGGCAAATCAGATTTTAGACCTTTTCTAATTTTTACTTCCATAAACCGTTGCTCAAAGTTAAATAATTTTTAACGTAATTATTTGTTTAAAAATTCGATATTTGTCAATTAATTAAGTACATATATGTCTAAAATAACTACTCTAGCAGAGTTTATCACCGAACAACAATTTTTGAAACCTGAAGCTACGGGTGATTTGACTAGATTACTTTACGATATATCAATAGCAGCAAAAATTATTAATAGAGAAACAAATAAAGCAGGATTAGTCGATATCCTTGAAGAAGTAGGAAAAGATAATGTGCAAGGTGAATCTGTAAAAAAGTTAGATTTATATGCCAATGAAGCTTTTGTTTCTGCGCTAAGTTCTGGTGGACAATGCGCAGCTATAGTTTCGGAAGAAAACGAAAAAATTATTGTTCTTAATGGACTTGAGTCTAAAGAAGGAAAATACTTAGTTTGTATGGATCCTTTAGATGGCTCGTCTAATATTGACGTGAATGTATCAGTAGGTAGTATTTTCAGTGTTCTAAAAAGAAAAGAAATTAATAAAAAAGTTACTGAGGATGAGTTTTTTGTCAAAGGTGAAGAACAAGTTGCTGCTGGCTACATAATTTATGGCTCATCTACTATGATGGTTTACACAACAGGAAATGGGGTTAATGGTTTTACTCTTGACCCTTCAATTGGTGAATTCTGTTTATCGCATCCCAATATTAAAACACCACTTAAAGGTGAAATATTTTCTATCAATGAAGCCAACGACAAAATAATGCCTGAAGGTGTTAGAAAATATACTAAATACTGTCAACAATTAAATAATGGAAAGCGCACACACACTGCACGATTTATAGGTTCATTAGTTGCCGATTTTCATCGTAATATGCTGAAAGGTGGAATCTATATTTACCCTAATACCGATGCTGCTCCAAAAGGTAGATTAAGACTGTTATATGAATGTGCACCATTAGCTTGGATTATTGAAGAAGCAGGTGGTAAGGCATCAGATGGCTTTCAACGAATTATGAATATAGAAGCTAATGACTTACATCAGCGTGTGCCGTTTTTTATAGGTTCAACAGAAATGGTTGAAAAAGCTGAATCATTTATGCAGGAGGATTAATTGAAGTCTTCAATTTTATCTAATCACTACAAAGACCACCCTTGCTTGAATGCAATGGCGGAATATTTTAAAGAAAATGATTCTGGAAAATTTCATATTAAAAATTTAGTAGGTGCTCAAACAGCACTTATTGCATCACATAGTATTCAAAAGATAAAAAGACCTCAACTATTTATTTTTAACGATAAAGAAGAAGCTGCTTACTTTTTGAATGACCTCGAGACAATATTAAACAGAAGGGTATTATTTTACCCTAGTTCATACAGAAGACCTTATCAGTTAGAAGAAACCGACAATGCCAATGTACTATTGCGAACAGAGGTTTTAAACAGTTTAAACCATCAAAATTTACCCATAATAGTCAGTTATCCCGATGCAATCTTTGAAAAAGTCATCAGCCAAGAGCAGCTTAAAAACAATTCTTTAGATATTAAGTTATACGACAAAATATCTATAGATTTTTTAAACGAATGTCTGCAAGAATACAACTTCGAACGAGTTGATTTTGTCATTGAGCCCGGTCAATATTCTGTTCGCGGTGGTATCGTAGATGTATTTTCTTTTTCAAACGAGTCGCCTTTCAGAATAGAATTTTTTGACGAAGAAATAGAAAGCATCAGGACTTTTGATATAAATAGCCAAAGGTCTAAAGAGAAGCAAAAGCATATTAGCATAGTTCCTCGATTTCCTATTTTTAGTGACAATACCCAAGAAAGTATATTAGAGTTTCTACCGAGAAATTCTAAAGTATGGCTAATAGACTGTGACCATACAAAAAACAAACTCAATGAGCTCTTTAAAAAAGCAAAGCAACACTTTGAAAATCTTCAAGATAGTCCTCTTAAACATTCCCAACCTGAAAATATTTTCTTAAACGGTAACATATTCTTAGAACAATTAGATCATTTTCCTGTGGTAGAGTTTGGGCAACACCATTACTTCAATGCCGATGCTTCTTATGAATTTAGGTCTTCGCCACAACCCGTTTTTAATAAGCAATTTGATTTACTTATTAAGGATTTAGAAGATGCCCACGACAAAGGCTATCAAAATTTTATTCTGTGTAATGGCAAAGAACAAATCAATCGTTTTGAAAGTATTTTAGAAGATTACGATAAAGACGTTCATTTCAAACCTATTCTGTTAAGTTTAAGTCAAGGTTTTGTTGATCATCAGTTGAAATTATGTTGCTATACAGACCATCAAATTTTTGAGCGATATCATAAATTTTATCTTAAAAAAAGCTTTGCTGACAATCAAGCCATCAGTCTGCAACAACTTAATAGTTTGAAGGCAGGCGACTATGTTTCTCATATCGACCATGGAATTGGTCGCTTTGCTGGACTGCATACCATAGACATAAATAATAAGAAGCAAGAAGCCATTAAGCTATTATACAAAAACAACGATACTTTGTTTATTAGCATACACTCGCTTCATAAAATTGCAAAATATAGTGGTAAAGATGGAGCTGAACCAAAAACTAACAAACTAGGCTCCGGTGCTTGGCAAAAGAAAAAAGCTAAAACAAAAAATCGAGTTAAAACTATTGCTTATGATCTCATTCAATTGTACGCCAAGCGAAAAGAACAGAAAGGCTTTGAATTTTCACCAGATAGTTTTTTACAATATGAACTGGAGGCTTCCTTTATGTACGAAGACACACCTGACCAGTATAAAGCAACGCTAGATGTCAAAAAAGATATGGAAAGTATAATGCCCATGGACAGATTGGTTTGTGGTGATGTCGGTTTTGGAAAGACAGAAGTTGCCATTAGGGCGGCATTTAAAGCTGTAGCAGATAATAAACAAGTAGTCGTATTAGTTCCAACTACTATATTGGCTATGCAACATGCCAAGACTTTTAGAAAGAGGTTGCAAGGATTGCCTTGTAAAGTGGACTATATCAATCGATTTAGGACTACGAAAGAACAAAAAGAAACTTTAAAAGCAGTAGCTGAAGGTGAGGTAGATATTTTGATAGGCACACACAGAATTGTAGGAAAGGATGTTAGCTTTAAAGATTTAGGATTATTAATTATAGACGAGGAACAGAAATTTGGAGTTGCTGTAAAGGATAAACTTAAAACCTTTAAGGCTAATGTAGATACCTTAACTCTAACCGCTACGCCTATCCCAAGAACCTTACAATTTTCTTTGATGGGTGCTAGGGATTTATCCGTTATCAATACCCCGCCACCAAATAGATACCCTGTAGAAACAGAAGTATGCACTTTTGATGAAGAGACTATTCGTGACGCTATTCGTTATGAAATTTCTAGGGGTGGACAAGTTTATTTTGTTCACAATAGAATTGAAAATATAAAAGAAGTAGCAGGACTTATACAGCGACTTTGTCCAGATGCTAAAATTGGCACAGGACATGGTCAAATGGAAGGTAAAAAACTTGAAAACCTGATGCTTTCTTTTATGGAAAATGAATTTGATGTGCTAGTTTCTACTACCATTATAGAAAATGGCTTGGATATTCCAAATGCTAATACCATCATCATAAATAATGCCAATAACTTTGGGCTCAGTGATTTACACCAAATGCGTGGACGTGTAGGACGTTCAAATAAAAAATCGTTCTGCTATCTTTTAGCTCCTCCCACCTATTCTCTTACAGTAGACTCAAGAAAACGACTTAATGCACTTGAACAATTTTCTGAACTTGGCAGTGGATTCAACATATCTATGCGAGATCTTGATATTCGTGGCGCAGGAGATTTGCTGGGTGCAGAACAGAGCGGCTTTATTAGTGATATAGGCTTTGAGATGTATCAAAAGATACTTGATGAAGCTATTAATGAACTAAAAGAAGAAGAGTTTAAGGAATTATATGTCCATGACAATAAAGAAAAAGATTTTGTTGAGGAATGTCAGTTAGATACAGATATGGAAATACTAATCCCAAACGATTACGTCAATAGCACCAGTGAACGTCTAAAATTATACAATGAACTGAGCAGTTTATCTGAAGAAGAGCAACTTACAGAATACGAGGCTAAACTTATTGATAGATTTGGACCTTTACCCACTGAAGTGCAAGAATTAATCTTATCACTGCGTCTACGTTGGATAGGTAAAACACTGGGCTTCCAACGTATATCTCTTAAAAACGAAAATCTAACAGGATATTTCCCCCCACAGGAAAATCCCTATTTTCAGTCTGCAACCTTTGGCAAGATCTTAGAATATTTTAAAAAGAATCATAAAAATTGTGAGATGAAAGAACTGAAAAGTAAATTGATTTTTAGAATAAAGAATGTCAAGAGCATTCAACAAGCCATACAGAAGACCAATTCTATATTAATGGCATAATTGAATATTAGTCAGTAAATTTGTACATTAATTAAACTAACTAATCTTATCATCAAATAATGCGAAAAATCTTCTTTTTTCTTCTTTTTTCTTCTTTTGCATATGCTCAGTATTTACCCAAAGGCTTTGCTCCAAATGAAAGAGAAAAAGGGTTTTTAAAATTCTTAGGAATTACAGAAAATCCTTATCAAAGGAACACTTCGTCTGCAACTATTTACACCATACCTCCGTCTGAAGAAGTGAGAACAATGGCTGAATGGGAAGAAATACAAGCACTAACTATTACATGGAGCACTGGCTATAACATACAAGAAGAAACCATTCTTTCACAAATCGTAGCTAATGCTGTACAAGAATGTCAAGTCATCATTATTTGTGAAGAAGAAAGTGAAGTCGAATCTTATCTTTTGAATCAAGGAATTAGCACAGAGAATGTCAATTTTATAAAAACCGATTTTAACAATATTTGGATAAGAGATTATGGGCAAAATACCGTCTACAAAAATGACGTTGGTGAGGCCATTTTAGTGGATTGGATTTATAATAGAAATAGACCTTATGACGACTTGGTACCAGAAAAAGTAGCTGAATATTTTAATATGAATATGCACAACACTACTCAAGCTCCTTGGGACTTAATGGCTACTGGAGGCAATTTTATGAGTGATGGCATGGGAACAGCATTTTCCTCTGAATTAATTGTTGATGAAAATAACGGCGGATATGCATGGGAAGGGTTTGATGGTAGCGTTTACTATCCTGACCATACAATTGAAGAAATAAATAACACTTTAGAAGAGTTCATGGGCATCGATAACTACATCATTATGGAAAATCTGCCCTACGACGGCATACACCATATTGATATGCATATGAAACTTCTCAACGAAGAAACTTTATTAATAGCTGAATACCCTGAGGGAGTGGCTGACGGGCCACAAATTGAAGCTAATATCCAATACGTTTTAGAAAACTATAATTCTGCCTTTGGCACTCCTTATGATGTTATAAGGATTCCTAGTCCTCCAAGCTCATCTGGTAATTATCCTGATAACAACGGCTATTATAGAACTTACACCAATTCGGTTTTTGTAAATAACACAGTATTAGTACCCTTTTACAGAACAGAATACGACACCATAGCTCAACGTATTTACGAAGAAGCTTTGCCAGGATACAATATTATTGGTATAGATGTTGACAACCAAGGTGAAAATCTTATTTCTTATAGCGGTGCAATACATTGCATTACCCATTCGGTAGGCGTTAATGAACCCTTACTTATACAACATCAAGAACTTGAAGATAGCTATCCGATAGAACAATACAATGTATCAGCAAGTATCCAACATCAAAGTGGTATAGCTTCGGCTACTTTGTTTTGGACCACAAACTTGGAAGATGGCTATCATTCTTTGAACATGATAAATACAGGTGGCAATAATTGGTCAGCCTTTATACAAGAAAGCTTATCTGCTAATAGTAGTGTTTATTATTACATTGAAGCAAGCGCCAATTCTGGTAAAACCCTTAGTCGTCCATTACCTGCCCCAGAGGCTTATTTCAAATTCAATATTTTAGAACAAAATAATGCTTCATTAAGTCAAAATAATATAACGAATATTGAAATGAGCGCCTATCCTAACCCAGCTAATGCTATAACATGTATTCCTGTAAATTGTGTGGAGTCATTTGAAGGTCAAATCAGTCTAACAGATGTTTTAGGCAAAGAAGTCGCTATGATATATCAAGGTAACTTTGAAAGTGGGTTGAATCAATTCTTTATTCGTGCAAATGATTACGCAAAAGGAATGTACTTTGTCATTTTAAATAGTGACCATAATCAAATTAAAAAAAGACTTTTCATTCAATAATTGAATCTTTCAAGCCGTAACAAACATTATTAAATTTAACTTACTTAAAATTTACTCTATTAGCCCAATGATTTATACACTTTATTAGATTCTGAATTTTAGTTAAATGTATTATTTATATATCCTTCTGTAAGATTCTTTTCTTTAATAACTTTATCGGCATTCCCAATTACCAATTAGCTATCAGGAACATCTATATTCACAAATGAATTAGGTGCAATCAAGACATTATTCATAAGTTTTGTCTCACAGCTATATTTATATAAATCTTCTTTTATTTTTTTAATTTTAATCAAGTTTAAATTATAATTTCAGTAAACTATTGACATAAAAAGTGATTATTAATTTTGCTTACAACTAGAGAATTAACATAATACGTTTATTCTACATATAAATTTTCAAACTTACATATTCTAAACTTAATTAAGTTAAATCCAACTACCTTCTTATAGCCTCAACAGGGTCAAGTTTAGATGCTGACAATGCTGGAACTATTCCTGAAATTATACCAATTATTGCTGATACACATAAACCTAAAGCAATATTTTGAAGGGTTAAATCAATAGAAAAATCAAAAAAATTAGACACAAATTGAATTAGTAAAAACACTAAAGTTAAGCCTAAAATACCACCAATTAAACATAAAAAGATTGATTCAAATAAAAACTGATACAAGATAAAACTATTCTTTGCACCTAAAGATTTTTGTATACCTATTTGTTTAGTTCTTTCTTTTACAGAAACAAACATGATATTTGCAATTCCAAAGCCTCCAACTAGAATAGAAAAACCTCCAATAATCCAACCAGCTAAGCTAATTACTGAAAACAAACTATCCAACTGACTGCTTATTAAACTTATTTCGTTCAATGCAAAGTTGTCCGAAATTTTGGGTTTGAGTCTCCTTATTGAACGCATAATACCTGAGAGCTCATATCTTAATTCCTCATTAGAAATACTGGGTTTAGCTTTTGCAATAATAGAAGGATTACTCCTTCTTTTGTTCATCAGTTTATAACCAAAAGTAACTGGTACAACTACAGCATCATCCATAGAGTTACCAGTAATATCTTCTCCTTCTTTTGAAAAAACACCAATAACTTTAGCTTTTTCTCCTTTAATTTTAATAACCTCACCTAAATTATTCAAATTGTTGAACAAAGAAAGTGCAATGTTATGCCCCAGTATGACATAATTTTTGGCTCCATTTACTTCATGCTCTGTAAAATATCTACCAAAATCCAAGTCAAAACTTCTAATAGAATTCCAATCATATGATACTGCCAAAACATTTACTCCTTCGACATTATTATTTTGGAATTTAATAGTTCTATTTGCGCTAATCATAAATGCAATAGCCTCTGCATTTTTAGACTTTAGAGATAACTTTTTCATCTCGCTAATTTCAACCTCTGGTCTACTCATGAAATTCCACCATTTATACTCACCACCACCACTTATACCCCATGGCCATTTTTGTATATAAATGACATCACTACCCAATTTATTTATGCTTTCACGAACGTTTTTCTCCAACGAATCAACAATTGTAAAAACAGAAATAACTGATAAAATACCAATTGTCACACCTAGTATGGATAAAAAAGTTCTCAATTTATTATTGCTAATTGCATGCCAAGCAAAACGAAAACTTTCAAAAAAAATACGTACTAAAGCCATAATAAAAATATTATGCATAAATATAAATTTTTCTTAGCTAATTGAAAGTTATTAACAAACAAGAAAAAGCTATTAATAGTGGTTGATTGAAAGATGTTATTTAGGTAATATTGCAAGATAACACCATTAATAAATGAACAAATACATTCAGCCCAAAAATGCTTTAATATCTGTTTTTTATAAAGATGGATTAGCCCCAATCGTTGAACAACTTAATCGATTAGGAGTAAATATTTATTCTACAGGAGGAACTCAAACATTTATTGAAGAACTTGGTGTAGATGTTCATAGAGTAGAAGATCTCACTTCATACCCATCTATATTAGGAGGAAGAGTAAAAACACTTCACCCTAAAGTTTTTGGTGGTATTCTAAGCCGCCGTGAGTTAGAATCTGATAATAATCAACTACTAGAATATGAAATCCCAGAGTTTGATATTGTTATTGTTAACCTATACCCTTTTGAAGAAACTATTGCTTCTGGTGCTGACGAAAAATCTATTATAGAAAAAATCGATATCGGTGGCATCTCATTGATTCGAGCAGCAGCAAAAAACTTCAGTGATGTGATGGTCATTTCTTCAATTACTGATTATGAAGAATTTCATGATATTCTAAAAGAAAAAAATGGTACTGAGATTAAAGACAGACGACACTTCGCATCAAAAGCTTTTAATATTTCATCGCATTACGATTCTGCTATATTTTCATATTTCGATGATGGTAATACAGCTTTCAAATTCAGCATGCCTAAGGCCAACAAACTTAGATACGGAGAAAACCCACATCAAAAAGGTAAATTTTATGGTAACCTTGAAAGCTTTTTCGAACAACTAAATGGGAAAGCACTTTCTTACAATAATTTACTCGACGTTGATGCCGCAATACATCTTATCTCCGAATTTGAAGACACCACATTTGCCATTATAAAACACAATAATGCTTGTGGTATTGCCTCAAGAGATAACTTGAAAGAAGCCTACTCAGCTGCTCTAGCCGGAGACCCTATTTCGGCCTTTGGAGGGATACTAATTTGTAATGTAGAACTTGATAAGCATACAGCTCAAGAAATTAATACTTTATTCTGCGAAATTATTATTGCTCCATCATATCAAAAAGAAGCTGTTGAAATCTTGAAATCCAAGAAAAATCGCATTATATTAGTGCAGAAGGAATCTAAACTACCAAGTAGACAGTTTCGAACTGTTTTAAATGGTGTTTTAGAACAAGATAAAGATATAGCTATCGACCGGGCTGAGGGTATGATGACAGTAACAAAAGAAGAGCCATCAGCACATGAATTGACAGATTTAGAGTTTGCTAGTAAAGTCTGTAAAAATACCAAGTCTAATGCTATCGTTCTTGTAAAAAATAAGCAACTATTGGCAAGTGGAGTAGGTCAAACCTCTCGAATTGACGCCTTAAATCAAGCAATTGAAAAGGCTAAACACTTTGGCTTTGATTTAAAGGACTGTGTGATGGCCTCAGACGCTTTCTTTCCTTTTGCAGATTGTGTGCAAATTGCACATCAGTCTGGTATTAGGGCAGTGGTTCAACCTGGTGGATCTGTTAAAGATAATTTATCCATTGACTACTGCGATAGAAACAAAATGGTCATGCTAATGACTGGAATAAGACATTTTAAACACTAAAAATAAAAGGTTATGGGTTTTTTCGATTTTATGACACAAGAGATTGCTATAGATTTGGGGACAGCAAACACTCTTATCATTCACAATGACAAAGTAGTTGTTGATGAGCCCTCCATTGTAGCCAAAGACATCATACAAAACAAGGTAGTTGCTATAGGTAAGAAAGCACAACAAATGCATGGTAAAACTCATAAAACTATTGAAACTATTAGGCCGCTAAAAGATGGTGTAATTGCAGATTTCTCTGCAGCAGAACAAATGATTAGAGGCATGATCAAGATGATTCCTAGAAGAAAAAGTATATTTTCACCTTCTTTGAAAATGGTTGTATGCATTCCTTCTGGGATAACGGAAGTTGAAAAAAGAGCTGTTAAGGATTCCGCTGAACATGCGGGGGCAAAAGAGGTATTCCTCATACACGAACCGATGGCAGCTGCTATTGGCATTGGTGTTGACGTTCTTGAACCCAAAGGAAACATGATAATCGATATTGGCGGTGGAACATCAGAGATTGCTGTTATTTCCTTAGGTGGCATTGTAACTGACAGATCTATTCGTGTTGCAGGTGATAACTTCACGACTGATATCCGAATTTACATGAGAAATCATCACAATATAGATATTGGTGAACGAATGGCTGAAAAGATTAAAATTAGTGTTGGAGCTGCGCTTCAGGAGCTTGATGAACCTCCAGCAAACTTTGCTGTTCACGGAAGAGATTTAATGAGTGGTATTCCTAAAGAAATTATTGTTACATATAAAGAAATAGCAAGAGCTTTAGACCAAACAATTTCTCAGATTGAACAAGCTGTTCTTGCAGCTCTGGGACAAACACCCCCTGAACTATCTGCGGATATTTACAATACAGGAATTTATTTAACAGGAGGTGGTTCCATGTTAAGAGGCTTAGATAAACGTATCTCTCTAAAAACTAAATTACCTGTTTACGTTGCAGAAGACCCGCTTAGAGCTGTAGCCAGAGGTACAGGTATTGCTCTTAAGAATACTGAAAATTTCCCGTTTTTAATTCGATAAATTATTGGATAGGAAATGCGTAATCTACTGGAGTTAATAAACAAACATAATCATTTGCTCTTGTTCATTTTCCTGGAAACTTTTGCTCTATTTCTAATTATTCAAAACAGTCAATTTCACAAGGCTGCGTTTTTAAACTCAACTAATGGTATAACAGCAAATTATTTTTACTTAGTTAACAACA
>CAJWWC010000008.1 GCA_913048435.1 uncultured Flavobacteriales bacterium | reverse complement strand
TAATGTTTCAATTTGGGAGTTTGATGATTCAGATATTTTGATTTATCCAAATCCAGTAAAAGATGAATTGAATATTGAAGTAATTCAAAATAAGTATATTGATGATGAATTTATGATCAAAATTTTTGATTACAATGCAAAGGTTGTTAAAAAAGAATTATTTAGAAAACAAATAAATATAAATAGAAATTCTTTAGTTCCAGGAGTATATTTTTTGTTTATTTCGTCAAAAAATAAAAGTTACAATACAAAGATTTTATTTGAATAATCGATTTAAATTATGAGAAATAATTTTTTGTTCATTTTTTATTTATCATTTTTAACTGTTAACGCACAATTAACAGTTGACAATAATTTTCCAAATGATAGTCCTGTTTATTTGGTAAACAATATTTTACTGGGTGATGGTATTGAAGCTAATAATCATGTTTATCAGGGTGATTCTATTCAAATAGGTTTTTTTAATGGTGCATCATCTAATTTGGGGTTAAATAGTGGAATTGTAATGAGTACTGGTGATATTTCTATTTTAGATCCTAACTTTATTGGATTTGGTGATTTTATAGATGTTAATCCTGCTGTAACTGATCCGGACTTACTTGATGTAGCTAATAGTGTGCCTACATTAATTGGTCAAAACTTTATTGTTCAAGATATAAATGATGTTGCAGTTTTGGAATTTGATTTTATTCCAAGTAGTGATACTGTAACTTTTCGATATGTATTTGGTTCTCAAGAATATTTTGCTTTTGAAAACTCTCAATACAATGATGTTTTTGGTTTCTTTATTTCTGGTCCTGGGATAGTTGGACCATACGCAAGCCCTCCTGGCTTTCCAAACGGAAGTATAAACATTGCAACTATTGAAGATAATAATGGTGTAATCATGCCTGTTACTATTTCTTCTGTTAATGAAACAGTAAATGCTGAATATTTTGTTAATAATCAAAGTTTAGAAACTGTTGATGATGCAGATGGTTTTACTATTCCTTTAACAGCTGTAGCAGCTGTTGAATGTGGTGAGACATATCACATTCGTTTGGCTATAGCCGATGGTTCTGATGGTGGTTTATCTTCTTATGTGTTTTTAGAAGAAAACAGTTTTTCATCTCCATTCTTGGAAGTCACAAATAACATTGGCCAAGATTCTAGTCACATAGAAATTGCATGTGGAACTGATGTAACTTTATCTGCACAAATGTCTGTACCAGGGGTCTATCAATATCTTTGGAGTAATGGTTCCACTCAGCAAAACATTACTGTTGGAGAGGGCTCATATACCGTACAGGTTACCAGCAATATTAATTGTGTTACTCTGTCTGATACATTTTACGTAAACGAATTAAATACTGTTGAAATTAATTTGGGAGAAGATATTGCGGTTTGTGAGGGTGAAAATGCAACTATTGAAATTGAAACATTGAATGCTATTTCTCCAATTATTTATACTTGGAGCAATGGGCAAAATACTGATCAAATAACAGTTTATCCTGGAGTTTATGATTTGACTATAACCGATGCAAATGGTTGTATAGGACAAGATGAAATTACAGTATATTCAATTGATAGACCAACAGGTATTTTAAGTGGGGGGGGGACTATATGTGAAGGACAAGCTTTTGAATTACCTCTGAACGTAAATTTGACAGGTCAGGCTCCATATTATATAACTTATACCAATGGTGAGCAGCTTTTTTTTGATACAGCGATGTTTTCAAATCATCTTATAAATGCTTCAGAAACCGGTAATTATACTATTACCTCATTGACTGATAATAATTGCTCTGGGTCAGCAACTGGTAACGCATCAATTACTTCCAATAAATTACCAAAATCTTTAATTACTGGAGGCGAAATAATTTGTAGCGGTGACAGTACATTAATCAGGATTGATGTAGAAACTGATGCATACCCATACAATGTTTTGTTAAGCAATGGTAACTATTCAATTAACTTTAGTTCACTTACCGACAATTATTTAACAACGTATGTCAAAGAACCCGCTTCATATTTTGTTAGTAAAGTTATTGATGCCAATGGTTGTCAATCTATAGATAATGATGGAATTGCCATAGTTTCTTTCAAGGAATATAAAAATCCAGAAATACTATCACATATTGATACAATTATATGTGCAGTCGATAGTTCTTTTAAACTATCAACTATGGTTCCATATGGTCTTTGGACAGGAAAGGGGATGGATTTAAATAATTATTTTCATCCAATTGACGCAAACATGGGTGAAAACTGGATCTACTATAGTTTTCCAGAAAATTGTAATGAAACTGATTCAATTTTAATTGAGTTAGGTTGTAATCTGCACATTTTTATACCAAATTCATTTACTCCTAATGGTGATAATGAAAATGAGTTACTAGTTGTTAAAGGAAATAATGTACTTTCATTTGAAATGTCAATTTATAATCGATGGGGTGAATTAATGTATTTCACAAACGATATTAGTATGTTTTGGAATGGTAAGTATAAAAATAAAATTGTTCCTGAAGGTGCTTACTCGTACTCATACAAAGCATATGGAAAAGATGCTCAATTCATTTCAAAAATGGGTGTAGTAAATGTTCTTCACTAATAATACAATAAAATTATGATGTTTTAAACTCACATTGGTATTCTTAAATTATTACCAACTGTAAAAAATTAGATGTATCGTTTTAGTACATTACGTTTTTTTATATTATTGTTTTTATTATTGATTATTCTAATCAATTTCACATCTTTGTAGATAGTGATTTTTGTTGATGTCATATTACCTTTACCACTTCAAAACACCTTTACTTATGAAGTGCCTCCTGAATTTTCAGCTATTAAAAAAGGTATTCGTGTAATCGTGCAGTTTGGTCAAAAAAAATTTTACACAGCAGTTGTTTATAAAACACATCAAAAGTCACCTAAAAACTACACAGCTAAGCCTATAATAAATATTTTAGATTGTCAGCCAATAATTTCAAATCAACAATTTAAGTTGTGGGAGTGGATAGCTAATTATTATTGTTGTAGTTTAGGTGATGTAATGAATTCTGCGTTACCCTCAGTATTGAAGCTTTCTAGTGAAACAAAATTAAAAATCTCTGAAAATCTTGTTGATAAAAGTAGCTTGAATGACAAGGAATTTTTAGTCCTAGAAGCTTTGGAAATACAAAAAGAATTGACTTTAAATGAGGTGTCTAAAATATTGAATCAAAAAACCATCTTTTCGACTATAAATTCATTAATCTCAAGAAAAGTTATATTCTTATTAGAAGAGTTAAATGAGCAGTTTAAGCCTAAATCTATTCGATTTGTTTATTGTTTAAATAAAGATGTTGATTTTAAAATTTTTAAGAATGCAAAAAGGCAAGAGCAAGTATTTCGTTCATTCATTGATTTAACTAAAGAAAATAAATCAAATTCAGTTACTGTTAAAGAATTGTTGGAGGTATCATCATCTTCTCATAAATCACTAAATGCTTTAGTAACAAAAGGTGTATTCTCTATAGAAGAAAAAGAAATTTCAAGAATAGACGTTTACGAAAATGAAGATTTAATTTCTTTTGACTTAAGTGATGAGCAACAAATTGCACTAAATAAAATTCAAAATTTCTATAAAAGTAAAGATGTAGTATTACTTCATGGTGTAACTTCTAGTGGTAAAACAGAAATTTTCATCAAACTTATAGAGGATGTTATCTCTAGAGGTGAGCAGGTACTCTATTTATTACCAGAAATAGCTTTGACTACACAAATGATTAATCGTCTACGAAAATGTTTTGGAGATAAAGTTGGTGTATACCATTCTAAATTTAATAACAACGAAAGGGGTGAGATATGGTCTGAAGTATTAAATGCCAATCGTTTTCCGATTATTTTAGGTACTCGTTCATCTATATTTTTACCTTTTTCAAATTTAGGATTAATAGTTGTTGATGAGGAGCATGAAAATTCTTTTAAACAAAAACTTATTTCGCCAAGATATAATGCTAGAGATACGGCTATTATGTATGCCAATATAATTGGAGCAAAAGTGTTGTTAGCATCAGCAACACCCTCATTAGAAACCTATCATAATGCCTTGTCTCAAAAATATGGATTGGTAACTTTATCAAAAAGATATGGAGGCGTAAATATGCCTAAGATAGATATTGAAGATATTAAATATGTTACACATAGAAAACAAATGAAAGGTGCTTTTTCACCTCGTTTACTTGAAGAGATTAAAAAATCTTTGCTCTATAAACAACAAGTTATTTTATTTCAAAATAGAAGAGGTTTTGCACCCGTATGTAGTTGCAAATCATGTGGTTGGACTGCTAAATGTCAAAGCTGTGATGTAAGTTTAACTTATCACAAGCAACAACAGTTGTTAAAATGCCATTATTGTGGATTCTTTGAAAATATAGTCAAGAAATGTAAAACGTGTTCAAGTATGGAGGTTCAAATTAAAGGCTATGGAACAGAAAAAATCGAAGAAGAATTACAGCCTTTTTTGCCTGATGCTATTATAAAGCGTTTAGATTTAGACACTACTAAATCAAAAAATGCCTATCAGACCATAATTAATGATTTTGAAAATAACAATATTGATGTACTCATAGGAACTCAAATGTTAACTAAAGGGCTTGATTTTGATAATGTTTCACTTGTTGGTATAATAAACGCAGATGCCTTATTGAATTTTCCAGATTTTCGATCACATGAACGATCGTTTCAATTAATGGCTCAAGTTTCAGGCAGAGCTGGTAGAAAAAGTAAACAAGGAAATGTTATTATACAAACCTATTCTGCTGATCACAACATTATTCATGCTGTACAAGGAAACGATTATATTAGTATGTATCATTCAGAACTACAAGATAGAAAAATCTTTAATTATCCTCCTTATTGTAAATTGGTTTTAATTATAGTTTCGCACAGAGATTATAATCTAACTAATCAAGCCGCTAGAGAATTAGCAATAGTTTTACGTCAATATTTTAGTCAAAATGTTCTTGGTCCAGAATACCCATATGTATCAAGAATAAAAAATCGTTATCTTAAAAATATATTAGTCAAAATAGGATCTGACTTGTCTTTAAATCAGTCAAAAAAACATATTTTAAAAATGGTAAATTCTGTACAAAAATTATCACCATACAGATCTGTACGCTTTACATTAGATGTTGATCCTCAATAATTTTTACAGTTTGCCATAATGTATCATTAGGAGTTGGTGCAGTTATGCTTATAAGCTCTTTATTTACAGGGTGCATAAAATCTATTTTCCTAGCGTGTAAGTGTATACTTTTATCCTTATTTGTTCTGTTAAAACCGTATTTTATATCACCCTTGATAGGGCAGCCAATTTTGGCAAGTTGAACTCTTATTTGATGATGTCTTCCAGTTTTTGGACAGACTTCCAATAAATGATAGTTTTCTAAGGAATGAATAAGTTTATAACTTAATTCTGAACGTAAAGCATTTTTATACTTTTTAATAAATGCTTGTGACTTATTTTTAGACTGATTTTTTAATAAATAGTGAATTAAAGTATTTTTAGATTTTTGAGGTTTGTTTTTAATAATAGCCCAATAGATTTTTCTGACTTTCTTTTCTCTAAACATTTCATTTAGCCTTGTCAGTGCTTTGCTAGTTCTTGCAAAAAGTATTACACCGCTTACTGGCCTATCTAATCTGTGTACCACACCTAAAAATACTTTCCCTGGTTTGTTATATTTTTTCCTGATATGATCTTTTACGTACTCGGGTAGGGGTCTATCTCCAGTCTTGTCACCTTGTACGATTTCAGAGGCTCTTTTATTGACTGCAATAATGTGATTATCCTCGTAAAGGACTTCTAACATTTAGTATTGTTCTTTTTCATTTGGAAAATCGATGTTTTTAACATCAGATACATATTGACCCACAGCACCTTTTATATCTTCGTATAAATTGAGATATCTTCTTAAAAAACGAGGACTAAATTCGTGCGTCATACCTATCATATCGTGAAGAACTAATACTTGTCCATCAACACCACTTCCAGCACCGATACCAATGACAGGAATGCTCAATTTTTTAGCAACATTAGTTGCTAATTTAGCTGGTATTTTTTCTAAAACGATAGCAAAACAGCCTGCTTTTTCAAGAATTAAAGCATCTTCAATTATTTTTTTTGATTCAGCTTCTTCTTTAGCTCTTACTGTATATGTGCCAAATTTATATATGGACTGTGGCGTAAGTCCAAGATGACCCATCACTGGAATACCTGCTGATAGAATTCTTTCCACAGATTCTAAGATTTCACTACCACCCTCCATTTTTACGGAGTGTGCTCCAGATTCTTTCATAATTTTAATTGCTGAATTTAAAGCTTCTTTAGAATTACCTTGGTAGGTACCGAAAGGCATATCAGCAACGATTAGTGCTCTATCAACAGCTCTAACTACTGACGCAGTATGATATATCATTTGTTCAAGAGTAATAGGAAGCGTAGTCTCATTACCAGCCATTACGTTGGAGGCGGAGTCTCCAACTAATATAATGTCAACACCACCAGAATCAACAATCTTTGCTAAAGTATAATCGTATGCAGTAAGCATCGATATTTTCTCTTTATTTTGCTTCATCTCTTGAAGCGAGTGAGTTGTTATTTTCTTGTATACTTTTTTATTTATTGACATTTTTCAAAAATATAAGTGCTTTTTTTTAATATAATTTTATAACAAATGTACTAAGTGTTATTCACAATTAAAAGTATAAATTTGTATCTATGTATAAAACTTACTTTTTATTTTTGTTGGCATTGTTTTCTTTATTGGCTTGTGAAACAGATTTTGACGTGAATGCAAGTTGGAAAGAAACTCCAGTTGTTTACGGATTACTTGATCAAACATTGGATACTCAACGTATTATAATATATAAATCTTTCTTAGGACAGGAAAGTGCTTATACAATGTCACAGCAGGCAGATTCTTTTTATTACAATGAAAATGATTTAGATGTTTTTCTTTATGGTTTGGATAATAATGGAGATACTCTTCAGCAAATAGAACTTGAATATCAAATTACAAATAGTAGATTTAATAGTGGTTTTGACACTATATTTTCAACCGAATATTCGGTTGAATATATTACAACAGAATCACTTAATCAGTCCTTGACTTATCATTTGTATGTACACAATTTAACATCAAATTACGTAGCTCGCTCTACAACTAATCTAATTCAGCCTTTGGAAATAAATCCAGGTTTTACTGATGAAATTACATTCTTCAAAAATGGAGAATACAGAACACACAAGTTGAGATGGACTTCTTCAACTTTTGGTAAGATTTATAAGCCATTTATGCGATTCTATTATTATGAAAAAAATATTTTGACCAATGAAGTAGTTCGAAAACACAATGATTTAAGTTTTCCTCAAATGTTTTCTCAGTCAATAAGCGGTAATCAGAATATGGAGTTAGCCATTACTGGTGAAAATTTTTATTATTTCATTAAAAACAGCATCGATGAAAATTTAGATGTTATAAGAATAAATGCTAAAGGTTTAGAAGATGGTTTAGTGGATTATGACTACTGGGTAGGAGGAATAGACTTTTATTTTTTAGTTGGTGGTGAGGCTATATCCAAATATATAGAGATTAATAATTTACCATCCGTAATTTTTCAAGATCCACCTTCTTATACTAATATTGAGAATGGAATAGGTATATTTTCATCTAGACTCAATGCTCAATCAATTGGTAAATATTTAGATATACAAACATTAACTGAACTATCCAATGGTCCAATAACAAGTGAACTCAACTTTATTGAACCTTAAAAAATCTGCCATATTGTCTTTTTTTTAAGAACTTATGTCATAATTTACAATTGATTTTATTTGGCATGGAATTTGCTATTTGATTATATCAAACATGCAACAATTTAAATTATTAATAATATGAGTAAAATTATTGGAATTGATTTAGGTACTACTAATTCATGCGTTTCTGTTATGGAAGGTAATGAGCCAGTAGTAATTCCTAACAGCGAAGGTAAAAGAACTACACCTTCTATAGTAGCTTTTGTTGAAGGTGGGGAACGAAAAGTCGGTGATCCTGCTAAAAGACAAGCAATAACAAATCCTGAAAAAACTATTGCCTCAATCAAACGTTTTATGGGAGAGTCTTTATCAAAACTTCAAAAAGAGGCAAAACGTGTTCCCTATAAAATTGTGAAAGGTGATAATGATACACCTAGAGTTCAAATAGATGATAGAAAATATACACCACAGGAAATATCAGCTATGATTCTTCAGAAAATGAAGAAAACAGCAGAAGACTACCTTGGACAAGAGGTTAAGGAAGCTGTAGTAACCGTACCAGCTTATTTTAATGATTCACAACGACAAGCCACTAAAGAGGCTGGTGAAATTGCAGGATTAAAAGTGAGTAGAATAATTAACGAACCTACTGCAGCTGCTTTAGCATATGGTTTAGATAAAGCAGATACTGATAAAACTATTGCAGTCTTTGATTTAGGAGGTGGTACTTTTGATATTTCTATTCTTGAGTTAGGCGATGGAGTGTTTGAAGTTAAATCAACCAACGGAGATACTCATTTAGGTGGAGACGATTTTGACCAAGTATTAATAGATTGGATGGCCGAAGAATTTAATTCTGAAGAAAATATTGATTTAAGGCAAGATCCAATGGCCTTACAACGTTTAAAAGAGGCAGCTGAAAAAGCAAAAGTTGAACTTTCATCTAGTGCACAAACAGAAATTAATTTACCTTATATTACTGCGACGTCCTCTGGCCCAAAGCACCTTGTAAGAACATTGACTAAAGCACAATTTGAGAAATTAGCTGATAATTTAATTCAAGCGACTATATCACCTTGCAAACAAGCCATCAAAGATGCTGGTATTTCAGCCAGTGATATTGATGAAGTAATTTTAGTTGGTGGTTCAACACGTATACCTGCCATTCAAAACATTGTAAAAGAATTTTTTGGTAAGGAACCTTCGAAAGGAGTAAATCCCGATGAAGTAGTTGCTGTTGGAGCAGCCATTCAAGGTGGTGTTCTTACAGGTGATGTAAAAGACGTTCTTTTATTAGATGTTACACCTTTATCCCTTGGCATTGAAACAATGGGAGGAGTTATGACAAAACTTATTGAATCGAATACAACTATTCCTACTAAGAAGTCAGAAGTCTTTTCTACAGCTGCCGATAACCAACCTGCTGTTGATATTCATGTTTTACAGGGAGAAAGACCAATGTCGACAGATAATAAGACTATTGGAAGATTTCAATTGTCAGATATTCCACCAGCACCAAGAGGAGTTCCTCAAATTGAAGTTACATTTGATATTGATGCTAATGGTATATTAAATGTTTCTGCAAAAGATAAGGCAACAGGTAAAGAGCAAAACATTAAAATTGAAGCTTCTTCGGGTCTTTCTGATGAAGAAATAGAAAGAATGAAAAAAGAAGCTGAAGCTAATGCTGACTCTGATAAAAAAGTCAAAGAACAAGTAGAGAAAGTTAATGCTGCTGATGCTATGATTTTTCAAACCGAAAAGCAGCTGAAAGATTATGGTGATAAATTGTCTGATGACAAGAAAAAGCCAATTGAAGAAGCTCTACAAGCTTTGAAGAAAGCGCACGACAGTAAAGATCTTGCTGCTATAGATTCTGCAATGGAAACTATTAATACAGCTTGGACTGCTGCTTCTGAAGAAATGTACAAAGCTACTCAAGACCAACAAGGCGATGGTGCCACTCAACCTAATTCTGAAAGTGGTGAATCCGATGATGTTACTGATGTAGATTTTGAAGAAGTTAAAGATGATAAGTAATCACTACTTATTAAATTCTTTTATTATTGAAAGGCTCTTCTAAAAGGTGGGGCTTTTCTTTTTATTACTTAGTAGCTCTGTCTATATCTCTTTGGATATCTCTGTCTTTGATGGTGTTTCTTTTGTCGTGAAGTTTCTTACCCTTGGCGATAGCAATTTCTATTTTAGCCCAACCTTTATCATTTATGAATAGTCGTAGAGGAACAATAGTTAGACCAACGTCTTTTAATTTTTTACTAATCTTTTCTAATTCTTGTTTATTTAAAAGCAGTTTTCGATCACGTTTAGGTTGATGATTAGCATAATTGCCAAATTCGTATTCATCAATATGCATACCTACTATAAAAAGCTCATTTCCTTTAAACGAACAAAACGAATCGATCAAGTTTGCTTTGTTATTACGTATAGATTTAATTTCTGTACCACTAAGTTGTAAGCCAGCCACATACTTATCGAGTAAATTGTACTCAAATCTCGCCCGTTTATTTTGGATATTGACCGCTTTCATAATGCTGCTAATTTAAGTATTTTATCCTAGTGCTACATCAAGTATCATCATTACAATAAATCCTGAAATAAGCCCCATAGTAGCTAAATCGGTATGTCCACCACTTTGACTTTCAGGAATCACTTCTTCTACTACAATGAATATCATAGCTCCTGCAGCAAAGGCAAGGGCATAAGGAAGTATTGGTAATGCGTATATTACAGTAGCAGCACCAATCATAGCAAAAATAGGTTCTACAATAGCTGATAATTGCCCCCATTTCCAACTTTTCCATTTACTAACGCCTTGTCTTCTAAGTGGCATAGAAACAGCAAAACCTTCTGGAAAATTCTGTATGCCAATACCAATAGCCAAGGCAATAGCGGCACCTATTTCAAATCCTGGAATACCATTTGATATAGCTCCAAAAGCTACTCCTAAAGCTAAACCTTCAGGAATATTGTGAAGGGCAATAGCTAATACTAGTAAAATTGTTTTTTTCCATTTCGTAGGATAGCCTTCGGCTTCTTCAATTTTTTTGAATAAATGTAAGTGAGGTATAATTTTATCTAAACCAAATAGAAATAAAGCGCCTAAGAAAAATCCAATTGCTGGAGGAAACCAAGATGGTAAATAAGAAGTTCCAATTTCATTTTGCATTTCTACATATCTAATTGCCGGTGATAACAGAGACCAAAAACTAGCTGCTATCATAACACCACCAGTAAATCCTAAAGAAGTATCTAAAATTTTACGATTAGTTTTATTAAAGAACACTACCAATGCAGCTCCAGATGCAGTCAAGCCCCATGTAAATAATCCAGCTAATAATGCTTGTAAAACAGGGTGTTGTTCAATAAACCAAGTATAAAGATCTGTCATTTTTGTTTGATTAATAAGTTTCTTGCCACATCATTACTAATGTGTGCAGATTCATTGTTAATAGTTATTTCTAATGAATTGTCAAAGTCTATTTTTTGAATAACTCTAATAGATGTTCCTAGTGTAATTTTTAATGAATTGAGGTATTGTAAAAAGGATTGATTGTCTTGAGAAACACCTACAACTTGTCCACTACTTCCTTTTTCTAATTCACTAAGACGCTTTGAGAATGATTTCGGAAATTGTCCATCTTTGTTGGGGATAGGTTCTCCGTGTGGGTCGTGTTGTGGATAGCCTAAGTAAGTATCTAATGCATCTACTAATTTTTGTGATTTTATGTGCTCTAATTGCTCAGCAATATAGTGAACTTCATCCCATTTAAACTGAAGTTTAGTGACTAAAAACACTTCCCAAAGACGATGTTTTCTAACAATTTCTATGGCTTTATTAAGACCAGATTTACTAAGATTTACTCCACGATAGGGAACATAATCAACCAATTGTTTATCAGTTAACTTTTTAATCATATCTGTAACAGATGATGCTTTGGTCTCAAGTTCATCAGCAATAGCGTTTGTAGATATTGAATTTTCTGAATTTTTGGAAAGCTTGAGTATTGCTTTCAAGTAATTTTCCTCAGCTAATGTAATCATAATTCAAATATAATAATTTTATATATCTAATTTAATTTTTAGATTTACCTAAATTTTAAATTCAAAGTTTACTTATATTTTCATCAATTTCTCAGTAACAATGTATTTTTAATAATTCTTAAGTCAATTAAATCTAATTAAATGAAAAAAATAATTTATATCATTTGCTTTTTAATACTGCAATTCCAACTTTATTCCCAAAGTTTATCTGGTACTATTAAATCTGATTTACCCATTCCTTTTGCTTCAATTTCTGTAAAAGGTCAATCTATTGGAACAGCTTCCAATGCAGATGGTTTTTTTAAAATTAACGACATAAAAGAAGGAAGCTATGAATTTATTTTTTCTGCTATTGGTTTTAAGAAGTTAAAGAAAAATATTTCAATTCAAACTGGAAAAAATACATTAGATATTATTTTAGAGCCTTTATTATATGATATTGAACAAGTTGTGGTTACAGGTACTATGAAAGAAACATTTCTGAATTCTACTCCTGTAAAGATGGATATTATCACTCAAAAGTTCCTTAAAAAGATAGCTACCAACAATGTTATGGAGGTTATTGAACATATAAATGGTGTTCAAAAACAAATTAATTGTGGTGTATGTGGTACAAATGATATACACATTAATGGTATGGAAGGACCTTATACTTTAGTCTTAATTAATGGAATGCCTATAATGAGTTCTCTATCTACGGTATATGGACTTAATGGTATTGCTACCTCTTTAATTAAGCAAATAGAAATTATAAAAGGCCCTTCGTCAACACTCTATGGAACTGAAGCAGTTGCTGGTGTAATTAATATTTTAACTAAAGACCCAATGGACGTTTCTAACTTAGAACTAGAAAGTTTCATCACTTCTCATTTAGAAAAAAATATTGATTTTGCTTATGCTCCTAAAATGAAAAAAGTAAATCTATTACTTAGTGGTAACTACTTTAAAATGGATAATTTTTTAGACTACAATAAAGATAACTTTACAGATATTCCATTGTCAGAACGATTATCTTTATTTAAACAATGGAATTTTAAAAGAAAGACTCGAAAAAACTTATTACTTTCAGCTAAATATTATCATGAAGATAGAAGTGGAGGTGTAAAAGAATGGAGTGATAACCTTAGAGGAAATGACAGTATTTATGGTGAATCTATTTATACTGATAGAATAGAGTTAGCAGCTTCTTATGAGTTACCAATGGATGAGGATGTTCGAATTGATGCATCTTTTAATTACCATCACCAAGACAGTTATTATGGAAATACAAAGTATGAGGCTTTTCAAAATATCTATTTTGCTAACCTAATATGGAATAAAAGTATTGGTTACAATCATGATTTCATTTCTGGACTAAGCTACCGTTTTCAAACCTTTGTTGATAGTACCTTGGCTAATATCAATGAACGTAAATTTATACCAGCATTATTTGTTCAAGATGAAATAATTTTAAATAAAAAATGGACTTCACTTTTAGGGATTAGAACAGATTACCATGAAGAGCACGGATTTATTTTTTCCCCTAGATTGAATCTTAAATTTAAACCCAAGACATATACGACCTTTCGTTTGAATGCCGGAACTGGATTTAGAATAGTCAATCTTTTTACTGAAGATCACGCTTCTCTAACAGGTAGTAGGGAAGTGTTGTTAGTGGAAGATTTAAAACCTGAAGAGTCTTACAATATAAATCTAAACGTTAACCATATTTTTTCTTTAGGAAGAAGTACAGGAAGCATTGATGTAGATGCTTTTTACACCTATTTTACGAATAAGATAGCACCTGACTATGAGGCAAATCCCAATCAAATTATATATGCCAATTTGGATGGTTTTTCGATTTCTAGAGGATTAGCTTTTAATATTCAGCAGAACTTTGAATTCCCTTTAAGTATCAATTCAGGAGGAACTTATTTAGATGTCTATTCTGTAGATTATAATAATTTTAGAAAGGACGAATTGTTTGCACCTTCTTTTACAGGAGTTTTCTCTTTGTCTTACAATTGGGATAAAATAAATACTTCTATTGATTGGACAACTAAAGTTACTGGGCCTATGTCATTACCTACTTTCCCTCATCCGTTTGAAAGAGCAGAGGAATCTCCTTGGTTTTCTCAACACCATTTGCAAATCAAAAAATTATTTAGCGAAAGCTTAACTGCTTTTATGGGCGTAAAAAATATATTTAATTATACACAAGTTTCACCTCTGATAGATTGGCAAAATCCATTTGGTGATGATTTTGATACCTCATATGCTTATGGTCCTTTACAAAGCAGGCGTTTTTTAATTGGGTTTAAAGTGAAGCTTTAATTTTTTCTAAATTTACACTATGGATATTGAGTGGAGATTTAAGTCTTTTCAAGATTTGACAAAATCTGAATTACACGAATTGATGATTTTACGTCAGCAAGTGTTCGTAGTCGAACAAGATTGCCCCTATCAAGATGCCGATGAAAAGGATAATGATTCACACCATTTATTGGGCTATATCAAGGGTATTTTGGTAGCTTATTTACGTTTAGTAAAACCAGGGATAAGTTTTGAGGAAATGTCTTTTGGACGTATAGTTACTGCTCAAAGTTACAGAGGAATAGGCTTGGGAGTAGCACTAATGAAAGAAGGTATAAAGCAATCTATTATACTTTATGGAACATCTAAAAATCGTATTTCTGCTCAATCGCATTTATTGCCATTTTATCAAAAATTTGGCTTTGAATCTACTGGAAAAGAGTACCTAGAAGATGATATTCCTCACACTGAGATGATAAAGATGATTTAGTTTAAATATACCGCTTCTTTTTTGCCTAAATCTACAGTAACGTGTTCTTGTAATGTTGTGGCTAGTGATAAGCCAACTACATCGGCTTTTATAGGGAAGATTTTATAATTTCTATCTATAAGTATGGCAGTCATTAATTTTTTAATAGGTTGATTCAAAAAGTATTGAGCACCATACATTAATGTTTTACCAGACTTAATTACATCATCGACCAATACAACCACTTTATCATTCAATTCGCTATGAGAGCTGACTTGTAAAGGTGATGATAGGGGATTGACTTTATCAAGTTTGATCTCTATGACTTCAACCACAATGGATGAAATATAGCTTAAATGTTTGCTCAAACGCTGAGCCAAAATACTACCTTTAGGACTTATACCTGCAATAATAATATGGGACTCTTGATGATTTTTTTCAAATACTTCCCATGCCATGCGAGATATCTTTTGTTCAATCTGTTGAGCGTTTAGTACTAAAGTTGTTAATGAATTCATTTTCATAGGGCTAAGTTAAGCAATCTTGTTTTTTTAAAGAAATAAATAACTCTCTTCCTTTTCTAGCTTCTATGGAATTGTCAGCGATTTGCATGTATTCTATATCATAATGTGAAGAAAAGAGTTTTTGATATTCTTTTTTAGTTCCGCCAAATGGTGGGTGGTCGCTTTTAAATTCTTCAGCAAACAACAAGCCAATAATTTTTCCATTTTTTTTTAGTAAATCTGAAGTATGCTTCACATAATCCTTTCTTAAATTAGTATTTATAGCGCAGAAAAAGGTTTGTTCCAAAATGAGGTCATATTGTCCTTGATGTTCAAAGAAGTCACCTTCTTTTAATCGACTTTTTGGAAAGCTAGGTACTCGCTTTGAAAACTCATGTAAAGCTAAATCGGATAAGTCAACGATAGTTACCTTTCTAAACCCTTTTTGATGTAAGTATTCAGCCTCATAAGCTCTTCCACAGCCAGGTATGAGGATTTTTATGTTTTTATCTTTTAAAGTATCAATGAATGTCTTTATAGGGGTAGAAGGATAGCCAATATCCCAACCAGTTTGTGCTGTTTTATAGCGGTTATTCCAAAATTCTTTATCTAGCATATTATCTTTTTTCAAGCAGCACTACATTTTCAACGTGGAAAGTTTGAGGGAACATATCAACTGGCTGAACTTTAGTCACTTTGTAGTGTTCGTTCATTAATGCTAAATCTCTAGCTTGTGTAGCTGGATTGCAACTTACATAAACAATACGTTTAGGGTTTACATCTAATAGCTGACCTACTACTTTTTTATGCATACCATCTCTAGGAGGATCAGTAATTATCACATTTGGCTTACCGTTCTTACAAATAAAATCTTCGGTGAATATTTCTTTCATATCGCCCACATAGAATTTACAATTATCTATACCATTATTTTTAGCATTTTCTTTTGCTGCTTCAATAGCTTCAGGTACGGAATCAACACCAATTACCATAAGAGCATTTTTACCAACAAATTGAGCAATAGTACCTGTTCCGGTGTATAAATCATAGACAATATCATTTTTCTCAATTTGCGCAAGTTCTCTAGTTATTTTATACAGTTCATAGGCTTGTTTTGAATTGGTTTGATAAAATGACTTGGGTCCAATTTTGAATTTTAAATTTTCCATTTCTTCGTAGATACAGTCAGCACCGCTAAAAGTGATAATATCTAAATCAAATATCGTTTCATTGCCTTTTTCGTTAATAGTATATAATAAAGAGCTGATTTCAGGGAATTGTTCTTTAATGTAGCTGAGTAAACCTAACCTTTTCAATTCATCTTCGTAAAAGAATTGGAAAAGAACCATAATTTCACCCGTGCTACTTATTCTAATAGTAAGAGCTCTTAAAAAACCCTCTTTGTCAGCGATATCAAAAAAGTCTAGTTCATTTTCAATAGCATAGTCTCGAGCTGCTTTGCGTATGGCGTTGGAAGGTTCTTCTTGAAGATGACATTCATTTAGGTTAATGACTTTATCCCAAAATCCAGATACTCTAAAACCAGCACCATTTCGGTTTGTTATTTCTTTGCCTTCTGCACTCTCTTGTTCTGTTATCCAACGTCTATTGGTAAAAGCAAAGTCCATTTTATTTCGGTATCGGAACTCGTTTTCACAGCCTATAATAGGATTTACTTCAGGTAAGTCTATTCCACCAATTCGACTTAGGGAATCCACCACCTCTTTTTGTTTGAATTCGAGTTGATGCTCATAGCCCATAAATTGCCATTTGCATCCACCGCATAGACCAAAATGCTCACATTTAGCCTCAAGTCTTCTTTCAGAATAAGAATGAAATTTAACGGGTTTACCTTCCAAAAAAGAGCGCCTTTTTTTGTGAACTAATACATCACATACGTCACCAGGAACTGCTCCTTCAACAAAAAGAACCAATCCATTTTCTAGACGAGTTATCGCTTTTCCTTTGGCTCCTGCATCAGAAACATGAACATTTTCTAACAGTATCTTTTTACGCTTTCTTCCCATTGCGCAAATATAGAATTTTAAGGAGTGCATTTTGATTTATAAATCATTGATTTTTCTAACTTTGCCTTTCATAATTATAAGATATGTACTCATCAAAAGAACTCATTGAAATAGAAGAAAAATATGGTGCTCACAACTACCACCCACTACCTGTTGTTTTATCAAAAGGAGAAGGTGTTAATGTTTGGGACGTTGAAGGAAAGCAATATTTTGATTTTCTGTCTGCCTATTCAGCTGTCAATCAAGGTCATTGCCACCCTAAAATTATAAAAGCACTTACGAATCAAGCCTCTACCTTGACACTTACTTCTAGAGCCTTTCATAATGATATTCTTGGTCAATATGAAAAATTCATTACCGATTTGTTCGGCTATGATAAGGTTCTTCCTATGAATACCGGAGTTGAAGGTGGAGAAACAGCTAATAAATTGGCTCGTAAGTGGGGTTATGTGAAAAAAGGAATTGCTGAAAATAAAGCACGTATTATTTTTGCAAAAGGTAATTTTTGGGGGAGAACATTAGCCGCTATTTCTAGTTCTGATGACCCTACATCTTACAAAGGATTTGGGCCATATATGCCGGGTTATGATTTAATCCCATACAATAATCTTGATGCTTTAGAAACCGAGCTAAAAGACCCTAACGTTTGTGCTTTTATGGTAGAGCCTATTCAAGGTGAAGCAGGTGTTGTTGTACCTGACGAAGGCTATCTAGCAGGTGTTCGTGCTTTATGTAAAAAGTATAATGTTTTGTTTATAGCTGACGAAGTTCAAACAGGTATTGCAAGGACTGGTAAAATGTTAGCTTGTGATTTTGAAGATGCAAGACCTGATATCTTAATTCTTGGAAAAGCCTTGTCGGGAGGTGTATTACCTGTTTCTGCTGTTTTAGCTGACGATGATGTTATGTTGTGCATTAAGCCTGGCGAACACGGTTCCACATTTGGTGGAAATCCATTGGCATGTAAAGTAGCTCAAGCAGCTCTTGAAGTTGTAACTGATGAAAAATTAGCTGAAAAAGCAGAGCATTTAGGCAAAATCTTCAGAGATGAATTACAGCAACGTTTAGGTCATCTGAATATTGTTTCAAAAATTAGAGGAAAAGGGCTTTTAAATGCCATAGTTATCAATGATACAGAAGATAGTTCAACGGCTTGGGATATGTGTATATCATTGAGAGATAATGGACTTTTGGCTAAGCCAACACATGGAAATATAATTCGTTTTGCTCCTCCATTGGTTATAACAAAAGAACAGCTTCATGAATGCATCAGCATCATAGAAAATACCATAAAATTTTTTGAAAAATAAATTTTGTAATTTTACATAGTGAATATTTTTGCAAAACAATTTATCAGTCACCTTTTATGCCTTTTTATGTTGGTTGGATCTATTGGTGTTCCAGTAATCTTAAACCATTCTCATAAATCAGATTTAACGTCAGAACAAAAAAAGTTAGATACATCTATTTGTCAAGAAGCATCGGCTTGTTGCGAGACAGAGCAGTTTGAACAAGAAATATTCGTTTGTTGCGCTTCTGAGTCTGCAGAGGAAGTAGCGCCTATTTCAACTTGCGAATGTAATTTTATTTCCTTCTGTTGCTGTTGTTTTATAGATGTTCGTCTAGTATCATTTGTATTTGATACTCCTGTCCATAAACCTGTATCTATTCCATCATTTGTGCAAGCATTTGTTAGAGATATAGGCATTAAAAAACTTCTAAGTTATTGCTCACATATATCTTGGAATAATTTTGATTTACCACCTCCCAAAACCTATTCTCAACAATTAGCACTTTTTCAAGTATTTCGAATTTGATTATTAAATAACCAAAACTTTAACAAGAAATGGTTTAGTATTAATATCAATAATTAAATTATGAAATATATAGTTTTAATAGCATTTCAAATTAGTGCTTTGTTTATTTATGCACAGGGTAATATCAACGGAAAAATAAACGATCAAAATGGATTACCTCTTGTAGGAGCTAACATAGTTGTAGAAAACAAAACAATAGGCACAACTTCAGATGTAAACGGTAAGTTTAAACTTGAAGTTGATAAGTTACCAGCTAATATTAAGGTAACTTATATTGGTTTTCAACCAAAAACTATTGAGGTAGAGAACCAATCTTTTCTTACTATATTTCTTAGCGAGTCCGTAGATATAAAGGAAGTGATAGTTGAGTCAAAAGTTAATACTACTGAATTGTCAATGGTTAATTCATTACAGGTACAAGAAATTTCTAGTAAGGAATTGCAAAAAGCGGCTTGTTGTAATCTTTCAGAAAGTTTCGAAACCAACGCAACTGTTGATGTTTCTTTTACAGATGCTGTTTCTGGTGCCAAGCAAATTAAAATGTTGGGATTAGATGGTATTTACACTCAAATAACACAAGAAAATGTGCCTTTAATAAGAGGGCTTTCTTCTGCTTATGGATTAACCTATGTGCCTGGTACATGGATAGAGTCAATACAGATCATTAAAGGAGCTGGTTCGGTAATAAATGGCTTTGAGTCTTTTGCTGGTCAAATCAACTTAGAATATTTTAAACCTGAAAATACCGATAAAATTTATTGGAACTTTTACACCAATTCAGAGAGTAAATTTGAAAATAATCTGCAGTTTGCTAAAAAAACAGGTAAATGGACTTCTAATCTCTTTACTAGTGTTAATTATCATACTAAAGAAGTTGACGAAAACGAGAATGGATTTTTGGACATGCCCCATATTAAATCTGTCAATGTTCTGAATCGATGGCTTACAGAAACGGAAAGTTATAGAATTAATCTAGTTGGTCGTGTATTAGTTGATGAACGAGAAGGTGGACAAATTCGTTCAATTAGTAATCCTTATAAAGTACTTATAGACAACACTCTTTTAGAGTTTAATAGTAAATCAGGTTTGAAAATGCCTTATAAAACAGGAAAAAGTATCGGATTGCAATCGGCTTTTAGAAGACACAACCAAGCTATAAAGTTTGGATTTACCGATTACAACTCCTTGCAAGAAAGTGCATATTTAAATCTAATAGGTCAAACTTTTATTTCTAAAATAGATCATCTACTAAAATATGGGATAAGTTATTATGCCGATAGATATACCGAGAATTATGAAACTACCAATTTTGATAGAGTTGACCTAACAACTGGTATTTTTACAGAGTATAGTTATACTTCACCCTCTGAGTTGACTATAGTTGCAGGTATTCGTGGAGATTATCATAATACGCAAGGTTTTGAATATTTACCACGCTTAAATTTAAAATATAATCCTTCAGATCAAACAGTAGTAAGGTTATCTGTAGGAAAGGCTATGCGAGTAGCTAATCCTATTGCTGAAAACACCTCTTATTTTGCCTCTTCCAGAGAATTTGAAATACAAGATAGTTTAGGTGTTGAAGTGGCTTGGAACTACGGTGTTAATTTCACGCATTGTTTTAAACTTTTTGAAAGAGAAGGATCATTCAATGCAGATGCATACCGAACAGATTTTGAAAATCAAGTGATAGTAGATATTGAAGACCCTACTAAACTAAGATTTTACAATTTAGATGGTGAATCTTATTCAAACAGTATTCAATTTGATTTTAATTATGAATTATTTGATCGTTTTGATGTGAAACTTGCTTATAAAATCAACCAAGTCTATTCTACTTATGATGGTGAGAAGATGCTAGCTCCTTTAGTGCCAGAAAATAGAGCTTTAGTTAATTTTGCATATGCTACAAATCATATCAATAAATGGATGTTTGATGCTACTTGGAATTACATTGGAGAAAGTAGAATTCCATACCACCCACTCATTGAAGACAATAAAACGGTTTCAGATCCATTCTATGTCATAAATAGTCAAGTCACTAAGAAGTTTAAAACCTATGATGTGTACTTAGGTGGTGAAAATTTACTAAATTACAAACAAGAAAACCCTATACTTGGAGGCGATGATCCATTTGGCAGTAACTTTGATGCCTCAATCATATGGGCACCTGCTGTGGGTCGTTTAATTTATACAGGTATTCGTTTAAAAATCAATTGATGAAATTAGGAATAATAATATATAGCTTAGATGCAGAGCTTGTTTTTAACGCTTTTCGTTTGGCTAACTTTTCCTTAAAAGAAAAAGACGAGGTTCGTCTTTTTCTTTTAGCGAGTGGGGTAGAGTATGAATCTCTTCATTCTAAAAAATTTCCGATTAATGATTTAGCCCAATCTTTTGTTAATAATGGTGGTCAGATTTTGGCTTGTGGTACTTGCCTTAATCTCAGACAACAAGATAGTTCGGAATTATGCCCATTATCTACTATGAAAGATTTATATGAATTAATTAGAAATTGCGATAAAACCGTTACTTTCTAGAAATTATTTGCAAAAATAATGATGGGTGTAGTAGCTATTATGCTATTGATAGCCTTATTGCTTTTTTTGGAAAAAATCGATAAAAGAAGATGATTTAATATGTTCTTTAGCACTGTAAATACTAGCGTTGAGTTCAAAGCCAATGAGCATTACAATAGCATTAAAATACATCCATAACAGAATGACAATTAGAGTACCAATTGAGCCATAGAGTTTGTTATATTGACCAAAATGATCGATGTAAAAGCCAAAGCCAGTTGATGTTAAAACAATAAAAAGTGTAGCTATAATAGAGCCAGGTGAGATTAAACTCCAATGTGTTTTTTTAGAAGGACCGTACTGAAACAATACCGATAATCCACCGAACAAAAAAGCCAATAGTATAATCCATTTTCCAATTACCATAAGAGTAACAGCACTTTGTTTAAGAATGCCTAAGTCAACAAAGTAATTGCTAGCAAATTGTGTAAAAATAATGAGAGCAACAGCTACTATAAGCATGAATGATAACATCAGTGTTAGACCTAGCGCTATGAGGCGTTGCTTCCATAACCCTCTAATTTCAGAAATATGATAGGAACTATTAAAGGCTTCCATAAGTGAGTTGATACTATTTGTGGAAAAATATAGAGCCATTAAAAAACCAAAGGACAGTAAACCACCTCTTGGATGATTTATAATATCAGTTATTGTGATAAAAGCCGATTCGTTAGTGCTTGGTGGCAATACTTCTCCTAAAAGTCCTAATAGTATTTCTTGAAAGTTGTCTACAGGAATGTATGGAATTAGTGTAAAGAAGAATATTAAAGCTGGAAATAAAGCTAAAAAAAAGTTAAAAGCTATTGAAGATGCGCGAGTAGTGATAGCACCTTTTTCAAGTCCTTCAATAAAAAAATTAGTCACATCGTAGAGATTCATACCACTAAAGCCAGGTAAAACAACACGTTTACTCCAATCTATTAGAAATGATAAACGTACTTTAAATTTCATTTAAAAGGCTTTTAGACTTAGATCTAAGCTATTAACAGAATGTGTTAATGCACCAACAGAAATAAAATCTACTCCACAGAGGGCATGTTCCCTGATTGTATCTTCAGTTATTCCTCCAGAGGCTTCAGTTTCAAAACGTCCTCCAATTTGTTTTACAGCAATACGTGTATCATAATAACTGAAGTTATCTAACATGATGCGTTGTATATTTCCAACTCTTAAAATTTTATTGACTTCTTCTAAGTTTCTAGCTTCTACTTCGATAGGTATATTTATTCCTTTGTGTTTTTGGTAGTTTATGGCTTTTTCTATGGCTAATTCAATACCTCCTGCAAATTCTATATGATTGTCTTTTATCATCATCATATCGTATAACCCAAAACGGTGATTGACACCGCCACCAATTTTAACCGCCCATTTTTCGAGCAAACGAATACCCGGTGTCGTCTTTCTAGTATCAAGTACTTGTGCTTTAGTCCCTTTTAACAATTTTACAATATACTGTGTTTTGGTGGCAATACCACTCATGCGTTGCATACAGTTGAGAACGAGTCTTTCGGCAGTTAGAATTGAAGAAGAAGGACCTTCCACAACAAAAGCCACATCGCCAAAAGTCATACTTTCACCATCTTGCATTAAGGGGAAAAATTGAATTTTAGGATTGACCTTCTCAAATATTGCTTGAGCAACTTCCATTCCAGCAAGTATTCCATTTTCTTTCACAAGGAGTTGTGCTTTGCCACTAGCTGTAGGAGGTATACAAGCCAAAGAAGTATGATCGCCCTCACGGACATCTTCTTCAAAGGCGAATTCTATGAAGGTATTTAATTCTTCTTTCATTAGTGTGTTTTTCTATCCAACAAATTGACTAATATTGTGGCAAATTACAAAACTTTTTTGGTGAAAATAGTAGTATTAGCAATAGGAAAGACCGATGAAAGTTGGGTGCAAGAGGGAATATTCAAATATTCTAAACGTTTGAAGCACTATATACCTTTTGAATTCATGATTATTCCTGACTTAAAAAACCGTAAAAATTTATCTGAAAGTCAGCAAAAAGAACAGGAAGGCAAGTTAATACTAAAGCAATTACACAATACCGATACTCTTATTTTGCTAGATGAAAAAGGCAAAGAGTTTAGTTCAAATTCTTTTTCTAATTTCTTACAACAGAAAATGAATGAAGGTATAAAACGATTGGTATTTGTAATTGGTGGCCCTTATGGTTTTAGTAATGAGGTTTATAACAAAACTAATTCTAAAATTGCTTTATCAAGGATGACTTTTTCACATCAGATGATACGTCCATTTTTTGCCGAACAAGTTTACCGAGCATTTAGTATTCTGAATAACGAACCCTATCATCATCAATAAATGAAATTAGTATTTGCAACCAACAACCCCAACAAGCTTGCTGAAATACGTATGCTAATACCTTCTTCCATTGAAATTCTTAGTTTGAAAGATATCAATTGTAATGAAGAATTACCTGAAACTTCGGATACTTTGGAAGACAATGCCGCTCAAAAAGCCTTTTATGTTTTTGACAATTATGGCTACAATTGTTTTGCTGATGATACTGGTTTAGAAATAGATGTATTAGATGGTCGTCCAGGGGTGTATTCGGCACGTTATGCTGGAGAACAATGTATTGCTGAAGATAATATGCAAAAGGTATTGGCCGAAATGAAAGGGCAAGAGAACAGAGATGCCTGTTTCCGTACTGTAATTTCTCTAGTAATTGATGGTAAAGAGTTTCAATTTGAGGGAATGGTAGAAGGTCAGATTATTCCTGAAAAGTGGGGAGATAAAGGCTTCGGATATGACCCTATATTTTTAGCAGATGGTTTTGATGAAAGTTTTGCCCAAATGTCAATCCAACAAAAAAATGAAATTAGCCACAGGGGGTTAGCTGTCAAAGAGCTTATTACTTTCTTAAAAAAGAACGTTTAAAAAAATCGGAATTTATATTTTTGTGAAAACAAAATTTATACACATGAAAATAACTTTCTTTTTAGCATTAATACTAGTTTTTAACTCTTGTCAATTTAAAATCTCAATGAAAGAATATCCTAAGACTGAAAAAAAAGAAGTTATTGATACCTACTTTGGCGTTGAGGTAGTAGATAATTACCGTTGGTTAGAAGACGATTTAAGTGAAGAAACAGCCCAATGGGTAAAGCAGCAAAATGAATTGACATTCGATTTTCTCAATCAGATATCTATCAAAAAATCTTTGACGGAAAGACTGACAGAAATATGGAATTATGAAAAATTATCTGCCCCATTCAAAAAAGGTGATTACACTTATTTTTATAAAAATGACGGTTTAATGAATCAATACGTTGTTTATAGAGAAAAGGATAATGAGGAAGAAGTCTTTTTAGATCCAAATTCTTTTTCTGATGATGGTACAGTATCTTTAAGCTCATTAAGTTTTTCTCCTGATGGTAGCTTGGCAGCATATTCTATTTCTGAAGGTGGTAGCGATTGGCGAAGTGTAATCGTTATTGATGCGCTAACTAAAGAAATCATCGAAGATACTTTAGTTGATATCAAATTTAGTGGTATCAGTTGGAAAGGCAATGAAGGGTTTTATTATGCCAGTTACGATAAGCCAGAGGGGAGTGAGTTATCCGCTTTGACGGACCAACACAAACTGTATTTCCATCAGCTAGGCACTCTTCAAAGTGATGATAAAATTGTCTTTGGTGCTACAGAAAAATACCGTTATGTCTGGGGAGGAGTTAGTGAGGACGGTCGTTTTTTAACTATCTCTGCTTCAAATTCCACTAGTGGAAATAAGTTATTCATAAAAGATTTGGATCAAGAAAATGCGCCAATCATAAACATTGTCAATGATTACGATAGCGATAGCTATGTTTTGCACAATGAAGGCGATTTACTCTATATTGTTACCAACAGAAATGCACCCAATAAGAAAGTTGTAACTGTATCTTTTCAAAACCCCCAAGTAGAGTATTGGCAAGACTTTATTCCTGAGACAAAATATGTTCTTATCCCTAGCTTTGGTGGAGGTTATTTCTTTGCACATTATATGATTGATGCCATTTCTAAAGTTTATCAGTTTGATACTGAAGGTCATAATTTGGGTGAGATTAAATTACCAGGTTTAGGAAGTATTGGTGGCTTCTCCTCAAGAAAAGAAGAAAAAGAACTGTATTATCGATTTACAAACTATCATACTCCAAGTGTTATTTATAAATATGATGTGGAAAGACGTCAGTCAGAATTTTATTGGGAGCCTAGTATAGATTTTATTACTTCCGATTATATATCTAAACAAATCTTTTTTACTTCTAAAGATTGTACAAAAGTACCAATGATTATAACCCATAAAAAAGGAATCAACTATGATGGTACTAATCCGACTATCTTACACGGATACGGAGGTTTTAATGTGAGTTTAACACCTTCATTCACTATCAGTAGAGCCGTATGGTTTGAGCAAGGAGGAGTTTATGCTGTTGCTAATCTAAGAGGGGGGGGTGAATATGGTAAAGCATGGCATAACGCTGGGACTCAAATGAATAAGCAGAACGTTTTTGACGACTTTATAGCGGCAGCTGAATATTTAATTTCAAAAAATATTACATCCAATAATTATTTAGCTATCGATGGTCGTTCTAATGGAGGTTTATTGGTGGGGGCCACTATGACACAACGCCCAGACCTTATGAAGGTAGCCTTACCAACAGTAGGAGTTTTGGATATGTTACGTTACCATAAATTTACAGCAGGTGCAGGTTGGTCATACGATTATGGTACTTCTGAAGATTCAAGAGAAATGTTTGAATATTTAAAATCCTATTCACCAATACATAACGTTAAGCAAGGGGTAAATTATCCAGCTACATTAGTTATTACAGCTGACCACGACGATAGGGTAGTACCAGCACATTCGTTTAAGTTTATTGCAGAATTGCAAGATAAACATCAAGGAGATAATCCTGTTTTGATACGAATAGAAACTAATTCTGGACACGGTGCAGGCACACCCGTTTATAAGCAAATTGAGCAGTCAGCGGATATTTTAGCTTTTTGCCTTTATAATATGGGAGTAGATGAAATTAATAAAAAGTAATTTAAGATTATGAACTAGTCAATTTTTTGATATTTCTTAATTAAACCAGATTTATATTTTATAATCACTGGAGAATTTATCAAAATTCTATCTATTTTTTTTCCATCAAGGTTGAAAATACCTTCAATTACATTAGTATGTGAATGATTATTTATTAAAAGATTAGTTGGTTCAGATGCAGTTCCTATCCAAGTTACTGTATCTTTATTAACTAAATTAGTAGTAATCTCCATTTTAATTATTCCTTGTCCTGATGTATTGTTAGGATAAAAATGACAATTTAAATAGTTATTAGTACCTGCATTAAAGTTAGATATTCCATTTATAATTCCAGGACTATAACAATTTGGAAAGCATACAGAAAATTCCCATTCATCAGGTAAATGAGCTTCAACGATTGTCCAACTTATGCTGCATTCTTCTAAAGCGTTATAATAAGTATTTTGGTAAAAGTCAGTAACAGTGGAAATGTCGGTCAATTCAATGAAATAATCATCAATTGTATGAGAATTTTGGCAAAAAGACAATAGAGGAAAAATAGTTAAAAAAAGATTGAATTTGTTTTTCATTTTTTTTTAAATATAAAAATTAACTTTCTAGTTTGATGTTAATTGTTCTTAAATTATCGCGACGTTTAATTTTACAAATGATTTCATCACCAGGACTGAATTTGATAATTTGCTCATGTAATTGGCTTACACTGTTTACTTTAATATCATTAATGCTAATCAAAACATCATATCTTTCAATTCCAGCTTTTTTAGCTGCACCATCATTGAGTACGTCTGTTATGAGTACACCTTCTACACCATTTATTTCTAACCTTTTAGCTAATTCTTGATTAATATCAGTAATATGAATACCAATATATGCTCGTCTAACTTCTCCATAATTTTTTAGGTCTGATACTACTTTTTGAACCATGTTGGATGGTATGGCAAAGCCATATCCAGTATAAGATCCGGTATTTGACTGTATTGCAGTATTAATTCCAACTAAATCACCATCTGTATTTACTAATGCTCCTCCAGAATTTCCTGGATTTATGGCAGCATCAGTTTGTATGAATGACTCAATTCCATTTCTTTTGTTAAGAATATTAATACTACGAGCTTTAGCACTAACGATACCAGCAGTTACTGTAGAGTTTAAATTAAATGGATTGCCTACTGCCAATACCCATTCCCCAACTTTTATTGAGTCAGAATTACTAAACCTTAAATGTTCTAATGATGACGCATCAATTTTTAATAATGCTAGGTCAGTATTAGGATCTGTACCGAGTAATTTAGCAGTGTAACTGAGTTTGTTATTAAGTACAACTTCTATTTCTTCTGCTTCATTTATTACATGTTTATTTGTAACTACGTAGCCATCATGTGAAATTACTACCCCGGAACCGCTAGCTACTTTTTCGGTTGGTTGATTATAATAGCCTTGGCCAAAAAATGGATGATAGTATCGATAGTATTCATCTTCCATGATTTTAGATTTGATATGCACTACTGCTTCAACAGATTTCTCAGCAGCATATGTAAAATCTAGTGATGAATTAGGTTTGTTTTTAGAAGTCTCAAAAAAAGATGTGTTTGCTAATACTCTTTTATCAAAAAATGTTTGTGAAATTTGAAAGATTACAGCTCCAAATATAAGATAGCCTAGGATAACGAATTTTTTCATTTTTTTTAAAACAAATTGTATGAATTTTTATTGTACAAAAATACTAAGAAATTATATTATACTTTTAATAAGTCTTAATTTGTGGGTGTGTTTGCGTTCTTCTACATTAAAAATTCCCTGTTGATCTAGTCTGTCTATTCTAACTTTACCAGATGAGTGAATGATGAAGTTATTTTCCAGTATAATTCCTACGTGAATAATTTTACCCTCATGATTATCAAAAAAGGCTAAATCACCTGCTTCTGATTCATCTATAAAGCTGAGTGTTGTTCCTATCTCCGCTTGTTGGTAAGCATCCCTGGGTATTTCTTTACCATTTAAACGGTAAATCATCTGAGTGAAGCCCGAGCAATCAATTCCAAAAGGACTTCTCCCACCCCACAAATAGGGGGTATTTAAGTACAACATAGCATTATTTACAATAGTAACTTTGTCCTTAATACCTGATGTAAATTCACCCTGATGACTGTAGACATTATCGTTTATTTGAAACTGATGATTTTGATAAAACGGGAGTGTACTTCCTAAAGGTACAGTTTGATGGGTTTCTTTTAGAACAATATCTAACAATTCGGTTGTTAGAGTAGGGTCATGACGTCCAAGTTTGTCGTAGGTTTTTTTGTCTATTTCTGACCACTGTTTGTTGCAAATCCAACCTTCATATTCATCGTGTGCTAAACGTATTTTACTCCATTTTACCCGATATTCTATTACTTTGAAATGTTCGCCAAAGAGAACTTGATTAACCATCTCTGCTTTGTCTGATGCTTCAGCACGTACAGGTACTATTGCTAATTCTGAAATTCCGTATTTCATCTAAGACAAAAGTAAAAAAAAAGCTCACTTATTAAAGTGAGCTTTTATTATTAAGTATTTGACGTTTAAATCATTTCTATGACCATAGCAGAAGCGCCACCACCACCGTTGCAAATTCCCGCTGCTCCTATTTTAGCATCGTTTTGCTTAAGAACATGCAATAATGTAACGATAATTCGTGCTCCTGAGCAACCTAAAGGATGCCCTAATGAAACTGCACCACCATTGACATTTACTTTAGAAGCGTCAAGTCCTAATTTTTCTATGTTGGCAAGTCCCACTACAGAAAAGGCTTCGTTTAATTCGAAGTAATCCACATCTCTTATTGACAAATTCGCCTTATCTAAAGCAATAGGTAATGCTTTGGCAGGAGCAGTAGTGAACCATTCTGGTTGATGAGCTGCATCGGCATAGCTACGAATTTTAGCTAAAGATTTTATGCCTAATTTCTTAGCCTTTTCAGCACACATAAGTAATACAGCAGCGGCACCATCATTAAGTGTCGATGCATTGGCCGCAGTAACTGTACCATCTTTATCGAATACAGGTCGTAGATTTGGAATTTTTTCCATATGTACATTTTTATATTCCTCATCTTCTGATACGATTAAGTCATCTCCTCGTCTTTGAGGTACTACTACTGGAACTACTTCGTCTTTAAACTTATCATTTCTCCATGCATCAGCGCTTCTTTCATATGATTTGATAGCAAAGGAATCTTGTTGTTCTCTACTAAAGCTCATCTCTCTAGCACACAATTCGGCACAATTACCCATATGTACTTTATTATAAACGTCTGTTAGTCCATCTTTTATCAAGCCATCAACAAGTTTCATATCGCCAAGCTTTTGACCATTTCTCCCATTTGAAAAATAATGAGGGACATTTGACATATTTTCCATACCACCAGCTATAACTATATCGTTATCACCACACATAATACTTTGAGCGGCTAAAATTATTGATTTCATTCCCGAAGAACATACTTTGTTAATAGTTGTGCAAGGCACTTCTTGATTCAGACCAGCGGCCATAGCGGCTTGTCGAGCAGGAGCTTGACCTAAATTAGCTTGGAGTACATTTCCCATATAAACTTCATTAACATTATCGGCTGATAAATTCACTTTTTCTAAAACACCTTTTATAGCTACTCCTCCAAGGTCTGTGGCAGATACGCTTGAAAATACACCGCCAAAACTTCCCATTGGAGTACGAACGGCGGAAACTATTACTACATCTTTCATTTTTTTTTTTTTTTTTTTTTTTTTTTTTTTTTTTTGTATAATTTGATGCGAAGTTAAATAAAATGGATAAGATATGCGGGTTTGTAAACTTGTTATTTATTGGTATTTTAGTTGTCGTTATGCAATTCAATTTTCCCTCCGAAATAAGAAATAATTACTATAAAATTCAAAAGGTTATTCTTTTCCTTTTGGCAACCATTCTTATTGTTTGGATGTTTCCTAACAAAGCATCTTTTAAGTTTGAATTTCAAAAGGGTAAACCTTGGATGCACGAAACTTTAATAGCTCCTTACGATTTCCCTGTTTACAAATCCAACGAACAGTTGGTTGATGAGCAAGAGCAATTGCGTAACAATATCAAGCTAACTTTTGTATTGGACGAATCGGTCTATGAAATTAAAGCCGAAGAATTTATATCCAATTTTGAGCAAAAATGGTCTACTGATAAAAAGGTGTCCAAAGATGCTCGTTTTACTTTTTTTAACCTCAATAAAAAGAAGAAGAATAAAACAAAGAAGGAAAAATTAGCCGATTACGGTTTGAAGGTTCTTAAAGAATTGTATACAACTGGTATCATTCAAATGGTTGATGATATTGAATTTAAAGAAGCTGATTATGAACTTATTGTAATGAAAGAAAATATTGGTGAAATCCTTCCTTTAGGCGACTTGTACACCATAGAATCAGCTTCCAAAAAGGCTTATGAGCTAAAAAATATTTCTGAGGAAGAGTCCAACTTCTTAGCACCTTTAATATTAGAAATGCTCAAACAAAATGTCTTTTATGACGAAGATGCTACAACTAAGATGTTAGATAGTGAACTGAAAGCTATTTCAAAGGGATTAGGTATGGTTCAGCGTGGTGAGGTAATTATATCACAAGGTGAATTAGTTACTGAAAGCAATTTTCAAGAATTAGAATCTTATCGTCAGCGTTATGAGTCTGAAAATTGGCAAGAAAGTTCAGAAAACTGGCTTAGTTTAGGACAATCTTTATTAGTATTAGTTGCTTTTTTGATTTTATATTTATTTCTCAAGCAATTTAGGATTGAGGTATTTATCGATAATAAGAAAATTACTTTTATTCTTACTCTTATCGTATTAATGGTTTTGATGGGTTCTCTTTCTTTAATGGCAAGTAACAAACTCATCTTTTTAATGCCTTTCTGCTTGTTGCCCATCATTATGAAAGCTTTTTTTGATACACGTTTGGCTTTATTTACTCATTTAATAGCTATCATAATTATTGGTTTTATTGTTCCAAATAGCTTTGAATTTATCTATCTCCAGTTAATGGCTGGTATTGTATCTATTCTATCTGTTTTACAGATGTATAAACGAGCTCAGCTCTTCGTTTCAGCTGCTAAAATCATTGCTATATACTTTGTTGCTTATTTTGCAATGGCACTCACTCAAGAAGGTAGTGTTGATAATATCAATTGGATGAATTTTGTTTGGTTTGCTGGAAATGGTGCTCTAACCTTATTTGCATATCCTTTGATATTTGCCTTTGAAAAAACGTTCTCTTTGGTATCTGATATGTCACTTCTAGAATTGTCAGACACGAATAGCCCTTTATTGAGAGAGTTGGCTCAAAAAGCACCCGGAACGTTTCAACACTCTATACAAGTAGCTAATCTAGCTGAAGAAGGAATTCTTGAAATTGGGGGCAATGCTTTGTTGGTACGAGCTGGTGCTTTATATCATGATATTGGTAAAATGAAGAATCCTCAATTTTTTATAGAAAATCAAATTTCTGGAATAAACCCCCACGATGATTTGAGTTTTGAGGAAAGTGCTGACGTCATTATCAAGCACGTAAAAAATGGCATTAGTTTAGCAAAAGAAAATAACTTACCCGACGAACTGATAGACTTTATAAGAACACATCACGGAACAACCATGGTGGGCTATTTTTATAAGCAGTATGTAGCGAGTTTTCCTGATGAGATTGAGGCTGCAGAAAAGTTTACTTATCTCGGCCCTAAACCTTTCTCTAAAGAAACTGCTGTTCTAATGATGGCTGACTCAGTGGAAGCTGCTGCCAGGAGTTTAAAGTCACCGACTTTAGAAAATATCGATAAGTTAGTGGAAAGTATTATCAACAATCAAATAGACAACGAACAATTTGTGAATGCCAATATTACTATGAAATCCATTACACAGATAAAGAAATTGTTTAAAAAGAAATTACAGAGCATACACCACGTGAGGGTGGAGTACTGATTTAAGTAATAAGCACTCGCTTAGCATCTACTTTTCTACCGTCAATGGATAAACGTATGACATAGAGACCTGACTTTAGATTTGGCTTATTTAATTGTATTTGATACAATTTTTTGTTGCAGTTACTTTGATACAAAAGTCTTGCTTTACGCCCCATAACATCGCATATGTCAATACTAACTTGCGACTTAGTGTTGCAGTAAAAACTAAGTTTAAAATTTTTTACAATGGGGTTAGGAGCAATGGACAGTATCTTACTAGCAATATCGTTTCTATTGTAGTCTATCGTGTTTACTGTTTCTATATCAACGTCAAGATAGATGTCAAAAACACCATTTAAATTTGAATTGTCATCAACAGTCAAAGGTATTATTCTATCTGCCGCTAAAGGGTCTGAAGCCCAAGGGTCAATATCTATGGAGGTATCACTTTCAAAGTACAATTGGGTGACAAACTCAGGATTGTTTTTATAAACTACCTTATAATGTATGTGACTTGGTCGGTAATAACTTCCGTTTAAGTATTTACCGGGTTGAATGCTTTCAAAAGCGTAATTACCGGCATCGTCAGTATAGATTTTACCTCTAAAGTCTATATCTTCATATGCGCCATCATTATTGGCTTGCCATACATCAATTAAAGCATTTGGGACTGGCGTTACACAATCTTTAGCGTAAACTGTACCAGTAATGTATAATCGTGGTACTTCACTAACAGCAGGAGCTATATTACTGATGTTTGGTGCCCCTTCTATAAAGTATGGACCCAGTATATCATCTGTAGTAATGCATTCGTCTTGTGCAAATAATTGTTTGAATGGCAAAAAGGGTAGGATAGAGGCACTAATGAACGATTTTAAGGCTTGTCTTCTTTTCATAATCTATGAGCTATTAGAGATATTTCCACATTTACATTTTTGGGTAACACACTAACTTGAACAGCCTCTCGTGCAGGTGGTTTTTCATCGAAGTACTCTGCATATACTGAATTGATATCTGCATATTGATTCATATCTTTTAAAAAAATAGTGCACTTCAAAACATGTGAAAAATTCATTTCAGCGGCTTTTAAAACTGCTTGTAGATTTTTCATGACTTGGTGGGTTTCATTTGTAATAGAATCCATTACTAAGTCACCACTATTAGGATTTATAGCAATTTGACCTGATGTATATAAAGTGTTGTTGGATAGTATTGCTTGACTGTATGGACCGATAGCCTCAGGTGCATTTTTTGTATAAATCACTTTTTTCATTGTACTAAGATAGTATTTTTTACTTTTGCCAAAGTAGTAATGGACTTCATCGCTTATGACTTTAAGAGGAAAGTCCGGACACCATAGAGCAGCATAGCGGATAACATCCGTCCACCGCAAGGTGAGGACCAGTGCAACAGAAAGCAAGTACAGTTCGGCTGTAGTGAAACCAGGTAAACTCTATGCGGTGCAATGCCACGTATACCAAGAACAGGGACTGCTCGTTCAATCTTGGGGGGTAGGCAGCTCAAGCTAGTTAGTAATAGCTAGTGTAGATAAATGATGAAGCTCGAAAGAGAACAGAATCCGGCTTATGAATTACTACATGCTGCCCCTTGTGGGCAGCTTTTTTTTATAGTTTTGTTTTATGCAAAAGTGGTTTTGTATTCTTTTTTCGTTGTTTAGCTCAGCACTCTCTGCACAAGATGGCATTGTCAAATCTGTAATGTTAGATTCAGTAATGGTTTCGGCGGTTAGTGCTGGTTTTAGTGTTGAAGATTTTGTAGACTACGTTAAGTCCGATACCACTTTTTATCAAGGATTTAAAAACTTACGCTATTACCCTCATCGATTCACAAGCAAATTGGAGATTTTTAACGTTAAGAAGAAAGCCGTAGGTTTTTTATACAGACAAGGTTATTATGAGGTGGTAGATAATAAGCTCGTGGTTAAGGTAGATTCCTCATTCAATGATGGAAGAATTTACAATAGACGAGGTAAATACCGATACTATACGCCAGAATTTTTTGACTACATTTTTTTCCCAAAGGATACTTTGGAGGTAAGTAAATACAGATCAAAAGAGAAGTCAAATGACGCTGATAGCCAAAATGAAAAAAATGAAAGAGATGCTAAAGTCATTATATTTAATCCAGGGTCTGCAGAAGTAGAGAAATCAGGCAGTAAGAAAGCAAAACTTGCTGTTTTTGACGAGTCAATGCAAAAATACTACGATTACATCATTTCTGAAAAGACTTATAAAGATACTTTGAAGTGTTATGAGTTTGTGTGCCGTATGAAAAGTGACATTAGCGAAGACGAGCAAGAAGAAGTTCTTGTTCGAGAGCTAGTTTCATATTTTGATAGAAACACCTTCAATGTAGTATACAGAAAATATACTATGCAACACAATTATTGGCTTATTGATTTGAATGTGACAGTAGATGTTGAAATGAGTTATGTCCAGGACATTCTTGTGCCTAGTTTTATCAATTACAAAGGATATTGGGACATACCTTTTAGTAAGCCTGAAATTGCTGAATTTAAACTATGGAATTCAGATTTTATAATTACAAAATAAAAAATTATTCTTGAGCAGCTAAGAAACGTTCTGCGTCTAGTGCTGCCATACAGCCAGTTCCAGCAGAAGTTACAGCTTGACGGTATACATGGTCTGCTACATCACCAGCTGCAAAAACACCATCTATCTTTGTTTTAGATGTTCCAGCTTCAACTATCAAATAACCGTTATCATCCATATCCAATTGACCTTTGAATAGGTCGGTGTTTGGTTTATGTCCTATTGCCACAAAAAAGCCAGTTGCCGGAATTACTATTTCTTCATTAGTTTGGTTGTTGTAAGCAGTTACACTTTCAACACCCTTTTTACCATTGATACTTTTTGTTTCATGGTTGAAAAGTACAGTAATGTTATCCATATTGAATACTCTTTTCTGCATAGCTTTAGAGGCTCTCATTTTGTCTCTTCGAACTAGCATAGTTACCTTAGTACACAATTTTGCTAAATATGTAGCTTCTTCAGCTGCTGTATCGCCAGCACCAACTACTACAACATCTTGACCTTTGTAGAAAAAACCATCACAAACAGCACAGGCAGAAACACCAAAACCATTAAGTCTTTCTTCATCAGGAATGCCAAGCCACTTTGCAGAAGCTCCTGTTGCAATAATTACAGTTTGTGCTAACACATTTTTGTTGCCATCAATTTCCACTTTAAATGGTCTTTCGGAAAAATCCACTTGAGTGACCATTCCCCAACGAGTATCGGTGTCAAAACGCTCGGCCTGAGCTTTGAATTCTTCCATCATTTTAGTACCATCTACTCCGTTTGGATACCCAGGATAGTTATCTACCTCAGTGGTTGTTGTTAATTGTCCACCTGGTTGTAACCCTTGTATCAAAACAGGTTTCAAATCAGCACGTGCAGCATATATAGCAGCAGTATATCCCGCAGGTCCTGATCCGATAATTAAGACTTCGATATTTTCTATTTCATTAGACATAAAAGAGGATATTTGTTGGTAAATGTTAAGCTTGTAAATTTACAATATTTCTGTGATAAGTGGATAATATCTTTCAGTATATGTAGTGTCTTCCTTGGCAATTAGTTTGTAGTAAACGGCAGCCTGTCCATAGAATACTCCATAGCCATTAGAAAGATTCGATTGCAAGTTTATGGGTTCTGCAAAAGGGTTACCATTACTACTTGCTTGATATTCCACGGATCTCCAAAACAAATATGAGTTATTATCTATTTGACTCATTCTCACCAATACGGTGTCAGGATAAACTATTTTATCGTGTTCTGTTAGAGTTTGACCAGCTTTAAAAAAGCCTTCTTCTTCTTGTTCAAAAATTACCTCATCAAAAGTAGCTGTTAGTGTTGAACTTAAATTACCTCTTTGAAAATAAGTATCGAAAGAAGTGCCATTAAGACCTTCAAAATCATTTCGTACAAAACCCCAAAGTGCCTTGGCAAAAAGAGGGTCTCTGGTTTTCTTTACAGTAAAAGAATTAGACATTGTTCCCTCTGGTGGATTATCTCCCCAAAAAACTTCTTTAGTGTGAGCTAAGCGTTTATGTTCTATCATTATGGTATTGCCCAAAGTATCGGGGTCTGAATAGTGGAACCAAAAATTACCTAGATTGGGTCGAGGTGCTAACTCGTCAATTTCAAACCACAGGCTATCAATGAGATGTTCACTAGGAACAGTAGTTGTAGCAAAAATAGAGTCATCATCAACGACAACTGTCATGTTAAAACGCTCTCCTGACTTAGCTATAGTATTGTAGGGTGGTGGTAAAATGATATCGAAGGGCCATTCAATATAAAAACCGGGAAATAAAGCTGCTATAGAGTCTAAGGTTGCATCAACTTGTTGTATACCAAATGCAGGAATATCGCTTATGTTAATAAGTTCTACACTTTGTCCTTTAGCGTTTGATACTTGTATGTTTGCATTAGTAACGAATAGTTCGTTTATAGTTTCGTCAGTTACTCCCGAGAAATAAGGTTGAGTTTTTGTTACAATAGCATAGGTTGGATAGCCCGTTTGAATGACGGACTGAACAACAATTTTAGTTTCTGTAGTTTCTTGAGAAAAGCCAACTTCTTGTTCAAATTCAAAAAACTTTTCGCAACTGCTAAGTAGTAAAATAGGTAATATGTAGTAGATTAACTTTTTCATATTTAATTAAAAATTAAAATTCCAAGCTACAGATGGTATAATTGGAAATATGGATATTTGAAATGCCTTAGGCTCTAAACCGCCATCTGTTAAATTTCCATCACCCTCAACATCGAAATAAATGAAGTAGGGATTGGCTCTGTTATAAAGATTGTAAATAGAAAAATTCCATGAGGAGTTAAAGCGTTTTTTAGCTTTATTTCTAGTGTATGTTGCTGACAAATCCATTCGGTGATAGGCTGGCATTCTGTAGCTGTTTCTATCGGCAAATTCCGTGTAAATATCCCCATCAATGATGAATCTGTCAATTGCCGGAGTTAATGTATTTCCTGTGGCATAAACGAAGACAGCCGATAGCACCCAATTTTCATTCATTTCGTGAGTTGCTGTTAAGGATAAATCGTGCGTTCGGTCGTATTTGGCAGGGAAGCCAATACCATTATTTAATTCTTCAAAGTAACGTGTTGTTTTTGAAATGGTATATCCTAACCAACCAGTAGTTTTACCTAGTCTTCTTTTGATAAAAAACTCTAAGCCGTAAGACTTACCATCACCAAATGTAAAAGATTCGTCAGAGGCTGTGTTAGTATTGTCTTCGGGTAATGCTCCCTCTTTGTACTCTATGAGGTTATCCATTTTTTTATGATAGGCTTCAATGGAAGTTTCCCATTTGTTATTCTTCCAATTTTTAAATAAACCGACTGCAAATTGTCGGCCATATTGTGGTTTTACAATTTTGGTGCTAGGTACCCATAAATCAGTAGGTAATGAAACACTAGACAATGATGCTAGATGAATGTATTGGTAATTTTGAGTGTATGAGGCTTTAACTGAACTGCTTTTATTCAATTTATACCTCATTGAAAGGCGAGGTTCCAAATGTCTGTGATGATTGGCAGTATCAGCAGTCAATTCATTCTTGAAGTAGTTTCGTACAGTTATTGGCCCACCAAATTGAAAACTGCTGTAGCGAAGTCCAGCGTGAATTTTTAAATCTTCATTAATTTCAATATCATCAGATACATAAAGTGCTCCTTCGTTTGAATACTGCTTGAAAATGGATTCAGGTTCGAAAACTACATCGCCAGAACGTCCTGTCACACTTCCAGGTATAAAAGTATGATATGTAAAGTGAGAACCGAATTTTATGTTGTGCTTGTAGTTGGGTAAATAGGAAAAATCAATTTTTGTATTCCAATCGGTAATACTGGAGTTAAGTTTAAATTCAAAGTCATTTTGTTCAGCTCCGAAAGAGAACTGATAATCACTAAATATAACTGATGTATTGACGAATAATCTATCGTTAAATAAGTGATTCCAACGCATAGATGCTGTAGCATTTCCCCAAGGGATATCGAATTTAAAGCCTCGGTCAGCATTTCTGAAGGTAAATACATCTCTTCCAAAGTAACCACTCAAAAAGAGTCTGTCTTTATCAGAAATCCTGTAATTTACTTTAGAGGTTAAGTCAAAAAAGTAATAGCCTGTTCCTTTGAATGCAGAGGTATCGTTAATGAGAGGGTTGACCAATACATCTATATAAGTTCTTCTTCCAGAAAGGATAAACGAACTGGTATCTTTTTTGATAGGTCCTTGCAGTGTAAGTTTTGATGAAATAAGACCTAAACCACCATCGATTTCAAACTTTTTGCTGTTTCCTTCTTTCATAGAAATGTCTAGTACTGATGCTAAACGGCCACCATATTGGGCAGGCATGCCTCCTTTAATAAGATTAATATCTTTAATAGCATCTGCATTAAATACCGAGAAAAAACCAAATAGGTGAGAGGCGTTATATACAGTAGCTTCATCCAACAAAATAAGATTTTGGTCAGGGCCACCACCACGTACATAAAAGCCAGAACTACCTTCGCCTGAGGATTGTACTCCGGGTAACAGTTGAATGGTTTTGAGGACATCTACTTCTCCCATAAATGCAGGTAATTTTTTGATGTTTTTAACGTCTATTTTTACCTGACTCATATTAGTTGATTGTACGTTTTTATCTGCTCCTTCGGATTCTATCACTACTTCTGAGGTGATTATCGCGTTGGGTTCAAGTGCAATATTAATTCTAATGTCTTTATCAAGCTTGATTTGTTTTTGTTGGCTCGTTAATCCCAAAAAGGAATAATCTATGGTGTAGCTTCCTTCATCAACAGTTAGTGAATAAAAACCATATTGATTGGTTGAGACACCTTTTAAATTTTCTTTGATAAAAATCGTTGCACCAATTAAGTATTCTCCTGTCTCGTTGTCTTTTACGTAACCGCTGAGTGTGTATTTGCTCTGAGCAAAATTGGTCAATACAAATAAAGATAAGGTAATTGATAAAAGATAGTTTTTCATTGTATATAATGAATGGAATTTTAATTTTGTAAAGTTAAAATATTTTGGTTTTTGTTTAATGAGATATTTTAAACAATAAAATCTTAATTTCGGGATGTAGCTTAGTCCGGTTAAAGTGCGCGTCTGGGGGGCGCGAGATCGGAGGTTCGAATCCTCTCATCCCGACCACATTTTTACTCCATTTTCTAGGGATTTGATCACAAATACCTTTTTAATTTATTGATTTTTAAGGGTTTACGTTTTTTAAGTAGTAAAATTTTAATCAAAACACTAATAGTTTGTATATATGCTATATATACAAATTATATAAAAACTGTATATGATTTAATTTCAGCGAGTTATAACTTAAACGTATGTTTATCTAGCGATAAAAACTAAAAAATTAGGTCACCTAATAGGTCACCCAAAATGAGTGAAAAGTTTAACATATGGGTCTTTTTAAAAAAAAGTAAAAGCGATAATAGTGGCAAGCTAGCTATTTATCTGCGCGTTACTTTTAATGGTGGAAGATTTGAACTGTCCACTAAAAGGTATGCTTATTTAGAAAATTGGGATAGTCAGTATCAAAGAACCTTTTCTGACCATTCTGTCAATCTATCCATTGAGCGACTTAAGACTAAAATATATGAAAAACACTCAGAGCTAATGGATGAAAAGGGAAATTTTAGGGCAATAGAATTGAAAAACAGAGTACTTGGAAAAACTGCTCTGCCATCTATTTTAAGTCTTGTTGATAACCATAATGATAATATGAATAAACTAATAGGCGTAAAGTACTCTATGGGCACTTTAAAGAACTATTACACTTTAAGACGTCATATTGTATCATTTTTAAGCACTATGTCTTTAAAAGACCTTGAAATCAAAAAAGTCAATCACCGTTTTATCAAAGACTTTGAAACTTATTTACTTACTAACACTAAAAGATCTAATAATGGGGTTATTAAAATTCTTCAAAGTCTTAAAAAAATAACTCTTGAAGCAAGAGCGCTTGGATACATATCAAAAGATCCATTTGCACTAATAAAGTTTAAGAAAACACCCTATGAAAGGGGGTATTTAACAAACACTGAACTTAAAAAAATAGAAGAAATAGAACTTAATCCAAGACTGGATAGAGCCAGAGATATGTTTGTCTTTTCATGTTACAGTGGACTGGCTTTTATTGATGCTAAAAATCTATTAAAAAAAGATATACAAATAGGGCAGGATGGAGGTCAGTGGATACAGACTAAAAGACAAAAAACAAATCAAAAGTGTGACATTCCACTTTTAAAAAAGCCTCTTGAAATAAAAGAAAAATATAAAGAAGACAATGGTGATTTTGTATTTAAAAGAATATCAAATCAAAAGATCAATGAATACTTAAAAGAAATAGCCGCTGTTTGTAAAATTGATAAACGTATATCTTTTCATTTAGCAAGACATACATTTGCCACAACAGTAACTTTAAATAATAATGTTCCTATTGAAACAGTATCAAAGGTTATGGGACATTCTAAAATTTCAACCACACAGATTTATGCTAAGATATTACAGTCCAAGGTGGGTAAGGATTTAAGGAGATTGAATTTTTAGTCTTTTATACACCTACAAGGATAATTATAATCATTAGTAGAACTTCCAAATTTTAACTGATTATTGGATTGTATTGATCCGTCTTCATCTTCTCGAAGATTCATATACCATGTGGAGTTTGATCCATTACTTGTTGATGTCCAAGATCTGTGTTCATTTTCATGATACATAACATTTGTACCACAATAAATTATCCCATCAGGTTTAAAGTTTAATAAACTTTGATTTGTAGCACTACTGTATTGCCAAACATTATACTCATTTGATTTTAGAGCTATTCCAGCATTATGAAAATGATTACTCTCAATATTATCGTTAAATCCTAGAAAATTAAGTAAAATTTGGTAGTCGGAAACTGTTGGAATGCGCCAACCCTGAGGACATATATTTCTTTCATCGTGAACTGCTAATGCATTATAAAACAAGAAATCATCACCATATAAATTTTCTTTGTAGCCAGGTTCAAATGCACATGAATTATTACTTCCACTATTGTTATTTAGAGCATTACCATTTGAAAAATTAGTCACTCTTAAGTTTTGTGTCATCCATTCTTGATTACCTAATTTAACAGTTTGATATGTGTTCAAATTTATATCGGTAATACTTCCAATTAAGCTGTCTGGGAAATTTTCATAACTAATTCCAGGAATTATTACAGATTGATCTCCAATTGTTAAAGTGTCTCCAAATGTTGAAACTGTCATTTGTACATTACTGTTACCTCCACTATTAGAGTTGCTTAATAACATATTACAATTATCGAAGTAATTAGTATCAACCAAAAAACCGTTAAATTGAACTACATGGCTAATATTATTTCCATATGTGCTGATAACATCACCTCCACTTAGCATAATTGGATTATTAATATCATTGAAGTAGAGAAATTCACCATTTAGCCTAATTCCGTTTTGTGAAGAATAATGATTGGTAATGTAAAGCCTTTTGTTTTCAGGAACAGTATATGTCATTCCTGCTTGTAAATTTTTATTAATAACTGATAAATTTTCTGTAGTATCAACTAAAAAACCGTTAAACTGAACTAAATGGCTACTATTATTTCCATATGTTCCTATAACATCACCAGCATTTACTGTAATGGGATTATTATTATCATTAAAGTATAGAAATTCACCATTTAGCCTAATTCCGTTTTGTGAAGAATATACATTGGTAATGTAAAGCCTTTTGTTTTCTGCAACAGTATATGTCAAACCAGCTTGTAGGTTTTTAGAAACAGGTGTACCAATTCCCTCAGGAAATTTGAAATCACAACCATTTCCAGAATTAGCTATCATTTCAGCGACCATTGCTGAATCAATACTTGATGGAGTAGGATTACTACTTCCTAAACAATTATTAAAGAAGTCCTGATTTACCAAGTAGCCATTAATAGTTGTATTATTACTGCCATATATACTAGTTCCAGATGGTATTACAATTGGTAATCCTAATTTTGTCTCTCCGAATGCAGAAAATTCTAATGAATTTTCTAGAGCTAAACCACCGTCATTATAGTTTAGAATAATGAGTTTTTTTCCATATGGCACCTCATATGGATTAAGATTGGTTATTTGGGTAGTTATAGCATTTAAGTTAGTGGTTTCATTTACTAATAGACCTGAAAAACCTGTTGTATTATTACCTTGTTGCATCAAGCTATCTCCAGAATTTAAAATTAAAGGTGCCCTAATTACAGGCATAAATTCAATCTCATCATCAATTTCTATTTCAATGTCGTTAATTAAAGCATCTTGTCCACCCCAGCTTAACATATACAATCTTTTCCCATCAGGAACAATGTAAGGTGTTTCAGTAATTACTACTTCGCCGTTAAGACCTTCAGGAAAATTCATATCACAACCATTTCCTGAATTAGCTATCATTTCGGCTACCATTGCCGAATCAACTTCAGAAGATGAAGAATTTGTGCTTCCGCCCCCACAATCTGCGAAGTAATCTTCGTCAACCAAGTAACCATTAAACGATGAATAAGATGTTTCAATATACACTGTAGATCCACTATTAACAATTAAAGGAATGTATAGTTGTTTACCCTCATAGGGACCTGCTACGTTAAATGATTCTTCAGCTATTTCTACTCCATCAATTTTGAGCTTGGAAGAATTAGTTTGTCCTCCGTAAGCCCAAATATTCATTATAACAAGTTTTTTTCCACTTGGAACAGTGTAATGATTTTCAAATCCTGTTCCAAGATCATAAAACTCATATGTAATTGGCTCTACTATTTTATTTACTAATATTCCATAAAAAGTATTAACATCTCCATTATTTGAATTAGATACAATGTCCCCTGCTTCAGCATATAGAGGCAATTTTAACATTCCTTTTGGTGCAAATTCTTCTTCAAAACCCCACATTTCTTGCATTATTCTCATTCCGTTAATACGAAAAGCATATCCATCATAAGTGAAAACGTTTGTGATATACAAATTTTTTCCAGCAGGAACAGTATAATCACCATTTTCATTGAAGTCCCATGCAATACCCTGCCCATCTAATCCATCAGGAAAAATATAATCACAACTTCTATTATTGTTCACTGAGAAATTCATTGACTCTAACATGCTAGTAATTGCTAATGAATCTAAGCCTGCATTTTTAGCATATAATGCATAAGGAACACTCATCATTTGAGTTGTTGATATCAAGCTATAATTTGTTCCACCCGTTGCGTCTAATTCAACTTTTAGAAAGTGAGCGTCTGTTCCCCAAGAAATACCCTCAAAATCTCCAGAAACAACTTCTCCTTGACCTACAACTACATTAAACAGACCGAATTGATCAGTTGTGGTGTTATGTGTTTCTGAGTAGGAGTTTGTACCATCAATACCACCTTGAAGTACTGAAGTTTTAAGCGATATGTTTTGATTAGCCAGTCTAGCACCATCAGAATCTGTAGCCGCACCTTGGTAATTAATACCATTTTGAGCTAAGGATATTGAGCTTGTAAATACAAAAAGAAAAAATAGATATTTCATTATTATTGAAGTGTTAATTTTCTACTTAAAATTCCATCATTTGAGTATACTTTAAGTATGTATACTCCCTTTGATTCATTTTTCATGTTAAACGAATTCATATAATTGCCTTCAAAATTTCTAATTTTTTCATTAAAAATAACTTTACCTAAAACATTTACAATTTCAATTTTAACATCTTGACTTTCTATGACATTAAATTCGATATTAAATATTTTTCTTGATGGATTAGGATAAACATTTAAACTTGAAATATCATTATTATTTAGTCTTACACCATCAAGTGTATAATTAACGGGCTCAGAAAAAATTGTTGCCCATGTGGTACCATTACTTCCACAAGCACCTCTTATTCTCCATGAATATTCTCCAGCTGATAAACCAAATTTAGTTTTAGAGTTATCAGAACCAGCAATATTGTTCCATGCCCATATTTGTCCTGTGGACAATTTAGTCAGTTCCAAAAAGTAATGATCAGGTTCACCACTAAGAGGAGTATCCCATGACATTGTAATTGCTGTTTGACTAAAATTTGCACTAGTAGAAAGGTTGATTGGCATTTTATCACATGGCTCTTGAGTAGAAAAAGTTGAGAACTCACCCCATCCTGAATGATACAAAGGATCAGATATACCATCAGAATCTACATTACCAGTACACCATGCTTTTGTATGCCATTCATAATCCGTTACTGGATCAAAATTTCCTTTTAGAACGTTAATATTTCCATTTGTATCTCCGTTAACATAACGAAACGAATTCGTCCCTACCACTCTTAATTTTCCTTTGGATTGCCAAATACCCCAATCTCCACTTGGTACATCAGCACTTAAATTCACCCATATTGCTTCAGTTGAAGCTGATAGGTTTTCTAGGTTTGCACATGCATCTAGTGTTGTATATTCACTAATGTTCGACCACTGTGACTGACAATTGGTTGTACCATCCTCATTCAATACTCTTGCTCTAATATTCCACTCATAGGTGGTTGATGGTTCCATAAAAAAACGTGTTCTACTAGTTCCATAGAACTCATTAGAATTTACAGTTCCAGCTGTCATGACTGTCCAGGAAGATGTCCCCACTGGGCGATAACGAATCATGTAGTGTGAGGGTGCATTAGTTGGAGGATCCCAATTAAATACAACTCTATTATGAATGATATTATCAACATATAAGCCTGTTGGTATATTATCACAAGGACTTATTTCTGCACAATTTAATCCACATTGTTCAAGACTGGAGTAATTACCTTCACTCAATAAAGTTTCAACACAACCTTCAGAAGTACACTGGAAATAACTACTGGCTGGTTCATTTATAACAACCTCTAAATATGATATACATTCTGTCTCATAATCATACATTTGAATTAAATGATTTCCTGCACTTAAAACATATGGGTTTTGTAACATTCCATCACTATACACAAAATAACTATAATTTCCTGATCCTCCAGTTGCAGTTGCAATAATTGAACCATCATTTCCACCATTTACACTAACATGAGATACGCTAATAAGTAAAATATTAAATGAATTACATATTTCATCATACACGCAACTTCCGTCTTCAATATTAGCACTTGGGTCAAAGTTATCGGCATAATTATCGGTACAGCCATATATAAGACATTCACTTTCAGTTACAGCGATATCAAAAATAATTGGATTTGTACACACAGCATCAGAGAGATGGATTGAATAAATACCATTACAAGCATTAGATAAAGTTGATGTGAAATTATCCAAAACCTGATTATTTATATTATCTTCAATAAGGTTATTTTCATTGTCATACCATTGAATATTATAAGATCCATCTTCAAATGGAAATCCGCTTATTACCTCTACGCTAACTGAATTTTCATCTTGGGATGTAGCGTATAATATTGCTGAAGTTTCGCATGAGTTACAACTTCCATCATCAACATTAGCCTGATCATCATAATTGATTGCATTTTCATCAGTACAACCATAGACAACCGGCACACATGAACCATCATCTGTATTAGCTGTTATATCATAATTAAATGCATTTGGATCTGTACAACCTAAATAAATACAAGAACCATCATCTGAATTAGAGCCAGGGTAATAATTAATTGCATCCGTATCTGTGCATCCATAAACAAAAGGTGTACATGAACCATCATCTGTATTAGCTGTTATGTCATAATTAAAAGCAGTCTCATCTGTACATCCCTCAATGATTGACATACAAGAACCATCATCAATATTGGCATTTGAATTATAATTAAATGCATCTGGATCCATACAGCCATAAACTACTGCAATGCATGTACCATTATCAGTATTTGCTAAAGAATTATAATTAAAAGCTTCTGGATTTGTACAACCATATATGACGGCAACACATGAACCGTCGTCGGTGTTCGCTGACGAGTTATAATTAAAAGCCTGCGGATCAGTACAGCCTAATAAAACTGCTACACATGAACCATCATCTGTATTAGCTGTTATATCATAATTGAAAGCAGTCTCATCTGTGCAACCTTCAATGATTGACATACAAGAACCATCATCTATGTTGGCATTAAAGTTATAATTAAAAGCTTCTGGATCTGTACAACCATAAATTGTTAATAATTCATTAACACATACTTCATCAAATGCTATATCACTTTCACCAGGAGCAACCATAAATTCAACAAAAATATTTATTGAACCAGCATAATTTGCTAAATCTAATTGAACAAAATTCCATTGATCTCCTTGATTACCCGATAAATACCATTCAATATTACCATTAACCCAAACTATAACTTCACCAGTTGTAGGGCCAAACATATGCACATAAAAAGATAGAGCCGGGTTAGATAATGCAGATATATCCCAGTGAGTTTGCATAGAAGAAGCGGTAGTAATATCTGTATAAGTGTAAGGGTATGTTACTATGTAGTTTCCACCTCCAGTAATATCGTCAGAAGGTCCTGTTTCTGGATTAGTTGTTTCAAACGAATTTAAAAACCAATAATCATAAGGATCAGAATTAGAGTAATATACATCTACACCCAAAAAATCATCAGGAGGTCCAGAATCAAAATTTTCACAGTATGGAGCCACAATATTACCACCAATACAAGATCCATCATCTACATTAGCTATAGGGTTGTAATTGAATGCATCTTGATGGGTACAACCCTCAATAACCGGATAGCATGAATTATCATCTGTATTGACATCAACCATTACATCACCTGTTGGTATAATATAGTTAAATGCAGTTGAATCCATACAGCCATAAATAACTGGGTAGCATGAACCATCATCGGTGACAGCTTGAGGGTCATAATTGTATGCGTTTTCATCTGTACATCCACTGATTTCATCAAAGTTTTGTTGAAATCCTTGAGTAATAAAATTTTCTGTATTTGAAATCGTTCCAACTATTGGCTGTCCAAAAGTAAATGTTATGTTGGTATTTTCGATATTATAATTACCCCCACTAGAGTTTAAATTATCAAAAATTATATTTTGAGAAAATGAAATTGAGCTAATTATACAGCAAAATATATATAGATATTTTTTCATTTTATTTCATTAATTTCAAATATATTATTTATCGAGTAGTTTGTTCTTCTGATCTTCAAATTCTTTATTAGTTAAGATTCCTTCATTGACTAGATCTTTTAATTTTCTTAGTTCATCAGCTACTGAAATTTTAGTTTCTGATAAATCTTCTTTATCTCCAAATTTAATTTCTTCCGGTTTTTTATATTTTTCTCCAAAATTCCTTTTTAAATATTCAAATACATTTTTAACTTTTTTATTTGAACAATTTAATAAGGTTATAGTTTCTTTATCATTTTCAGTGTGAGAAATTGAGATGATGTTATCGATACCAGAGGCTGATATTTTGGTTTCTTTGTCACCAATTCCAGTCATACCCCCAACCACTGCTCCGACAGGTCCTAGAAGAATGCCTCCTAACAATGCTCTTCCAATTACAGATTTAGATTTTTTTGACACAACTTCTTTTTGCTGTTCAATTGTCCAGAAATTTAAATTATCATTATGAAATCCAATTTCAGCTTTTCCTAGCCCATAGAATAGTGAAAGACTAAGACCTTTCGGTCTTAATTCAAGTGTAACAAACGCGCTCTTTGTGTCAATTTTTTTATCTTCAATTAATTTATCTATTGAAGGAATACCACCTAAATATTGCATGTTTTCTGAATAATCCTTTTTTACATTCCAGAATCCATATTTTCCTAGCATTTCATCAATTTGATCTTTTTCTAATATCTTCACAATTTTAAGTGTTAAAAATTAAATGAATGTAAATATAAAAAAAGCCACTTAATTAAGTGGGTTTATTTTGGTGGACCTTACTAGTAGTCGAACACCTTTTTAGATTATTTTAATTTTTTAAAATAAATTTGTAAAAAAATAAAAATGTCAAAAGCTAAATGGATAGCAGCAGCAGCAGGATGGTTTTTTGCTGGCCCAATAGGAGGAATAATAGGATATTATTTAGGAAAAAATTTGTCAAATAAAAAAGTTGATAATCAAAAAGGATTCGAAATATCTTTACTTATACTCTCATCAATGGTTATAAAATCAGATGGTAAAGTATTAAAGCCAGAACTAAATTACGTAAGACAATTCTTTAACAAGACATTTGGTTCACAAAAATCTAATGAATACTTTAAAATTTTCAATAACTTAAATAAACAGGATTTAAATTCTAGGTTAAGACAAGTTTGTTTACAGATTAACGCTCATGTCAATCACTCTTCACGATTAGAAATAATTCATTTTTTATTTGGAGTTGCTGCTTCTGATAATGAAATTCATTTAAAAGAAATTGAAACAATCAAAAGAATTTCAAACTATATGAATATTAATTCTTATGATTTTGAATCAATAAAGTCAATGTTATTAGCAAAGAAATCTGCCGATTCTGAAAAATGGTATAAAATTTTAGGAGTCAATAAAAATGCAACAGATTCTCAAGTAAAGAAAGCCTACAGAAAGATGGCTCTAAAATATCACCCTGATAAATTGACTGGAGTTAGTGAAGATATTAAAAAACTTGCCACTGAAAAATTTCAAGCGGTAAAAGAAGCATATGAACAGATAAATAAAGAAAGAAGTTAGTGATAACTTTTCTCTCTCCAAATTTAATATCCTAAATCTATTCTAAAAGACTCACTAATAAATCAAAATATCGTTCTGCTATAAATTTAGCCCCATCTTGATTATAGTGCACATCATCTGCTAATAGGCTATCATTAAATCCTGAATACATATCAACAGCTATCACTTCTGATTTTGAAGTTGTTTTACTTTCAGCAATAGTTACGACATCTTTTTTTATTTGCTCAAGAAAGTTTGTCAATTCAGAAGTCATTATATCACTTCGTGCCGGTGCCATTTGCTCAATAATAATTGTTGCATTTGGATTAAACTCTTGAATAATATCAATTATACCATTTACATTAGTGATGGCTTGAGTATAGGATAACCCTTCTAATGCGTCATTTCCTGCAGGTGAACTAAACAAAACAAAATCTGGCGGCCCAGTTAAACTTAACCAACTATAAAGTTCTTCTAATATATCACCTGATGTCCACCCACCTCGACCTTCATGATCACAATCAAAAATCATATTATTAAACTGAGGATAAGTAGATTCGTCAGTTTGAGTGCCTACAAAATCAAAAATCAAATTATTTTCTTTTAACTTTTTCCAAAGTTCATACCTGTAGCTTTCATATTCAGGTTTGCCGCCTTCAACTCTTGATGCTCCAAGGTTTAGAATTTTATTTATTGAGTTACTTTGAGGTTTTGGTGGTGTATCTCCTTCTTCGTTGCATGAAAGGAATATTATCAAAAACATAATCATTGATAGGTTGATTTTTTTCATGGTGATACCATTTTTAAATTTTCTAAAAACTAATTGAAAAATTTCAAATAACTAATAAATACTATCTCAAACAGATGGTTTAAAATTTACTGAAGTATCAGTTTATGATTTTATTTCATCAATTGTCTTTAAAGTTAGATTGTAAATTCCTTTAGAACAGTTAGATAAAACTATTTGATTATTATATTTTCTAATAGATTGAATTTTAACTATTTCTTAATATTTTCTAGTTTAAATAAAAATGCATACTCCAAAGCAATTTCTTTTAAACTTTCAAATCTTCCTGAGGAACCTCCATGACCAACATCCATGTTACAATTTAATAGCAATAAGTTATTATTAGCTCTTAAATCTCTAATTTTTGCAATCCATTTAGCTGGTTCCCAATACTGAACTTGACTATCCCAATAACCGGTTGTAATAAGTAAGTTAGGATAATTAATATTACTAATATTATCATAAGGAGAATATGATTTCATATAATTGTAGTATTCTTTTGTTTTAGGATTACCCCATTCATCAAACTCTCCAGTGGTTAAAGGAATTGATTCATCCCACATAGTATTTATAACATCAACAAAGGGTACTCCAGCAATAACACCATTAAATAGCTCAGGTTCCATGTTCATTACAGCACCCATTAACAATCCACCGGCGCTTCCACCTGAAGCATATATGTGTTTGTTAGATGTAAATTTTGAATCAATAAGATGTTTAGCACAATCAATAAAATCAAAGAACGTATTTTTCTTTTTCAGCAATTTTCCATCTTCATACCAATCTCTACCCATTTCCTGACCTCCTCTGACGTGTGCAATTGCGAAAATAAAACCACGATCTAATAAGCTTAATCTAACAGAACTAAAATATGGGTCAGATGTGCTCCCATAAGAACCATACCCATTTAATAACAATGGATTTTTTCCACTTTTCTGAATTCCCTTTTTATAAACTAATGAAATTGGAATTTCAGTTTTTCCATCTCTACTAATTGCAAATATACGTTCTGACACATAATTATCAGCACTAAATTTTCCTCCTAATACCTTCTTTTGTTTTAATAGAACGCGTTCTTTTGTTAGCATATTAAAATCGTATACAGAGCGAGGAGTAGTAAATGAGCTGTAGACAAAACGAAATAAATCAGTATCAAATTCTAAATTAGTGCTGGAATATAGAGAATACGATGGGTCATTAAAAGATATATAGTATTCAGAATTATCAATCCAATTAATTACTCTTGTCTTTTTTAACCCATCACTTCTTTCATTAACAACTAGGTAATTCTTAAAAATATCTATACTTCTCAATAATACATCTTCTCTGTGAGGAATAACTTCAGTCCAATTTATTTTTGATGTGGAGTGAATTGGTGTTTGCATGAGTCTAAAATTCTTAGCATTCCAATTAGTTTTTATGTAAAATTTATCCTTAAAATGACTTACAGAGTACTCTAAATTTTTTTCTCTTGGTTGTATAATTTTCCACACTCCAAATGGGTTATTAGCATCTAAAAATTGATATTCTGTAGAAAGGGTTTGATACGAACCAATCATTAAAAATTTTCTTGATTTTGTTTTATATATAAAACAACTGAAAGTTTCATCTTTTTCTTCAAAAACTAAAACATCTTCTGACGAATCTGTTCCAAGAGTATGTCTATAAATTTGATTAGATCGCAAAGTAGATTTATCTTTTTTTGTGTAGAAAATAGTTTTGTTGTCATTAGCCCATGTAATTCTTCCAGTAGTATTTTCAATTTTATCTTCTAATATTTCGCCAGTAATTAAATCTTTAAAATGTATAGTGTATTCTCTTCTTGATACTATATCCGTGCTGTAAGCCAGGTATTGATTATTTTCACTTATCGATTTGCTTCCTAACGAAAAATAACTTAATCCTTTTGCCATTTCTGGTAAGTTCAATATTAATTCTTCTTTTGCATTACTTTTATTTTTCTTTCTGTAATGCATAGAATAATCATCTCCTTCATTAAATCTTGTATAGTATGTATAACCATTTAAATTGTAAGGGACAGATTCATCATTTTGTTCTATTCTTGAAACAAATTCATCAAATAAATTATTTTGGAATGATTCAGTATCTGTCATTATGTTCTTTAAATAATCATTTTCAGATTTCAAATAATCAACAACATTTTTTGTCTGAGTATCTTTATTTTCTGACTTTTTTTGCTCGTCAGATAATCTCATCCAATGATAGTTATCAATAACTGTATCGTTGTGATATATATTCACATGAGGTATTTTTTTAGCGATTATATTTGGACTGTTTTTAAATTGTTTAGTCATTTTTTCAAGATTACAAGATGAAAATAAAACGATGATTAAAAATATTTTTTTCATTTTTATTTATTGTGGAAGATTAGTTGTAAGAAGCAAAAATAAACTTTGTTTAATAGCTTTCATAACCACAATCAGCTGAATTTTATTTTTTCGACTAGCAATCGGCCATATTTTTACTCCATTTTCAAGTAAATACTTCTAGACACATTATAAATTAAAATATTATTACTAAAAAAATAACTCTTGGGCTACCTCAAAAGTATTGGAATGGGCATCAATGATATTTTTTATGTGAACAGAATAACCTCCTCCCATGCTTACTTGGACGGGAATATTTTGATCCTTACAAAGGGTTAAAACAAAACGATCTCTAGCTTTACAACCCGCCATAGACAATCCCAACCGACCAATTTTATCTG
>CAJWWC010000007.1 GCA_913048435.1 uncultured Flavobacteriales bacterium | reverse complement strand
GTGTTAGGCCTGCCGCTAGCGTTCATCCTGAGCCAGGATCAAACTCTTCGTTGTATAAAAGTTTGTATAAATTCCTGGTTCGTTATAAGCTAAAAAAATTGACGTTGAATTTAATTGTTTAAATTTCGTCTATCCCATTAAATCAAAGAACAATTTGTATATTAACTTTTAGTACAAACTAAAAGGGTCGGCAAAGATACAATACTTTTAATAACCGCAAACTGTTTTAAATATTTTTTTTAAATATTTTAATTGCTTTACCATTTAAATTGGTAACGAGCTTACAAATTTGAAAGCGGCTGCAAATATACTCGCTTATTCATTCTACGCAAACCTTTGTGTGTTTTTTTTTAAGTTCATTTAATTTCTAAAAACTTTTCTAGTGATTTAATAAATTAAAGAAGTCAAACAAAATTTAATAAATAAATTGGGTTTTAATTTCTAATCCAAAATTTAAAAGTATTAGTGAATTGAAAAATTTAATTTAATGGAATTAGGGTGTTGATGAAGACACCGTCAATATTTTACCATTATATAACTTTCCATCTTGCGTCGCAAATCTATAAATGTATTGTGCCATTTCCACTGCAGTTGTACTAGCTTGATAATCAGGAAAAGCTTCATTTAACATTTCAGTCTGCACAGACCCAAGTGCTAAAGCATTAAATCGTAATGAACTGTTTTTAAACTCCTCTGCAAAGCATTCAGTAAGTATATTAACAGCCCCTTTGCTGCTACTGTATGTTGATAACCCAGAAAATTTGACGCTACCTTGAACACCACCTACACTGCTTATATTGACGATATGTGCATTATTGCTAAAATGCACCAATAAATCTCTGATCAGTTTAATTATAGAAAAAACATTTACGGAATACAAATAGTTGATATCTTCATTAGTCATTTTACTTAAAGGTTTATTAACTAAGGCACCCGCATTGTTTATTAGTATATCTATTTGACCAAATGACTTTACGACATTTATTATTAAACTAAAGTCGTTTACTGTCAAATCAAAGGGTATAATTTTAGCTCCTAATTGTTCAAGCTCCAACAACTTATCTTCATTTCTTGAAATAGCTATAACTTGAAATCCATTTGATAAGAATTGTTTTACCATCTCAAATCCTATTCCTCTACTTGCTCCGGTTATTACGACTTTCATTTTATCAAACTTAAACTATCTTTTATCAAACCCTTAGTAATTTCATCACCATATGCATTAATTAGGCGTGTTTTTATCTCAGCATTTAAAGAATCATCACTGCTTATCTCAAGTATCTCTACTGCTGCTAACCAATCTTTAGGATGATTTATAAGTTCATGCCATACACTTGCTAACTCTTGCTTATCGGCTTTACCTTCTCTCACCTCTCTAATTTTTTGATATAATTTATGTAGCTTTAAACGCTTTTCACCGTACTGAATCTTGTGAGTCAATTCGCTAGGCACAAAAGGGTTATCCTTAGTGAACACAGCAATATCAGCAGCACCAGAAAATACAGATACTATTGATTCTCCTACTGCCATATCATAAGTCCCCCATTCTGGTTGAAATAATATTTCATCATTATAACTAACGTGACAATCTTCAAAGCTGAGTATCATATTCAAGCCTTTTCTATTTTTTGAAAGGTTAATGAGTTTCCCTTTTACATTCACACCACTTTCAAACTCTAGCGAAAGCTGTTTACCTACCTCTATTTCTAGACTCATCAATTCATCAATACTCATATTCTCTAAAGGTATCGACATATTTTTTAGTCGACCAACAGGAGAACTAAATCCGTGAGCATGGTAACTTTTATCGTGCCCAACTAATTCTTTGTTTTGCCAAGCGAGTGCTGTAGGCGATGAAGTTGATAAGTAAACAATTTTTCCATTATCAGAAATAAAATTGTTGAAAATTCCTGAAACTTGCAGCCCTGAACTATATTCAACAGTACAAGTGTTATTGGAAGCAATAGCTTTCTCAAGACCTTCTAGCCCTCCCTTGCGAAGTGCCATAGTATTAGCAAATTCTTCTAAAACTTGTGTCAAATATGTGTAAGAAGGAGTTACATACAATTGAGGTTGTGGCTCGGTAATATCAAAAGCTTGTTGAGCAGCTTCAATTGTATACGGTATTTTTTTTACTTCTTCTTTCAAACAACTCTCGCTTTCTCCTATTGAAGAAAGTAAACCAGCTCCATATATTTTTGGTTGGTTTAAATCGCCAATTAGTCCATATTCAACAGTCCACCAATGTAAATTTCTAATTTGCGCCATTTCCGAGGGTTGACCCATATTAGATTGTATTAGCTCTATGTCTTTTTCGGCTTGAACTATTTCTTTTTTTTCGGTGTAGGGATCTTCTTTTATAATTGACAAGTGTCTAATAGCCTCGTATAACTTAAAATCTTGGGCAGAAGAAATAGCTTTACTTCCAATTTCACCAAATAACCTCAAGTATTCAGCATAAGTTGGGTCGGCAATAATTGGAGCATGACCAGCGGCTTCGTGTAAAATGTCTGGAGCAGGGGTATATTCGATATGTTCAATTTGTCTTATATCGGCAGCTATAACGAGTACTTTATAAGCCTGAAATTCCATAAATGATGAGGGGGGCAAAAAACCATCTACACAAACACAGCCCCAGCCAATCTTACCCAATGTAGTATTCATATCTTTTAAATTGGGAATGGAGTCAATAGTAATACCCGTCTTCTCTAAGCCTTTGAGATAAGATGAATCAGCAACCTTACTTAGATAGGCTAAATTTTTGCGCATGACGTATCGCCATACCGCGTGATCTACTGGTGTATAATTGTCGTAATCTTGACTGACAACAAACTGTCTTAGGTGAGCGGGAAGTTTCGCTACCTGAGGGTTTCCAAAGTCGTTAAAATCTGTTTTCATAATAGGCTAGCTAGCAAGCCAAATTTAATAAAACAAATTAGAAAAAAAAGTAAAATTATAAGTGTTTAGCTAAGGCGTTGTCAAACAACTCTTTATACTCTTGCACTTCACCAAGAGAAGCGTCATCAATGCGAATATCACCCCTGGTTACATGCCCTAATAATGAGAATGAAACTGATGATTTTTTGAGCGCATCAAGGAATTGGTCTTCATTTATTTCGGCTACAGAAACCACCACTCTAGATGGAGATTCACCAAATAAAAAGGCATCTTCTCTGATTTCTCCACTTGTAGTAATATCAAAACCTAAGCCTCTTGGCATGGCACTTTCTAATAAAGTAATAAACAAACCACCATCAGCAACATCGTGAGCCGACTCGATATGATTACTTCGAATAAGTGTTTTTATTAAGTTTTGTAAGTCGTATTCCTTGTCTAAATCAAAAGGTGGAGTTGAACTAGCTTTAATACCATGAAATGACGCTAAATACTCTGAACTACTTATATTATTGTGTGACTCACCTAACAAATATATTAAGTCGCTTTTACCTTTAAAGTCTAAAGACATAATATGTTTTTTATCTTCAACTATTCCTAACATACCAATAGTTGGCGTCGGAAAAACTGGCACTTCATTACCATCAATAGAAGTTTGATTGTAGAAACTAACATTTCCTCCAGTAACAGGGGTTTTGAATTTCAAACAAGCTTTGGACATTCCTTTGATAGCACCTACAAACTGCCAATATACTTCTGGATTATATGGATTACCAAAGTTCAAACAGTTGGTAATTGCTGAAGGCACACCACCAGAACAAACGATGTTTCTAGCAGCTTCAGCAACTGCCATGGCGCAGCCCTCTTCGGGATCAGCATTGACCATTCTAGAATTACAATCTACTGTCATAGCCAAAGCCTTATTAGTACCTTTGACGTTAACAACACCAGCATCTTTAGGAGCGTTAGTGCCCATGTTTATGGTTCCTACCATAGAGTCATACTGCTCATAAAGCCATTTTTTAGAGGCTATGTTAGGGTGAGTCGTTAAGAACTTAGCTACCTCTGCTAAATCTTTTGGTTGCTCTACTTGTTCAATAGAGAATTTTTTAAACTCTTGGTAGTAGGCAGGTTCTGAATACTCTCTTTCATAAATGGGTGCACCGCCACCTAAAACTAAATCATCTGCAGGCACATCAGCTACCAATTCTCCGTGCATATAATACTTGAGTTTTCCGCCTTCGGTAACTTCACCGATTTGCTTACAACTTAAATCCCATTTATCATAAATTTCGTGAACGATATGTTCCTTACCTTTTTCAACGACGATGAGCATACGCTCTTGAGATTCAGAGAGTAAAATCTCCCAATCTTTCATATTTTCTTGTCGTGTAGGTACTTTATCTAAATGAATAATCATACCGTGTTTGCCAGCGGCACTCATCTCTGATGTTGAGCAAGTGATACCGGCAGCACCCATATCCTGCATACCCACTATTGCATCGGTTTGCCCCAACTCTAATGTCGCTTCTAATAACAGCTTTTCTTGGAAAGGATCACCTACTTGTACTGCTGGTAAGTCGTTAGCAGAATCTTCCGTAATATCTTTAGAAGCAAAAGCCGCACCATGAATACCGTCTTTTCCTGTTCTAGAACCCACAATATAAACAGGATTGCCAACACCAGATGATGTCGCCGAAATAAGACCGTCGGCTTTCATAATACCTGCTGAAAAAGCATTGACTAAAGGATTAGTATTGTAACATTCGTCAAAAAAAACTTCTCCTCCAACAATAGGAATACCAAAAGCATTACCATAATCACCAATACCTTTAACAACCCCCTTGACTAGCCATTTGATGCGATCTAATTCTACATTACCAAATCTTAAAGAGTTTAATTGTGCAATAGGTCTTGCACCCATAGTGAAAATATCCCTATTGATACCTCCTACACCTGTAGCTGCACCTTGATATGGCTCTAAAGCTGAGGGGTGGTTATGACTTTCTATTTTAAATGCACAAGCTAAACCGTCTCCAATATCAACCAAACCAGCATTTTCTTCACCCGCTTTGACCAGCATATGAGGACCATCTTTAGGTAAGGTTTTGAGCCAACTAATCGAATTTTTATAAGAGCAATGTTCCGACCACATAACCGAAAAGATACTCATCTCCGTAAAGTTAGGTGTTCTACCTAAAATAGATTTGATTTTATCAAATTCCTCAGGACGTAAACCGAGCTCTTGAGCTTGTTCTAAAGTGGCTAATGTAGTGGTTGCTTGTGCAGACATATTTATGTTTTTACAATGTAGACAAAAATAAGTATATCACTTATAAAAAAGACTAAAAACAAATGGCTTTTTAAAAAGTTTTCAAGAATATCTAACTAGCTTACAATAGACCCCTCTTTTTCATACCAATTGGAGTAATTATGCATGTATAAACGTTCTACTTCATTTCGCTTTATCTTCATCGATGGCGTAAGTAGGTTGTTTTCTATAGTCCATTCTTTGTCCAATACAACAATTTTCTTTAAACGTTCGTGAGATTCAAACTTAGGGTTAACAATGTTTAGTGTAGTTTCTAAACTGCCATAGACATCTTCAACAGGTCTACTCTTACCATATTCTGAGAGTGTGATTAAGGCAATAGGTTGAGGTAATCCTGTACCAACTACACAGACTTGTTCTATATTTTTGTTGGCAGACAACTTCATCTCAATAGGTGCTGGAGCAACGTATTTAGCTTTTGAAGTTTTAAATAAATCTTTAACTCTGCCTGTTATCTTCAAATAGCCTTCAGAGTCAATATGACCTTCATCACCAGTGTGTAACCAACCGTCTTTGATAGTATCTTGAGTTTGCTTATCCTCTTTGTAATATCCGTCCATCAAAGCAACGTGCTTGATCAAAATTTCATTTTCTTCACTTAACTTCACTTCACAATGCGGCAAAGCTTTACCAACAGAGCCAAACTTAATACCATCGTTAAGTGTAACGTGAGAATAACAGCAATTTTCTGTCATCGCATAAGCCTCTTGGATTGGAATACCTAAACGCTCGAACCACTCAAGTGTAGAAACTGGCGTAGGAGCTGCTCCTGTAAAAATATTTCTAGCTTCCTGCAATCCTAAACCAGACTTTATCTTTTTCTTAATGAGCGATGAAACCAAAGGAATAGACAGTAAAACGTTTAACTTATTTTGTGGCAATTTGCCCAATATTCCTTGTTGGAATTTGGTCCATATTCGAGGCACACCTAAAAATGCTGTTGGCTTGGTATCGGCTAAATTTTGTGCAAAAGTGTCTAAGCTCTCGGCAAAAGACACCATACCACCAGAATACAAACTTCCCATTTCTACTAACAAACGCTCAGCAATGTGACATAAGGGTAGGTATGAGAAGAAACGCTCTTCTGTTGCCAATCCCAAAAGCGGCACGGCATTAGAAGTTGCAAAAGAAAAGTTATAATACTTATGCATCACCCCTTTTGGCATGCCAGTTGTTCCTGAAGTATAAATGATGGTAGCCAATTCGTTGGGCTCTCGAACAACATTCTCAGTAATAGGCTCGACATCTTGTATCAAATCGTCCCAAACAGGATAACCATCTTCACTATAAAAAGGAAAGGCTATACAAGGTGTATCTTTAGGAACGCCTGGGCGCATGCTTTCAAAATCGTCTAACTTACCAACGAATAACAATTTGGCCTCACTATGCTCTAAAATTTGTGTAATACTATCTGCTTTTAGATTGGGGTACAAAGGCACCGAAACGTGTCCAGCCATCATAATAGCTAAATCGGAAATAATCCAATGGGCACAATTTTTAGATAGAGTAGCTATTTTACTATTGGCAGGAAAATTCAAAGATTTTAAATAAGCCGCCATCTTTCTAACTTGTGTACCCGTTTCCGACCAAGTCCAATGGTGCCATTCGCCATTTATGGGTTGGCGCATATATAATTTGTTAGGGGTTTCTTTCTCCCAATTGTAAAACATCTCTAAAGGTGACTTATAGTCTTGCATAGGTACTTGTATTTAATAGCTTCAAATATAAACTTTTTACAAAACCAATTTCAAAGCCGCCTTTATTTCTGAACATGTATTGCCTTCAACATAAGCAGATTGAAAAAAGAGAGTATTATGATATTATGGAATCAACAACAAGTAAGATATTTTTGTAATGGGATTAAATTTAAATCTAATAATCTATTTAATAAATACTCACGCATTATTCAAAATTTTCGTAAAAAAAGAGTTAAAGAACTTAGTCTTTAACTCTAATTAAATTGTAAGCTATTGTTACTACTGCACTCTGTAGTCAAATTTTTCGCTGGCCAAATCTTGGTTGGCTTTAACAATTTTCTGCTTCATATTCATCTTAAACTCAACCATTCTTGCGTGTAGAGCATCATCAGAAGTTGACAAAATTTGTCCTGCTAAGATACCAGCATTGTTGGCTGCATCTAGTCCTACGGTTGCAACTGGAATACCAGGGGGCATTTGTAATATTGATAATATACTATCCCAACCATCAATGGAGATAGATGAACGACAAGGAACTCCAATAACCGGGACTGTAGCAAAGGCTGCTACTACACCTGGCAAATGAGCAGCACCGCCTGCACCGGCAATAATAACTTTAATGCCACGTGCATGAGCATTGGTGGCAAACTCCTCAACCTTTTCTGGCACACGGTGTGCTGACAAGGCATTAATCTCAAAAGGAATTTGCATACTATTTAAAAAATCTGCGGCTTTGCGCATTACGGGCATATCCGATGTACTACCCATTATTATACTTACTACTGCTTTCATTGTATTTTGTTACTAAATTAATCGTGCGAATTTAAAAAAAAAGAGAGAATATATTTATCTAAAAGAACTTTAGATTAAGTTAAATTACTTATGCGAATATGAATTAGCCTAAATTAGGGTTAATTGTTGTAAATTCGCAAATATTTAGAATGGTAAAACTACACGACAAAACCTTTGAACCTTACCTTTCAGAATTAGAGATTCAAGAAATCGTAAAGGAAATGGCTCGTAAAATGGGAGTTTTGAAAGATCAAAAGCCCCTATTTATTATTATTTTGAAAGGTTCTTTTATTTTCGCTTCTGACCTAGTAAAAGCCCTAGATTATGATGTCGAGATATGTTTTATGCAGCTCAAGTCTTATGAAGGAACAAAGAGCAGTGGTAAAATCAAAGACATTATGGGAATTCCTCAGCAGATTAAAGGACGAACACTAATAGTTTTAGAAGATATAATAGACACAGGAAATACATTAGAATACCTCAACAAACACTTGTTGGCAGAACAACCTAAAAAGATTTATTATGCTAGCTTTTTGCTAAAATCCAGTGTCTATAAAAAAACATTACCAATTGACTTTGTAGGAAAAGAAATACCCAACGAATTTGTAGTGGGCTATGGATTGGATTATGAAGAATTAGGCAGAACCCTAACACAAATTTATAAACTCAAAATCTCATAATATGCTCAATATCGTATTATTTGGACCCCCAGGTTCAGGAAAAGGCACACAATCGCAATTACTAATAAACCAATATAACTTGATTCATCTCTCTACTGGCGATATTCTAAGAGGTGAAATTGCCAAAGGCACTAAACTTGGCCAGAAAGCTAAAAGTATAATGGATAGAGGCGATCTAGTTCCTGACGAAGTAGTGATTGGTATGATACGTTCGATCTTAGAAAAAAATCCAAATGCCACAGGATTTATATTCGATGGCTTTCCTAGAACTACTACTCAAGCCGAATTCTTAGATCAAATGTTAGACGAACTAAATACCTCGATTTCTACTATGCTATCATTAGAGGTTGACGAGGATGAGCTTACAAAAAGACTATTAGAACGTGGAAAAAGTAGTGGGCGAGCAGACGATGCTAATGAGTATATTATCAGAAATCGTATTAAAGAATACAATAATAAAACAGCACCACTAAAAGAGTTTTACACGCAACAATATAAATTGCAATATATTGAAGGTGTAGGTAGTATTAATGCAATTAATGCTAAACTTTGCGAAGCTATTGATCAACTCTAATGAAAGTTAAAAATTCCAACTTTGTTGATTATGTCAAAATATTTTGTCGTTCAGGCAAAGGTGGAGCGGGCTCTACCCACTTTTTGAGAGATAGAAATACTGCTAAAGGCGGACCTGATGGTGGTGACGGTGGTCGTGGAGGACATATTATCGTCAAAGGTAATGACCAAATGTGGACATTACTTCACCTCAAATACCAAAAACATCTTTTTGCTGAACACGGCGGCTCTGGAAGTGGCAACAAAAAAATTGGTAAAGACGGACAAAGCAAAACTATACAAGTACCCCTAGGTACTGTGGCTAAAAATGCCGATACTGGAGAAATCCTATTCGAAATTACAGAACATCTAGAGGAACAAACTTTACTAGAGGGCGGTAAAGGAGGAAGGGGAAATGTACACTTTAAATCCCCTACCAACCAAACACCCCGTTATGCTCAACCCGGAATGGATAGCCTTGAAGGTTGGTTTATACTCGAATTAAAAATACTTGCCGATGTAGGTTTAGTCGGTTTTCCTAATGCTGGAAAATCCACACTTCTTTCCGTAGTATCAGCTGCTAAACCAGAAATTGCCAACTACGCTTTTACAACACTTGTACCTAATTTGGGTATTGTCTCCTATCGTAATGATAGTTCTTTTATAATGGCTGATATACCTGGAATTATAGAAGGTGCTGCTGAAGGCAAAGGACTTGGATTACGTTTTTTAAGACACATAGAAAGAAACTCTACTTTATTATTTCTTGTTCCCGCTGATAGTAATGACATCCTAAAAGAATACTATATTCTTCTAGCTGAATTAAAGAAGTATAATCCACAACTTTTAGATAAAAACAGAATTTTAGCTATTAGTAAATCGGATATGCTAGACCAAGAATTAAAAGATGAAATAGCTCAATATTTACCTCATGATTTGACATGTCTATTTATCTCGTCTGTAGCTCAGCAAGGACTAATGAAATTGAAAGATACAATTTGGCAAAAATTGAATGAATAATGGAGTGGCTCATTGAATTAGATAAAATTTGTTTTCATTTGATAAATCAGTCAGGCTCAAATACATGGGATAGTCTCATGCTTTTTACCAGTCATAAATTGTCATGGACACCTTTGTATATTCTTTTGATTTACCTCATCATTAAGGAAAAGGGTAAAGAAAGTATTTGGATTTTAATAATTATAGGCATAGTCATTACTTGTTGTGATTTGGGCAGTGTACATCTTTTTAAAAATACTTTTCAGCGTTTGCGGCCTTGTCATTTATTTGATGAAGTACGACTAGTCTCAGAAAAATGTGGTGGACAATATGGCTTCATTTCATCTCACGCCTCTAATGTTTTTGGCTTAGCTACAGTGGTAGGAAAACTAATGAATAGGAAAATTTTATTTTTAGTCTTGTTTATTTGGGCTAGTGTTGTTGCATACTCTAGAGTATATCTTGGCGTTCACTATCCATTCGATATTTTAGGTGGTATGTTATGGGGAACTTTTGTCGCTTTAATATTCGTTTCTCTATACAAGAAAAATAAAATATGAAACAGTTTAATTTGATATGGTTCGTCTGGCTACTTCTAGTCATCCTATGGAACTACACATGGGAAGATGCACCACCTGTAGCCGATGTGCTTGTTGCTATTTTTCTTTCTATTTTAGCTTATCAATTTAATTTAAAAATCAAAAAGTGAAAAGAATCATATTAGTATTGTGTATAATATTTTGCAGTATTTCTCAAGCTCAAGAAAAACCTAAACTTGTAGTAGGAATAATTGTTGACCAAATGCGCTACGATTATGTTTACCGATTTTGGAGTCAATTTGGGGAAAATGGCTTTAAAAAATTGGTAAATGAAGGTTTTTTCTTACGAAACACACACTACAACTTTACCCCAACCTACACAGGTCCTGGACACGCTAGTATCTTTACAGGCACGACACCTTCTGTACATGGAATAATTGGTAATAATTGGTACAATAAATCTGATGGTTTATCTGTATATTGTGCTGGCGATGGTAATTCAACAACTGTCTGCGATTGTGATAACCACATAGATGTGGAGTCTAAAGCTGGTAAAATGTCACCTCATCGTATGCTTAGTACCACTTTTTCCGACGAACTGAAATTATTTAGCCCACAATCCAAAGTATTCGGAATTTCTATTAAAGATAGAGGTGCAATACTACCCGCAGGACATACTGCTAATGGTGCTTTCTGGATGGGAAAAAGTGGAGAATGGATTTCTAGTTCGTACTATTACGAACAACTACCCGAATGGTTAATAGAATTTCAACAAAAGAAACCCGCTACTAGCTATTTTAAAAGGGCTTGGAAAGGTCGAGGATTTGGCTACCCCATGGACAGCCTACTAGCAAGTAAAGGTCCAGCATCTGTAAAAAGCACTCCACAAGGAAACACCTATTTAAAAGATTTAGCTATTGAATTGATTAAGTCTGAAGAATTAGGAAAGGATAAAATTACAGATGTTTTGACACTGAGCTTTTCATCAACAGATTATATTGGACATCAATTTGGACCGCACTCTCAAGAATTAATTGATACATATATCAAATTAGATAAAGACATTGCAGAAATACTCAAATACATAAACTCTACAATAGGACAAGAAAATGCTTTGATATTTCTTACTGCAGACCATGGTGTAGTTAGTGTACCTAATGAATTGAAAGTTAGAAAAATACCTGCTGGTTATTTTGATGCTTCAAACTTGACTAATGAATTAAATAACTATCTTAATAAAAGATATATTAAATTGTCTCAACCTAAAGTGTTTGGTGCAGAATTAATTTCTCCAAATAATCAAAACTCATTTGTTCTAAAATATTCGAATCAACAATTCTATTTGAATCATAAGCTAATAAAACAACAAAAAATTAGCTTACAAGAAATACAGCAACTAGTAGCTGATTACTTAATCGGTATAGAAGGAATACAGAACACATTTACAGCATATCAACTACACCATAATGAATATCAAAATAAATTTTATTCTCTTATTCAAAAAGGGTTTAATCAAAAGCGTTCAGGGGATGTTATTATTACATTGAATTCAGGATGGATAGAATGGAACTCGCCAACGGGAACAACTCACGGTTCATGCTTTAGCTATGATACACATGTTCCCTTATTATTTTGGGGTAAAGGAATTCAACAGGGTTTTTCTGACGAATACATTTCTATCTGTGACATAGCACCAACAGTAAGTACTTTATTAGGTATTTCTTTTCCTAACGGCTGTACTGGTCAACCCATCAGAATTATTACCGAATGAAAGTAGTTCACAGCTCAACATATGATGTAAAAATTGGCAAAGATAGTCTTCAAACTATCCAATATTCAAGTTATTCGGCAATTGCCATTTTGGTAGATGAACATACTAAAACGAATTGCTTAGATATCTTTCTCAAAGAAAGTCAAATCAATCCTAAGCTAATTATTGAAATCCATTCTGGCGAAGAACATAAAAATTTATATACTTGTGAACAAATCTGGCAAAAACTAACAACAGCTCAATTTGATAGAAAATCATTATTCATAAATTTAGGTGGTGGTGTTATTGGCGACATGGGTGGATTTGCTGCCTCATGCTACAAAAGAGGTATAGATTTCATTCAAGTTCCTACCACCCTACTAGCCATGATAGATGCTTCAGTAGGTGGAAAGCTAGCAATAGATTTAGAGAATTTTAAAAATCAAATCGGATTATTTAAATCCCCAAAAGGTGTATATATTTTCCCAAAATTTTTACAAACACTAAGTCATAGGCAAATTATATCAGGATATGCAGAAATTGTAAAACATGCTCTTGTTGCTGACAAAGACTATTGGAAATTATTAATGGAAACCTCAATTGAAAAATTAAATTGGGAAGAAACTATCTATCATTCTGTCACCCTCAAAAATGATATCATTAAATCCGATCCTTTTGAAGAAAACAAACGTAAAATTTTGAATTTTGGACATACCTTAGGACACGCTATAGAAAGTTATTATCTTGACAAAGAAAAGGATATTCTACATGGTGAGGCTGTTGCTTTAGGCATGTATTTAGAAGCTGAGCTATCACCACTCAATATCGAAAAGAAAAAAGAAATTCAAGACTATTTGAAGTCCAACTTCAATTTAGTTGATTGTCCATCGTTAGAACAACTCCTACCCTTTCTCAAAAACGATAAAAAAAATGAACATGATAACATTAATTTCTCGCTTCTGAATGATATAGGTTCTTCTAGCTACAATAATGAATTAAGTGTAGAGAAAATAAAGGCTATTTTTTAATGTTATATTTGACATTCAATTGATACTATGCAATCTTCAAAAAAATATCTCATACAAGAAGGCTTAAATCAATACATTAACATTGATGCAAATGCTGATTTTAAAGAAGGTGTATTTGATGCTGTTAATGGTAAATTAAATATACCATTTCCACCTGTTGTTGAAGACCTAGCCCGTCTACACCGACTCATAAGAAAAAGAAAAGCATTTACTGTATTGGAATTTGGTTCTGGACTATCTACCATAGTCATGGCTGATGCTTTGAGTAAAAATAAAGCTGACTTTTTAGCTCTTCAAGAAAAACCAGAACTTAGAAACCGATTTATGTTTCAAATTTTTTCTGTTGAATCAGATAAAAAATGGATAGAACATAGCCAATCGAACTTTCCTAAACACTTATTGGAACTAGTTAATTTTCATTATTCAGAAATTAAAATAGATACTTTCAATGGTAGAATTTGTCACTTTTATGACAATTTACCAGATATCGTACCAGACTTTATTTACCTTGACGGACCCAATCCAAAAGACGTAAAAGGTAACGTAAATGGTATGACATTTCAATGCGACGAGCGTACCGTTATGGCAGCAGATATTTTATTAATGGAGTCCATATTATTACCTGGCACATATATACTTGTGGATGGTAGAACAAATAATGCTAGATTTCTTAAAAATAACCTACAAAGAAACTTTGAAATTAGCTGGCACAAAGATGGTGATGTAACCAGCTTTGAGCTACAAGAAGAAAGACTTGGTAAATTCAATATTTTAGGCTCTGACTTTTATTGATAATTATGGATTTTTTGATTTCGCATACAAGTAAATCGATTAATGCTGACCTTATCCTTCCACCTTCAAAAAGCATAAGCAACAGAGCACTAATCATTCAGTCTTTATGCCAATCTAAACTCACACTTTTTAATCTTTCACAATCTAGCGACACTCAATCATTAGTGCAAGCATTACAGACTACTTCTAAAAATATAGATATTGGCGATGCTGGTACAAGCATGCGATTTCTAACTGCTTACCTTAGTCAGCAAGAAGGTAGTTATATTTTGACGGGTAGTGACCGAATGAAAGAACGTCCCATTAGCCATTTAGTAGAGACCTTAAATAGCATTGGTGCAGACATTAATTACTTAGAGAAAGATGGTTTTCCTCCTTTAGCCATAAATGGAAAAAATTTAGAAGGAGGACAAGTAGATATTTCTGCATCTGTTAGCAGTCAGTTTGTTTCTGCTCTTTTATTAATTGCACCCACACTTAAAAATGGACTTTCATTAACCTTAAAAGGAGAACCATTGTCCAGGCCATACATTAAAATGACATTAGACATTATGAGGTATTTTGGTATTAAATCGTCTTGGACAAATAACACCATACATGTTGAACCACAAAACTATATTTCTAGGGATTTGAAAGTGGAGTCAGACTGGAGTAGTTTGGCATTTATCTTACAAGCTATGTCCATAGCCAAATCGGCCAAAGTAAGTATTGCTGGTCTCTCAAAAGATAGTTGGCAAGGCGACAGTTATGTTCTAACTTTATTTGAAAAATTTGGAATTCAACATGAATTTAATCACAATAAACTTTATTTGAAGAAAATCAATGAAGACTTAAATGGCAATTATGATATAAACCTAAAAGATAATCCTGATTTAGCCCAAGCCTATTGTTGTACTCTATCTGCACTATCAAAATCATCCCAAATCAAAGGATTAAAAAATCTTAAATTAAAAGAAAGTCATCGTCTAAAAGCACTTCACATTGAATTAAAAAAAATAGGGCAAAAAAGTCATTATAATGAAGATACTATACAGCTAGAGACATCGACTTTACATATTCCAATAGAAAGCTTTGATAGCCATAATGACCATAGAATGGCTATGTGCCTTTCCCCATTGGCTTTACTTTTTGAAATTAAAATAAAGCATGTAGAAGTAGTCAACAAATCTTATCCAAGTTATTGGGATGATTTAAGAAAGATGGGATTTATAATATCTCCTTTAACTCACTCAAACAATTTATCTCATAAGTTATTTCAGAAATAGAGTGAATTAGCCTCGTGGGGTTAAAAAATACTTGATCAATGTCAACACCTTTTGCTCCTAAAATATCAGCATGTAAGTCATCACCAATCATTAAACATTCAGAGGGTTTTGCACCAACCTTAAGTAATGAAAATCTGAAAATTTGCTTATTTGGTTTCTTAAATCCTACTTGTTCAGATGTGATAATTTGATCAAAATAATTAATTAAATTACTGTTTTCTAGCTTTAGCATTTGCACCTCTTCAAAACCATTTGTAATTACATGTAACGAATACTTTCGTTTAAGTAATTTTAAAACAGAATGCACGTACGGAAATAAATTACTTTTTTTAGGGCAAAGTTTGATATATTCTTTTCCTAAATCAGATGCTAAATCATCACTAAAAATATTAAAATCTTTTAGAGTTAACATAAAACGCTCATCTCTTAATTTTTCTTTGCTGATTTTATTTAGCCTATACAATTCCCAAAGTTTTTCATTGTGATATTTATATCTTTCAATAAATAAATCGCTTTCAAGTATTCCGATTGCTAATAAATCGTAATGACGATATAATTGTAAAAGAACTTCCAAAGAATTTTTTTCGAAATCCCATAAAGTTCTATCAAGATCAAAGAAAATATGTTTATACATTTAGCCTAAAAAATTAGAAATATTAAATCCATCATTAAAAAACTTAATTATTATTGTTTTTTTGAAATACAATTTATGCATCTTTTAAACAAACTCTGATGAATTGTGACATAATTCGAGGGTTTAGCTCCAAAACCTTTGTTTCTTTCAGCTATGCCTTTAATATTAGATCCTTCAAAATCAAAAATATATCCTCTAAATTTTTTTAAAGAAAAAATGTGATCAATTAAAAAAAAATAAACTGAGTTGGCTCTACCTTCCTCATTTGAATAAGAGCTTAGTAAATATAACCTTTTATTTTCATTCGCCACGAAAATTGAACAGCAATTGTCGTTTGTCACTTTTGCCGAAAAAATTTCACCTTTTCCTGCTCCTATTAAGACGTTTATGATTTTTAATTCTATATCAAGTTGCTTTTTACTCATAAAATTTGAGCTCAATTTACGTTTATTAAAAGAAAACTCTTCTGGAGTATCTGGAACAGATGAAACAGACACCTTTTTAATATGTGCTCGCCTCAAATTTTTCAGATGGCTCTTAGAATAATTTGATCTGAGATCATGTATATTTTTATTTAGTAATAAGGTGTAGTTAACATTCTTTTTTAAAATTGATGAGGACACTGTATTGTTGAGATTTAAATTGATAGTGAAACGAAGAAAAATTTTTGGGATAATTGCAATAAAATCATCAATACAGAAATTTTCTTGCTGATGAAATACACCCAACTGTTGACACAAAAAGGGTTGAGTAATGTATTTCAATCCTAGTATGTTTTTTTTAGGTAAAGGCATAACCGCTTCATAATCATTGAGTACTATTGCATCCCATTTTTCACAAACAATATTTAAGTACCATGATTTTGCGTAAATGATATCACTAATTGAATCACTAACGCAACGATCCCATTTCTCAAAATTGATGTTTTTATGAGTTATGTGATAAATCATTTTTTAATATGAATTAGCATTTGTTCATAAAGATGCATCCATCCTTCCCACTCTTTGTAGTTACTCCAAGTTTCGTTATGCCACAATGAGATAAAATGACCGTCAACATTTTTAACTTCATCAATTATTAATTTGATTTTTTCTAATGTTTCGTGTGGATTTAATTTCAAATAGTATTTGAAAGTAGCATCCATAATTGAAAAAGGATGAATCTTAAGCTTTGTTAATAATTCTTCTTCTAAATCGTAAAAATAAAACGGAGTGCAAATACTAGCTCTAAAACCAAAATAAGATGCATATCCCATTGTATAGTCATCACTTATTGACAATTCAATAAGATTTCTATATGTTTTGGGTATTTCTAATTTTAAGAAGTGTTGTCTAGAAAATTTAACTTCCTTTTTTGTTATATCTTCAAGTCTTTTTTTTTCAATTAAAAGCTTGTCAATGTTGTCATTGGAAGAATATGAAGGATGAATTCCAGTTTTCGCATAATCACTTAAATGTTTGATTAATAATTGAAATTTTCTACTTTGCGTTAAGCAATTTTTATCATTTAGACCATAATCAGCAAGCAAAAAAAAGTATAGTACATCAATGTTATATTTTTCGTTTAATTTTAACTGATAGTCATATGTATCGTAGGGATCTGACAATTTACCTAACAAAACATCTCTTCGTTCTAATATCGACTCCTTATCTAATTGTAAGGCTGAACGTATAAAAGATGCCGCTGTTCTAACAACACCTTTTTCCAAAAAAAAATAAGCATTATCAATATCGATAGTTGACTGATAAGTAAATTTTTTTTTTGGAAATATAATTTCAGGAAATTTTAATTCTATTATTTTCTGAAATTCTTTAAGCCACAAGTTTATAAGAGGAATCTCCAAAAAGTTATTTTTGAAGGCGAAACTTTCTTTAGCTGTAAAACGACCAAAGCGATCCTTTATATGAGGTAAATATTCTTCATAACGAGAAACCAAAAAAAAAGAAGCAGAAAATATATCAAAAGGCAAAATACAATTTTTTACTTGAAAAAAAATAGGTAATTTATTCCATTTACTTATGTTTAAATCCTGATCTGAAATACCCTTTTCATCAAGTAAACCATGGGGTCTTAAATAAAATTCATCATCGATCTGTTTATTAGAGTAGTTCAGCTTTTCGAAATTATAGCTTTTAAAAAAATCAATGTCATCTGTTAATGAGTGGTTAATATTATAAACGGTGCTAAACACCAGCTGAAATGTATATTTTATTCTGTTAGTTATTTTCGGTGTAAAAATTAGCATTGTAACTTACTGTTATATATTTAAATAATATGCATCATTTAATTTATAAGAGCATATAAAGCTTTTCAAAAATAAGTTATTTAATTTTTTTCTCTTAGACCAATTTCAAAAAAATATTTCAACTAATAAAAAAGGCTTTCTGAATAGAAAGCCTTTGTATAATTCTAGACTAGTAAATTTTAAAGACTGTTTACATGTTTTGCAAGCTTAGATTTTAGATTTGCAGCTTTGTTTTTGTGAATAATATTTTTTTTGGTTAGTTTATCAAGCATGGATTCAATTGATGGCAAAAGAGCTGTTGCTTCTTTTTGTGTTGAGACCGACCTTAATTTTCTAACGGCGTTACGGGCTGTTTTGTGGTAGTAACTGTTTGCAGCGTTTCTCTTTGCTGTTTGTCTAATTCTTTTTTTTGCTGACTTATGATTAGCCATATATATTTAAGTTATCTGTTTAATAGGAGCGCAAATGTATTAATTTATTTGCTAATAATGGTTTTTATTGAAAAATAAATTAAATAATACAATTTGATTTCAAACATCATTTTCTTTTTTAAATGAATTCATAAAAACACTAAACAATCTGAGAAAAAATTTTATTAATAAGTTGTAATCAGACTGTCAGTAAAAAGTGTATGATATACTAGATTTGAATAAAAAAGTTAATTAATTTGAATAATATCATCAAAAATATATGAAATATCATTTTTGTTATCTAAATTTTTTAATGATTTAGTTTGATTAGAGTTATATAAAAGTTTTAGATAGTGCACTGAACAATCAAAGTATATTTTTTTTTTATTTTTGCAAACCTAAATTCACTAATTAGTCATGACAAACAAAAAGACAAACGATAATAATAAACCAATTGACTTTTTAAATGAATACATCAACAATCCATCACCAACAGGATTTGAAAGTAAAGGACAAAAGATATGGCTTAATTACATCAAACCTTATATTGATGATTATTATGTTGATACATATGGAACAGTTGTTGGAATAGTTAATCCTAATGCTAAGTACAAAGTTGTAATAGAAGCGCATGCTGATGAGATATCTTGGTTTGTTCACTACATAACAAAAGATGGCTTCATCTACTTGAGAAGAAATGGCGGTAGCGACCATCAAATAGCGCCATCAAAAAGAGTAAATATTCACACTGATAAAGGAACCGTAGATGCAGTATTTGGTTGGCCTGCAATTCACACGAGGCACGGAGGAGAAGAAAAATCTCCAAAAATAGATAATATTTTCTTAGACTGTGGTTGTACTAGCAAAAAAGAAGTTGAGAAACTTGGAGTTCATGTTGGTTGTGTTGTTACTTACAAAGACGAGTTAATGATACTAAACAACAATTATTATGTAGGTAGAGCCTTAGACAACAGAATCGGTGGTTTTATAATTGCAGAAGTTGCAAGACTCCTCAAAAAAAATAAAAAGAAATTACCGTTTGGATTATACATTACAAACTCTGTGCAAGAAGAAGTTGGTTTAAGAGGTGCACAAATGATTACAGAAAAAATTAAGCCAAATGTAGCTATTGTGACTGATGTATGTCATGATACTCAAACACCAATGATTAATAAAATTAAACAAGGGGATTTATTTTGTGGCAAAGGACCTGTTTTAACTTATGGCCCAGCAGTACAGAATAATCTTTTGAATTTAATTATAGAAACAGCAAATAAAAATAAAATACCATTTCAAAGAGCAGCAGCATCACGAGCAACTGGAACTGATACAGATGCTTTTGCATACTCAACTGGTGGTGTTGCATCAGCTCTTATTTCATTGCCGCTGAGATACATGCATACTACTGTTGAAAGCGTGCACAAAGATGATGTTGAAAATGTCATCAAATTGATTTACAATGCTCTACTTAAAATAAAAGACGGTCACGACTTTAGATACATCAAATAAAAGTTACAAACTAATGCAAATTACTAAAACACTTCAGTCTAACATACAGCAAATAGACTTTAATAATTTATCGTTTGGTAAGTGTTTCAGTGACCATATGTTTATTGTTTCTTTTAAAAATGATGAATGGCAAAAGCCTGAAATACTGCCTTATGGACCACTAAGTTTGAACCCCGGCACACATGTTTTTCATTATGGTCAAGCTATTTTTGAGGGTATGAAGGCTTACAAAAATAAACAAGATGATATCCTTTTATTTAGACCACTAGAAAACATTAAAAGACTAAATCGTTCTGCCGATAGGTTGTGTATGCCTAGAATAGACGAAACCATCTTCATGCAAGGTCTAACTACATTGCTAGAAATTGATAAAGATTGGATACCTCGTTCAGATAACATGTCTTTATATATTCGCCCATTTATGATTGCTAATAGTGAATTCATTCGTGCTACTCCAGCAAGCGAGTTTAAATTTATAATAATAACATCTCCAACATCTACTTATTATTCTGGTAAAACAAATCTCAAAATTGAGCAAAAATACGCTCGTTCTGTTGTCGGTGGAACCGGCTTCGCTAAAGCAGCAGGAAACTATGCAGCTGCCTTTGCCCCTACGAAAAAAGTACAAAACGAAGGTTTTACACAAATCATATGGACGGATGCCATAAGTCACAAATATATTGAAGAATGTGGGACTATGAATATTATGTTTAGAATAGATGATAAAATCATCACTCCAAAATTAAGTGAAAGCATATTGGGTGGAATTACCCGAGATAGTATTATTACTATTGCCAAACAAAAAGGTATTCAGGTTGAGGAACGAAGAATTTCGGTTTCTGAAATTATAAACTACTATAAAAATGGACGCTTAAGAGAAGCCTTTGGCGTTGGAACAGCTGTCACTCTAAACCCAATAGACTCAATTACATTTAAAAATATTGTAATTGATATTGAAGAGTTAAATCAAGACTCATATGCTACAGTTCTAAAGAATGAATTGCTAGCTATTCAATATGGAAAAATTAAAGATATTAATTGTTGGACATTAAAGGTGTAAATATCATTTTGTAATGCTTGATACCCGCCTCTTCGAATATTTTTCCATCTATCGCAAAGCTTAACTTTTGATAAAAATATACAGTTTGAATCTGAGCATGTAAATATATCTTTTGCTTCATGGGTAATACATCTTTCAATACTTCTTCTACAAGACGTTTTCCCACACCACTTCTTCTGAATTTACTAAGAACTGCAAAACGTTCAAGCTTAATACCTTTATCGGTTTTTCTCCATCGAGCAACCCCACAACTTACATCATTTTTTGTTATTAAGTAGTGTCTTGCTGAAGATTCAAAATCATCATATTCATCAGACTCGCTAACGCCTTGCTCTACAACAAATACATCATTTCTAACTTTACGAACATCAGCAAACCTTTCGTCGTTAAAATTTAGCCTATAAACTTTTAACATACTTTTCCAAAATACCTTTAATGTTAGGCTTAAAATAATTTGCACCCTTTAAAACTTTACCGTCGTCTCTAAATATTGGCTGGTTATTTTCATCGAGTTTTGACATATTACTTCTTTGAATTTCATCAAAAATATCACAAATAATATCTTGCATACCATGCTTTAAAACTGTACCACACCAGATATATAACATATCGCCTAAGGCGTCTGCAATTTCCACCATATCACCATTTTGACATGCCTCTAAATACTCTTCATTTTCTTCCTGCATTAAGCGATGTCTCAATAAAAAAGTAGTCTTATCAATAACAGCTTTTGGTTTATTTTCGTTACCAATTAAGAAAACCTCATGAAATTTTTTTACCTTATTAATTTTGTCAATCATATTATTTTTTAATTAAATAAATCGTTATTCAAAATAAGTTAATTTTGTTAGAATTTTAAAAAATAATTTAAATGAAAAAAATAGCTTTAACTATATGCACCATATTGATTTTAAGCGCGTTTACTTTTATTTATGTTGATACTTGCAAAGCTTACACTAAGACTAGTCAATTAGTTTGGCGTGCTGAAAAGGTAAATGCTAAACAATTTGGAAATGTTAAAATTGAAAGTGATGAACTTAGAAATAATTACGATGGAAGATTTGTAGATGAAAATTTCATTATTAACATGAGTTCAATTACTAACTTAGATATTGAGTCAAATCAGTATAAAGCAATGCTTGTTGATTATTTGAAAAGCAGTAAATTTTTCGATGTTGATAAATACCTTAAGGCTATTTTCAAACTAATTAGATCTACACCATTAGAAAATAAGTTTAATCTTTTAAGGCAATTAAATATTAGAGGGAACATAGGACCAATTAATATTCCAATACATTTAGAAAATCAAGACAATGGAAATATTATAGTAAGTAGAGTATGCAGATTTAATAGAACTAAATTCGGATTAATCTACGGTTCTAACTCATTCTTTAATAACCTAAGAGATGAAGCTATTTCAAGTATTATCAATCTAGAATTTGAAATTGTTTTAGAAAAATAATGGAAAATATAACACCCGGTCATTGGATTTTTGCAATTATATTTGCTTTCTCATTTGTTTGTTATCTTGTTTGGTCATACCGCAAAGAACTAAAAATTAATAAAATACATTACAAGGGAAGTACATTGTTTATTCTGTCCATAATAGTGATAGCTTTTGTAATCTACGTTTTTAGAGGCTATATGAAATAACTTTTTATACTTTTAGCTATAAATAATTTTTCTACAAATGAAGTTTCTCAAGATAATTCTGTACAGCTTATTAGGAATAATGTTCATGTTCCTTATTTCAAATCTATTCTTTAGTGAAAAATTTAAAGTTTATACAAGTATTAAGATCGATAGTAGCCCTTACATAGTTTACGACCAAATTAACAATTTTGAAAATTGGGAAAATTGGGACCCTTGGATAGAAACGGATACAACAATAAAAATGAGTATCTCTGATATTACTTATGGTGTTGGGGCTTACAGAATTTGGAACAGTGAAAATTCTGGTAATGGCAAAATGGAGATTACAGACAACGACTACATTAAACAAATTGATTTCAAAATTACAATAGAAAATAATAGTCCTATTATGGCTACATTTTATTTGGAATCCATTGATAACAAGGTTAAGGTAAGTTGGGAAAATAGTGGTGAATTGCCCTTTTTAGCACGTATCTTTGGACCTGTAATTAGTAAAATGATGAAAGGTGACCATGAAAAAGGTCTTAATAACCTTAAAAATTATTGTGAAACTATCCTATCAAAAAGTAGTGAGGTAAAGATGCAAGAATGGGATTCGCAAAAAATCATTGCAATTGTCGATACATGTTCTAGCTCAAATATTAGTCAATCATTAAGTGAAATATATAGTAAAATCTTTGATTATATAACCACTAATAACATAACGTCTCTTGAACAACCCTTTGTGCAATATCTTTCATTTCCGCAAAAACCAGGAGACAATGACTGGATTATATTAAGAGCAGGTGCTTTTTTAGAAGCTACGATCGAAGATTCACTAACTAATGGAATGAGCTTTTATCAAACATTACCTCAACTAACAGCACAAGCTACTCATTTTGGAGACTATAGAACAATTTTTGATACACATCAAAAAATTAAAGACTTCTGTCAAGAAAATAGTTATTCAACTACTGTTATTCCGTATGAAATCTATATTACAGACCCAAGCCAAACACCTAATCCTGATGAATGGCAAACACGGGTCATCTACGAAATAAAATGATTTAAACTTTACAAAGAGTTTAATAGTAGTATAAATAACTACATATTTCTTCTATACTGTCCACCTACTTCAAATAGAGCATTCGTTATTTGCCCTAGCGAACAAATTTTTGCCGCCTCCATCATTACTTCAAAAATGTTTTGATTTTGTATGGCTGAATGTTGTAAACTTTCTATCTGATTTTTAGAATCTGATGAGTTATTTACTATTAATTGCTGAAGCATTTTTATCTGATATTCCTTTTCTTCTTGTGTAGCTCTAATTACTTCTAAAGGAATAATAGTTGGGGAACCTTTAGAATTCAAAAAGGTATTCACTCCAATGATTGGAAATTCACCAGTATGTTTGAGCATTTCATAATGCATAGACTCTTCTTGAATCTTTGAGCGTTGATACATAGTTTCCATTGCTCCAAGCACACCTCCCCTCTCTGTAATTCTTTCAAATTCAAGTAATACGGCTTCTTCAACTAAATCAGTTAGCTCCTCAATAATGAAAGAGCCTTGCAAAGGATTTTCATTTTTAGCTAAACCTAACTCTTTGTTAATTATTAGCTGAATTGCCATAGCTCGTCTTACAGAGTCTTCTGTCGGCGTAGTGATAGCCTCATCATAAGCGTTAGTATGCAGAGAATTACAATTATCATAAATAGCATACAAAGCTTGAAGGGTTGTTCTGATGTCATTAAAATCAATCTCCTGTGCATGTAAAGAACGACCAGAAGTTTGAATATGATACTTTAACATTTGAGCACGTTCATTAGCTCCATAACGTTGCTTCATAGCCTTAGCCCAAATACGTCTGGCTACACGCCCAATAACAGCATATTCAGGATCAATTCCGTTTGAGAAAAAGAAGGATAAGTTTGGACCAAACTTATTAATATTCATACCACGACTCAAATAGTATTCCACATATGTAAAGCCATTTGCTAATGTAAAGGCTAATTGGGAAATTGGATTTGCACCAGCCTCTGCAATATGATAACCAGAAATTGATACAGAATAGAAGTTTCTAATTTCTTTATCAATGAAATACTGTTGAACATCGCCCATCATTCTAAGCGCAAATTCAGTAGAGAATATACACGTGTTTTGTGCTTGATCTTCTTTTAGGATATCGGCTTGAACAGTACCTCTTACTGCTTTTAATGTAACGTACTTAATTTTGTTATAGACGTCTTTGGGTAAAACTTGATCGCCAGTAACTCCTAACAACATCAAACCAAGTCCATCATTACCCTCTGGTAATTCTCCTTGATAGGATGGACGTTCCTTCCCTTTGTAGATAACATCTATTTTTTTCTGCACCTCTTTTTCAAGCTGATTTTCTTTAATGTACAATTCACATTGTTGATCCACAGCAGCATTCATAAAGAATGCTAGTAGCATAGGCGCAGGGCCATTGATAGTCATAGATACAGATGTGGATGAAGAACATAAATTAAAACCTGAATAAAGTTTTTTAGCATCGTCTAGACAACAGATGGAAACTCCTGCATTTCCTATCTTTCCATAAATATCAGGTCTGTAATCAGGGTCATTTCCATAAAGCGTAACCGAATCAAAAGCTGTGGATAATCGCTTGGCAGGCATGCCTAAACTTACATAATGAAAACGCTTGTTAGTACGTTCAGGGCCACCCTCACCAGCAAACATTCTAGTAGGGTCTTCTCCTTCTCTTTTAAAAGGAAATATACCTGAAGTATAAGGGAATTTGCCAGGAAAATTCTCTTGCAATTGCCAATGCAATAAATCACCCCAAGAAGAATATTTTGGAACAGATATTTTAGGAATCTGTGAGCCAGACAAAGATTCTGTATGAGTTTGAATAGATATTTCTTTATTACGAACTTTGTAAAAAAATTTATCTTTTTTGTATGCTTGTTTTATATCATTCCAACCCTCAATGAGTAACATATTCTTAGGGTCTAAATCCATAACTCGTTCATTATAAATAGCTTTTAATTGTTTTTTTAATTGCTCCTTATCCTTGGATTTTGATTGTTCTACAGATTGTATTGAAGCATTAAGCGCATATAACTCTTGAGCAACTATTTTCTGTTGTTCAACCCAAGCATCATAAGCTCTATTAGTGTCAGCAATTTCAGCTAAATACCTATTTCTCTTAGATGGTATTACAAATATCTTTTCAGACATTTCTTTACTTATTTCAAAAGATGAATCTAAAGAAGCCCCCGTCTTTTCAACCACTTTATTTATAAGAGTTTTATAAAGAGAATTAGCACCGGGATCATTAAATTGAGATGCTATAGTTCCAAAAACTGGCATTTGATTAACATCAGTTTCAAATAACTTATGATTACGCTGATATTGTTTTTTTACATCTCTCAATGCATCTAATGAGCCTCTTTTATCAAATTTGTTAATCGCTATAATGTCAGCAAAATCTAACATATCAATCTTTTCCAACTGAGTGGCTGCTCCGTACTCAGGAGTCATAACATACAAAGAAGTGTCAGAATGTTCTAATATTTCGGTATCAGACTGACCTATTCCTGAAGTTTCTAAAATAATCAAATCAAAATTTGCAGCTTTGAGAATATCCAAAGCCTTATTGACATGTGCAGACAAGGCTAAATTAGCTTGTCTGGTTGCCAATGAACGCATATAAACTCTATTGTTTTTAATAGCATTCATACGAATTCTATCGCCTAAAAGTGCACCGCCTGTTTTACGTTTTGAAGGGTCAACAGAAATGATAGCTAGTCGTTTATCACTAAAGTCAATTAAAAAACGACGAACTAACTCATCTACTAAAGAGGACTTACCAGCACCACCTGTTCCAGTAATTCCTAATACAGGTGTTTTTGATTGGTCGGCTAACTTTTTGATATCGTTTAATTCTTTTTCAGACTCTTTTGGAAAATTCTCAGCAGCAGAAATTAATCGTGCTATGTTTTGAACATTGGATAAGTCTTTGATACAATTTTTAACATCTTTGCCAGTTGGAAAGTCTGATTTTTGAACTAAATCGTTTATCATACCTTGCAAACCCATAGCTCTACCATCATCTGGATGGTAAATACGGCAAATACCATAGTCGTGTAATTCTTTAATTTCTTCAGGCAAAATAGTTCCACCACCACCAGCAAAAATACATATGTGACCTGATCCTTTTTCCTGAAGCAAATCGTACATATATTTCAAATACTCGGTATGCCCTCCTTGGTATGAAGTCATAGCAATGGCATTGACATCTTCTTCAATAGCACAATTGACCACTTCTTCCACAGAACGGTCATGCCCTAAATGTATAACTTCACATCCGGTAGCTTGGATAATACGACGCATAATATTTATGGCTGCATCATGTCCGTCAAAAAGACTAGCAGCCGTAACTATTCGGATTTTATTTTGAGGTTGGTATGGCTTCGGTTCTTGCATTTTTGAATAACTTGTGTTTACAAATATATATTTTCAGCGCTTATTTTGGCTAAATTTGTACATCGCTTCAATAAAAAAAAATACTGTTGTTCTAGGCGCTGGCATCACTGGTCTCAGCACAGCTCATTTTTTATCACTAAAAAATGAAGATTTTTTAGTTCTTGAAAACAACAACAGAGTAGGCGGAAATATATTCTCAGAAAAAAAAGAGGGTTTTATAATAGAAAATGGCCCTAATACCGTTTTACTAAACAACGATTCCATTATTCAGTTAATTAAAGCTTATGACTTATGGGGTACTATCAGTGTTCCTCAAGAATCTGCAGAGAGTAATAGATACGTGTTATTGAATGATAAATTGCACCTTTTACCGAGGAATCCTTTTGAATTTTTTAAAAGTCCGCTCTTGTCTTTGAAAGAAAAGTTAAGACTCTTTAAAGAACCATTCATTCAAAAGCATAAAAAAAACACTTCTGTTGCCGATTTTGTAAAAACACGATTTGGAGAAGGTGTCTTACACCAATTCGTAGAACCTTTCGTAACAGGTATTTATTCTGGAAACACCCATAATATGAGTGCCAAACACACCCTTAAATTACTATGGAAAACAGAACAAGAATATGGTAGTGTAATCAAAGGAATGGCTAAAAAAAAGAAAAAGTCAAAAGCCAAAATGTTTAACTTTCCTAATGGATTATCTCAATTAACAAATGCCATAGCTAAACAATTGAACGCTCACATTCACTTGAATTGTCATATTAAAAAAATTAAAAAAAAGGATAATGGCTATATTATCGAAACAGCCAAGGATATCGTAAGTTGTCAAAATATTATATCAACACTTCCTGCCTATGCACTAGCATATTACGTAAATGATGAAATGCTAAAAAATTGTCTTGAAGATGTTGAATATGTACCAGTTGATGTTTTTCATTTCGGTTTCAATAAAACTGATATAAATAACCAGTCCCAAGGTTTTGGTGTTTTGAGCAAGTCAAGTGACAAGAAACATTTTTTAGGAATTCTATTCAACAGTCGTATTTTCTCTCATGTTTCTCCACAAGAAAAAGAGCTATTTACTGTTATAGTTGGCGGTAGTAGACAAATGGAGTTATGTCAATTAGAACCTTCAAAATTAAAATCGTTAGTACTTGAAGAATTTATGGAGTTAATGGAAGTAAACAATGAACCTATTTTCTCTAATCACTATAAATATCCTAAGGGTATTCCTCAGTACAATTTAAATCATCAGTCTCTTCTTGATGCTATTCAGAATTTTGAAAATAATAATCCTAATTTTCATATCTTAGGGAATTATTTTAATGGTATTTCTGTTAGCGATAGTATTTCAAAAGCTGATAATTTAATACAAACAAATTTCTAACCTCTCATTTCAATTATGAAGTCTTTTAAAATTATTCTTGGTCTTACTGCACTTATTTTGGCTGGTTTTTTATTAATTCCAGAGAACAACACCCCTATTGATTTCAATAGTGTATATAAAGCACCATCTGAATCTCCTAAAGCCAGAAAATCATGGGACGCTAAAAGATTAACAAACAGTCAAGGTGTTGTACCCAAAAATATCAGAACCAAAGAATTACGTTTTGCTCAAAGTCTGCCCAATGACCTCAACAATTCTAATCTAACTTGGACCGCAGAAGGCCCTTTTAATGTAGGTGGAAGAACTAGAGCTTTGGCCTATGATGTAACTGATGAAAACACCCTAATTGCCGGTGGTGCGTCTGGAGGTATTTGGCGTTCTACGGATTTAGGCCAAAGCTGGAACAAAATGACTCGTCATTTCCAACTGCATAATGTGACTTGTATTGCACAAGATACTAGACCAGGTAAAGAAAATATTTGGTACTATGGTACTGGAGAATTAGCAGGAAACTCAGCTTCTGGCGATGGAGCCTATTTTGATGGTAATGGCATATACAAATCTATTGACAACGGATTGACTTGGGATTCTATAAGCTCTACAGCGGATAACAACCCTGCAGGCAGTTTTAATGTATTTGATTTTGCTTGGAATATTGTTTTAGACCCTTCAAATCTTGATGAAGATGAAATGTATATGGCAACCTACGGAAGTATTTTGCGTTCCATTGATGGTGGAGAGAGTTGGCTGGAAGAGTTAGGCGGTGGAAACGCATATTACAATAATGTGGATATTACTTCTGACGGAGTAGTATATGCCACACTCAGTTCTGATGGGACAGGTAAAGGAATATGGCGTTCAGCTGATGGTATGGAATGGACGAACATCATTCCTGATGGATTTGGAAATGTATATGGAAGAACAGCAATAGGAATAAACCCATCTAATGAAAATGAAGTGTATTTCTTAACCGCAGAAACTGAAAATTCTGGACAATACACTAATACCTTTTTTGGAGGAGAAACCTGGACGTCCTTATGGAAATATACCTACTTGTGTGGTGATGGTAATGACACTTGTGGAAACTGGGTAAATCTTTCATCTAATATACCAGCCAATCGCCCCACTACATTTGATAATTTTAATGCTCAAGGTGGATACGATTTATTGGTGAAAGTAAAACCTGATGAGCCTAATGTAGTATTTATTGGAGGTACGAACTTGTGGCGTTCAACAGACGGTTTTACCTCTGACAGCAACACTGTTCAGATAGGTGGCTACTTTGAAGGCTCGGACCATGGCTATGGAAACTGGGATATATACAGCAAACATCATCCCGACCAACACGACCTTTTATTTTTACCTACTGACAACAATATTATTTTGAGTGCCAATGATGGCGGTGTTTATAAATCTACAAACTGCATGGCTAGTCCACACTTATGGCAAAGTCTCAACAACGGCTACCAAACTACTCAATTGTATGCAGTAAACTTTGGGAAAGGAACAAGCGACCTAATTATTGGAGGATTTCAGGATAATGGAAATTTTGTTACCAACAGTGATGATGAAACAGACAGTTGGGTAATGCCTTTTAATGGAGATGGATGTTACAGCGTGGTTGCTGATAATGAAGAAGACTTCTACCTACAAATTCAAAGAGGTGTTTTATTCAAAATGAAATTAAATGCTCAAGGTCAAGTAATGGCATATAATAGAATGGATCCTTTGGATGCCGATACTTCAAATTACGATTTCATAAATTATTTGGTTATGGACCCCAATGATGACGATATCATTTACTTCAACAACAACACAACTCTATGGAGAAATAATGATGCTAGCAATTATCCATATAATAATTCACAAGAAAGAACAAATATTGGTTGGGAAGCCTTCTCTAGCACTTCTCTAGGAGCTATAAGCTGTATGGATGTATCTACTTCACCAGCTAATACAGTGTACTTTGGCACACAGAACAGTTTAGTTTATAGAATTGATAGTGCAAATGTTGGAGATCCTGAACTAATAAAATTATCTAACCTTAATATTGGAAGTAATAAATACATATCTGCAGTAGAAGTTGACCCTACTAATTCTGATCGAGTTTTGGTATTAGCATCAAATTACTCTACATATAGTATTTTTTTTAGTGACAATGGTGGACAAAGCTGGAAAAAAGTTGCTGGAAACTTAGAGGATAATATTGCTGGTGGTGGTAATGGTCCATCAATGCGTACTGCTGAAATTGCTATCTTGGGAAGTGACACTTTATATATTGTTGGCAGTAGTACTGGATTATACGCAACTCATAAGCTTGAAGGCTTTAATACCGAATGGGCTCAAATAGGAACTGAAATAATAGGAAATGTAGTTGTAGAAAATATTCGCTTCAGAAAAAGTGACGGTAAGCTTATTGTTGGAACTCATGGAACTGGCGTTTATTCGACTATTATTACATCGATATACGATGTTTTTCCAGATTTGGTCAATATTCAAGAGAATGACAAAAATGTAAAGTTTAGCATTTTTCCTAACCCAGCTGCAGATGAAGCTATTGTTGAATGGTCAAATGAAATTATTGTTAATAGAATAATTGTGTCGGATGCTAATGGTAAGGTTGTTCTTAATCAAAAAACAACAGCTAATTCGGTTCAGTTAGAGACATTCAATTGGCAAAAAGGTATTTACTTTATTACTATCAAAGGGGAACAAATAGAACAGACTCAAAAACTAGTTATTAACTGAGAAATCGCTTTGATCTGCTGTTGTAAAACAGCAATCTTTGCTTCGGCATCAGATTGCTTTTTTCTTTCCATTTCTACAACTTGTTCTGGAGCATTGTTTACAAAACGTTCATTAGAAAGTTTACCCATAACTGACTTTAAAAAGCCTTGAGTATAATCCAACTCTGAGCGTAATTTTTTTAGCTCTGCAATAGCATCTATATTATTCGATAATGGCACAAAAAATTCGTTGGACTTCACCCTAAAAGAAAATGCCCCATCAATAGTATCTGAGGTGTATGAAAGTTCAGATAAATTGGCAAGTCGTAAAACTAAAGGGTCTGTTGTCTTGGAAGTAGCTTCATTAGTCTTAATGAATAATTTTAGACTGTCTTTATTAGGTATTTGTTTGTCTTTTCTAATGGTACGAATTGCAGAAACTATTTCAGTAGCGTAGTCAAAGTCAGAAAGAACATCCCTTTTAATAGAAGTAGTCTTTGGCCATTCAGAAACAATAATATCTTCTGACTTGTTGGATAAAAGATGCCATATTTCTTCCGTTAGGAAAGGCATAAAAGGATGCAATAGCTTCAATAAATTTTCCATTAAGCGAATGGTATTGTCTAAAGTTTTACTATCGATGGGCTTTTGATAATCTGGCTTAATAGACTCTAAATACCATGAGCAGAAGTCGTCCCATACTAATCGGTATGTTAGCATTAAAGCTTCTGATATTCTATATTTAGAATAAGCGTCATTGATTAATTCTAATGTATGCTGAAATTTATTTTCAAACCATTCGACTGCTATTTTAGACGATTCTGGCTGTTCGATGTTAGCAACTTCCCATCCTTTAATGAGGCGAGTAGCATTCCAGATTTTATTGGAGAAGTTTCTTCCCTGCTCGCATAAAGATTCATCAAATGGTAAGTCATTACCTGCTGGAGAAGATAAAAGCATACCTACTCTTACACCGTCAGCTCCATATTTATCAATAAGTTCAATTGGATCAGGTGAATTTCCAAGTGATTTAGACATCTTTCTACCTTGCTTATCACGAACAATTCCTGTAAGATAAACATTTTTAAAAGGTAAATCTCCTTTGTACTCGTAACCAGACATTATCATTCGAGCTACCCAAAAGAATAAAATCTCAGGAGCTGTTACCAAATCGTTGGTAGGATAATAGTAGTTTATTTCTTCATTATCAGGATTTCTTATTCCATCAAAAACAGAGATAGGCCATAACCATGACGAAAACCAAGTATCCAATACATCTTCATCTTGTCTTAAGTCAAAAATAGTAATATCGGGCTTAATCTTTTGAGCCTCTACTAGTGCTTCTTCAACTGATTCGGCTACTACATAATTATTACCATCATAATAATATGCAGGAATTTGTTGCCCCCACCACAATTGTCTAGAAACACACCAATCTTTGATGTTTTCCATCCAGTGTCGGTAGGTATTTTTAAATTTTTCAGGATGGAATTTTATGGTGTCATTCATGACATTTTCCAAAGCTGGTTTAGAAAAGTTTTCCATTTTGAAAAACCACTGCATAGATAACTTAGGTTCTATTACAACATCCGTTCTTTCTGAAAAGCCAACTTTATTAACTAAACTTTCTACCTCAACCAAATGCTTAGTTTTTTCTAACTCTTGAGCTATTTCTTTTCTTACATCAAATCGGTCCTTTCCTACAAATAATTGAGCAGATTCATTAAGTGTTCCATCATCGTTGAGTATATCTATGACTTCTAAATTATGTTTATCACCAAGTTGATAATCATTGATATCATGAGCAGGGGTAACCTTCAGTGCACCTGTACCAAATTCCATATCAACATAGTCATCAAAAATAATGGGTACAGAACGGTTAATGAGTGGCACAATGGCTGTTTTACCCTTGAGGTGGGTGTAGCGTTTATCATTTGGATTGACGCAAATGGCACTATCACCCAATATTGTTTCTGGACGAGTTGTGGCAACCGTTAAATATTCTTCTGTACCCTCGATTTTGTAGCGTATGTGGTATAAATTAGATTGTACTTCCTTGTGAATTACCTCCTCATCAGAAAGAGCTGTTTGAGCGCTAGGGTCCCAATTGACCATTCTTACGCCTCTATAAATCAAATTCTTTTGGTGTAAATCGACAAATACCTTGATGACAGACTCACTCATATCATCGTCCATGGTAAATTTTGTTCTATCCCAATCACAAGAAGCCCCTAACTTTTTAAGTTGTTCGAGTATAATTCCTCCGTGCTTTTCTTTCCACTCCCAAGCGTGAGTCATAAATTCTTCGCGACTTAAATCAGATTTGTCAATGCCTTCGTCAGCTAATTTCTGAACAACCTTAGCCTCTGTTGCAATCGAAGCGTGATCCGTACCAGGCACCCAACAAGCATTAAAACCTTGCATACGAGCTTTGCGAATTAATACATCTTGTATGGTGTTATTTAGCATGTGTCCCATGTGTAGAACTCCAGTCACATTAGGAGGTGGAATGACTATTGTGTAAGCCTCTCTACTATCTGGCCTAGAGTTAAAATAACCTTTGTTCAACCAATGGTCGTACCACTTTGCTTCAGCACTATTCGAATCGTATGTTTTTGGAATACTCATTTATCTATATGTAATCGGATTCCCAAAAATAATATTTTAGACCTAAAATTGCTTAGTTAAATAAGATAATTAGAACACAATAATTTGTTACATTTGTTGTTACTATTTTTATAATGAATCAAAATATATTTTAAAGATGAAAAAGATATTTTTAGCCTTAACTTTAATTAGCGGTATAATGATTGCTCAAGCACAAACTACTACTCCAACAGAAAAAAAAGATGTAAATGGCCCAAAGATGGAATTTAAAACTTCAGTTATGGATTATGGTCTAATAGAACACAATTCTGACGGAAATAGAGAATTTGTTTTGACTAATACGGGTAATGCTCCTCTAATTATATCCAATGCCAAAGGCAGTTGTGGATGTACTGTACCTACTTGGCCAAAAGCACCAATTGCTCCGGGTGAGTCTGCAACAATTGGTGTTAAATACTCAACAAATAGAATTGGAAAATTTACAAAAACAATAACATTAACAACCAACTCTGCAGAAAAAACTAAAATTTTAACTATTAAAGGTGAAGTGAAAAAGCCTGTTGAAGGTCCAGCAGCACCAACAAAACCAAAATCTTCGGTTTTAGAAGTTAAATAATATAGAATTTATATTTTAAATTTATACCAACGCCTCCTTAATTGGGGGTGTTTTTTTATTCGATAGCTATGCCAAACATCTCTAACAAAGGCACAAAAATGCCAGAGTCACCAATTAGAAAGCTAGTTCCTTTTGCCGAAGGAGCTAAAAAAAAGGGTAAAACGGTATTTCACCTAAATATAGGTCAGCCAGATATAGAATCACCCAAATTAGCTCTTGACGCCATACATAATTTCAATCAAAAGGTGGTAGCGTATAGCCATTCGGCAGGCTTCAAAAGCTACAGAAAAGGATTAGCAACTTATTACCAAAAATTAGGAATAGATATCGACTACAATGACATTATGGTAACGACTGGTGGCTCTGAAGCCTTGCTGTTTGGACTAAATTCTTGTTTAGACAATGGTGATGAAATCATAATTCCAGAACCTTTTTACGCCAATTATAACGGTTTTTCTATTTCTACAGGTGTAAAAGTTAAGCCCATAACAACAAGTATTACTAATGGCTTTGCCCTGCCTGCCATAGAAGAATTTGAAAAATTAATTACACCTCAAACTAAAGCTATTTTGATATGTAATCCTGGTAATCCTACTGGCTATTTATATTCAAAAAAGGAATTAGAAATATTGAGAGATATTGTCATCAAATATGATTTATTTTTGTTTGCTGACGAAGTTTACAGAGAGTTTTGCTATGATGGAAATTCACACCATTCTGTATTAAATATTGAAGGCTTAGAACAACACGCTGTAGTGATAGATTCCGCTTCAAAGCGATATAGTTTGTGTGGGATTCGTATTGGTTGCATTATCTCTAAAAATAAAGATCTTATGGCTACTGCTCTTAAATTTGCTCAAGCCCGATTGTCGCCCCCAACCTTTGGACAAGTAGCTGGTGAAGCAGCTCTTTGTACACCACAATCATATTTTGACAAAGTAAGTAAGGAGTATGTTCAACGCAGAAATTTACTGATAGAAGGACTAAATAAAATAAATGGTGTAATATGTCCAAAACCTAAAGGTGCCTTCTATTGCATCGCACAATTACCGATTGATAATGCCGATAAATTTGCACAATGGCTATTAGAAGAATTTGACAATGAAGGTAAAACACTTATGGTTGCACCAGCAGCTGGTTTTTATTCAACACCTAATACTGGCACCAATCAAGTACGTATTGCTTATGTGCTGAACCAAGAAGCGCTTGGTCAAGCTATTGTTTGTCTGGAAAAAGCTCTAAACGTTTATCCAGGAAGAATTCGCTGATGGACTAAGAAACATACTGTATTTTGCAGCAATTTATCAACACCCTGAATGAGACAATCAATTCAATAATTTTAATAAACAATCAGACATAGGGTTCTTGTCTCAAACTTTTCGTTAAAATTAATACTAATTACTCTCAACCTTTATAATTATATTCACATTAACAATGAAAAAAATACCTATTGTTATACTTAATGGTTTTTTAGGCTCTGGTAAAACAACTCTTTTTAGAAATCTTTTGTCTCAGTCAAACGAAAAAAATATCTCAACTTGTGCCATTGTAAATGATATGAGTCAGCTTGATGTTGATGGAGAATTAATTGCAACGAGTGCAATCATTGAAGAAGACGATAAAATGTTAGAATCTATTTCTTCACATATCTTAAGTAGTAATGTAGGAATTAAACTTTTAGACCAGGCGTTAAAAAATATATTACTTAACAAAAAACCTGAAATAATTATAATTGAAACTTCTGGAAGTTGTCATCCGATGCCTCTGGTAAAATATTTTAAAAATCAAAGAAATGTTTATTTAACTGGATTATTTGTATTAATTGATAGTTTAATGATTAAACAAGATTATGATTGTGGTATAAATATTATTCCTAAGCTACAACAAAATATTATTCAAGGCAAAAGAGATCCTATTAATTTATTAGTTGAGCAAATATTATTTAGTAGTCATTTAATTCTTACCAAAGGGGACAGAATTAAAGAAAATAATCTTAGTAAAATATGTTCTCAAATTCAAAAAATCAACCCCTTTGCAACAATACATTCTATAATTTTTGGTAAACTCAATATTGAATCATTGTTTGAACTAAAAGAATATAACTACTTTAATATTGAGCAATTATTTGACGAACTAAAACCTATACTAGAGTTTGAATCAGGAACTGATAGACCTTATGATTTAGCAACTAGGGTAATAACAGATGATCGTCCATTTCATCCTGAAAGGCTTTGGAAGGTTTTTAATCACCAACTTGAAGTAAATATATATCGTAGTAAAGGCTTTTTCTGGCTTGCAAGTAGACCCAGTCAATCACTACTTTTTAATCAAGCTGCAGGAGCAATTAATTTAGAATTTTTAGGAACATGGAGAACAGCAATACTTGAAGAAAAAAAGAATAATTTACAAGAAATAGAATTAAAATTTCTCAAAGAAAAAATATCAAAAGAATCTGCTCGTTTTGGAGATCGTTGTTGTGAACTCACCATTATAGGTGATAAAACAAAAATAGATGAATTCGTTGAAAAAGTTGAATCTTGTTTTCTTACTGATGAAGAAATAATTCAATGGGAAAATGGATTAAATTTTAAAGACCCATGGCCTAAAAAATATAGCAAAATTAGCAACTAGTATTAATACAGAAAGCCATCTCAAAACGAAATGGATTCCAACACAGTGTATACTTAATGAAAACACCCAAATAAAAAACACGTTACACTGAAACTAATTAACTATTTTTAATACTTCATCTAATATAGCATAAGAATTAAAATAAATTCAATATATTAAGTATTTATTTCTTAACTCTTTGTATAATCTCAAATCTTTTATCCAACCTTCTCTAATATTATTCTCACTTTTACCTTCTATAATAGATAATCTCAATTCATTGTTTCCAGCAAGTTTATCAAAGAAGTCGTTAAAAAAAAATTCTTTTTTTGGACATTCTTTATAGGCATATATTAAAAAAGATAAGTCTAATTTTCTAAGTCTAGTAAATTTACTTAAATCTTGACCATAACATCTTTCCCCCTTATGTTTGGGGTATTTAGCTCCTTCACCACTTATGGGTACAAATGAATAATTACTTTCTAAATAAGGTGCGCCAAAATGTTGAAAGGGCAAGTCTGTTCCTCTGCCTACACTTACATTAGTTCCCTCAAACAGACATAAAGATGGATATAAGTTGACAGCCTGAGCATTGGGTAAGTTAGGTGATGGCTTAACAGGTAAGTCATAAAGTTTTTTCTTATTATATCCCAACATTGAAATAATTGTTAAATCACATTCTATGCTATCCTTAAGCCACTTCTCGCCATTAATCATTTGAGCATACTCACCAATGGTCATACCGTGAACGATAGGTATAGGGTGCATTCCTACAAAAGAGCGATAAGCAGTATCTAAAATAGGACCGTCAATGTAGTGTCCATTTGGATTGGGTCTATCCAAAATAATTAACGGAATATTATTTTCTGCTGCCGCCTCCATAACATAATGCAATGTTGAGATATAAGTATAAAAACGAGCACCTACATCTTGAATATCAAACAATAATATTTCAATTCCTTCTAATTGCGATGGGTTCGGTTTTTTGTTACTGCCATACAATGATATTATAGGAATTCCAGTTTGTTCGTCAATTCCACTTTCTATATGTTCACCTGCATCGGCAGTTCCTCTAAATCCATGTTCAGGACTAAAGACTTTAATTACTTTAAGGTTTGCGCTCAACATAGAATCTACCAAATGGGTTGTTTCAATAAGAGAGCTTTGATTCCCTATTACACCAATAAGCTTATCATTTAGTATTGGAAAATACTCATTTGTTCTTTCCGCACCAATTTGCAAACTTTCATTAGCATTTGAACAATGTAAAAAGATCAAAAGACAAAGAAATAAATGCTTAATTTTATATCGCATAATTTATGAATATTTCATTTTTCATAGCCCAACGACTTATTGGCAAAAACGAATATCGTTTTTCTCGACCTGTTATCAGAATAGCTATTACTGCTATTGCATTAAGTCTGACTGTTATGTTGATATCGCTAGCTATCATAAAAGGTTTTCAAAATAAAATTACAGACAAAGTTATTGGTTTCAGTTCTCATATTCAAGTGAGTAATTTTAGTAACGGAAACTCCTACGAATCTTCGCTATTAAAACGTTCAGACTCCTTAAAACTATCTCTTTCAAAAATAAAGGGTATAAAACACATTCAATCCTATATAACCAAGGCTGGTATTATTAAAACTGAAAATGAAATTCATGGTGTGGTACTTAAAGGAGTAAGTAGTGATTTTGACAGCACATTTATTAAAAAAATCTTAATAAAAGGTAATATTCCATCATTTGGAAAGAATAAAAGGTCTAATAAAGTATTGATTTCTCAAACCATAGCCAATCAATTGAATCTAAATATTGGCAATGGCTTTCAAATGTACTTTATCCAACAACCTGTAAGAGTTCGTCAATTTAAGATTGCAGGAATTTATGATAGTGGTGTTGCTGAATTTGACAAAATGCTGGTCTTAGGTGATATTGGAAACATTCAGAAACTCAATAAATGGTCAGCAAATGATGCTGGAGGGCTAGAAATACAACTTCATGATTTTGAAGATTTGGAAAATATAAATCAAGAAGTTTATTCCAAAATAGGTTTTGATTTAAACACTAGAACAGTTATTGATAATAACCCTCAGCTTTTTGATTGGCTTGATTTACAAAATATGAATGTTAGGGTTATACTAATCCTTATGCTGATTGTTGGTGCAATTAACATGATTACGGCCTTATTTATTCTCATTTTGGAACAGTCCCAACTCATTGGTACTCTTAAGGCTTTAGGAAGTCAAAACTGGCAAATCAGAAAAGTGTTTATTTATCATTCATTATATTTAATTCTCAAAGGTATGTTTTGGGGCAACATAATAGGACTGAGTCTTTGTTGGATTCAGAACCAATTTCAAATTTTGGAGCTAGACAAGAACACTTATTACATGTCTTATGTGCCAATTGACCTAAATATTGCTCATATTCTTGTCCTAAATATTGGTACCTTCATTTTATGTTGGCTGATGCTTATAATTCCATCTTATTTAATTAGTAAAATAAATCCCATTAATGCTATTCGATTTGAATAATAAAAGAAACATTAATGGTAAATTTGTACTATGAATTTTTTTAATCATATTATAGAAACTATTGGTAATACCCCAATGGTAAAATTGCACAAAGTAGTTGATACAGAAGCACTTGTTTTGGCTAAGTTAGAAAGTTTTAATCCCGGTCATTCCACTAAAGACAGAATGGCATTAAAAATGATTGAAGACGCAGAAAAAGCTGGACTACTTAAAGAAGGTGGTACAGTAATTGAAGGAACTTCTGGTAATACTGGTATGGGCCTAGCACTAGCTTGTATTCAGAAGGGATACAAACTAATTTGCACCATTTCAGATAAGCAATCTAAAGAAAAAATGGATATACTGAAGGCTATGGGTGCAGAAGTTTATGTATGTCCAACTAACGTAGCTCCAGAACACCCAGAATCATACTACTCGGTTGCCAAACGTCTTAATGAAGAAATTCCTAACTCATTTTATCCCAATCAATACGATAACCTATCAAATAGGTTAGCACATTATGAATCGACTGGACCAGAAATATGGAATCAAACAGATGGTAAAATCACCCATTTTATTGTTGGTGTTGGAACTGGTGGCACTATTTCAGGTATTGCAAAATATCTAAAAGAAAAAAATCCTAATATTAAAATTTGGGGTGTCGATTCTTATGGTTCTGTTTACAAAAAATATCATGAAACGGGAGAGTTTGATGAAAATGAGATTTATTCTTACATCACTGAAGGAATTGGAGAGGATATTTTACCGGATAACGTAGATTTTGAACTTATTGACCATTTTGAAAAAGTTACTGATAAAGATGGTGCCATCTATGCCCGTCGCTTAGCTAAAGAAGAAGGTATTTTTGCAGGTTATTCCTGTGGAAGTGCCATTGCCGGATTAAATCAGCTTAAGAATAACCTAAAAAAAGATGATGTTGTTGTTGTTCTGTTACATGATCACGGAAGCAGATATGTTGGTAAAATTTTTAACGATGATTGGATGAGAGAACAAAAGTTTATTTAATAGTTAATAAACTTATTTTGAATCACAAATAACTACATATATTAATGTGTATATTTACAATATATAATATGATTGAATGAAAATATAATAATGAAGACCGCTAAATTTGATAAAAACCATTCCAAAGAATTCATCATTGAGCTCAGAAAATCTGTTGATGAATATTTTAAAAAAAATAATAAAACAAGATTTGGTAATATAAATATGGTTTTCAAAAGTATATTTATGCTTTCATTATATTATATCCCATATGGTATCGTGGTTTCTGGCGTTGTGACAAATAATTGGATTTATTGGTTACTATGGGTGATTATGGGCGTGGGTATGTCAGGAATTGGACTTTCAATAATGCACGATGCTAATCACGGCTCATACTCAAAAAACAAATTTGTCAATAGACTTTTTGGTATCACATTAAATCTAATGGGAGGAAGCGCTAAAAACTGGCGTATTCAACACAACAGACTTCATCATACTTTTACTAATGTTCACGAAATGGACCCTGATGTAAGCCCAATGGGATTACTACGTTTTTCGCCAGATGCACCTTTAAAAAAGATTCATAAACTTCAACATATTTATGCATGGTTTTTCTATGGACTCATGACATTTTCGTGGGCTACAAATAAGGAGTTTAAACAACTAAATGATTTTAAAAAGGATGGTTTTATAAGCCAAAAAGAATACAAACCATTAATGCTTGAAATGGTAGCATGGAAAATTATTTATTACGCTTATATGTTTGTTGTACCTTACTATATTGTTGGTGGTATATCATTTAGCTTTTGGTTATTATGCTTCTTGAGTTTACACTTTGTAGCTGGCTTTATATTAGCGACTATTTTTCAAACGGCTCATATTATGCCAGAATGCGATTACCCAATAGCAAATGAGGATGGAACAATTGAAAACAATTGGGCAATACACCAGTTACAGACTACTTCCAATTACGCTCCCAAGAGTCGATTTTTCTCATGGTTTGTTGGTGGATTAAATTTTCAGGTTGAGCACCATTTATTTCCAAATATATGTCACATTCACTATAAAAACATTTCTCATATTGTTAAAGAAAAAGCCGAAAAACACGGATTACCCTATCATAGTCAAAAAAGCTATATACAAGCAATAATAGAACATACTAAAATGCTTAAATCTTTAGGAAAAGCTTAATGATAATTTGAAAAAAAGACAAAAAAAACTAATATCTAAGTAGTTTATATTGCTTATGCCTCAGCTGTTGGACCACTAAAACTAAGCGGAATATTGCTTTGAGAGTCAACATTTTTTATTGGACCATGTTGGCTTTCAAATTTAGATACATTATCATTAAGAGCTTTTAAGAGACGTTTAGCGTGTTGTGGTGTTAAAACAATTCTTGATTTAACTTTAGCCTTAGGAACGCCGGGCATAACCTTAATAAAATCAACAACAAATTCTGAAGGTGAATGGTTAATAATTGCTAAGTTACTGTATAGACCTTCGGCTACTTCTTCAGTGAGCTCAATATTTAATCCTTTTTTATCTTCAGCCATTAATAAAATAGTTTTATTTATAATTCTTCTTCAGTAGTTAGCTCTTGTTTATTAGTAAGTTGATCAAACTCTTCTTGTGAGCCAACAACAAGATCATCCCATATACGAAGACCTGTACCTGCTGGTATTTTGTGTCCGACTATAACATTCTCTTTCAAACCTTCTAAACCGTCTCTTTTACCATTAATAGCAGCAGCATTAAGTACCTTTGTAGTTTCTTGGAACGAAGCCGCAGACACCCAACTATTAGTTTGTAGAGCTGCTCTGGTAATTCCCTGAATTCTTTGCTCGCTAGTTGCAGGTATTGCTTCACGAGCCTCTACCGTTTTTAAATCTTTTCTTTTTAATCTTGAGTTTTCTTCTCTGAGCTTTCTTGCTGATACAATTTGACCAGCTTTTAGTATTTCTGAATCACCAGTCTCTTCTACCACTTTCATACCAAATATTCTATCATTTTCTTCAGTAAATTCTAACTTAGTAATAATTTGACCGTCTAAAAATCTCGTATCGCCTGCATCCACAACATTCATCTTTCTCATCATTTGTCTAACTATGACTTCAAAATGTTTATCGTTAATCTTCATTCCTTGAAGTCTGTAAACTTCTTGAATTTCATTGACAATATACTCCTGTACAGCAGTTGGACCTTTAATTCTTAAAATATCAGATGGAGTAATAGCACCATCACAAAGAGGCATTCCAGATTTTACAAAATCATTTTCCTGAACTAAAATATGTTTAGATAATGGAATCAAGTACTTCGAAGTCTCACCTGATTTAGAGGTAATGATAACTTCTTTGTTACCACGCTTAATCTTTGGACCAAAAGAAACAATACCATCTATTTCAGTAACAACGGCAGGATTTGATGGATTACGAGCTTCAAATAGCTCTGTTACTCGAGGTAAACCACCAGTAATATCACCTAAAGAAGATGCCAATCTAGGAATCTTTGCTATAATTTGTCCAGACTTGATTATTTGTCCATCATCAACTGATAAGTGAGCCTTTACAGGAATACTGTATGACCTATTTAGATCACTTTTACTATTTATTACATTAATAGCAGGATTTAGAGTTTTATCTTTGCGCTCAATCATAACTTTTTCTTCAAAACCTGTTTGTTCATCAGACTCTACACGGTAAGATAATCCCTCTTGAATATCTTGAAAATTAATCTTTCCATCATATTCTGAAATAATGACAGCATTGTACGGATCCCAATCACAAATCTTAGTTCCTTTTTTAACTTTCTTGCCTGCATCAATGTATAATGTTGAACCATAAGGAATATTATTTGTTGAAAGAACAATTCCTAATTCATCAATTATTCTTATTTCTGATGTACGACTAATTACCATTTTAATTTTTTCGCCATCTTCATTAACAGAGTCGATAATTTTAAGATCATCAATTTCGACTCTACCATCAAATTTTGCAATAACACTTGATTCTGAAGCGATTTTAGAGGCAGTACCTCCGAAATGGAATGTTCTCAATGTTAGCTGAGTACCAGGCTCACCAATGGATTGAGCAGCAACAACACCAACAGCGTCTCCAGGAACTGTCATAGAAAATGTTGAAAGATTTATTCCGTAACATTTTGCACAAACTCCTTTTTTAGCTTCACATGTAAGGACGGAACGAACTTCAACAGATTCAATTTGTGAATCTTCTATAGCTTTAGCCATATTTTCAGTTATCATTTCACCATTTTCGACTATGATATTTCCATTAATATCATAAATATCATGTAAAGAAACACGACCAAAAACTCTATCTTTAAGAGGCTCTATTATTTCATCATTTTTCTTATATGCTGAAATTTCTAGTCCTCTTAGGGTACCACAATCTTCAATCGTTACAACGACATCTTGTGAAGAATCAACTAGCCTTCTTGTCAAATACCCAGCATCGGCAGTTTTTAAAGCAGTGTCAGCTAGACCCTTTCTAGCACCATGAGTAGAAATAAAATACTCAAGTATGGATAAACCTTCTTTAAAATTGGCAATAATAGGATTTTCGATAATTGCAGCACCACTTTTATCACCAGATTTTTGTGGTTTAGCCATCAAACCTCTCATACCTCCCAACTGTTTGATTTGTTCCTTAGAACCTCGTGCACCTGAGTCAAGCATCATATATACTGAATTAAAACCACTTTTATCTGAACTTAACTGTTTCATCACTTTTTCAGTTAAGTGGGCATTTGTATTTGACCAAATATCAATTACTTGATTGTATCTTTCATTATTAGTTATAAATCCCATGTTATAATTAGCACTTACCTCGTCAACCTGATTGTATGCATTAGATACCATTGTATCTTTTTCATCAGGAATAATAACATCACCTAAATTAAAAGATAATCCTCCTTTAAAAGCAAAATTATAGCCAATTCCCTTTATATTGTCTAAAAATTCAGCAGTCTTAGCAATACCTGAAGCGTTTAAGACCTGTCCAATAATATCTCTCAATGCCTTTTTGGTAAGCAATTGATCAATGAAACCAACTTCATTAGGAACAAATTCGTTAAATAAAACTCTTCCAACTGTGGTTTCTATTAATTTATTTTGAAACTCACCGTCATCATCTGTAAGTTGAACTCTTAACTTTATGTATGCATGTAAATCAACCCTTTTCTCATTGTAAGCAATTTTGACTTCTTCATCAGAATAAAATACCAATCCCTCTCCTTTAGCACCTTTTAAAGGTTTAGTCATATAATAAAGACCAAGAACCATATCCTGAGATGGTACAGTAACTGGAGCACCATTGGCGGGATTAAGAATATTATGTGAAGCTAGCATTAAGAGCTGTGCTTCCAAGACCGCTGCTTCTCCTAATGGAAGATGTACCGCCATTTGATCACCATCAAAATCAGCATTAAATGCTGTACAAACTAATGGATGAAGACGAATCGCTTTACCTTCTATCATAACTGGTTGAAAAGCTTGAATACCTAAACGATGTAGAGTTGGAGCACGATTTAATAAAACAGGATGTCCTTTCATCACATTTTCTAAAATATCCCAAACAACAGGCTCTCTTTTATCGATTATTTTCTTTGCTGATTTAACAGTTTTTACAATGCCTCTGTCAATCATTTTACGTATAATGAAGGGTTTGAATAATTCAGCAGCCATATTTTTTGGCAAACCGCATTCATGCATTTTTAACTCAGGTCCTACAACTATAACGGATCTTGCAGAGTAATCAACACGTTTTCCTAGTAAATTTTGTCGAAAACGACCTTGTTTACCTTTTAAACTATCAGAAAGTGATTTTAAAGCTCTATTTGATTCTGTTTTGACCGCACTGGATTTTCTTGAATTATCAAATAATGAATCAACTGATTCTTGAAGCATTCTTTTCTCATTTCTAAGAATAACTTCAGGTGCTTTGATTTCAATTAATCTTTTAAGACGATTGTTTCTTATTATTACTCTTCTGTACAAATCATTCAAGTCTGATGTGGCAAAACGTCCTCCATCAAGAGGAACTAGAGGTCTTAATTCAGGGGGTATCACAGGTATTACTTTAACTATCATCCACTCAGGCTTATTTTCAATCCTTGAATTGGCGTCTCTGAAAGATTCTATAACTTGTAATCTCTTTAAAGCTTCGGCTTTTCTTTGTTGAGATGTTTCAGTGTTTGCTTTGTGACGAAGATCATAAGATAACTGATTCAAATCCAGTTTTCTAAGAAGTTCTATTAGGGCCTCAGCACCCATTTTTGCTATAAATTTATTTGGATCATCATCATCTAAATAACGATTTTCAGACGGTATTTTTTCAATTACATCTAAGTACTCATCTTCTGTAAGAAAATCTAAAAAATTTAATGGCTCACCTTGTTCGTTTAGTGCTGAACCAGCTTGAATAACTACATATCTTTCGTAATATATAATCATATCAAGTTTTTTACTTGGTAATCCAAGAAGATAACCTATTTTATTTGGATTTGATTTGGAATACCATATGTGTGCAACTGGAACGACAAGTTGAATATGTCCTGTACGTTCTCTTCTAACTTTTTTTTCTGTAACTTCTACACCGCAACGATCACATACTATTCCTCTATATCTAATGCGTTTATATTTACCACAATGACACTCAAAGTCTTTAGTGGGCCCAAAAATACGCTCACAAAATAGTCCATCTCTTTCAGGCTTATAAGTTCTGTAATTAATGGTTTCAGGTTTTGTTACCTCTCCACTTGACTTAGATAAAATATCTTCAGGTGAAGCTAAGCTTATAGTAATATTATTGAAGCTAGTATTTACTTGATTTTTAACTTTTTTTGTTGCCATAACAATTTATAAGAGAAATTTAATTTTAAAATATTAGTCTAAAGTTACTTTAAGTCCAAGACCTAATAACTCGTGCATTAAAACATTAAATGATTCAGGAATTCCAGGTGTCGGCATAGGACTACCTTTAACTATTGATTCATAGGCTTTAGCACGACCAACCACGTCATCAGATTTGACTGTTAGCATTTCTTGCAAAATATTTGCAGCACCATAACCTTCAAGTGCCCATACCTCCATTTCACCAAGTCTTTGACCTCCAAACTGAGCTTTACCACCCAATGGCTGCTGAGTAATTAATGAGTAAGGACCTATTGAACGAGCATGCATTTTATCATCAACCATATGTCCAAGCTTAAGCATATAAATTACACCAACAGTTGCTGGTTGATCAAAACGTTCTCCTGTTCCACCATCAAATAGATAAGTCTGTCCAAATCTTGGCAGTCCAGCATCATCAGTCTCTTTATTAATGTCATCAATTGATGCACCATCAAAAACTGGTGTAAAATATTTTCTATTCAATTTTTGACCAGCCCATCCTAAAACAGTTTCATAAATTTGGCCTAAATTCATTCTTGAAGGAACTCCTAGTGGATTTAGAACAATATCAACAGTAGAACCATCTTCTAAGAAAGGCATGTCTTCCTCTCTTACAATTTTTGCAACTATGCCTTTATTCCCATGACGACCAGCTAACTTATCACCAACTTGAACTTTACGTTTTTTCGCTACATATACTTTGGCTAATTTAAGTACTCCAGCAGGAAGTTCATCACCGACAGTAACTGCAAATTTCTCTCTTCTGAAATTACTTAGTAATTCACTATTTTTGAGTAAGTAGTTATTCATTAAAGTTTGGATCTTAAAATTTAATTCTTTGTCAACCACCCACTTTGTTTTTATAGTATTTATATTTTCAAAATCAATTGATTGAAGTGCTTTTAGTGTGTACTTGACGCCTTTTGGAATTAAATCATCTCCTAAACTACTAACTATTCCTTGAGATGTTTTACCACTCAATATTGTGAAAAGTTTATTTACTAAAACGGATTTTAATTTTTTTGATTTTTCTAAGTACGCTTTTTCAAGTTCAATAACAATTTCCTTGTCTATTGCGCGTGTTCTCTTGTCTTTAATTGATTTAGAGAATAACTTTTTATCAATAACAACTCCTTTAAAAGATGGTCTTGCTTTAAGAGAAGCATCTTTAACATCACCAGCCTTATCCCCAAAAATTGCTTTTAGAAGTTTTTCTTCAGGAGTTGGATCTGATTCACCCTTTGGAGTAATTTTGCCAATTATGATATCACCAGCTTTTATATCAGCTCCGATTCTTATCATACCGTTTTCATCTAAGTCTTTTGTTGCTTCTTCAGAAACATTAGGAATGTCCGCAGTCAATTCTTCCGGTCCTCTTTTCGTATCCCTCACATTAACTAACATTTCTTCTACGTGAATTGAAGTAAATAAGTCTTCTCTTACAACACGCTCGGAAAGTACAATTGCATCTTCAAAATTATAACCCTTCCAAGGCATAAATGCTACTTTAAGATTTCTTCCAATTGCTAATTCGCCATTTTGAGTAGCATATCCTTCACACAATACCTGGCCCTTGGACACTTTATCACCTTTAACTACTATTGGTTTTAAATTTATACAAGTATTTTGGTTTGTTTTTTTGAATTTTGTGAGATTATATACTTTTACTTCATCATCAAACGACAATAACTTTTCTTCATCTGACATTTCGTAACGAATATGAATTTCATTGGAATCAACGTATTCCACTATACCTTTTCCCTCAGCATTTACTAAAACTCTTGAATCTCTAGCTACTTGAGGCTCAAGACCAGTACCAACAATTGGTGCGTCAGCCTGTAATAAAGGAACTGCTTGACGCATCATATTTGATCCCATAAGTGCACGATTAGCATCATCATGCTCCAAGAAAGGAATTAAAGATGCTGCAATCGAAGCGATTTGATTTGGTGCAACATCCATCAAATTGATATTTTGTGGCTCGGTCACAGGATAGTCACCTTCAAATCTTGCTTTAATACGTTCATCCTCAAAATTTCCATTTTTAGAAACAGGGGCATTGGCTTGTGCAATTGTTTTATTATTTTCTTCCTCTGCAGTGAGATAGATGGGATGTTCATCAACTTTTACAACACCATTTTCTACTTTTCGATATGGGGTCTCAATAAATCCTAAACTATTAACTTTTGCATAAACGCAAAGTGAAGAAATAAGTCCTATATTAGGACCTTCTGGAGTTTCAATTGGACATAATCTTCCGTAGTGGGTGTAATGAACATCACGAACCTCAAAACCAGCTCTTTCCCTGGAAAGACCACCAGGCCCCAATGCTGACATTCTTCTTTTGTGAGTAACTTCAGCCAAAGGATTTGTTTGATCCATAAATTGAGACAGCTGATTAGTACCGAAAAATGAATTAATGACTGAGGATAATGTTTTAGCATTAATTAAGTCAACTGGCGTAAATACCTCATTATCTCTAACATTCATTCTTTCTCTGATTGTTCTTGCCATTCTAGACAATCCTAAGCTAAATTGATTAGAAAGTTGCTCACCAACTGTTCTCACCCTTCTATTACTTAGGTGATCGATATCATCGACATTAGTCTTTGAATTAGCTAATTCGACTAAATTCTTTATAATGGATATAATATCTTCCTTAGTTAAAATTTGAATATTAGATTCGACATTTAAATCAAGCTTTTTATTAATTCTAAAACGACCAACTTCTCCCAAGCTGTATCTTTGCTCGGAGAAAAATAATTTATCAATAATGCCTCTTGCTGTTTCTTCGTCTGGTGGCTCAGCGTTTCGAAGCTGTCTGTATATATAAATAACAGCTTCTTTTTCAGAATTGGTAGGGTCCTTTTGAAGGGTGTTATAAATTATTGCATATTCTGAAGTTGATACATCTTCTTTATGCAGTAACACGGTTTTTGATCCGGAGTCAATAATATCATTAATGTGTTCCTTTTCAATAACAGTTTCTCTATCAATTATTACTTCATTTCTTTCAATAGAAACAACCTCACCAGTATCTTCGTCTACAAAATCTTCAATCCAGGTCTTCAGAATTCTTGCAGCTAACTTTCTACCCACAACTCTTTTAAGCGCAGCTTTGCTAACCCTTACTTCGTCAGCTAAATTAAAGATTTCCAAAATATCTTTGTCGTTTTCAAAACCAATTGAACGAAGCAATGTTGTTACCGGAAGCTTTTTCTTTCTATCAATGTAGGCATACATTACATTGTGAATATCAGTTGCAAATTCTATCCATGAGCCTTTGAAAGGAATTACTCTGGCAGAATACAACTTAGCTCCATTTGCATGGAAACTGTGACCAAAAAATACTCCTGGTGAACGATGTAATTGAGAAACTACTACTCTTTCTGCACCATTTATAACAAACGAACCTTTTGGAGTGACATATGGAACCGAACCTAAAAAAACTTCCTGTTCAATGGTTTCAAAATCTTCGTGATCAGGATCTGTACAATATAATTTTAGTTTTGCTTTAAGAGGAACTTTATATGTTAATCCCCTTTCAATACATTCTTCTATTGAATATCTTGGAGGATCAATATTGTAATCTATAAATTCCAACACGAAATTATTTCTTGAATCAGAGATAGGAAAATGATCATTAAACACACGCCATAGTCCTTCTTCTTTTCTCATGTCTGAAGAAATACCAATTTGGAAAAAATCTTTGAAAGCTCCTATTTGAATGTCTAAAAAATCAGGATATGATAGCTGATTTTTAATAGATGCAAAATTGATTCTATTTGTAGTTTTATTTGAATTCAACTTGATATGGTTTTTTGTTAAAAAATAATTCGTTAATAAATGTAAAAGGGTTTAAGCTTTAAATAACTAATTTAAAGCCTAAACCATTAGCTGTAATGTAAACTTACTTGAGTTCAACTTCAGCACCTGCACCCTCTAGTTGGGTCTTGAATGCCTCTGCCTCGTCCTTTGCAACTCCTTCTTTAATAGGAGCTGGGGCGCCGTCTACAATATCTTTAGCTTCTTTGAGACCAAGTCCTGTCAACTCTTTTACAAGTTTGACAACAGCAAGCTTGGATCCTCCAGCGGCTTTTAAAATTACATCGAATTCCGACTTCTCCTCAGCAGCGTCACCGCCACCAGAAGAAGCAGGCCCTGAAACAGCTACAGCTGCGGCTGCTGGCTCAATTCCATACTCTTCTTTTAAAATATCTGCTAGTTCACTTACTTCTTTAACAGTTAAGTTAACTAACTGTTCTGCGAAAGCTTTTAAATCTGCCATTTTTATTTAATTTAATTGTTATACATATTATTTAATGTGGAAGCATTAAAATAGTGGTGCGTAATCACTAAGATTTTATTCTGATCGCTCAGATAATGTTTTCAATATTAGAGAAAGTTTTCCTCCTGCCGATTGTAAGGAAGAAATAACTGTCTTTGGTGGAGACTGTAGCAAAGTTACAATTTCGCCAATCAATTCTTCTTTTGATTTTAGTGAGCATAATACTTCAACTTGATCATCTCCAAAGTAAAAGCTTTCTTCAATGAATGCTGACTTCAAAAGTGGTTTGTCTTCCTTTTTTCTAAACTCTTTAATTATTTTTGCTGGAGCATTGGTTGACTCTGCAAACATAATTGCCGTATTTCCTTTTAATGAGTCATACATTTGAGCAAAATCAACATCGTTTTTTTCCATTGCTTTTCTAAGTAACGTATTTTTTATAACTTGTAATTGAACATTACTTTTAAAACATAAACGTCTTAGTTCGCTATTACTACCAGCGTCAAGTCCAGCAATATCAGTAAGGTAAAAATTTTTGTTTTCAACAAGTTGAGCATTAAGCTCATCAATTGTTTTATTTTTTTCTTCTCTTGTCATAAATATTTAATTATTTAGATTGATTTTTCATCAATTCGAACGCTAGGACTCATGGTCGAGGACATGTAAACACTTTGTAAATATGTTCCTTTAGAAGAGGAGGGCTTTAGTTTCAAAATTGTTTGTAAAAGCTCGGTTGCATTGTCAACTAATTTTGAAGAATCAAATGATGCCCGACCGATGGCGCAATGAATAATACCAAATTTGTCGACTTTAAAATCGATTTTACCTCTTTTGACTTCAGAAACTGCTTTTCCGATTTCCATAGTTACTGTACCTGTTTTGGGGTTGGGCATCAATCCTCTTGGTCCTAAAATACGCCCAAGAGCTCCTAATTTACCCATTACTGAAGGCATTGTGACTATGACATCAACATCGGTCCAACCTTCCTTAAGTTTTTCTATGTAATCCTCAAGTCCAACATAATCAGCACCTGCGTCTTTTGCTTCAGATTCTTTATCGGCCGTAACTAGAGCAAGTACCTTAACGTCTTTTCCAGTTCCATGAGGGAGTGTTACAACTCCTCTAACCATCTGATTAGCTTGTTTTGGATCGACTCCTAATTTAACTGCTAAATCTACAGAGGAATCAAATTTCGTTTTTGAAATTGACTTCATCAGAGATGCAGCTTCAGAAATAGAATAAACTGTATTTTTTTTGATAAGCTTTGTGGCTTCTTTCATATTTTTACTTATTCCCATAAAATTATTTTTTGTGCGGAGCTGTACCACCTTTTACTGTTAAACCCATGCTTCTTGCAGTACCGGCAATCATCATCATAGCAGAATCAATTGAAAATGCATTTAAATCTGACATTTTATCTTCAGCAATTTTTTTTACTTGGTCCCAAGTTACAACACCTACTTTTAACCTATTTGGCTCACCAGAACCTTTCTTTTTCTTAGAGGCTTCTAATAATTGAACAGCTGCCGGCGCGGTTTTGACAATAAACTCAAATGATTTATCAGCAAAAACAGTAATTACTACGGGAACTATTTTTCCTTGTTTGTCTTGAGTTCGTGCATTGAACTGTTTACAAAATTCCATAATATTGACCCCAGCTGCACCGAGTGCGGGACCAACTGGTGGAGAAGGGTTAGCTGCACCTCCTCTGACCTGTAATTTAACTATTTTACTTACTTCTTTCGCCATTGCTTAAATATTTTTTTAAATCAATTAAAATTAAAGACATTATATTTAATAGTAAAAATCGATTTTATATTTACTCTTTTTCAACTTGCATAAAACTTAATTCAACCGGAGTTTTACGACCAAATATTTTTACTGTAACCTTTAATTTTTTCTTCTGTTCATCAATCTCTTCAATAAAACCACTAAATGAATTGAATGGACCATCAATTACTTTTACTGATTCGCCCACAACATAAGGAATAACTATTTCCTCATCATTAACTGCTAGTTCGTCAACTTTTCCAAGAATTCTATTAACTTCTGCCATTCTCATTGGCAAGGGATCACCGCCTTTTGTAGCGCCTAAAAAACCTATAACTCCTGGAATTGATTTTATAATGTGTGGTACTTCACCAACAAGGTTAGCTTCAATCAAAATGTATCCTGGAAAAAAGTTTCTTTCTTTGCTGATTTTTTTACCATTTCTAATTTGGAATACTTTTTCAGTAGGCACAAGTATTTGGCTAACAAAATCTGAAAGCTTTAGTCTTGAAACCTCATTTTCAATGTAATTGCAAACTTTTTTCTCCTGTCCGCCAATTGCTCTAACTACATACCAGTGCTTATCTGCCATAATTTTCTTTCTAAAATAAACTATACAACACTTCTAATACATTACGAAAACTTAAGTCCATTAAGTAAACTATTAATGCAATAATTAATGAAGCTATCGCAACAACAATCGAGCTACTCTGTAATTCTTTCCAAGTTGGCCAAGAGACTTTGTTCTTTAAATCGTCAGCCGATTCTTTTATGTATTCGACAAATTTTGTCATTTTATCTTTTATTTATGCACGGGTGGAGAGACTCGAACTCCCAACCAATGGTTTTGGAGACCACTACTCTACCAATTGAGCTACACCCGTAAAACAGCAATAGGAAAGATCTTAAACAAGAACTTTCCTGATTGGCTGTTTAATAAAAATTATTAACTAGCTGATTATCTCAGTTATTTGACCCGCACCAACAGTTCTACCGCCCTCACGGATAGCAAAACGTAGACCTTGGCTCATAGCAACTTTATTGATTAATTCAACAGTTATTGTTAAGTTGTCACCTGGCATAACCATCTCCGTTCCATCAGGCAAATGAATTTCACCAGTAACGTCTGTTGTTCTCAAATAGAACTGAGGACGGTATTTATTGTGGAATGGTGTGTGACGACCACCTTCTTCTTTCTTAAGAATGTAAACTTCCGCTTTAAATTTAGTGTGAGGTGTAACAGATCCAGGTTTGCAAATTACCATTCCTCTTTTAATATCAGATTTTTCAATTCCTCTTAGTAAGATACCTACATTATCTCCTGCTTCACCTCTGTCTAGAATTTTTCGAAACATCTCAACACCAGTGACTGTAGAACCCAATTTTTCAGCGCCCATTCCAATTATGTCTACAGAATCACCTGTATTGGCTACACCTGTTTCAATACGACCAGTTGCGACAGTTCCACGTCCAGTGATAGTAAATACGTCTTCAATTGGCATTAAAAAATCCTTGGCGTTATCACGAACCGGTTCTGGAATATATGAGTCAACGCTTTCCATTAGCTTCATGACTGTATCAACCCATTGAGCTTCACCATTTAGTGCTCCCAAAGCAGAACCCGAAACAACTGGAGCATTGTCTCCATCATATTCGTAAAATGATAACAATTCCCTTACCTCCATCTCAACTAATTCCAACAACTCTTCGTCATCGACCATATCGACTTTGTTGAGAAAAACAACAACAGCAGGAACACCCACCTGACGAGCTAATAATATGTGCTCTCTTGTCTGAGGCATTGGACCATCAGTTGCAGCGCATACTAGTATTGCACCATCCATTTGTGCAGCTCCTGTAACCATATTTTTCACATAATCTGCGTGCCCTGGGCAGTCGACGTGTGCGTAGTGACGATTAGCTGTTTCATACTCAACGTGAGCAGTGTTAATTGTAATACCTCTCTCTTTTTCTTCTGGAGCGTTGTCGATAGAGTCAAACGCTTGTGCCTCAGCCAATCCAGCGTCCGCCAATACCTTAGTAATAGCGGCAGTCAAGGTAGTCTTTCCGTGGTCAACGTGACCAATTGTACCAATGTTTAAATGTGGTTTGGTACGATTAAAATTCTCTTTTGCCATAGCTAGCTATTTTAAATTAATTAATAATTAAACCTCCTAATAAGAAAGGTTGTTTTTTTATTTTATGAGCCAATGACGGGAATTGAACCCGTGACCTCTTCCTTACCAAGGAAACGCTCTACCCCTGAGCTACATCGGCT
>CAJWWC010000006.1 GCA_913048435.1 uncultured Flavobacteriales bacterium | reverse complement strand
TAGGTGGGGTTCGTGATGAGTCTGAAATCAGGGGTCATCGCAAAACTTATATTGGTGCAATGCCCGGAAGAATTATAAAATCTATTAAAAAAGCTAATTCTTCCAATCCTGTATTTGTTTTAGATGAGATTGATAAGATTACAAGGGATTCGCATGGAGATCCTTCTTCAGCTATGCTAGAAGTTCTTGATCCCGAGCAAAACAATTCTTTTCATGATAATTATTTAGAAGTTGGATATGACTTATCTAAAGTCATGTTTGTTGCAACTGCTAATTCCTTAACTAGTATACAACCAGCTTTAATAGATAGAATGGAAATCATAGAAATCAATGGTTATACTTTGGAAGAGAAAGTACAGATCGCTAAAAAACACTTATTACCCAAGCAACTAAAAGAGCATGGTTTGAAAGCATCTCATTTAAAGTTAAGTAATAAGTTTTTTGAATCTGTTATAGATGGTTATACAAAAGAATCTGGAGTTAGAGGTCTTGATAAAATGGTTGCAAAATTGGTTCGTTATGCAGCTAAGTCTATAGCTATGGAACAAGATTATAATATTAAACCTAATATTTTAGATATAAAAGAAATACTTGGTGTTGCTCCATTTGATAAAGAACGTCATTTAAGTAATAATACGCCTGGTGTTGTTACAGGTTTAGCTTGGACTTCTGTAGGAGGAGATATATTGTTTATTGAATGCAGTAAAAGTTTGGGAAAGGGGAAAATGACTATAACTGGTAATTTAGGTAATGTTATGAAAGAATCATCTACAATTGCCATGCAGTATATAAAGTCTCACTCTAAAGAATTTGGAATAAATCCTGATGACTTAAACGCAAATGATGTACATCTTCATGTCCCCGAGGGAGCAACCCCTAAAGATGGCCCGTCTGCTGGTATTACTATGCTTACCGCTTTAGTATCTTTATTTACTAGAAAAAAAGTTAAACCTAATTTAGCTATGACTGGAGAAATAACATTAAGAGGTAAAGTGCTACCTGTAGGGGGTATAAAAGAGAAAATACTCGCTGCTAAAAGAGCAGGCGTCAAAGAAATAATTTTATGCGACCAAAATAAAAAAGATGTTGATGAAATAAACGAAAGATATTTGAAAGGATTAAGTTTTCATTATGTTAGTAAAATGAATGATGTTATTGAAATTGCTCTTTATTAATATATATTTAAAACAAATGATTTAAAGTGCTGGCATAATTTTACTTATCTTACATGAAATGTATTTCAAAATACTCGTTTTGGTCTAAAAACATTTGTTAATTTGTAAAATGAGATTTGTTAGTTTTATTTTTTCATGTGTTATTTTTTTTACAACAGTAAAAGCTCAAAACTCTTCTTCATCATATACAGCTTTGGATTTACCATTTTCAGCACGCCATGCTGTTTTAAACGAACCAGTCTCATTATATTCCAATGATATAGAGACAGGTATTTTTAATCCAGCAATGTTAAATGTAAAAATGGAAAAGCAGTTGTCATTAAATTTTGTTGATTATTTCTCTGATATCAACTTTGTTTCTGTTGCATATGCTCTTCCTTTTAGCGACTTTGGTACAATTGGTATTTCTGTAAAATCAATTGGCTACGGCGAATTTGAGGAAACTGATTTTACTTCTCAATCACTTGGTTCTTTTGTAGCAAATGAAAAAATAGTTTCTTTTGGTTTGGGTAAAGAAATAAGTGAAAGTTGGTCAGTCGGAGCAACTATTAAAACATTATTTTCTGATCTTTATGATTATCAATCCATAGCAATTGCAAGTGACTTGGCTGTAGCATATAAAAAAGATGATCAAAACTTTTCGATGGCCTTTCTTGCAAGGAACTATGGAAAACAAATAAGTACCTATACTAGTACTAAGGAAAATTTACCATTTCAATTTGATTTTGGATTGTCTAAGCGCTTAGAACATTTGCCATTTCTTATGTCATTGAATTACAATAATATTCAGAAATGGAATTTAACATCTGTTCATGAGAGCGTTAACAATGGACTTAATGAAAATGGAAGTCTTGATAAAATTAACTTTACAAATAAGCTTTTTCGACATATTAATTTTGGTGGTGAGCTAAGTATTGGTAAACATATTCAGTTAAGAATGGGATATAACCCAAAGCGTAGGCAAGAACTTAAAGTAGACTCATATTTAGGTATGGTGGGTTTTTCATGGGGTATAGGTATAAAAATATCAAACTATATAATAAATTACGGAAGATCAACTTATCACTTGCACGGTTCACCAAATTATTTTTCCTTTAGTACAGATTTTTCTAAGTTCTATAAATGAAAATAAAAAAAATAAATATTGCTATTGATGGTCATTCTTCATGTGGTAAAAGTACATTAGCTAAGCAGCTCTCCAACCACTTTAAATACACTTATGTTGATACAGGTGCAATGTATAGAGCAGTTTGTCTTTATGCTTTGAAAAATGATATAATGAAAGATGGTATTATTGATAAAAAAGCATTAACAGATTCCTTAAAATATATAAATGTATCTTTCAATTATAATGATGTAAGTTCTGTTTCTGAAACTTTTTTAAATGGTGTCAATGTGGAAAATGAAATTCGTAGCTTATGGATTTCGGAAAATGTGAGTAAGATTAGTAAATTAAAAGAAGTACGCCTTAAAATGGTTGCGATACAAAAGGAAATAGGTAAAAATAAAGGGGTAGTAATGGACGGTAGAGATATTGGTTCTGTAGTATTTCCAAATGCAGAATTAAAGCTATTCATTACTGCCTCAGTTAATGAACGTACAAGAAGAAGGTCATTAGAACTTAAAGACGCTAGTCTTGAGGATATTATGAAGAACTTGCAGAGTAGAGATCACGAGGATAGTACTCGTGATGAAAATCCTTTGGTAATAATGGATGATGCCATCCAAATAGACAATACAAATTTGAGCATTGAAGAACAATTCAATTTAGCTCTAAGTTATTGTCAGAAAGCTATGGCTGACTAATGTTGGCTAGGGCTTCTTCAGCCGATATTTTGTTATCAAAATAGGATAATAATTTTTGTAAAACTCTGTCAACAACCGAATCTGGGCAAGAAGCACCTGATGTTAAAATTACTTTTAGTTTTTCTTTATTGGGTAAAAACCCTTCTGTTACGGATGTTTTTTTATCTTCATAATTAAAATGCCTTATTTTTTCTTTAGAAATAATTTCCTCTTCAGACTTTATAAAAAATGTCGGCAAAACTTTTTCACAAAGCTCTACAAGGTGATAGGTATTTGAACTATTATAGCCACCTACAACAATAGCCAAGTCAGCTGGCACTTCTAATAAACCATAGGTAGCTTTTTGGTTTTCGTTAGTAGCATAACAAAGCGTATCTCTAGTGTCAGCAAAAAAATCTTTATAATTATCATTACCTCTCTTTTTAATAATGAATTCCTTTAAGAAATTTGAAATCTCTTCAGTTTCACTAGCCAACATAGTTGTTTGATTAACCACTCCTATCTTTTCTAAATCTTTTTTAAGGTCAAAACCCTTAGAGTATTTTCCTTCAAAGGTGGAATAAAATTCGGCTTCAGGTCTTTTTTCTTCAATAAAATCAACTAATAGTTTGGCTTCGTCTAGGTTTTTTATAATGATTGAAGGAGAGTTTTGATTGGAGTGAGAAAAAGTAGCTTTAGTCTCTTCGTGGTTATGTTTTCCATGAATAATTATAGAATAATCTTTTCTAGCGATACTTTCAGCTTTTTTCCATACACGAGTTACAAATGGACAAGTTGTGTCATAAGTTTCTAATTTGATATCCTTTTTCTCAAGTAATTTTTGTATTTCAATCGTTGTACCAAATGCAGGCGTAATCACTACATCATCAGATTTGATTTTATCCCATTCTATTAATTGATTTCCTTGGGTATCCATAATAAATTTTAAACCTCTAGCAAGCAAGTCTTCATTAACAGTAGGATTGTGTATCATTTGACTAAGCAAATAAATATTCTTGCCAGGGTTTTCTTCGATTGCTTTATAGGATATTTCGATAGCATTTTCTACGCCATAGCAAAAGCCAAAGTGACGAGCAAGATGGATTTGAATAGGACCAAAATCAACAATTGTGGGAGAGAAGTCTCTTTTTTTAGGGTCAATTTCTTTTCGTTGGTTTTTGATTGCTCCAATTAACTTTGAACGATAAAAATCTGGTACTTCGAATTTTTTCATTAAATGAATATAATTACTCACAAAAATAGGTAATTTTGATTTATGAAAAGCATTAAAGAACTTAGAACTGATTATCTGAAAAGCGTGTTGAATGCCAAAGATTTAACGGAAGAACCCATAACATTATTCCAACATTGGATATCTGAAGCTATTACTTTTTCAAATGATGCTAATGCTTTTGTTTTATCGACTGTCAATAGTAATGGTGTTCCCAGTTCAAGGGTTTTGTTACTTAGAGGTGTCACAGAAAAAGGATTTTGTTTTTTTACCAATTATGCTAGTAGAAAGTCGCAGGAGATTGAGGTTAATCCTAATGTATGTATGAATTTTTTTTGGCCAAATATGGAACGCCAAGTCAGAATCAATGGCTCAATTAGTAGATTGTCAGAACAGAAATCTGATGACTATTTCAATAGCCGTCCTTATGAAAGTAGGATAGGAGCTTGGTGCTCGCCACAAAGTCAAGTGATAGAATCAAGAGAATTTCTTGAAAACAAAATTCAAGTGTTTAAAAATAAATATCCTAATGAAGTGCCTAGACCAAAAAATTGGGGTGGCTATTCCATTGTGCCCAACGAAATTGAATTTTGGCAAGGTAGAGCTAGTCGTTTGCACGATAGATTTTTATACAACAAAGAAGGAGAAAATTGGACGATTAGACGCTTAGCACCCTAAACGATTCTTTAGGAAATCTTCTTCTACAATTTCGGATCGGTCAATGCTGTAGTGAAGCCAATCCAGTAGAACTTGATTTTTTTCATCTTCTGTCATTTGCCATTTAATATTTTCTTTTTCCATTTTCATTCGCATTTCATAAAGACATACTGCTGCAGATACAGACAAATTAAAACTTTCAGTGAATCCATACATAGGAATGTGCAAATGTTCGTCAGCGTTTTTAAGAACTAAATCACTAAGACCTTCTACCTCAGTTCCAAAAAATAAAGCTGTTTTACCTTTTGATAGGTCAAAATTGACAAGGTCTTTTTGTGAGTTGTGTGGACTTGTTGCTACTATTCTAAAGCCTTTATTTTTCAATGAATGAATACAATCTAGCGTATTGTTATCATTTTTATCGTAATGATTGATTGTTAGCCAGTTAGAAGCTCCCATTGTTACTTCTCTATTAGGTTTGAATTCGTTATAATTTTCAATGACGTGAATATCTTGTATGCCAAAGCAATCACAGGAACGTAGTACAGCACTTGCATTTAAGGGTTGGTAGATATTTTCTAATACAACGGTAAGGTATTTTGTTCGTTTTTGAACAAGCTCTTCAAAGAGTGCTTTTCGTTCATCAGTTATAATTTTTAAAAAGTGGTCAACCAGTGCTTCCATTATTGTAAAATGATATCTTCAAAATTATATCCACGAAGAAAATCTGCTGTTTTCATTCGTTTTTTTCCCGATAGTTGTAATTCGTGAATATGAACAAATCCATCATTAGCAGCAACTTTTAATTCTTTATTGTTACTTATAACCACCTTTCCAATTTCTAAATTATGATTGGTGTTTTCATAAGTCGATTTAAAAAGTTTTAAGGTTTTATCTTTATTTATTTTTGTCCAAGCTGTAGGATATGGCGATAATCCTCTAATTTTATTGTGAATATCAATAGCATTTTCGGACCATAATACTTTACAATCAGCTTTAAATATTTTGGGTGCCTGTGAGACTGTCTCATTAATTTGCGGTACATTTGGCGCATGATTATTTTCTATAGCGTTAATGGTTTTACACACCAATTCACTACCAATATACATTAGTTTGTCATGAATAATGCCAGCAGTATCATCTTCATAAATATTTATCTTTTTTTGAAAAATGATATTACCAGAATCAATATTTTCTTCAATGAAGAAAGTAGTAACACCTGTTTCTTTTTCACCATGGATAACAGCCCAATTTATAGGTGCAGCACCTCTATAATTTGGCAATAATGATGCATGCAAATTGATAGTGCCTTTAGATGGCATAGCCCATACGACTTTGGGTAACATCCTAAATGCTACAACTACAAATAAATCGGCCCTAAAGTTTTCTAAATCTGAAATAAAAGAGGTGTTTTTAAGTTTCTCAGGTTGAAGAATTTTTAAATCTTGTTCCAAGGCATATGCTTTTACTGAAGAATATTTAATTTTTTGACCTCTACCTGCAGGTCTGTCTGGAGCTGTTATTACACCGACTACATTAAAATTGTTTTCTACCAAACTCTTGAGTGATGCAGAAGCAAAATCGGGTGTACCCATAAAGACTATTCTCATTTGTGGACTCATAAGTTACTAAATTACACTTTTTAGTAAATCCAGTATAGCTTTTGTTCGTCATTCATAGCTATTTGTTCATTATCCCTAAGGAATTGCAGTACGCTAACCATTTTATCTTCTCTGAATTCAATAATTGCCATAATTATGTCATCTACACGCATTGGACTTTGACTAATTAGGTTTTGAATGGCTAAGCTGATAGCCTCAAACTCTTGGTCATTAATTTTTAATTTATTCCTTTCAAGACAGACATCACATTTGCCACATCTTTTGTTGTCTTTCTCGCCAAAATAGTTTTGTAAAATTTGACTTCTACATTGATATTGATTACTAGCATATTGTATAACTGAGGCTACTTTAGCTTCTTCATTTGCTTTTCTAATTTCTAATTTTTCTTTAGAAAGACTAATATATTTAGAATCTACTCTTTTTTTAAGCATTAACAGTTTAGGATTACTGTTATGTGGGATATAATCTAAAATGTCCATTTTTTTCATATTAGTTAAAAAACCTTTAACTTCTTGAGTAGAAAGTTGAGCTCTTTTGGCAATAATATTTTCTTGAATTTTAGTGAAGTTATCGAATAGAGAGCCGTAGGAACGCAATAAAATTTTGAGTAAAATATCGTACTGTTTATTAGCAATTTGGAATTGATACAATTCAGCATGAGTAACTTTGATAAACAATCGTGAGGGTTGATGAATGGCTTCACTCAGCTTGATATAATCTTCTCTTTCTAATAACTTAAGAGTATTGTAAGTTTGAAGTTGATTTAAATTATAATGTTCACAGAATTTGTTGATGTAAAACGGAAATTCTTGATTTTTACCGTCGCCAATGGCTATTTCTAAATAATTAGCAATTTGTTGATATACGTTTCTTATAATTTCTATCTCAGGAAAATGTTCATTTATTTGTTTTTTTAGGTTGTGAATGTCTAAATCGTTGTATAGAAGTATGGAATATGCAAGTTTTCTGTCTCTTCCTGCTCTACCAGCTTCTTGAAAATAGGCTTCTAACGAGAAGGGTAGGTGGTTGTGGATAACTAATCGTACCTCATTTTTATCTATACCCATACCAAAAGAATTTGTAGCTACCATAACTCTAACATGATTCAGCTGCCATTTTTTTTGCTTTGATGCTCTTTCTACAACATCTAAGCCTGCATGATAATAGTGTGATGTAATTCCATGTTCTGAAAGTAGATAATGAATTCGTTTTGTTTCTTTTCGAGTCCTACAATAAATTATAGATGTACCTTTTACTCTATTTAGGATCTGAATTAGTTTAATGTCTTTATCATCTTGTTTTAGTACTACATAGGATAATTCATCTCTGTAAAAACTTGTACTGATAACATTTTCGTTATTAAATCTTAATTTTTCTTGTATATCTTTTACCACTAATGGAGTTGCAGTAGCAGTAAGGGCTATAATAGGTGTAGTTATGATTTCACGTATTTCGGCAATCTTCAAATAAGATGGTCTAAAGTTATAACCCCACTCTGAAATACAGTGGGCTTCGTCTACTGCTAATAAGTTTGTATTCATCTTTTTTAGACGTTGTTGAACCATATTACTTTCTAGTCTTTCTGGTGATAAAAACAAAAATTTATAGTTTCCATAGATACAATTATCTAAAGCAATGTCTAATTCTGAAAAACTCATTCCTGAGGTAATTGCTAATGCGCGGATATTCTTAGCTTTAAGGGCTGTTACTTGGTCGTTCATAAGCGCAATTAATGGAGTAATTACAACACAAATACCCTCCATCATTAGTGCAGGAACTTGGTAGCAAATAGACTTTCCTGCACCTGTCGGTAGAAGAGTTAAGGTATCTTTTGCATCAAGAATTGAATGTATTGTATCTTCCTGTTTACTTCGAAAAGAATCATAACCCCAATATTTTTTTAGAATTTCTAGTGGGCTCAACATTTTTACGAAGATATGAATTAGATTTTATTGATAATAAAACTTATTCGTTCATTAACGGTTGACTGAGGGATTTTTATTAGATTATATTTAGCTTCTTTGTAGACTTGTTTTATAGTTTCAAAAATTTGAATAGAATCATTAAAACTTTCTAATCTTTCATCATCAACAGTATATATATCTTTCCAGGGTGTTGCAATAAATACTAAAGGGTAATAGCGATGATTTTCGCAATCTGTTTTGAAGTAAGTGGGTATTTTGTGCTTATTTTTTTTAAGATATGCTATATTATCAAGCATGCTTCTGTCATAGAAATTCAAACCTGACTTAGCATTTAAAAAATCTCTTTTTCTCTTTCTAAAAACTGTTTCTTCAAAATCAATATTTTTAAATGCTGTTTTGATATTCATTTCTTTAATGATTTCACGTGATACTTCATCAAAACAGCTATATCCTTTATTTTTCAAAGCATTGATAATACTTGTCTTACCACTGCTTGGACCACCTGTTATTATTATTCTTTTAATCATAGGAATGTACTTATTAATGCAATACTTAAACCTATTACGATGGAAATAGCTTTTCGACTATTAAAATGGTGTCCTTCGCTACTTTCAAATAATACAGTTGTAGAAATATGTAAGAACATTCCTATAACAATGGCCATTATTTCTCGATAATAATTTGAAATATTACTGATGTATTCACTGAAAAATGTCCCGAGTGGAGTTATAATAGCGAATAAACTAATTAATAGGATAATTTTGGCCTTAGACATTTTACTTTCAATAAGCATATGAGTAAGCACAATTCCAACAGGTATTTTGTGTAAGACTATGGCTGATAATAAAGAAGAATGCATGTGAGAATAATGATGATGGCTTCCTAGTGGCATACCTTCAATAAAAGAATGTACTCCAAGACCTATTAGCATACTCATTGGAATACTTCCATTAATGTTTACATGACCATGTTCAACACCCTTGGAAAATTGTTCTAAAATGATTTGCAAAAAAAATCCAATCAGGATAAATAATCCAATAGTGTGGTTATGTTCTCCTGCAAAAGTTTCAGGAATCAAATGGAGTACAGTAATAGAAAATAAGTAAGCTCCACTGAATGAAATTAGTAGTTTGGTATTTTTTTCTGAAATATTTTTTATGTAGAATGCAATGAGTGAACCTACAAAAACAGACGACAATAAAATAATGTAATCAATAATTGTCATTTTTGAGCGAGTATTATGAGGCGTGGAGAGTGAATTACATTAAAATCATTTAGTGAGTAATCACCCCACAAATTTATAATTTTCAAGCCAGATTTTTCAAATAAGTCCTTAAAATCAGATAATGATAATGCTTGAACTTTTTCTTGGAAGTGGAACTGTTGTTTATCAATAAAATAAATGTCTTTAAGTATGAATCCATTCTTAAAACTTCTTTTAATAGTGAATTGAATATTGTCGACCGTTTTTGATTCGTTTTCTAATAATTCATTCACAACTTTTTTGGCATTCAAAAAATCCAAAACAACTTTCCCCCCTTTTTTAATATTGTCAGCCATAGCTTTAATCGCTTTAATATTATCTGATGGCTCATCAAAATAACCGAAGCTAGTAAAGATATTTAGGAGAAAATCAAACTCCTCTTTTTTAAAAGTAGAGCGCATATCATGAACCTTAAAAGAGAGGTTGTGATTAGAAAATTGACTTGCGTAATCAATACTTTCTTTAGACAAATCTATACCCTCAATATTAAAACCTTTTTTATTTATGAATATGGCATGACGACCTTTTCCACAAGCTACATCCAAAAATTTATGACTTTTATGAGGCTTTAAATACTCTAGTAGATTATTTAAAAATGATTCTGCCTCATCAGAATTTCTATTCTTATAAAGAATATGGTAATAATTTGTATTGAACCAAGTATCGAACCAATTTTTCACTTTTCAAATATAAATTTATTATGGCATTATTTAATTAAATTTGTCGGATGAAAAATGGTGTAAGAGAGAATTTTAGTATGATTGCAAAAACACAACTAGGCTTAGAAGAAATATTAGCTGATGAGCTTTTGAAATTAGGTGGTCAAGATATTCATATTTTGAATAGAGCTGTTAGTTTTGTGGGTGATTTAGGCTTTATGTACAAAGCAAATTTAAACTTAAGAACTGCCATTAGAATTCTCAAACCTATTTACAAGTTCACAGCTCGAACAGATGATGATTTATATGACGAAGCTTTAAAGTTAGATTGGTCAAAATATATTAGTGTTGATAACACTATTGCTGTCAATTCAGCGGTTCACTCAGATTTTTTTAATCATAGTCATTATGTGGCTTTGAAAGTCAAAGATGCTGTTGTTGATTATTTCAGGGATTTAACTAAGGGAAGAAGACCCGATGTTGATACCAAAAATCCAGATGTTAGAATTAATATTCATATCTCTAACGACAAGTGTACAATTTCTTTGGATAGTTCAGGAGATTCACTGCATAAAAGAGGATACAGACACGCTACTAATGAGGCTCCAATTAGTGAAGTTTTAGCTGCGGGGTTAATTTTATTAAGCGATTGGAACAGGCAAAGTGATTTTCTTGATCCGATGTGTGGTTCTGGTACAATTCTCATTGAGGCAGCAATGATTGCTTCTAATATTCCTCCCTCATTACATAGGAAGAAATTTGGTTTTATGAATTGGCTTGACTTTGATGCTAATTTATGGGCAAAGATTAAAGAAGTATCTATAAATAAAGTGAGTGACTTTAATGGACGAATAATAGGTTGTGATAGAGCTTTTGCTTCTGTCAGGAAAGCTCAAGATAACGTTAAAGATGCTATGCTTGATGATGTAATTGAAATAAAAAGAGCAAACTTTTTCAGAAAGCCTGAGCCTATGCCCAATGGTGGAACGATTTTGTTTAATCCCCCTTATGGTGAACGTTTGACTGCTAATACACATGAACTATACTCACAAATAGGAGATACTTTTAAAAAGAATTATGCAGGTTGTTCGGCTTGGTTAATAACCTCCGATATAGAAGCAGTAAATAATATACACCTTAAGCATAATAGAAGAATTAAAATATTCAATGGTAAATTAGAATGTAGATTCTTAAAATATATGATGTATGAAGGTTCAAAAAAAATAAGTAAAAAAAAAGCGACTGATTAAGTCACTTTTATTATTTTTTAATCCTATAAACCAATTAATTCTTTTGCTTTTTTGATTGATATTTGCTCATCATTATAAAAAGCGACAATATAACATCCTTTGAAACCTTGCTTAATGACATTATTTAGTTTTAACATAGCTCCTTGAATACTAGTATATCTACCAACTGTATATTGTTGTAATCCATCTGGTAAATCAGTCTCTTCGACTCCGTCTAAATTATTTAGTTTACTTAACTCAACTATATCTTGTTTGCTATAAATTCCGAGCTGCACTTTAAAAATAACATCACCGTAAAAAGTTTCATCATTTTCATTTTCTATAATGGATAAATCCATATAGTCTTTAGCTTCTACAATTTGGCCTTCTTTAATTCCAACAACTTTTAAATTTTCGTAACTTAAAAGATAAAGTTCATTTCTACGTTCAATAGCTTCTTCATATGTAGTATATCCTTCGGTAAAAACATGTTTAAATCCATCCTTTCCTTCAAAAACTATTAGTTCGTCTAAGTCATAAAAATCAAGATCAACATCTTTCAAAACATCTAATTGAACTCTAAATACAATATCTTCTAAAGGAGGTAAATCTTCTAATTTTGATGATGCTCGAAGATTAAGTATTTTGTCCATTTCTTGATTAGTCATAATTTTCAAATCACCTTGATTATCTTCAACAACTAATATATTACTGTACCCACTATTAATTAATTGTTTTTGTTTTTGTCTTGCTTTCAAAACATCATCATATTCGCCAGAATAATATACTGTTGAATTATTTTCTAAAGAACTCTTCAGGTCGATTATGCTCATCAATCGATTTATTTCTTTGGCTTCAATTCCTTCAGAATATTTAGCAATTTGAAGTTTGTATATAACTTTAGAATTCAAATCAACATATTGAGCTGGTGTAATACCCTCTTCAAATTCTTTTTGTTGATTATATATCTGTTGGTACAATATTGGCTTGTAAATATCTAACATAAGTGTGTCTCCAAAAGTATTTATTACTTTTTTTGTTAGTTTTATGAATTTATCGCTTGGGTATGTATCTTCGAAATAAGAATTTGCATCTTTTCTTGATGCAGTATTAATGTAAGCTAAATATATTGCCTCACTCATTTCGTCAGTTAGCTGAATTCCATCTGTACTAACAACTGCTCCCTTTGGAGTATTTGCTTCTTTGTCTAAATAATCTGGAACATTGTCGTTATCAGAATCTAAAGGACAACCTCTGGAATCAACAGTTACACCTGCAGGTGTAGCCAGGCAAAAATCATCAATATCTGCAATACCATCAGCGTCTTCATCTTCTTTATCTAGTTTGTCGAAATCTACTACTATATAGTCATCATGTATTACAGGAACATACTTTTCTTCACAACTATAGCAGTTTATATCATAAACAAAATGAGCAGAATTAACTATATATTTATCAGAGTTTCCATTGTTAATATTGTCAATATAATCAGTATTCGTGTAGTGATATGATGTGCCTAACTTAAGATTGAGTCTTTCGCTTATTTTTAGATTGAGTCCAATAGAAATAGGAATATCTATTCCATTTTGGCTATATGAATCATTGTTTGGATTAAGAAGCCAATCACTTAGTAAATCAATTTCATATTCATTATTGGAGGCATCATTTGAACCTTTTGAATCAAATTTTATAAGAGATAATCCAACCCCCATGTATGGGCTAATAATATTATTATTGAAAAAATTTTTAAAGTTGTAATCAATTCTAATTCCTATTGTGTTGATAGTACTTTTAAAATTTTTAGGTAAATTTTCCTGGGTTATACCATCAACACGAACAACACCTTCCTGCATTAAAATACTAGCGTCAACAAAATCATTTAGATTTGCAGACAAACCAATTTGAAATCCAGACTGTCCTATTAAGGCTGAATTTCTATTATCAGAAATATCACCTATAAAGTTAAAATTACCAAATCCTATGTTGAACTTGGGTTGAAGTTTTATTTTTTCTTCATTTTTTATAGTATCTGAAACTATAATTGAGGATTTACTTATAATGAATTCATCATTTGTAATAGTATCAATATATTGAGAGGGTATATAATCCGGATCAGGTATTTGTGACCATACGTAGACTGAACATAAAAATATTGAAAGTGACGTAGTAATGAATTTTTTCATCAAGTTTTTTATTGGTTTTGAAACGATTGTAAAACTAACAAATTTTAGCTTAGTTTTAAAAGTTTGGTTTTAGCAAATATTTTGAGTAAAAATCATCAATACATTGTACCGCTTCATCTGCAGAATCTACTAGGTTAAAAAGATTTAAATCTTTTGGACTTATATTATTTTCTTTTTTGAGCATTATATTTTTAATCCAATCAATCAATCCTTTCCAATATTCTTTACCAACTAGAATAATTGGAAAAGCGCCAATTTTTTGTGTTTGTATGAGAGTAATTGCTTCAAAAAGTTCATCTAAAGTACCAACACCTCCAGGCATTACTATGAATCCTTGTGCGTATTTTACAAACATAACTTTTCTCACAAAGAAATAATCAAAATTTATTAACTTGTCGTTGTCAATATATTTATTGGGTTCTTGTTCGAATGGTAAATCTATATTTAGTCCAACTGATTTTCCTTTTCCTTTTTTTGCACCTTTATTTCCAGCCTCCATAATTCCTAAACCACCTCCAGTAATAATACCATAACCTTTTTTGGTTAACTTCTCCGCAATTTCTTCTGCTATTTTATAATATTGGTTTTCTGGATTTGTTCTAGCCGAACCAAAAATTGATACGCAAGGACCAATTTTTGAAAGTGTTTCAAATGCCTGAACAAATTCGGCCATTATTTTAAAAATTTGCCAAGAATCCTTTGTTTTAATTTCATTCCAATTTTTGTTTTCGAATGCTTTTTCTATTTTTTTCATAAATTATATTTTATTTAATAATTTAATTCTTCTTTCAAAAATGAGGCAGTATAACCTTCTTTAGAAAGAATAATTTCTTCAGGTGTTCCTGTATTGATAATTTTTCCACCATTGCTTCCTCCATCAGGACCTATCTCTATAATGTGATCAGCCATTTTTACAACGTCTAAGTTGTGTTCAATGACTAATACGGTGTTACCTTTATTGACTAGTTTTTCTAAAACTTGCAGTAAAACATTTACATCTTCAAAATGTAAGCCTGTAGTAGGTTCGTCAAGAATGTAAAAGGTGTTTCCTGTACTTTTTTTAGATAACTCACTAGCTAATTTAACACGTTGTGATTCTCCACCAGAAAGTGTTGTAGATTGTTGACCTAATTTAATGTATCCGAGTCCAACTTCTGCCAATGCGTTAATCTGTCGTAATATTTTAGGGTGATTTTCAAAAAATGTCAGTGCTTGCTTAATATTCATATCCAATACATCAGCAATAGATTTGCCTTTGTATCTTATTTCTAATGTTTCTCTATTGTATCTTTTGCCGTTACAATAATCGCAATCTACATGAACGTCAGGCAAGAAATTCATTTCTATCATTCTTACACCAGCCCCTTGACATTCTTCACACCTGCCTCCAGAAACGTTAAATGAAAATCGTCCAACTTTATACCCTCTTGCCTTGGATTCGGGATGGTTAGCAAAAAGAGTTCTTATCTCGGAAAATACTCCTGTGTATGTAGCTGGGTTGGAACGTGGAGTACGACCAATCGGAGATTGATCAACTTCTATCACTTTATCAATGTGTTCTAAACCTTTTACGGAATCAAATTCTAAAGGTTTCTTGACGGAATTATAAAAATGTTGATTGAGAATAGGGTAGAGGGTTTCATTAATCAAGCTACTTTTTCCACTACCAGAAACACCTATTACTACAATAAATTTTGCTAGAGGGAATTCGGCTGTCACGTTTTGTAAGTTGTTGCCTCTTGCTCCTTTAATAACGATGCTTTTATCATTTCCTTTTCTTCGTTTGGGATTAACTTTTATACGTTTTTTTCCCTTTAGATAGTCAGTAGTAATTGATGAATTTTTTATAAAATCTTTTGCATTTCCTTCGGCTATGATTTGTCCGCCATGTATTCCAGCACCTGGTCCTAAATCAATGACGTGGTCTGCTGCCATAATCATGTCTTTGTCGTGTTCAACTACAATTATAGAATTACCAATATCTCTTAATTCTTTGAGTGAATTAATCAACTTTTGGTTATCTCTTTGGTGTAGACCAATACTTGGTTCATCAAGAATATATAAAACATCAGTTAGTTGTGAGCCTATTTGTGTTGCTAGACGAATACGTTGACTTTCTCCACCAGAAAGACTTCTTGAAGAACGATTGAGTGATAAATAGTTTAGTCCCACATCAACAAGAAATTGCACTCTTTTACGTAATTCCTTGATTATTTCTTTGGCAATAATATTTTGTTTTTCAGAAAGTTTACTTTCCAAACTGTTTATCCATTTCTGTAATTCTTGGATATCCATATTGGATACTTCAGCTATATTAAGGTCATCTATTTTAAAGAATCGGGACTCTTTATTTAGTCGGCTACCATTACAATTCTTGCAATCTTCTTTGACCATATATTCTGCAGCCCAACGTTTAAGTCTTGGAGAAGAGGCATGTTTAAATTGATCTTCTAAAAATGGTACAATTCCTTCGAAATTGATTTTGTATGATTTGCTAATTCCCGCTTTTTTAAGTTCCACATCAAACGATTCTTTTGAGCCGTAAAGAATAGCATCTAATCCCTTTTTAGGAATTTTTTTAATAGGTGTTGAAAGATTGAAATCGTATTTTTTACCTATTGTTTCTATTTGATTCCTTATCCATGAGTTGTTGCTTTTCGCAATGGGAACAATGCCACCTTTTTGTATACTGAGGGAATCGTTGATTATGACTTTTTTCAGGTCGATATTAGAAACAACTCCTAGTCCATTGCAAGACTGACAAGCACCTTTTGGAGAATTAAAAGAAAAGCTATTAGGTTCGGCTTGAGCGTAAGAAATGCCTGTTTTTGAACACATGAGTTGTCTACTAAAAAAGCGTTCTTTCCCAGAGTCAATTTCTATTGTCATCATTAAACCATTTCCATATTTCATAGCAGTTTCTATGGATTGTTTCAAGCGTTTTTCATTCTCTTTCTTAATGACTAGTTTATCAATTACTATTTCAATATCATGGGTTTTGAAACGGTCTAATTTCATTCCTGGCGTTATTTCTCGTATTTCGCTATTTATACGTACTCTAAGAAATCCTTGTCTAGCTGTTTGCTCAAATAACTCTCTGTAATGTCCCTTTCTTGAACGAATTACTGGTGCAAGAATTATTGTTTTTTGTTGATTGAGTTCTTTTTTAATAATGTTTAGTATTTCATTATCTGAGTATGAAACCATTTTTTCACCAGTATTGTAGGAATATGCATCGGAGGATCTAGCGTACAACAATCTTAAAAAGTCATAAATCTCCGTTATAGTGCCTACAGTAGATCGTGGATTTTTATTTGTTGTTTTTTGCTCTATTGAAATAACAGGTGATAATCCACTAATCTTATCCACTTTTGGACGTTCTAAGCCACCCAAAAACTGTCTAGCATAAGCAGAAAATGTTTCAATATATCGTCTTTGTCCTTCAGTATAGATGGTATCAAAAGCTAGAGAAGATTTGCCACTACCACTAAGCCCTGTTATAACCACTAACTCATTTCGAGGAATGGAAACATTGACATTTTTAAGGTTGTGCTCTTTTGCTCCAAAAATATGAAGCATTTCTTTAGACTTTGATTTATTCATTAAAAAGACTGCTGTCAGATTGTGTTAAGTTATTTTGCAAGGAATAGTTTCCTTTTTGAGGTATTTCAATATAGTACTTTTTTTTCAATTTATTGGTTAGATAACTTTCTCTCAGCCAAGGATTGTGAAGTTTTAATATTTTATAATTTATGTCGTATTCTTTAGAAAAATCTGCCCAACTGCTGATACTTGTATTTACCATTACTTTAAACGTCGGTATATTTTCATACAAATCTTCTGTTCTAAATTGAAAGCCGTATTTCTTGGGGTTTTCAATAATTTCTTTAATAGCCAAAATTCTGAATACATATCTAGAAGTTTCATTGTTTAACAATAAATCGTAGTAAGTGTATGACTTTTGTCGATTCATTTGTTTTTGTAGTCCTGATCTACCCATATTGTAGGCTGCAGCGGCTAATGTCCAGCTTCCAAATTTTTCTTTAGCTGAAGTTAAAAATTCACAAGCGGCTTGTGTAGATTTTTTAAGGTGATAGCGCTCATCAACTTCATAATTAACTTCTAAATTAAATTCTTTGGCTGTACTTTTCATGATTTGCCAAAAGCCCTTTGCACCAGCAGGTGAGCTTACATTCTCAAGACCACTTTCTATCAATGCTAAATACTTAAAGTCATCTGGTAGTTCATTTTTTTCTAAAATTGGTTCTATAAGGGGGAAGTATTTGGCTGCTCTTTTGTAAAGAAGAAGTGTATTGGATTGCCAATAGGTATTTTTCAATAATTCTTTATCATAGCGTTCCCAAATGTCTGGATTTTCAAGTGGTACTCTTTCACCTGCAAAAAAAAGATTTGATGAAGGTTTGGGTATTGCAAAAATTGAATACTTTTCTTTTAGATTTTTTAGAACAATTTTATTGTTGGCGTATTCATTGGACGAAAACGTAAATATCACTAGAAAAACTATTAGTGTTAACAGATTGGCGATATAAGGAATTTTTTTTTTCATTAAAAAGGGCTAATAAAATTTTTAAAAAGTTGGGCTTCCTGATCTTTGGATGAAACTAGTGGATTATCAATTCCCCAATTGATATTAATTTGTGGATCATTCCACAATAAAGCACCTTCAGATTCTTTAGAATATGGGCCAGTGCATTTATAACAAAATATGGTATTATCTTCTAGCGTAACAAAGCCGTGTGCAAATCCTGGTGGTATCCAAAACTGAATTTTGTTTTCTCCACTTAGTAATACACTTTCATGCTTACCATAAGTAATGGAGTGTGGGCGTATGTCAACAGCAACATCTAAAACACTACCTTGAATAACACGAACTAACTTACCTTGTGCAAATGGTGGTGCTTGAAAATGTAAGCCTCTTAATACGCCTTTATTAGATAAAGATTGATTGTCTTGAATAAAATCTAAATCCAAGTCATATTTCTCAAAAATGGCTTTGTTGAAGCTTTCATAAAAATAGCCTCTTTCATCACTAAAAATACGAGGTTTTATAATAAATAAGCCCTCGATTGTTGTCTTCTCAAATTCCATATTTTCTAAAAGGTATAAAGATACAAAACATCGCTCATAAAAACTTTAATAAATGATTTTAAAGTATATTTGCAATTCAATAAAATTAACTGAAATGAAAAAAATTATTTTATCCCTCATTTTAATAGTGGGAATAACTAACATTAATGCACAAAATTTAAACACAGAAATGGAAAAAGTAAGTTACAGTTTGGGTGTCAACGTAGCCAAAAGCGTTAAAAATCAAGGATTAGAAAGTATTGACTCTAAGGCTATTGCTCAAGCGTTTACTGACGTATTTGAAGGAAATGAATTAAAGATTTCTGAACAAGAATCTAATATTATTTTACAAGATTACTTTGGTAAAATAGCTAAAGAAGCTAAGTCTGCTAATGTAGAGGTTGGAGAAAAGTTTTTAGCTGAAAATGCCAAAAGAGAAGGCGTAACAACGACAGCTACTGGATTGCAGTATGAAGTATTGGCAGAAGGTTCTGGTGATTCTCCTAAAGAAACTGACCAAGTAACAGTTCATTATCATGGAACGTTAATTGATGGTACTGTATTTGATAGTTCTGTTGATAGAGGTCAGCCAGCAACATTCCCAGTAAATGGAGTTATTCCAGGATGGGTTGAGGCTTTACAATTGATGAAGCCTGGTGCTAAGTACAAATTATTTATCCCATCAAATTTGGCTTACGGTGAAAGAGGTGCTGGTGGTTCTATTGGCCCAAATGCAACACTAATTTTTGAAGTAGAGTTAATTTCAATAGCAGATTAAATTCTTAATAAGCGTGTAAATTCATTAAAAAGCCCTGCATTTTTGCGGGGCTTTTTAATGATAAGATTAAATCTTTTTACATATGTATCACTTCATCGTAAGCAGCAGCAACAGCTTCCATTACTGCCTCACTCATAGTTGGGTGAGGGTGTACTGCTTTTAGAATTTCATGACCTGTAGTTTCCAGTTTACGTGCTACAACGGCTTCGGCAATCATTTCAGTCACATTGTAGCCAATCATGTGACAGCCTAGCCACTCACCATATTTAGCATCAAAAACAACCTTAACAAAGCCGTCTTTGTGTCCTGCAGCTGAAGCTTTTCCTGATGCGGAGAATGGGAATTTACCAACCTTTACATCGAATCCAGCATCTTTAGCGGCTTTTTCAGTGTAGCCCACAGAAGATATTTCTGGTGAACAATACGTACAACCTGGAATATTATTGTAGTCAAGAGGATCAGGATTAAGCCCTGATATTTTTTCTATACATATAATACCTTCAGCAGATGCTACGTGAGCTAATGCTTGAGTTGGCAATATATCACCAATTGCATAATAGCCTGGAATATTAGTTTGATAAAAGTCGTTGACTAGTATTTTGCCTTTATCAGTAACAATGCCGACATCTTCCAAACCTATATTTTCAATGTTGGCTATGATACCAACTGCAGAAAGAACAACATCACACTCTATGGTTTCTTCACCTTTTTTAGTTTTGACACTAACTATACAACCTTTTTTGGAAGTATCCACGCTTTCAACTGATGAATTGGTCAATACTTTAATACCAGATTTTTTGAACGAACGAGCTAATTGTTTAGAAACCTCCTCATCTTCGACAGGAACAATATTAGCCATGTATTCAACTAAGGTTACATCAACCCCCATGGAATTATAGAAATAAGCAAATTCTACGCCAATTGCCCCAGAACCTACAACTACCATTTTAGATGGTTTTTTATTTAAAGTCATAGCTTTTCTGTAGCCAATAATTTTCTTTCCATCTTGTGGTAGGTTTGGTAATTCTCTAGAACGAGCACCTGTAGCAATAATGATGTTTGAAGCACTATACTCTGTAGTTTTGCCATCAGCATCTACTACATCTACTTTTTTACCAGCTTTTACTTTAGCTGTTCCCATTATCACTTCTATCTTATTCTTCTTCATCAAGAAGTCAATTCCTTTACTCATGCCATCAGCAACGCCTCTTGAACGTTTAATAACAGAGCCAAAATCTGCATCAGCATCTTTTACATTTATACCGAAATCCTCAGCGTGTTGAATGTATTCAAATACTTGTGCTGATTTCAACAAGGCTTTGGTAGGAATACATCCCCAGTTTAAACACACACCACCTAGAGATTCTTTTTCTACGATAGCTGTTTTTAAACCTAATTGTGAAGCGCGAATGGCAGTAACATATCCTCCTGGTCCACTTCCTATAACAATGACATCAAAATTCATATTTTCTTTGTGTTTTAAATCGTTACAAATCTAATAAATTCTAAAACAGAAAGCGAAGTAATTTAGTCAAATAAATTATTTTGAATGAACATTATCTAAATCCTTGTTCTAATATGAATTTAAGGTAAGATAATTTGGTTTTTATGAGCCTTACTTTTGTTCTATAAAAGAGGCTTGCTGGTGAACGTTTTAAGCCAATTCTTTTTTCCAAACGCAAAAGTCTTGGGTTGGGTGTAATTTCTTTTACAGAATAGCCTAATGCATTGATTTCTTCTCTAAGCAGATAGCTTAGCTCTTGCAATTGTAGGGGTGTAAATACGCTTTTGTATTTGTCAATATGACTTGTGTTTAGAGACTTGTGGGAGTCTTGATGGTGTTTTTCGTCTTCAGAATTTTCAAAAAGTTTTACCTCAGATTCTGTAAGCATATTTTCCTCGAATTTAGAGCCAATATGTTCAGCAATTGCAGTTAGCCATAGTTTGCTATCGCTAACTAAATCTTCATATTTCAATTGTAGAATTTCATCTTTTTCTTCAATTGATTCGAACTTATTAAAGTATGCCTTAATAACATCTACAGTTTCGATAATAAATTTATCGTCATAAATGGAAGAATACCATCGATTGAAGTAGGAGGAGCAAATAGCTAAGGGGTGTCTTTTTAGAAATAAAAATTTTGCCGATTTAAATTGTGCCTTTAAATAGGGGTAATAAAAAAGATTAGTAGGTGTTTTTTCGCCAATAAAATTAGATACTGTTGGAAAAATAGCTTGGAAAAAATGCTCAACAGAAATATTATCGTCTTTAATTTCGTTTGCTTGTATGTTAGTGATGGATTTTTTTCCTTTATTCAGTTGATTCAGAATATACTTTTGCCTCAATGGGCTTAATTTTTTCCATTTTAAAACACCTAATAGGTTGAAAATCCAACTTTCGTTGATTACATCTACATCCGAATGGTCGTTTAATTTTTGCCCCAGAGTTGTACTGCCAGAACGAGAAAAGGATAAAATGAAAAAGAAGTTTTTCATCATTCAGCTAATATCTTAAAAAAAACAATTTGACACACATATTTTTTATAGCTTTTGGCTAGCTATTGTGGCTCTTATTTTCCAATACAGAAGTTGGAGAAAATATTTTCTAACAAATCATCGGAAGAAATTTCGCCAGTAATTTCACCTATGTGTTGTAGCGCTTGACGAACGTCCATAGCCAAGAAATCTCCACTTGTTCCATCTTTTAGGCCATTGCTGGTTTTGATGATATTTTCTAATGAAAGGGTCAATGACTCTAAGTGTCTACTGTTGCTTATTAAAGTACTATTGTCTGATGATGAAGTGTTGACTAAATCGATTATTTGTTGTGAAAATGCTTCTATGCCCTTATTGTGTTTAGCAGATATGTAAATGGCATTTGGTAATTTTTCATTTAAATCGCCATTCAAGTCAATTTTATTAACTACGACCAACGGTTCTTTTAGCCCTTTTTCTTTAAGTATTTCTAACTCACGAAGCTGTTCGTTAAGGTTTTGTGAGGCGTCAATGATGAATACAATAATTTGAGCGCTTAGGGCTTTCTCAACAGCCTTTTCTATACCAATCTTTTCAATGCTGTCTTGAGTTTCTCTTAAACCAGCAGTATCTATAAAACGGAATTGTATGCCGCCTAAAATAATGACATCTTCTATGGTGTCCCTAGTTGTTCCTGCAATTTCTGAAACGATGGCTCTGTCTTCTTTTAGTAAAGCATTAAGTAAGGTAGATTTCCCTACGTTGGGTTGCCCAATTATGGCTACTGGCACACCATTTTTTAGAACGTTACCAATAGCAAACGAATCAATAAGGTTTTGAATAACCTTTTTTATTTTTTCTAACAGTAGGTTAAATCTTTCTCTATCGGCAAATTCTACATCTTCTTCACCAAAGTCCAACTCCAATTCTATCAAAGCAGCGAAATTGATAAGCTCTTGTCTTAACTCTTTTAAATCGCTAGAAAAACCACCACGCATTTGATGCATAGCCACTTGGTGAGCTGATTCACTTTCTGAAGCTATTAAATCAGCCACGGCCTCGGCTTGTGATAAGTCCATTTTACCATTGGCAAATGCCCTTAAAGTAAATTCACCTGCCTTAGCCATTCTAGCACCAGCACCAATAAACAACTGTATGAGTTGGTTTTGGATATAAACTGAGCCGTGACAAGATACCTCTATGACATCTTCACCAGTGTAAGAGTGTGGATTTCTAAAAACACTAACCACCACTTCGTCTAAAATTTTATGGTCTTTTCTAATCGTGCCAAAATGTAGGGTATGACTATCTACTTTAGTCAAGTCTTTATTGATAAAAAAGGCATTACAAATAGGAATAGCTTGAGGACCTGAAAGTCGTATCACAGAAATAGCACTTTGACCAGACGAAGTTGCTAAGGCGCAAATAGTATCATTGTTGATAAACATTTGACAAAGATAGAAAGTCTTTTGCTTTTTTGTTTTACTAATCCATATTTCATTATAAATTTGCAGCGAAATAAATATAAATCAAAAATGAGCGTATTAGTAAACAAAGATTCTAAAGTTATTGTTCAAGGTTTTACAGGTAGTGAAGGTACTTTCCATGCCGGTCAAATGATAGAGTATGGCACAAATGTTGTTGGTGGTGTAACACCAGGCAAAGGTGGTCAAACTCATCTTGATAGACCTGTTTTTAATACTGTTGTTGAAGCAGTAGAAAAAGTAGGTGCTAATACGTCTTTAATTTTTGTACCACCAGCTTTCGCAGCCGATGCTATTATGGAGGCAGCAGCAGCAGGTATTCAAGTGATTATATGCATAACCGAAGGTATTCCTACCAAAGATATGATTATAGTAAAAGAATATTTATCTGATAAAGATTGCCGTTTGGTGGGCCCAAACTGTCCAGGTGTTATTACGCCAGGAGAAGCCAAATGCGGTATTATGCCAGGCTTTGTTTTTGAATCGGGTAGAATAGGGGTTGTTTCTAAATCAGGAACACTAACCTATGAGGCGGCTGATCAAGTGGTTAAGGCAGGAATGGGAATTTCTACCGCTATTGGTATTGGTGGTGACCCCATCATTGGTACGACTACAAAAGAGGCTGTTGAATTATTGATGAACGACCCTGAAACAGATGCTATTATCATGATTGGTGAGATAGGTGGACAGTTAGAAGCTGATGCTGCATATTGGATTAAAGCAAATGGCACAAAACCAGTAGTTGGTTTTATAGCTGGTCAGACTGCTCCTAAGGGAAGAACTATGGGACATGCTGGTGCAATAGTAGGTGGTGAAGACGATACGGCAGAGGCTAAAATGAGAATCCTTAGCGAATGTGGTATTCATGTCGTAGCTTCTCCTGCAAAAATTGGCTCTAAAATGGCCGAATTGATGGGTGTTAATGCCTAACTCAAACGATAAAAATTAGTAGAAAAGACGCTTTAAGCGTCTTTTTTATTGGAATACTATTATTTTAGCATTTAAATTTAAAAAACAATGAAATTATTAGAAGGTAAAACGGCCATAATCACTGGTGCCTCAAGAGGAATAGGAAAAGGAATAGCATTAACCTTTGCCAAGCAAGGAGCCAATATTGCTTTTACGTATTTGTCATCTGAAGAAAAAGCCAAAGCTCTAGAAGAAGAATTATCAGCTTTTGGAATAAAAGCTAAAGGCTTCAAATCGGACGCTTCAAAATTTGAAGCTGCTCAAGATTTGGCCGACCAAGTCATGGAAACTTTTGGTAGCATTGATGTATTAGTAAACAATGCAGGTATTACCAAAGATAACCTGTTAATGCGCATGAGTGAAGAAGACTTTGATACGGTCATGGAGGTTAATATGAAGTCTATTTTTAACTTAACAAAAGCTGTTTTAAGACCTATGCTTAAACAACGTTCAGGTTCTATAATAAACATGAGCTCTGTTGTTGGTGTAAAAGGTAATGCTGGTCAAGCTAATTATTCGGCTTCAAAAGCTGGTATCATAGGTTTTTCAAAATCTACAGCTCTAGAATTGGGCTCTAGAAATATCCGTTGTAACGTTATTGCTCCTGGTTTTATAGAGACAGAAATGACGGCTAAGTTAGATGAAAACATTGTGAAAGGCTGGACAGATAGTATTCCATTGAAACGTGGAGGAACCCCCGAAGATATTGCTAATGCAACTGTCTTTTTAGCTTCTGATATGTCAGCATATATTTCAGGACAAGTGTTAAATGTTTGTGGAGGAATGCTCACTTAATGAATTACATTACTACAGAATGGTCATTGCTATGGATTGTGGGTTGTATTGCCCTTTCCATAGCTGTATCTTATGTTCTGTATAGTAAAGGAGTCTTTAAATCCGCTTTATGGCTGAGAAGATTTTTATTCGCCCTACGCTTTGCGACCTTTTTTATTCTTACTTTTTTATTGCTCAAACCTTACATAAATCAGTTTGTTTCGCATAAAGAACAAGCAATAATTTTAGTTGGGGTTGATAATTCATCTTCTCTAATTGCCAATGAAGATAGTCTTTATTACTCCACAAATTTTGTTAATGAGCTGAATGATTTAAAAGCTGAATTTGAGGAAGATTTTCAAGTTGAGATTTATGCTTTTGGTGAAAAGGTTGAAAGGAATCCAATTTTTGATTTTAAAGACAGAAAAACAAATTTATCAGATTATCTTAATGAGGTTTCTGACATATATTCTAATCGTAATGTGGTAGCTAATGTCATTGCCTCTGATGGAATATATAACTCGGGGTCTAATCCTTTGTATGCCAATTATCCTTTTAATGCTCCTTTATATACCATATGCTTAGGGGATACCATTGCCAAGAAAGATTTAGAATTGACGTCAGTTTCATACAATGAAATTGCATATTTGGGTAATTATTTTCCTGTATCAACTACAGTTTTATCTCAATATTCCAAAGGAGAGAGACTAGAAGTTAGTATTTATGAAGGAGATGTTTTACTTGATAAAAAAGAGAAGTTAATAAATCATAATGATGAGATTATTTCTTTTGACTATAAACTAAGTGCTCAAAGCGCTGGTATTCACAATTACAGAATTGAAGTCAAAGCTGTAGAGGGAGAACAAAACACCTTAAACAACACTCAAAATATCTTTGTAGATGTACTAGAAAGTAAGCAGAAAATACTTTTGTTGAGTGATATCTCACACCCTGATATAGCTGCCATAAGTAAATCTATACAGTCAAATGAAAATTATGAGTTAGTTGTACAAAACACATCAGAATTTAAAGGTGATTATAGTCCTTACAGTTTGCTAATCGCTTTTCAGTTAAGTATTACTGAACCTAATATTCCTACCTTTTATTTTATAGGAAATTCAAGTCAAACTCTATCTTTAGAGTGGTTTAGTTATTTACCGTCTAAAAGTATACTCAATCAGGTTAATTCCGATTACAATTCCTTTTCTTTATTCTCATTGAATGATAAATGGAATTTGTGGTTGGAAGAACTACCACCCTTATATAGTCCTCTAGCAGAATATACTTTTAACTCTGAACATCATCATCTTTTTACTCAAAATATATTGGGTATAACTACTCAAAACCCCATCTTTACATTCAGTAAGCAAGCAGAAAACAGACAAGCTGTTTGTGCTGTTGAAGGCTTGTGGAAATGGCGTTTGTATGAGTTTTTAAAAACTAATAATCATCAGCTATTCGATGAATTAATCAACAAAAGCGTTCAATTCTTATCTATCAAAGAAGATAAAAGACCTTTTAGATTGCGACATGAAAAACTTATCTATGAGAACGAGCCTTTGTTAATTGAGGCGGATTTATACGATGCTAACTATGAGTTAGTCAATAGTGCTGAGGTGAGTCTTTTGATGAAAGATGAAAATGAAAATGAATACAATTTTTCATTTAATAAAACAGCTATCAGCTACACATTAGAGTTAAATGAGTTAAAAGTTGGCAATTACAGTTATGAGGCTAAGGTAATATTAAATGGTAAAGAGTTATTAAACAAGGGTAAGTTTTCAGTACTTCCTTTAGAATTAGAGAAAATATCTTCACAAGCTAATCCTCAAATTCTTTATAATTTATCACAAAAATATGGAGGTAAATCCTATGATAAATCACAATTTTCTGAACTCAAAAATGAATTGTCAGCAATAGAATCACAAAATTTAAGTTATAAAGAAGAATCGCAGATTGATTTTATTAACTTGAAATGGTTATTCACTTTATTATTTGTATTTTTGTCACTAGAGTGGTTTTTAAGAAAAAGGACTACAAATATTTAACAACTTAATTATTATATCATGTTCGATACTAACAATTCAGGTGGATTCAACCCAAAATTACCAAGGTTTTTTGTTTTAGGATTCATAGCAATTATTTTTTTATTAATTACCGGAGGTAATATGTTTTATACAGTAAATCCCGGTGAAAAGGCTGTTGTTTTCAAAAGATTTGGAGGCGGTCTAGATAAGGACTTGGTTGTTCCACAAGGCTTTCATTTCGTTGCTCCTTGGAACAAAGTGTACATTTATAATGTAAAGATACAAGAAGACTATGAGGCTATGGAAGTTCTTTCTAAAAATGGTCTTTCTATTAAAATAGATTTATCTTTTAGATTTACTCCTAATGTTTCTCAATTAGGATATCTTCATGATTTAGTTGGTGAGGATTATCTAGAGAGTATTATTCGACCTGAAATACGTTCCGTAACTAGAGAGGTAATTGGCGAGTATTTACCTGAAGAATTATATTCAACAAAAAGAGAAGAAGTTGAAGACAAGATCTTCAAAATTACATCTAATTCGATTGCTGATAAATATTTATTTTTAGATGCTATTCTAATTAGAGATGTTACACTTCCTCAAACCCTTCAAGCAGCTATTGAAAATAAACTAAGACAAGAGCAAGAAGCGTTAGAATATGAGTTCAAATTATTGAAAGAATCTAAAGAAGCCGAAAGAAAGCGAATTGAGGCTGAAGGCATCTCTGATTTTCAACGTATTGTTACTAAAACAATTACTCCTCAACTACTTAAGTGGAAGGGTATTGAAACCACTCAAGAATTATCTAAATCACCTAACAGCAAAGTTATTGTAATAGGTAATGGGGAAGGTGACTTACCTATAATACTTGGTGGTGACAAATAAATATTCAATTATAATTTTAAAAAATTTATACCATGAGAAAAATTCTAATTTTAGCGAGCTTTATTTTACCTATTACAATTTTAGCTCAAACTAGACCAATGCCAAAAAAAACAAATGAAAAACCTGTAGCTAGAGAAAACATTATTAAAGCTAAAAAACCTATACCTTTCGTTTACATGTCAATGGATGTTGAAGAAATTAACCAAAAAAAGCAGGAAAAAAGTTTTAATTTGAAATTTAAATCTTTTGATGTTAAATATTCTGATAAAATACACAAATCAGTTAAACATTTAAACTCTATAATTGATGTTCTAAATTTTTTAGGAGAAAAAAGATGGGAGCTAGTTGCAGTAGAAAATGGTCGATATTTTTTTAAAAATAATAATTTATCCAGCTACCTAAATAAGTAAAATTTAAAGCCTCTTAATTAGAGGCTTTTTTATGAAAAAATATCCAGAAAAAATAGTTGTTGCTTGGGGTGAAGCCATTTCAGGTAATCTTGAAATTAGAGATTGGCTAATGAAAAATAATTATCCTGAACTGGGTTTGTTTTGTCACGCACTCTATTTCGATAAAAGTGCTTCCAATTGGTTGATGAAAAACGCCCCTCATCTTCTTGCTACAATTAAAGGAGTAGAGGGAAAGAAAGATGCTATTCGTTGGCTAGAAATTAATGGTTTTAATTTGTTAGCAAAGTTAGCAAAAGCAGCTGATAACGATAAAGAACAAATGCTTTGGCTTATGGATAATGACAAGTTGTTTGCTATTCTAGCTCAGCGTATCAAATTAGTAAAAGACGATATAGAAGAGGCTAATAATGATATTCATCGTTGGGGATACGAGTAGAATTATTCTCTCATTTTTTTTAGATCAATAAGCTTATCTCTCAATTTTACAGCTTCTAAAAAATCTAAATCTTGAGCCGCTTTTTCCATTTGTCTTTTGGTGTTTTTAATGGCTTTTTCTAATTCTTTTGGATTGGAGTAATCTGTTTCTTTATCAGCTGCCATACTCATACCTACTTTTACTTCGTATGGATTAAGACTCTTAGCTAGTACATTGTCTTTCTTTTTATTTAATGGGGTAGGTACCAAACCGTTCTCTTTATTGTAAGTAATTTGTTTTTCTCTACGTCTATTTGTTTCGTCAATAGTGAGTTTCATAGAGCGTGTTATTTTATCGGCATACATAATAACCAAACCACAGATATTTCTTGCAGCTCTACCTGCTGTTTGAGTAAGTGAGCGTTCCGACCTTAAAAAACCCTCTTTGTCGGCATCTAGAATAGCTACTAAGCTAACTTCAGGTAAATCCAACCCTTCTCTAAGAAGATTAACACCCACTAAGACATCAAACAGACCTTCTCTCAGTTCATGTAGTATTTCTACACGCTCTAGGGTGTCAACATCTGAGTGTATGTAACGGCAACGAATATTAAAACGTATGAAATACTTAGTCAATTCCTCAGCCATTCGCTTAGTAAGTGTGGTTACTAGTGTTCGTTCGTCTTTATCAACTCTCAGTTTAATTTCTTCAAGTAAGTCGTCTATTTGATTCAGAGAAGGTCTGACATCTATATTTGGGTCTAATAAGCCTGTAGGGCGAATGACTTGTTCAGCTACCACACCACCAGATTGTTCTAGCTCATAATCGGATGGGGTAGCACTAACATAAATAAATTGATTGTTAATGTTCTCAAATTCTTCAAATTTCAATGGTCTATTGTCCATTGCTGCAGGCAAGCGAAAGCCATACTCTACGAGGTTTTCTTTTCTTGAACGGTCGCCACCAAACATAGCTCTTATCTGAGGTAATGTCACATGACTTTCATCTATAACAGTCAAGAAATCTTTTGGGAAATAGTCGATTAGGCAGAACGGACGTGTTCCTGGCATACGACCATCAAAGTAGCGTGAATAATTTTCTATTCCCGAACAATAACCAAGTTCTCTAATCATTTCCAAATCGTAATTAACACGCTCATCTAACCGTTTAGCCTCTAGCTTTCTATCAGTATTTTTTAAAAACTGTACCTGATCCATCAAATCATCTTGTATCTGATGAATAGCACTTTGGATACGGTCTTTAGAAGCAACAAAAATAGTTGCTGGAAAAATGCGCAAGTATTCGAACTTTTTTAATATAGTGTTATTTAGAGGGTCAAAACTTTCTATTTCTTCAATTTCATCGCCCCAAAAGTGAATTTTATATGCTATATCGGCATAGGCAGGAAAAACAGAAATAGTATCTCCTTGAACTTTAAAATTACCTCGTTCGAATTCTATGTCTGATCTTGAATAAAGTGAGGATACTAGTTGATTGAGTAACTTATTACGACTTATCTTTTGATTTTGCTCTATTTCAATAACGTTATTGTTGAATTCATCGGGGTTTCCGATACCATAAATGCACGATACAGAAGCAACAACAATAATATCTTTTCTGCCTGATAAAAGGGTAGAGGTGGTACTCAATCTTAGCTTTTCAATTTCTTGATTAATAGATAAATCTTTTTCTATGTAGGTGCCACTACTTGGTATATATGCCTCTGGCTGATAGTAATCGTAATAGGATACAAAGTATTCTACGGCATTATGAGGAAAGAATTGCTTGAACTCACTGTATAATTGTGCTGCTAGTGTTTTGTTGTGACTAAGAACTAGAGTTGGCTTTTGAACCTCTTTAATAACATTAGCTACTGTAAAGGTTTTACCTGAACCGGTGACTCCTAGTAAAGTCTGATGTGATTCCCCATTGTCTATACCCTCAACCAGCTGTTTTATTGCTGTAGGCTGGTCGCCCATAGGGCTAAAATCCGATACTACTTTGAATCCCATTTAGAGGGAGTTAAGCTGTTTTAGTTTGTATTTTAGTGAGTTTATTTCAGCTTTTCCATTGTCTATCTTCTTTTCTATCTTCGATTTGAGTTTATCGGCCTCTTTAGATGAGCCAAAGAAGGATACGTTAGTTTCGTATTGATTAACTTCTTTTTGTAAATCATTAATTTTATTTCTAATCAATTGCTTTTCTTTATCTATGGTGATTAAATCAGATTTAGCTTTTAAAATTTCTAGTTTGTTCTTGAACTTAATATCGTTGAGTTCTTTCTTATTAACTTTCATTTCTTTGTATAAGCTTTCAATAGATCTTCTAAAATCATCTTCTATTTGATTTTTGTCTCTAGGAACATAGCCGAAAGTCCGCCACTCTTTCTGAAAGTCTTCTAGAACATTAAGGTTTTCTTTCTTATCTTCAGAAAGCTTGAATTTGAGAACTGTTTTTAAGAATTTTTCTTTTTTAGCTAGGTTATTAGCTTTTTCTTTGTCTAGTTCTTTAAAGAAGTTTTTTTTATTATCATAGAAATTATCCATAGCAGTTCTAAATCTTTTCCATAGTTTATCCGATTGAGATTTAGGTAGGTATCCACTTTTCTTCCAGTCTTCATTAAGTTTATTGATTTTATCTGTTTTTTCTTTCCAACTAACTTCTGAATTGACTAATTCTTCTGCTTTTTCACACAAGATAACTTTGTTTTGCGAAATTTGTTTGTTTTCTTGCTTCTTCTCTTTGTAAAATTCGTTTTTCTTAGCATAAAAATTAGAGAGGGTTTCTCTTAAAAGTTTCCATGCTATTTTATTATTGTCTTTACTCATTGGAGCTTGTTTCTTCCATTCGGCTTCTAACTCTTGTACTTGTAAAGTTAAATTATTCCATTCGTAATGAGATTTCACTTCTCTTTTAGTAAGATTAGCAATTTTTTGACAAATTATTGTTTTATTCTCAAAGGATTGTTTCCCATTTTCTTTTAAATTAAGGAAATGTTCGTTTCTTCTTTTGTGTAATTTATGTGTAGCTTCTTTGAAACGTTCCCATATTATTTCCCTAAGCTCTCTTTTGACTGGTCCAATGTCTTTCCATTTTTCATGAAGAAGTTGTAATTCAGTGTGTACCTTATTAATGGATTTTTCTTCCATTAAGGCTTCTGCCTGCTCACACATGCTAGTTTTTTGCTTGAGGTTTCTATCAAAATCTAAATCTCGTAAGTCGTTATTAATCTTTATGAAATCATAGAATTTTTCAACTTTATGGTGGTATGACTTCCAAATGTCGTTTCTGTAACCTATAGCGACTTCTCCTGTGGCTCTCCATTTATCTTGTAACGCTCTAAACTTTTCAAATGTCTCTTTGATGGTCTCTTCATTACTAATAATACACTCTATGTCCTTAATGATTTGAGTTTTTATCTTAAGGTTTTTAGCAAAGTCCAACTCTATTTTCTCTCTGTATTCGGCTTTCTTATTACGAAATTCGCTAAGTAGCTTTTTAAAATTTTTCTCTAATGGGTGGATAAATTTGTATTCCTCTTCAAGGCCTTCGTTTTTTAAATACTCTTGTTTATGGACCTCTTTTTCGGCATTTATTTTTTTATAAAATACCGCTTTGATTGCATCAATATTCTTAACAACTGAATATATATTTTTAGTTGTAATTAATTTGGATAATTGTTGCTGTAATTCTTGAGGTGTAATTGAGTTATAGTCAATTTCAATCACAGTATCTACATTGGCTAACTCTTGGTTAATGATTTCTTTTTCAACCTCGTTTGAATCTTGGGTCATCTTTTCTATTGATTAGATTAGTACAAATTTAACATTAAAATATTAATAGGTTTATTTTTTACATTTCCATATTTTCCATGCTAGATCTGCTTGAATAGTTAACATTTCCATTCCATTTTTAACCGTACAATTTTTCTCTTTTCCATAAAAAAGAAAACGACTTATTTTAGGATTGTAAACTAAATCATAGAGAATATGTTTTTCTGTTAAAAATTTATAGGGTATATTAGGAAAACTATCGATTTTAGGATAGCTTCCCAATGGTGTACAATTAATAATTATACGGTGTTTCTCCAAACACTTTTTATTTATGTCATCATAATCAAATGAAGAATTTCTAGAAACTATTTCAAATGTAATATTTAGCTTTTTTAAAGCATAAATGACAGCTTTTGTAGCTCCGCCATTTCCAAGTACTAATGCACTTTCATGATGAGGCTTTAAAATTGGTTTAAGAGATTTCAAAAAACCTAAATAGTCTGTATTGTGTCCTACTAGCCTACCTCCATTATTCTTTACACAATTTATCGCCCCAATAAGCTGAGCCTCAGGGCTTAATTCATCTAAATAGTTAATGATTGTTTCTTTATGTGGTATAGTAACATTAAAGCCATCTAATTTTATTAATTGCTTAGAATTGACTAATTCATCTAAATCTTTGCATTCTATATTTAGATACTCTACATTTTTTATATTTTCATTAAAAAACTTATTTTCAAAATAGAATTTTGAAAAAGAATGTTCTAAAGGGTATCCAATAAGTCCAAAGGATTTCATTATTCTTGTTTAGCTAAATATTCTATAGATATTATTGAAAGTAATCCAATGAGCATCATTACAACTACGAATAGTTCATTTATTCCAAATTCATCTGGAAAATAGCGTTCGTAACCTATTAGTAGAGGCTCTCCTTGTCTATCAATTATTTCATTACTAAAATTTTCTTTTTTCCATGGCCATATTATACTTAAAGATCCAAAAATAAATCCAGTAAGAATTGCTAGTGTTGCATCATGATATTCATGAAACACCCATGAAATGATATTTGAAAAAGCAACTAAACCTACTATAGACCCAACAAGAAATATCAAAAAGTAAATCAGTAAATCGAATTCTGAACTCGAAAAAAAAGCAGTAAGATTACCGCTTATTAATGCTCGAGTAAATTCTGAAATACTATTAATGGATTTTACCATCAATAGATGATAATTTCCCATAAGCATCAAAATGTAAGAACCAGATAGTCCTGGCAGTATCATACCGCATACTCCAATTAATCCACAAATGAAAATGTAGAAATAAGAAGTGTTTTCAGTAGGAGATGGGGACGTAATAGAAATTGTAAAAGCGATTAAAGCACCTATTATTAGTATTGCTATTGTTTTCCAATCCCAATGTTTGACTTTTAGTCCTACATAGTAAACAGATGCTAACACTAAGCCAAAAAAATATGCCCAAGTATATGAAGGATATTCTACTAAAAGGTAATCAAATAATTTTGCTAAACTTAAAATACTAAACACTATACCCAACATAACAGGTATTAGAAAATTTAAGTTTAATTTACAGTATAATGGTTTGAATTTAAATTTGAAAATTAGTTTTAAAGTACTAAAGTTGAAGGATGTCAGAGATTCAATCAATTCTTCATAGATGTTTGTTATGAGAGCTATTGTTCCACCAGAAACACCAGGAATTACGTTTGCAGCTCCCATTGCTACACCTTTAAATAATCGTAAAAAAAACGTTTTCATAATTATAGCTCTACAACTTGTTTTTGCCATTCTTGAAAACCACCTTCAAGATGATTAAGGTTGTCGTAAAAGTGAAGTTTTTCAACCATATATTTTAATGATTTACTTCTTTTTCCACTATTACAATATAATACAACAGGTTTGTCTTTGGGTATCTCATCAATTCTGCTTAAAAATTGAGCCAGTGGAATGTTTAATTTACAAATTGCGCCATCTTCACATTCATAGGCTTCTCTTATATCAACAACGGTAATATCTACATTTCCATCTATTAAAAGCTTGAGCTCTTTAACTTTCATTTTAAACTATTATTTTGGAAGATGGTCGAAAAAAGTGTCCCCTCTTAAACCAAGTCTAAGACATTCTAGAGGTATAACTTCGTTATATGAAATGTTACCTAGGTTTACGTTAGAACCCATCAATTTAATAAACCATACTTGCTGAGTTTTTTGGGGTGATTCCCAAATAACTTGATCATTGTTAATTTTTGTTAATATTTCTTCAATTAAATCAGAACGAACTTCACCACTTCCTCTAAATATACCAACGTTACCTCCTTCACGAGCTTCGGCAATAACTTTCCATGAACCAGCATCAAGTTCTTTTTGCATTAATTCTATCCATTTGTAAGGAGGAATTAATTTGCTCGCATCTTTTGAACCGACTTCTGAAAGTACTTTATAGTTTTTATTAAGTTTAGAAATAAAATTACACTTTTTTGAGTGTGATATTTCTATTGAACCATCAGAAACTTCAACGGTGTTAATATTATATTTATCAAGCATTCTTTGATAATCATCAAATTTATTTCTAGCAACAAAGGCTTCAAAAAGTGTTCCCCCTAGATAAACGTCAATATTGGCATTTTGATAAAGTTTAATCTTGTCAGCCAAATTGGGTGAAATAATAGATGTACCAAAACCGAACTTAACCATATCTGTGAGTTCACCAGCAGTTTCTATGAAATCTTCCACTTGTCTAATACTTAAGCCTTTATCCATCATCATGGTCAGACCATTTGTACGAGGTTTAGATGCCCTATTTGGAAGATTTGGTAAGTTAAAATTCATATTAATCTTTTAATGTTCTTTCAGCAATTTTAGTAGATTTTTGTTTTTTTTATGGTTGGGTATATATTCAAAAAAGGTTGTGTGTAGTTCATAATCGATAGAAAGAGCTTTTTTAATAATTGATAGTGCTTGATGTTCATTGCCTGATTTGAAAAGATATATAGAAAGTACATATAAAAGTTCAGCATTTTTTGGATTCATAATGACTACTTTTTTTAGTACTTCTATAGCTTCATTTATAGATTCATCTTTAGATAGTAAAATTGAATAGTTGAGCCAAGACTGATGATCTAATTCATTTATTTCCAAAACTTTTTTATATGCAATTTCAGCTTCTCTATTAAGACCTATTTTTTCATTGATTTTTGCATATGCAAACAAATAATCTTCATTATTTGGATTAATTTCAACAGCTTTATTTATGTGATATGATGCTTTTGAATTTAGTCCTTGCAAATCAAAAATTAGTGCAAGCGAAAACCAAGCCTCTGCAAAATTTTCGTCCTTTTTAATACATTTATAAAAATAATATTTAGCATTATTTATATCATCAATTTTTTCATATAATTCAGCCATATCAAAAAATAAAATTGCATCTGGACTTTCATATTTAAATGTTTCTTTGTAGGAGTCAATTGCTTGTTGATAATAACCAAGATCTGAAAATGAAGACGCCTTATTTATATATGCACACAAATAATCTTTTTTTATACAAATACAATAGTCAAATGAATCTATAGCATTAATGTGATTACCCATTTTTTGATGTATTATGCCAAGATAAAACCAAGATTCATAATCGAAAGGATTTTTATCAATGTATTTTTTTGTGAAATTTAGTGATCGTTTTAAGCTATCTGTCATTTCACAAGTTATAATATAGGAGTACCAATTTATTTCGTTGTAAGTTTTTAGATTAATTAATTTTTCCAACATATCTGCAGATTTTGCATAGTTATTGGTTTTTTGGTACTCGTTTGCCAAATTTGAAAGGATTTCTTCATTATTATTATCTAAATACAATAATTTTTCAAAAATCTCAATGGCTTTTAAATGCTCTTCTAGTTTACTGTATATGCATGCTTTGGTATACAAATATTCTTCGTTGTTACAATTTTTTGGAAACTTATTTAATAATCTAAAAGCTTCTTTAGGTCTATCATGTAAAATTAGTGTTTGGGCTTTTTTAATAGATATTTGCGATGAAAAAGGATATAATTTTTCATATAAATTAAAAGCTTGTTTTACTTTAAAGCCATCGATTTTTAGATTGAAATAATCAATAATTTTTTCAATTTCATGAGAGTCAAAGTACAGGTAGGTTCCTGACTTTAGCATTTCATTAAATTTATTTATAAGAAGATTTGTTTTGTTGTCTTCGCTCTTGTATTCATCTTTCATTAGATAAAAATATGATGAAACATTTTAGATTCAAATTTTTTTTACAAAACTTTTTAAACAAAGAAATTAACATCGATAGACAAATAATAACATTTGTAATTATTTTAAACACTCATCATAATTTATAAAATATTATTTTTGTTAAATTAAATATTTTTTCAATGACTCTAATTAAATCTATTTCTGGCATAAGAGGAACAATCGGTGGTAAAGTTGGCGAGGGTTTATCTCCAGTTGATATTGTTCGTTTTGCTTCTGCTTTTGGTACTTGGATTATTAGACGTTGTCAAAAAAAAATACCAACAGTTGTTATAGGAAGAGATGCTAGAATTTCAGGGGATATAATTAGAAAGTTAGTAACTAGCTCTTTGCAAGCTTTAGGAATTGATGTTTATGATTTAGGATTATCAACAACTCCTACAGTAGAGCTTGCTGTACAAATGCAAAATGCTGATGGAGGAATTATTTTAACAGCAAGTCATAATCCAAAGCACTGGAACGCTTTAAAATTATTAAATGAAAAAGGAGAATTTATTAATGCTAATGATGGTTTAGAAGTTTTAGCTATTGCAGAAAGTGATGATTATAATTTTGCAAAGGTTGATGATTTAGGCAGGTACTATTTTGACGACACTTACATTCAAAAACATATTGACAGTGTAATAAAATTAAAGTGGGTAAATAAAGATGCAATAAAGGCTGCTAATTTTAAAGTTGTAGTAGATGCTGTGAATTCTACTGGTGGTATAGCTGTTCCAGCACTTTTAGAAAGTTTGGGTGTGAGTTGTGTTCCTTTGTATTGTGAACCTAACGGACACTTTCCTCATAATCCCGAGCCTTTAGCTGAACATCTAACAGAAATTTCCAAATTTGTAGTCGAAACTAATGCTGATTGTGGTATAGTTATTGATCCTGATGTAGATAGATTGGCACTTGTCAATGAAGATGGTTCTATGTTCGGTGAAGAATATACGCTAGTAGCATGTGCCGACTATATTTTATCAAAACAAAAAGGTAATACAGTCTCTAATTTATCCTCTTCAAGAGCTTTGAGAGAGGTAACTCACAAGTACGGAGGTCAATATTTTTCTTCTGCAGTAGGTGAGGTCAATGTAGTCAATCAAATGAAAGAATGTAAGGCCATAATTGGTGGTGAAGGAAATGGAGGAATTATTTTTCCAGAATCTCATTATGGTAGAGATTCAATTGTAGGTATTGCGCTATTTTTATCCCTTTTAGCAGAAAAAAAAATGAAATGCTCGGAATTAAGGTCTTCTTATCCTAGTTTCTACATGTCAAAAAATAAAATTCAACTAACACCAGAAATTGATGTAGAAATGATTTTATCATCAATATCAAAAAAATATGCTCACGAAGATGTTACAACAATAGATGGTGTGAAAATAGATTTTGCTGAAGAATGGGTTCACTTAAGAAAATCTAATACTGAGCCTATCATAAGAATTTACACAGAGAGTGGAAGTAAAAAGAATGCCGATAATTTGGCTGAACGCTTTATAAATGAAATTAAAGAATTGACTATTAGTTAGACGATGAAAGTTTATTTAGATAATGCGGCGACAACGCCAATTGATAAAGAAGTAATAGAGGTTATGATGCCTATTTTAAAAGAAGAATTTGGCAATCCATCTTCCACACATTCTTTTGGTAGAGTATCTCGCTCAATAGTTGAAAAAGCCAGGAAAAATGTTTCCAAACATCTGAATTGTAACCCAGGAGAAATATTTTTCACTTCTGGTGGTACTGAGGCTGACAATATAGCTATTCGTTGTGGTATGGTCGATTTAGGAATTAATCACGCCATTACTTCAAGAATTGAACACCATGCAGTTGTTCATACTTTGGAAGATATGGCTTCTAGGGGATTGATTAAGCTTTCTTTTGTGGATTTAGACCTTAAAGGAAATGTTGTTTTGTCTCATCTTGAAGAATTGTTAAAAGTTAACAGTCGAAGTTTTGTTTCCCTGATGCATGCCAACAATGAAATTGGTAATTTGTTAGATATTAGTGCTGTTGGTGAAATGTGTAATACATACGGTTCCATTTTTCATTCTGATACGGTTCAAACAATGGCGCATTATAATTTTGATTTACAAGAATTGCCCATACATTTCTTGACTGGTGCAGCGCATAAATTTCATGGTCCTAAAGGAATTGGTTTTTTATATATCAATGCCGATATTTCAATAAAACCTTTTATTTCTGGAGGTGGCCAAGAGAGAAATATGCGTGCTGGAACTGAGAATGTTTATGGTATCGCAGGACTATCTAAAGCTATGGAAGTTTCTTATCGAGACTTACAAGAACATAGAACGCATATAGAGATGCTAAAACAACATATGATAAAAGGCTTGAAAAATGCTATTCCTGGTATTGAGTTTAATGGCGAGAGTGGTAGCTTAGAAAAGTCATTGTATACTGTATTAAATGTTCTATTTCCCCAAACTGAAATTGGTGAAATGTTATTCTATAATTTAGATATATTGGGCATAGCATCTTCTGCAGGAAGTGCATGTTCTTCAGGAAGTAATTTAGGTTCACACGTGTTAAGAGCTATTGGTAAAGATATGAGTCGTCCTTCATTGCGTTTTTCCTTTAGTAAATACAATACGATTGAAGAGATAGATTATACTGTAAATCAATTAAAATCTTTATTGAGCTGATCGTAAGTTTTCAAACCTTTAACAAAATACAAATAAACTATACTCTTTGGAAATAATTTAGCTTGATAGCTTTGTGGTCTTTTCTTTTTAAATGCTCTCAGTAAAGTATAATACTTTAGGTGTGCTTTCAAAATATAAAACACATGCTGGGGTTTACCATTTAGAATAAATTTTAAAGAAGATATACCGTCTAACAACATCCGTTTAATTAAAGTGCTTAATCGCTTTTCTGGATTAAGATTCTTATATAGCATTAGCAGATTGTTCCTATAGTTCAGATATGTTTTTAATTTACTTCCATTATTTAGTGTACCACCTCCAACGTGAAAAACAGATGATTTGGGTTCGCACATAATTTTGTAGCCTTTGTTTTTAAGTTTCCAACATAGGTCAATTTCTTCCATGTGAGCAAAGAAGTCCCAGTCAAAACCACCAACTTCGTAAAAAGGTTCGGCACGTAAAAAAAGACATGCTCCACTAGCCCAAAATACTTCAGAAACATCGTCATATTGTCCTTTATCTTCTTCTATATTTTCAAAGACTCTACCCCTACAAAATGGATAGCCATACTTATCCAAAAAACCACCACTTGCACCAGCGTACTCAAAACTATTTTTATTGTCGTATTTTTTTATTTTTGGTTGACAAGCAGCTATTCTTTTGTCATTATCCATTAATTCGATGATGGGTGTTATCCAGTTATTAGTAACCTCTACGTCAGAGTTAAGTAAAACATAATACTCAGCACTTATTTGTTGCAACGCTTTATTATAGCCACCAGCAAAACCTTCGTTAGTTTTGTTTAGAATAAGTCTTACACTTGGAAAATTATTAATTACATAATTAATAGAATCATCTGTTGACGCATTGTCAGCAATAATCACCTCGGCATTGGTAGTTTTTTCCACAACATTTCCTAAAAACTTTTTAAGCCAATGAATACCATTGTAGTTAAGAATTACTACTGCTACTTTTGTTGGTGTTTCCATCTCCTATGTGACCACAACCAAAAGGCTGGATTTCTATTAATATTACGTTCTAAAATTTGGGAATGTAAGCTTGTAATTTCTCCTTCTTGGTATTGATTTGGCGAGTCTGTTATGAGTTCAAATTTTATTTCATATTTAGCACGACCTAAAGGATTTATGTTTGCAAAAAATACAGGGCAATCCATCTTTTTAGTTAACTTCTCTGTACCCAAAAATACAGGAGTTTTTTGATTTAAAAAATTAATCCAGTGATTCAATTCACCACCAGATGGAGTTTGGTCAGATAAAATACCAATTATTCTAGGCTTATTACCTTTTTTTAAGAGATAACGAACACTTTCTTTCATACTTATTAGTGTTGCCCCAAATTGAGAGCGTATTTTTAAAAATTGATTATTCCAAAATTTAGAAGAAAGTGGTTTGTAGATTCCTACCATTTCGGCATCAAAATTTAATGAGGCGGCTAAAAGAGCCCATTCCCAATTTCCATAATGACCTAAAACTATTATGACATCCTTATCTTGTTTTAAAAAAGACTTTACTTGATAATCATTAACGAATTTATTTCTTTTTTTTATAGTATTTTCAGAACAATGAAATAGCTTTACAAATTCTGCTAGTACTTGACCAACATGTGAGTAATATTGATTTTTTATTTTTTTTAAAGATGATATGTTTTTTTTTGGAAAAGCATTTTTTAGATTATTTTCAATAACTTTTTTTCTATAGGCAAAAAGTCTTAGAAGTATGGTTAATTTGACACCTAAAATATATATTAAACCAATTGGAAGACGGGCATACAATTTTAACAATATTAATAAAAAGCTATTCAAGTTGTGTTAGTTAGGGTTGTTGTAATAATCAATTGGAGATTTTTTTCCTTCATCGAAATCATTATAATAATTTTCTTCGAATCGGTTTAACCAATCTTTATCATTAATTTCTCCGAATTTATTTGTGTAAACTAAGCGATACTCATTAGGCATTTTATCGTTTGAGAAAATAAATTTTATATCTCTTTCATTACCAATAGAGTAATAGTGCCAAACTTCAAATGGCTGAAAACCCTTAGGCATTATTTCTTGTGACCTAGAATTTGGGGAGCCATAGCTCAAATATATTCTTCCTCTATCAGATAAGTATCCATCAATTATTCCATTTGTAAACTCTTTATTGACAAGTTTTACTTGATTATGATAATTTTTCCAACTCTCTTCTGTATTAAATGGATCTCGATCATGCCAAAATCTGTAAAAATACTTTTGAAGCATTTCTACATTATCGTAATCTAAGTTTTTAGCTTGAATATTCTCAACAGATGATTGTAGTGGGTGTAAAAACTGGATGAATTGTTTTAGAGTGTCTTTGTTGTCTATTGAAGATATAAAAGTATTATCAAAAACAAATTCATTTTTTATGTCTTTATTAATTTTATAAAATTTTCGTTTTTGAGAATGTATAGCCTCATTATTTCTATTTATAGCATCAATATTTAAATAGTAAGTCCCACTTGGCAAATTTTCAATGGAAAAAGTAATTAAACTAGCATCAAACATTGATTTACATTTTTTTCTTTTGACAAAATCATTAACTATTTTCTGAGTTGATTGAGAGATAATACTAATTTGAATTAGTATTTCTTCATCAGTTTCAGAATAATACTCAAAATAGCAGCTTAATTTTTTATTGGCAGTGTTGTAAAGATTTGAAATAAAAGGTACTAAATCATAACTGCCCTTACTTAGTATATTTTTATCTTTTGTTTTGCTGTAAGATTCCACTAATTGAATATCAGAAAAACCATTATTTATTGATTTTATTTTAATGGCTTGCTCATGCTTAATTTCTTCCGATGTATTGTTATTATCTTTTATCCGTAACCTAAGATTATAATCTCCTTCAAAAAGTTGATAACGTTGTTGGTCTAGGAAAACAAAATCGATAAAGGAAGTATCATTTATTTCTGGACTAGATAATATATACTTATCTACTTTTATGATTTTATCATCTTTAATGAATTCAATATTAACGGAAAGTTGGGCTTGAAAAGTACCATTAGGCTTGCTAACATAAGTTACTCCGTTTCCATTTACTGATAAATAAGTTTCTATGTAAGGTGTATTTTCAGATTGGAAATGTGCAACATCAAATCTTGCATCTATTTTTTGAGAAAAACAAAATACATCAACCAATAAAAACAAGCATATTAAAAGATACTTTTTGAATTTTTTTTTTGTCATTATGCTAAATTAAAAAATTAATGTGTAATAAAAATTTATAGATTTTAATGTTTTTTTATTTATTATGTAAAATAAAACTAAAAAAATTTTAATTTTGCCTGCCTCGGGAGAGATGGCAGAGTGGTCGAATGCGGTGGTCTTGAAAACCATTGTACAGCAATGTACCGGGGGTTCGAATCCCTCTCTCTCCGCGAAAGGTCTGTTTTATCAGACCTTTTTTTGTAATTATTCTAAGATTAATTAAATTTTGATTTTAAATCAACCATTTTTACAGCACTTACCGCAGCCTCGACACCTTTGTTACCATATTTTCCACCGGATCGATCAATAGCTTGTAACATATTATTATCTGTAAGTACACCAAAAATTACCGGTTTATTATATTTTAATGATACATCTTTAATTCCTAAAGCTGTACTCTTACATACATATTCAAAGTGTTTGGTTTCTCCTTCTACAATACTTCCTAAACAAATAACGGCATCAACATCAGTTAATTCGAAAAAGAATTGAGCAGCTAAGGGAAGTTCAAAACTGCCTGGAACGTTTTTTCTAATAATATTATTTTCATTGCAGCCGCATTTTATTAAGGCATCTTTGGCGCCAATAAACAAGCTCTCAGTAATATTTTCGTTCCACTCGGCAACAACAATCCCAAACTTCATATCTGAGGCAGATGGTACTAAGTTAAAATTATAATTTGATAAATTTTTAATAACTGTAGCCATAAAAAAGCTCGCTGTTCAATGAAATTAATTTTGTTTCAACTGAGCTCTGGTTATGAACTTGTCGATGTCTCTTGCTTCTTCTGATTTTGAAAAATCTTTTTTAATGGAGGAATAGTATTCTAATGCTTTATCAATATTACCATCTTCCTCCAGAGCCATTGCTGCTCTTTTAAGGTAAATTGGTGAAGTGAAATTATTTTCGCTATTAAAAGCTGCTTTAGTCCAAAAGTTGATAGCATTGTCAAAATCACCTATATTCATGTAGGCATCTCCCATACTACCATAAGCTATGGAAGATACAATTTCATCATCGCTTGAAAAGTCGCTTAAATAATCTATAGCGCTTTCATTATCACCCATATTTAAAAAAGATATACCTACATAATAATTAGCAAGATTAGCTGCATCGCTTGAACCATATTCATCAATAATATCTAGAAGACCATATTCTCCATTTACACCATAGAGTGCTAAGTTAAAAGAGTCAGCTTCGAAATAACTAACACTTTTAAATAGTTCTTGTTGAGCTTCTTCATTAACAGGTTCAAGATAAAACTTTCCGTAGGCTAAGAACAAAGCTATAACACCAACAATTGTAAAAACAATTGTTGATAAAGTCTTCTGATTATTTTCAACCCATTGTTCAGTTCTCGTTAAAGTTTCCTCGACTGCTGCGAATTGTTCTTCAGTTTTGTCTTTCTTCTTTGCCATTTTTATTGAAATTTGAGTCACAAAAATAATCTTTTTTTCCATTTGAAAAAGTTTGTTATAATTGATATATATTAACTCAAAAAATAGATACTTTAGTGAAGTAGAATTGGAACACCTATGTATTTAGATAAATTATCTGTATTAAATTTTAAAAATCATTACGATAGTCGTTTAAATTTTAACCCAAATATCAATTGTTTTGTGGGTGATAATGGCTCTGGAAAGACTAATTTACTTGATGCTATTCATTATTTGTCCTTTACTAAAAGCTTTTTTATTAAACAAGATAGCATGAATGTGCTCCACGACGAAGCATTTATGACTATTGAGGGTGTTTTTGAAAAAGATGGTAAAATGGAATTAGTACAATGTGGTTTTAAGACTGGAGTAAAAAAAGTGGTAAAGCGCAACAAAAAGAAATACGATAAATTGGCTGACCATATCGGACTATTTCCTCTTGTAATGGTTTCGCCAACTGACAGCGAATTATTATTGTCGGGAAGTGATGTAAGAAGAAAATACATGGATAGTGTTATTTCTCAATTTGATAAGGAATACCTAAATACATTGATGACATATAATAAGTTGATTTTACAAAGAAATGCGCTTCTGAAATCTTCGGATTCAAATATCGCTAATCTGTCAAACTTGTCATTCTATGATGAACAATTAGCGCCACTAGCTCATATAATTTTCGAGAAAAGATTATTATTTTTAAATCAGTTAGCACCTATTTTTCTAAATTATTACAAGACTATTTCTAACACTAGTGAGCAAGTGACTATACATTATGACTCTCAACTTTCCGAAAAGAATTTTCTTGATTTATGTCAACAAAATTCAGAAAAAGATAGGTTAGTGAAATTCACTTCAGTAGGTGTGCATAAAGATGATTTAATTTTTCACCTCAATGGTCATCCTATAAAAAGAGTTGGCTCTCAAGGTCAACAAAAAACATTTTTACTTGCACTTAAATTAGCACAATTTGATTTTATGCAGGAAGCATTGGGCTACAAGCCTATGTTAATATTAGACGATGTTTTTGATAAGTTAGATTACAACAGAGTAGAACACCTCATGAAGCTGGTCGATCAACATCATTTTGGTCAAATATTCGTTACGGATACCCATCCTGAACGTTCCAAGCAAATTTTTAATAAAATTAATGCCGATTATAAATTGTTTCACATAAAAAACGGAACCATTGAAAAGGAAGAGTAATCATCAATCTTTGGGAGAGGTTATCCAAAATTTCTTACAACAAAGTGGTTGGGAAAGTAAACTCGATGAAGTCAAAATAATGACGGAATGGGATAAGTTTTTAGGTCCTAGTTTAGCTAAACATACCAAACAAGTATACATAAAAAATAAAAAATTACATATTCGTTTAAATTCTTCAACTTTAAGACAAGAGCTTTCCTACAAGAAGTCTGAAATCGTTAAAGACTTAAATTCTAAAGTTGGAAAAGAAGTGATAAACGATATCATATTAAAATAAAAAAGTGCTAATAAATATTTTTGAAACTTTTTTACATACAAAAGTTTGTTCTAGTGTCTTTCTTCAGATGAAAAGAAGAAATCACCTTCAATAGCAGCATTTTCATCAGAGTCAGATCCATGAACAGCATTCTTAGCTTTACTTTCTGCAAATTCACTTCGAATAGTACCTTCAGAAGCTTCAGACGGATCTGTTGCACCAATAAGCTTTCTAAAATCGGCAACAGCATTGTCTTTTTCAAGAATGGCAGCTACGATAGGTCCAGAGCTCATGTATTTTACTAATTCTTCATAGAATGGACGTTCTTTATGAACTTCATAAAATTCTCCTGCTTTTTCAGAACTAAGAGCTGTTTTTTTCATTGCTACTATAGTAAAGCCAGCAGCATTAATTCGTTCTAATATAGCTCCGATATGACCATTTTCAACAGCTTCGGGCTTAATCATTGTAAAGGTTCTATTAGTTACCATTTTTAAATTTTAAATTTTATGGCGCGAATTTATGAAATTCATTTGCTAATTACACTCAGTTTTATTCTTATTTTAGCAAACTTTATGCATACAAGAGAATTAAATCAGTTAAAAGTCTGTTTATCGGAACCAAGAAAGGTAATTATTACTACACACAAAGGACCCGATGGTGATGCCATGGGTTCTTCTTTAGCACTATATAATTACCTTCTCAAAAAAGGTCATTCCGTTCACGTCATAACACCTAATGATTATCCAAGTTTTTTAAAATGGATGAAAGGTGATAAAGATGTTATAGAATATTGCTCTCAAGAAGAAAAAGCTAAAAAAATTACTGAATCGGCAGAATTAATTTTTTGTTTGGACTTCAATACTTTGAGTAGAATTGATACCTATGCACCTATAGTAGAAAGCTCTAAAGCATTAAAAGTACTGATCGACCACCATCAGCAACCTGATACTTTTGATTTTAATTTTTCAGATACATCAGCTTGTTCTACAGCTCAATTGATTTTTGAGTTTTTAGAACTGCTTGAAGATACAGATGAAATAGATCAAGATATCGCTGAATGTTTATACGCTGGTATTATGACTGATACAGGCAATTTTAGATTTAATTCGGTGAATTCTAAAACCCATCAAGTAGTTAGTTTTTTATTGGAAAAAGGTGCAAGAAACGATTGGGTTTATGATCAAATTTATGATAATAATTCAGTCAATAGACTGAAGTTATTAGGTTATTGCTTGAGTGAAAAGATGGAGGTAATGAGTGATTTAGGAATTGCGATCATAACTTTAACTCAAGAAGAACTGCAACGATTTAATTTTAAAAAAGGTGACACTGAGGGCGTCGTCAATTATGCCTTATCAATAGAAGGTATTTATGTCGCTGCTTTTATGGTTGAACGTGATGGAATAATTAAGATATCTTTTCGTTCTAAAGGAGATATTTCTGTCAATCAATTAGCTAGAGATCACTTTAACGGAGGTGGGCATATAAACGCAGCTGGAGGGTCTGCATCAACTATTGAAGAAGCCATATCTATATTTAAAATAATAATTCCTAACTACATTAATAACTAAATTTTAAACAATGAAAAACAAACTTTTTATTCTTGGAATTGCAGTAACATTTGTTGCTTGTAATCAAACTTCTTACAACAATCTAGAACTAGACACACAAATGGATTCGGTGAGCTATAGCTTGGGAATAAGTGTGGCAAATAACTTAAAAAGCAGTGGTTTTGAGAGTATAGAAACTCATGCTGTTGCTTCTGCTTTTTCTGATGTTTTTGAAGGTAATGAAGTCAAAATTAATGAAGAAGATGCTAATATACTAATTCAAGATTATTTTGTTCAGTTATCTCAAAAGAAAAGTCAAGAAGCTATTTCTGCTGGCCAAACATTTTTAGATGAAAACGGTAATAAAGAAGGTGTAACAACTACTGCATCTGGATTACAGTACAAAGTAATAACGAATGGTACTGGAGCAATTCCTATTGAAACCGATCAGGTCACAGTACACTATCACGGAACACTTTTAGATGGTACTGTTTTTGATAGTTCTGTAGAAAGAGGTGAGCCAGCCACTTTTCCAGTCAACGGGGTTATACCAGGTTGGGTAGAAGCTTTACAATTGATGAATGTAGGTTCAAAGTATAAATTGTATATCCCATCCGATTTAGCATATGGTGAAAGGGGTGCAGGAGGTTCAATAGGCCCTAATGAAACGCTTATTTTTGAAGTAGAACTTTTGTCTATAAATTAATGGCTTTAATCAACGAAATAGAAAAACAAGGAAATTTTCTATTTAAATACAGAGGACAATTTCCAATTGTCCTCTTTATTTTGGCTATACCATTTATTTATTTCACAGATTCCATTAACTTGTACCAAGAAAATAATTTTACATTATCAGCTGTAGTATTGTCATTCATAGGCTTTTTTATTAGAGCTTATACTATCGGAACTACTCCAAGAGGTACGTCTGGAAGAAATACTAAAGAACAAATGGCTGAAGTTCTTAATAGAACTGGTATATATTCTATGCTACGCCACCCTTTGTATTTAGGTAATTATTTTATGTGGATTGGTGTCGTATTTTTTACTTTCAATTGGTATTTTATAATTATAGTAAGTCTGTTATATTATATTTATTATGAACGTATCATGTTTGCTGAAGAACGTTTTTTAGAACGTAAATTTGGACATGAATATTTAGATTGGGCGAGTAATTTACCAGTATTTGTACCTAAATTATTTCAATTCAAAAAAAGCCATATTCCATTTTCAATAATAAGTGTAATGAGAAGAGAATATTCGGGAATATTAGCCACAGTAATTGGTTTTGTATTCGTTGAATTTATTAGAAATTTGTTTCAAGAAAATGACTTTCTAGTCCCTAAAATAGGCTGGTATATACTAGCTGTTACTCTTGCAATTTGTTTGATTCTGAGAACCCTAAAAAAAAGCACTTCATTGTTAGATGAAGAGGGTCGCTCTTAAAAATTCAAAAAGTGATTTGAGGAGTTGACAAAAATAGTATATTTGCCGACCCAACTTTGGCGAGGTAGCTCAGTTGGTTAGAGCGTCGGATTCATAACCCGGAGGCCGAGAGTTCAAATCTCTCCCTCGCTACTCTACAAGAAAAGTCCCTACATAATAGGGGCTTTTTTATTATTGGTTTGTTATAAAATTTCTATTTCTTGGTTGCTTTTAGTGTAAAAACATAGGGTAAAGATTGCTTGGCTCTATTTTCCAAAACATATTGACCTTCTTCTCGTTCGACAGTTCCTTTAATACAATAGGGAGAATAATCAAATTCTGCAAAGGATTGTAACTTCAAACCATTAGATTCTAATGCCACAAATATCTCTGATAGTGAGTGATTCCACCAACAATACTCGGTAGTCATATCTTCACCACCATCAGTATAGCTACCCATTTCTATAATTGTTGGTGTATTTTCATCAAAAAAATAGCCAAATTTAGTATTTACATCTAATATATCTAAGACGGGGTGGAACTCAGCAATAAAAAAAGTCCCTCCTTGTTTTAAGTGTTTAGCAACGATTGTTCCCCATTTTTTTAGGTCGGGCAACCAGCCTAGTGTACCATATGACATAAACACTACGTCGAATTCTTGTTTTAAGTCTAGTGTGTAGACGTTAGATTCTATAAATTCAGCTTCTATATTTAATTCTTTAGAAAGTGCTTTAGCTGCTTTTATACCTGAAGTTGAAAAATCTACAGCAGTTACTTTTGCTCCTTTTCTAGCCCATGACAAACTATCTTGTCCGAAATGGCATTGTAGATGTAACAAGGATTTTCCTTTTACTTCACCAAGCCCCTCTAACTCAAAAGATTTCAATGACATAGGATTATTTTTAAAGGCTTCTAAATCATAAAACTTAGACTTCAAATGAACAGCAGTCCTATCCTCCCAAGATTGACGATTGATCTCAATATTTTTGCTTAATTTATTCATTTGTATTTTTTATTGTACAAATAAAGGAAATTGTACCATCAAGTCGTTGACTTTTTTACGGACATTTGCAATCACTTGTTCATCATCTATATTTGTTAATACTTCATCAATCAAATCAACAATTTGAGGAATGGTATCTTCTTTTACTCCTCTAGTTGTAATAGCTGGTGTGCCTACACGCATCCCAGAAGTAACAAAAGGTGATTTATCATCGAAAGGAACCATATTTTTGTTTACCGTTATATCAGCTAACACTAATGTATTTTCAGCATCTTTTCCAGTAATTCCTTTTGAGCGTAAATCCAACAACATACAATGGTTTTCTGTTCCTCCAGAAATAACTTTATAGCCTTTGTCTATAAAGCAATGAGCCATTACTTCGGCGTTCTTTATGACTTGAGCTGTGTAATTTTTAAAATTAGATTCTAAGGCTTCTCCAAAAGCAACAGCTTTTGCCCCTATGACGTGTTCTAGTGGCCCACCTTGTGTACCTGGAAATACAGCAGAATCTAGTAAAGCAGACATTTTACGAATTTTTCCTTTCAGTGTTTTTAAGCCCCAAGGATTTTCAAAGTCTTTGCCCATCATTATGAGTCCACCCCTTGGTCCTCTTAGCGTTTTGTGGGTTGTGGTGGTTAAGATATGGCAATGAGGTGCAGGATCATTCAAGTGTCCAGCAGCAATAAGGCCAGAAGGATGAGAAATATCACCCATCAATAAAGCACCAACTTTATCGGCAACAACTCTAAAACGAGCATAGTCTATGTCTCTTGAGTAAGCTGATGCACCACAAATAATGAGTTGTGGCTTTTCTTCCAGAGCTGTTTGTTCCATCGCATCGTAGTCGATAATTCCGTTTTTTTCTTTGACAGAATAAAAGCTAGTTTGGTAAATCTTTCCAGAAAAGTTTACAGGGGATCCGTGTGTAAGATGCCCACCATGAGCTAGGTTAAAACCCAAAATTTTATCACCTGGTTCAAGTACTGCTAAAAATACAGCAGCGTTGGCCTGCGAGCCAGAATGAGGCTGTACATTAGCATACTCAACACCAAAGAGTTCTTTCGCTCTATCAATGGCCAATTGCTCTACTTTATCTACAACTTCACAACCGCCATAATATCGTTTATTTGGAAAACCCTCAGCGTATTTATTGGTCAGTACAGAACCCATAGCTTCCATAACTTGTTCACTAACAAAATTTTCTGAGGCTATCAATTCAATACCGTGAGTTTGACGGTTTTTTTCTTCTTCTATAAGTTTAAAAATGGTGTTATCTCTTTTCATTGGTAAAATTTATCTAATTTCGCTATATTAACTTTTGCGAAAACAAAGATAGAAAATGAACAATACTATTACCCAATTATTTGGCATAAAATATCCACTTATTCAAGCGGGTATGATTTGGTGTAGTGGTTGGAAGTTAGCCTCGGAAGTTAGTAATGCTGGAGGTCTAGGGATTATAGGTTCAGGTTCTATGTATCCGGAAGTGTTGAAAGATCATATTCAAAAGTGCAAAGTACATACCGATAAACCATTTGCTGTAAATCTCCCTTTGCTTTATCCTCAAATAGAAGATCATATTTCTATTGTTATAAAAGAGGGTGTTAAGATAGTTTTCACATCAGCAGGAAATCCAGCAAGGTGGACTTCTTATTTAAAAGCTCACAATATAACTGTAGTACACGTTGTGAGTAACGTCAAATTTGCTAAAAAAGCAGTTGATGCTGGTGTTGATGCCATTGTAGCTGAAGGTTTTGAAGCAGGTGGGCATAACGGTAGAGAGGAAACAACCACCATGTGTTTAATTCCTTTAATAAGAAAAGCCGTTTCTTTACCATTAATCGCTGCAGGAGGAATCGGAAGTGGTGCATCTATGTTAGCGGTTATGGTGTTAGGAGCAGATGGCGTACAGATAGGTAGTCGTTTTATTGCTTCGCCAGAATCATCAGCTCATCAAAATTTTAAGAATTATATACTCAATGCCAAAGATGGCGATACTCAGCTTATATTGAAAGAAATTACTCCAGTCAGATTATTGAAAAATGAGTTTTACAATCAAATTGTTTCGGCCTACGAAAAGGGAGCAACAAAAGAAGAACTTCAAACGTTATTAGGAAGAGGCAGAGCTAAAAAAGGTATGTTTTTGGGTGATTTGGAATACGGCGAGTTAGAAGTCGGACAAATATCATCAACTATAGATATCATCAAACCTGCTGGAGAAATTGTTCAAGAGATAATGCAAGAATTTCAATCAGTAAAAAATAATATTTCTAAAATGGTGTTTTAAAACATATCCATTATTTAATCTGTAATGCGAATTATTAAAAATTTAATATTAAACTTATCATTAATTTTTACTTTAATGTCCAATGCACAAGACCCAAATGCTCCTGTAATAACTTTTCTCAGTGTTGACCACAGTACTCAACAAGTTGAAATAAATTGGGTTAATTCTACCCCAAACGTAGTAAGCTATGTCATATATTTTGAAGATATTACAGGCTTATGGATACCTCTTGATACGGTTATGGGAATTGCGAATACTACTTATTTAACTTCAACCGCAAGTCCTCAACAAAAAAAAGAAACTTTTAGTATAGTAGCTATTGACGCTATGGGAAACAGTAGTGTGCGAAGTGATCCACATTCTACTGTTTTTCTCAAATTCGATTATCAAAATTGTGATACATCTTTAGCGCTGTTTTGGAACAGTTATCTAAATATGTTTGCTATGGACGGTTATCAACTTAAAGCCATCAGAGAAGATATACAGTCTGGAACGGTTTTTCTTGAGCAAACAATAGCTATAAGCTCTGACAATACATCTTTAGTTTTTCCTATTGAATACTCAAGCAAATATACTCTATGGTTGGAAACAATGAGTCCTGTTGGTAATTTGTCTAAATCTAATTTTTTAGAAATATTTACAACCGATATTGATAAACCTCAATATTGCTATATTAATAAGGTTAGTGTAATTGGAGAAAATAGTATTGAGGTTAGTGTATTGTCAGACTCACGTGATATAGACTATATTAATGTCTATAAATCAAATTTAGAAAATGGCTTTCAGTTTTATTCAGGACAGGCTTCTGCTACTAATAACGAATATTTATATATTGACCCTTTAGTTTTACCTGAAAGAAATTTCTATTATTATCAAGCTAAACCAGTAGATATTTGCGGTAAGGAGTATGACTTACCTAAATATATTTCTTCCAATGATGTTTCTTATGCTCATAATTTAAAATTAAGTTTATTGTCGGCTTCTAATGAGTTTATATATGTTGAAACATCTGAATATGACAACTTTTTATCTAATTCTCATCTTGAATTGTGGAAAGAAGTTAATGGTGAACGAAGCTTTCTCAAAGATGTTTATCCTTTAACAGATTATGATGTATCAATTTCGTCTGATGTGGGTAAGATTTGTTTATTTCTTGTTTCTACGGAAAATTTATTTAATGTATTAGATAGAAAAGATACAGTTTATTCTAATATGGTGTGTGTTTCTAAATCACCATCGCTGTATATACCAAATGCATTTACACCTTCAAATCAAGATGTAAAGAATAATAAATGGCAAGTAATAATAAATGATAAAAAATCTATTCAAAATTTTAATTTGAAGATTTTTGATAAATACGGAAGGGCTATTTTTGAAACTAGTTCTATTGACGAGGGTTGGGATGGAACTTTAAACAATAATCTGGCTCCTTGTGGTATTTATATTTACAAGATTAACATTGATTATGCACAAGGTGAACAATTGACAGATACAGGAAGCATTACACTCTTAAGATAATCTGATTTATTTTCTTAATTATAGTCAAGATTTTACTAAATTTGTCCAACTTATTTTAAAGAATGGATCTCAGTAATAAAATAATTGGTGAAGGATTAACATATGATGATGTTTTACTTGTTCCAGATTATTCTGACATTTTACCTCATCAAGTTAATGTCAATACTCAATTTTCTAGAAATATAAATTTGAATATACCAATTGTTTCAGCAGCAATGGATACTGTTACCGAAGCAAAAATGGCAATATCAATAGCTCAAGATGGGGGAATTGGAGTTTTACACAAAAATATGTCTATTACTGAACAGTCATCAGAAGTTCGCAAAGTAAAGCGTTCGGAAAGCGGAATGATTCTTGATCCTATAACTCTTCCTAGAGATTCAACTGTTAGTGATGCGCTTGATATCATGAAAGAAAATAAAATTGGAGGAATTCCAGTTGTATCTTCAGATAGTGATTTATTGGGAATAGTTACCAATAGAGATTTACGTTTTGAAAAGAACTATTCAAGACCTATTTTTCAAATAATGACTACTCAGGAAAACTTAATTACTACCCAACTCACTGATCTCGAAAATGCTGAAGATATTTTACAAACTAACAAAATTGAAAAGTTACCTGTAGTTGATGAAAATGGCAAGTTAGTAGGATTAATCACCTATAAAGACATAATGAAAAATAAAACACGTCCCAATTCTTCAAAAGACCAATATGGTCGTTTGAGAGTTGCAGCAGCTGTTGGAGTTACTGACGATGTTATCGAACGTGTTCAATCATTAGTTGATGCAGGTGTTGATGCAATTATCATTGATACTGCTCATGGTCACAGCAAAGGAGTATTACAAACAATTAAAAAATTAAAATCTGAATTCGAAATTGATATCATAGCCGGTAATATTGCTACTGAAAATGCTGCCCTAGCATTAGCCGATGCTGGTGTAGATGCTGTAAAGGTTGGTATAGGTCCTGGTTCTATATGCACTACTCGTATTGTAGCTGGTGTTGGCTTACCACAACTTTCAGCAATAATGAATGTTTCTAAAGCACTTAAAGAGAAAGGTATTCCAATTATTGCAGATGGTGGTGTTCGATACTCAGGAGACATAGTTAAAGCAATCGTGGCTGGAGCTAGTTCTGTAATGTTAGGTTCAATCTTTGCAGGTGTTGAGGAGGCTCCTGGAGAAACAATTATTTTTGAAGGTAGAAAGTTTAAGACTTACAGAGGAATGGGTTCAGTAGAGGCAATGAAAGCAGGATCAAAAGACCGCTACTTTCAAGCTAACCAAGATAATATTAAAAAATTAGTTCCTGAGGGTATTGTGGGAAGAGTTGCATTTAAAGGAAACTTAGATGAAGTAATTCATCAAATGATAGGTGGGTTGAGAGCAGGAATGGGATATTGTGGTGCTAGTAATTTAAAAGAGCTCTCAGAAGCAAAATTTATCAGAATAACGTCTGCTGGTATGACTGAAAGCCATCCTCATGATGTGAGTATAATAAAAGAAGCACCCAATTATAGTAGATAATTTTTAACAACAAATAAAATGCACAAATTTTTAAATTTATTATTTATTTTTTTAATTGCAAATTTCGCCTTTGCCGAAATTAATGTCATCAAATCAAATTCGTCTGATGACTCATCAATAGTTCTTAAAGTAGGATCAGAGAATATTCAATTGAAAGAATTTAAGTCAATTTTCTATAAAAATAATAATGAAGAAAATATAACAAAAGAATATCTTGATGAATATATTCAACTATTTATAGATTTTAAAAGAAAAGTTCTTTTTGCAAAGGAAAATAAAATGGATACATCCATAGCTTTTAAAACAGAATTATCGGGATATCGAAATCAACTTGCTCGCCCTTATTTGACAGATCAAACAGCCGAAGACGAGTTAGTCGCTGAAGCTTACGAAAGAATGAATTATGAAGTTAGAGTTAGTCATATTTTAATTTCAGTTTCTGAAAACGCTTTACCCAGTGATACCTTAAATGCTTACAATAAAATCAAAGAACTAAAAAACAGAGCAATAAACGGCGAAGACTTTGCTAAATTAGCTGAAGAATATTCAAATGACCCTTCTGCTAAAACAAATTATGGTGATCTTGGGTATTTTTCTGCATTTAGAATGGTTTATCCTTTCGAATCTGCTGCCTACAATACAAACATTGGAAAAATATCTGATATTTTTAGAACTCAATTTGGTTATCATATACTTAAATCAATTGATAAAAGAAAAAACAGAGGTGAGGTCAAAGTAGCTCACATAATGATTGAAGAAAGAAGTGATGCTTCTAAAAAAGATAAAGCTGCTAATCAAGAAAAAATTAAACAATTAGTTCAGTCATTAAACGATGGTATTTCTTTTGAAGAAATGACTAAATTTTCAGATGACAAAGGTTCATCGAAAAATGGAGGTCAATTACCATGGTTTTCATCAGGTCAAATGGTGCCAGAATTTGAAAATACTGCCTTTAACTTATCTGAACCTGGAGAAATATCAAATCCCGTAAAAACTATGTATGGATGGCATGTAATTAAGTTGATAGATAAAAGAGGTGTGCCATCATTTGAGGACGCAGAGCCTGAGATAAAAAGTAAAATAAAGAGAGACTCGAGAGCGAATAAGGGAGTAGAATCACTTTTAGCAAAAATTAAAAACGATTATAATTTTTCAGAAGGTAGTAGTCATTCTACTAATCAAAATTTTTATATTTCTAGATTAAATAAGCTAATTCTTGACTTTAAAGATTTCTCTACTAACATTGAAGAATTTTGTAAAATAGATTTCAAAAATTGGGACAGATCATCATATTCAACTAATGGTAAAACTATGTTTGTGTTGGATGGTAATTATTTTACACAAGACGATTTTGCTGATTATTTAGCAATTAATAAAATTAATGTTGATTCGGCAAACAGATGTCGAGAAGTTAAAGATAGATACAATGATTGGGTAAAAAAAACATGTCTTGATTACGAAGATTCAAAATTAGAAGAAAAATACCCGGATTTTAAAGCATTAATGAAAGAATATCACGATGGTATAATGCTTTTTGATTTAATGGATCAAAAAGTATGGTCAAAAGCAATTGATGATACATCAGGATTATTAGATTATTATAATTTAACAAAAGAAAACTATCGGTGGGATAAAAGAGCTTTTGCAACAGTTTACACTTCAAATGATGAAACTATTGCCAAAAAAGTAAGAAATTTGATTAATAATAGATTTGATCAAAACCTTTTGAGTGATTATGAAATATCATTCCTAAATCTTGGAAAAGGAGAATATTTTTTAACTGATGAATTATTATTAAACTTAATAAACCGAAAACGTTCAAACAATTTAAAAATTTCTTCTCGTTTTTTTGAAAAAGGAAAAAATTCTGTGGTAGATAATAATTGGCAAATTGGGTTAACTGAAAATGAAACTAATCTTGATGGGTCGATATATTTTGCAGACATCAAAGAGTTGAAAAATGATGAATTAAAAACTTTCGATGAAGCTAAAGGTGAGATTATCACCAATTACCAAAATTATCTTGAGGCGGTTTGGAAAATTGAATTGGAAAAAAAATATCCATCTGAAGTTTATTTCGATGTACTTTATAAACTTGTTGACTAGTAAAAATTACATCATTAATCATGCACAAGAAGTTTTATTTATATTTTTTAGTAATTGTAATCTTTTCTTGTAATTTTTTTCATCAGGACACAAAAAAACTTCTTGTGACAGTAAATGGAGATAAATTATACTTTAATGATATTGAACATTTGTTATCACCTGATTTGTCCAGCAAAGATAGTTTAAAATTAATACGTTCACTTTCTGAAAAGTGGGCCGTCGAGCAGCTTTTTGTTCAAAAAGCTAAAGTAAACTTACCTGTTTCTCAACAAAATGTCAAATCCGAAGTAGAAAACTATGAAAAATCATTATTAATTTATTATTATCAGAAAGAATTACTCAATCGAAAACTAGATACTTTTGTTAATACTGATGAAGTTTATTCATTCTATGAAAACAATAAATCAAATTTTATTTTGAATAAATCTGTAGCTAGATTAAATTTTATCAAGCTAAAAAAAGAAGTTCCCAATTTGTGGAGGTTTAAAAATTTTTACAACAGAGAAGATGAACAAAGTAGATTATTGTTAGAAGACTATTGTTATCAATTTGCAGACGATTACTATATTGAAGATAATTGGTTTTTTGTTGATGAAATTTTTGAAACATTTCCACATAATTTTTCTCAAAAAAAAATAAAAAAGGGTAAAAGTATAGAGGCTGAAGATGATAATTATTATTATTTTTTATTTATAAAAAATTATATTTCTAAAGGAAATGTTTCTCCTTTGGAAATGGTTAGTAGTCAAATTAATTCCATAATAATCAACAAAAGAAAATTAAGTTTTCTTAAGCAAATTGAAAAAGAAATTTATGAAAATGCAATCGTTAAAAATCATATTAAATTTGAAAAATATTAGTCTTTTAATTTTTATTTTTCATTTTACGATATCAACAACTCAAGCACAACAGATTGTTGAAGGTGTCGTTGCGGTTGTGGGTGATAAAGCTATTTTCAAATCTGAGATTGAACAACAATACTTACAATTAAAAAAAATAGAAAACCAGAGTAAAAATATTAAATGTGATATTTTGAATGATTTGATATTTCAAAAGCTACTTAGTCACCATGCTGAATTAGATAGTTTGGAAGTTACTGATGATGAAGTCAATGATGCTATTAATCAAAGAATAGAATATTTTATAAGCCAAATTGGTTCTGAAAAAAAAATGGAACAATATTTTGATAAATCTATCTCACAAATAAAAGATGAATTTCAATCTATTTTTAGAGAACAGCGTCTTTCTCAAAAAATGGAAAATAAAATTACTTCAAATCTCAATGTGACTCCTCAGGATGTTTTGAAATTTTATAATAAAATACACAAAGACAGTCTGCCAATTTTCGCTGAAGAAATTTATCTTTCTCAATTAGTGGTTTTTCCTAAGATAGATAAACTTGAAAGGGATAGAATTATCAGTAAACTAAATATTCTTAAGCAAAGAATTAATAATGGTGAAGACTTTTCATTCTTAGCTTCTTTGTATTCAGATGATACTGGTTCTTCAAAAAACGGCGGGGATTTGGGTTTTGTTAGGAAAGGTGTGTTAGTACCTGAATTTGAATCTGTTGCATTTCGTTTGCAAGACGAAGAGTTGTCAGATATTATAGAAACCAAGTTTGGTTTTCATTTAATTCAGATGATTAGTAGAAGAGGTCAAGAATTTAACGTTCGTCATATATTGTTGAAACCTAATATTAGCCCAAAATCAATTGAAAATGCAAAAGTTAAACTTGATAGCATTGTCAATCTTATGCTTTTAGATAGTGTTAGTTTTGATCAATTAGCAATCAAATATTCTGAAGATGATTCCAGAAATAATGGTGGTAGAATAGTAAATAAACAAACAGGTTCATCTTCTTTCGTTCTAGACGAATTAGAATTTTCTATTTCCTCAACAATAAATGGTTTGAAAGAAAACGAATATTCAAAGCCGACTATTTTTACTAGTGATGATGGTAGAAAAGCATGTCGTGTTATTTATATCGATAGAATCATTGAAGAACATAAAGCAAATTTGAAAGAAGACTATGATCGTATTCAAAGTGTAGCACTTCAAGAAAAGAAAGTAAGAGTGTTGAATAATTGGAAAAAAGATAAATTAAATGAAACCTATATTGATATAAAAGTAGATTATGATTGTGAAATTAGTGATTATTTAAAAAATTAATGATTTGGTATGTCAGAGGTAGATGAATTAGATGGATTTAAAGAATCCTATCTTAAGTTTAGAAAAGAAATAGCAAAAGTTATAGTCGGTCAAGATGAGGTTATTAAAAATGTAATTATATCCATTTTTAGTCAAGGTCATTGTTTATTAGTTGGTGTGCCTGGTTTAGCTAAAACATTATTAGTACAAACCATAGCTCAATCTTTGGGTTTAAAGTTTAATAGAATACAGTTTACTCCTGATCTAATGCCATCCGATATTGTCGGTTCTGAAATTTTAGATGATAACAGGAAATTTGTTTTTAATAAAGGTCCTTTATTTGCCAATATTGTTTTAGCAGATGAAATAAATAGAACACCTCCAAAAACTCAAGCAGCTTTGTTGGAAGCTATGCAAGAAAAATCAATAACAGCTGCGGGTACGCGACACGAATTAAGTAAACCGTTTTTCGTATTAGCTACTCAAAACCCTATCGAACAAGAAGGTACATATCCATTGCCTGAAGCCCAACTTGATCGTTTTATGTTTAATGTTGTCTTAGACTATCCTTCTTACGAAGAAGAGCTTCAAGTAATTAAAAGTACAACTTCCAACAAAACTGTAATATTGGATAAAATACTTGATGCCCAGCAAATTATAAGCTATCAGCAATTGGTACGTAAAATACCAGTTGCTAATAATGTTATAGAATATGCTGTTAAATTAGTAGCAAGAACACGACCCAACTCTTCAATGGCAACTGACAGAGTAAATCAGTTTATAGCTTGGGGTGCAGGACCTAGAGCGTCACAGTTTTTAGTAGTAGGTGCCAAATGTCATGCAGCTATTAATGGTAAGTATTCACCAGATATTGAAGATGTAATTGCTGTAGCCAAACCTATTCTTAGACACCGATTGGTTAAAACATATCAAGCTGATGCCGAAGGTATTAGTGTTGAGCAACTAATCAATGAACTCTTGTAAATGATTTTACCAATAGTCTCATACGGAACAAAAGTTTTAAAACAAAAAGCTCAAGATATTTCTAATGATTATCCCAATTTAGAACGATTGATTGAGGATATGTTTGAAACTATGTATGAAGCCAATGGAGTAGGTTTAGCAGCTCCTCAAATTGGTAGGAGCATCCGTTTATTTATTGTTGATGGTAGCCCTTTTACTGATGAAAATCCTGAAATGAATGGTTTTCGTAAGGTTTTCATCAACCCAAAAATAATTGAAGAAAGTGGTGAAGAGTGGAGTTTTAATGAAGGGTGTTTATCTATTCCAAGTGTAAGAGAGGATATATCACGTCTATCTAAAGTACGTATTTGTTATCAAGACCAAGATTTCAATATTATAGATGAAGAATATGATGGTACTAAAGCCCGAATTATTCAACACGAGTACGACCATATTGAAGGCGTACTTTTTACTGACTATTTAAGTACATTTAAGAAACGCTTATTGAAACGTAAACTAAATGACATTACAAAAGGAAATGTAAAGGTAGATTACCGAATGAAATTCCCACTAAAAAAAGGAAGATAGATTTCTTTAAATTTTCTACAGTATAAAATTTTTTTAAATGTCTTGAGCTCAATTATTTTATACAAAAAAACTCAACATTTGTACTGCTGAGTTTTTTTTGTGATCGCGACAGGATTCGAACCTGTGACCGTCTGCTTAGAAGGCAGATGCTCTATCCAGCTGAGCTACGCGACCATCAAGTTAATGTGCGCAAATTTAAATATTTTTTAAATAGATAGCATACAGTTAATAGTAAATAAGTTTGATGTTTTCTTCAATCATGTACAATATAATTTTATCAGTTCAAAAATCAGTATTTTTGTACCTTATTACTAACAAATCCCAATTCAAGTGAATTTCAATTTTTTTCTTTTCGTAAACCTATTTTCTACAATGTTATTTTCATCGCATTTATTGGCACAAAATTGGCAGCCTATTCAATCATACGATGCAGATAGTAGACATCATCCCATTACTTTTTCAAATGATCGTTACGGTTTCGTTATGGCAGGGCAAAATGCTTCAGGAGAATACTTAGAAGATGCCTACAGATTTGATGCTCAAACAGAAAGTTGGGAGCAAATCGGTAATTTTCCAGGTGGTCCTCGTGGCTATGCCTATGGTGTATCAAATAATACAACTGCATATGTTGGATTTGGTAAGTTTAATTCCGATTATCCTACTGATTGGTGGGCATATGATATTCCAAATAATCAATGGACGCAATTGGCTAATTTTCCTTCAGCAGGAAGAAGTCATCCAGCACTTGTACTAGTAAACGATAAAGTTTATGTTGGACTTGGGAGTAATACTGCTAATCTAGACGATTGGTGGGAATATGATATTCCATCTGACAGTTGGTTGCAGAAAGCTGATTTTGATTTTGGCGTTAGACACCATCCTTTTTATTTTGGCATTGATGGTGTTCCGTATGTAGGTTTTGGTCATGGAAACAGTATCAATGGTGCTATAAATATTTATAATGATTTTTATAAATACGACGCTGAAACGGATAGTTGGATAACATTAAATGAATTTCCTTCAGAGGGTAGAGTAGCAGGAACTCAATTTTCTTATAATGGAAAGGGATATGTGCTAAGCGGTGATGGTGATGATCATGGTCCATTAGACAGTGGTGAACTATGGGAATATACACCTCAAACAGATAATTGGGTACAATTAGAATCTCACCCCGGTAATGCACGTTGGGCACCAGGATGTTTTTTGATTAATTGTGATTTATATTTTACTTCAGGATATGATAGGAACAATCAGATTTACTTTAATGATTTGATTAAATTTAAACTTGGTGATAATTGTGGTTGTACTGACACTACGGCTTTAAACTTTGATTCAGATGCTATGTTTGATGATTTTAATTGTTGTTACTTGGCAGGTTGTACGGAGCCAACAGCTTTAAATTATAATGAACTGGCTTGTCAAGATGATGGAACTTGTATAACTCCACAATTGGGTTGTACTAATCCATTTTCAGAAAATTTCGATTCAACAGCTAATGTATTAGTTGCTAACGGTGGTGCAATAGATAATTTAACTTATGGTGTTGGAGGCTTTCATACTAATGATGCATTTGATATGGTATTTGATTGTGTAGAACATGTTACTATAAATTCTGTTGATGTTTATGCCCAAACTGCATTTGTTGTAGAGATAGAAATATTAGATGTCAACGATACTCAGATTTATAGTGCAAACTTTTTTTTAAATGAGGGGTTGAATACAATTTCTATAGATTATGATATAGAAGTCGGTAACGATTATAAAATTGGTGTAATAGGTGATAATCAAGGTTTATACAGAAACAATGATGTGGATTCAAGTATTTTTCCTATTAATATTTTGGATTATATTAGTATTACTGCCAATACCACTTCAAACCCTCAAAGTTATTACTATTACTTCTATAATTGGCAACTCTCAGTAATTTGTGATGATGTATATGGATGTTTAGATACTTTAGCTTGTAATTATTCTAACTATGCAACTATCAGCGATTTATCTTGCGTGTATCTTGATGGTATTTGTGAAAGTTGTGAAGATGGTGTTATTATTGATAATGATTTTGATAATGACGGCATTTGCGATGAGTTTGATGTGATTAGTTTTAATTGTGTAAACAATGTTTGTATAGACCCAATGGATGGTTCTGGATTTTATAATGATTTAAATGAATGTGAAGCTGATTGCAGTCCTATTTTAGAAAGTTGGAACTGTGTAAATAATGCTTGTGTAGATCCAATGGATGGTTCTGGATTTTATGATGATTTAAATGAATGTGAAGCTGATTGCAGTCCTATTTTAGAAAGTTGGAACTG
>CAJWWC010000005.1 GCA_913048435.1 uncultured Flavobacteriales bacterium | reverse complement strand
ATTAAATAATTATAATGGTTATGATATCAGTTGTAATGGATATAATGATGGTGCAATAGGAAGTTATATATATGGGGGTGTAAGTCCATACAATATCAGTTGGAATAATGGAGAGTCAAGTGAAACCATTAATAACTTAAATGCAAATGAATATTTTATTGAAGTTTTTGATTTAAATAACTGCCAAAATCTAAATTTTATTGAACTGATAGAGCCACCACTACTTACCTCGAACATTGAGTCCATGTATGATTATAATGGTTACGATATTAGTTGTTACAATTATTCTGATGGTGGAATAGACTTAACGATTAATGGAGGTGTAGAGCCTTACTTGACACTTTGGAATAATAATGAATCACAAGAAGACATTATGAATTTAAGTTCAGGAAGTTATTTTGTTTCAATTTTAGATCAAAATAATTGTAATAACTCAAATGATATATTTCTCAATCAGCCCACAGAAATATCATTAAATTATTCTTTAAGTAATTATCAAGGATTAAATATTAGTTGTTACGGATATGAAGATGGATACATTAATACAACAATTGACGGTTCTGTTCCACCATATCTTTTTAATTGGAGTAATGGTTCAACTTCACAAAACTTGTCAAATTTAAATTCTGGAAATTATTTATTAGTTGTTAATGATCAAAATAATTGTGAAATTAATCAGTCTTTTAATCTCATTGAACCAACAGATTTTATTGTCGATTTAACTCATTCTCCAGATACATGTAGCAAAGGTGTTGGTAGTGGTATAATAAAAGTTAGCCCAGAATCCTCTGAATATAGTTTTATGTGGAATAATGGAGAAACGACACAGCAGGTTTATAATCTTGAAGATGGGCAAAACTCAATAATTGTAACTGATAAATTTGATTGTGAAAAACTAATTGAATTTAATATTGGTAATTTAGAAAAACCATTAGCGAATTTTGAAATAATACCTAAAAAAGATAGTTTATTCTATAAAATAAATACAACGTTAAACTTTTTAGATAAAAGTATTGATAGTTGGTCTATTATCAATAAATGGTATTGGGATTTTGGTGATGGAAATTATAATACAAATCAAAATACTACACATTCATATAATTCAATACAAAAGTTTAACGTTAGCTTAACAGTAGAAAATATTCATCAGTGTAGAGATACAATTACAAAACAAATTAGTATCGGTGACTATATAATTAATTTTCCAAATAGTTTTACACCTCAAGGTGACTTCATAAATGAAAAATTTATTTCAAAAGGAATCGGAATACTAGAATTTGAAATGAATATTTACACAAGATGGGGAGAGAAAATATATGTAATAAATCATATTGAAAAAGGTTGGGATGGAACTTATCAATCAACTGGTGAAAAATGTAAACAAGGTGTTTATGTGTATGTTGCAAAAATAAAGGATGTTTTTGGAGATATACATAGATATACAGGCGACATAACATTATTAGAATAATATTAAATAGTCATGGAAATATTTTTGTTAATTTTTACTATTTCTTTATCAACTTATCTAATTTGGAGGGCGAGTGAGTCCTTTGATATCGCATCTACTTATTTAACTAGAAATCTTAATGAAGGTATTAAAGGTCCAACAATAAATGCTATTGCAAGTTCATTACCAGAGCTTATTATTTCATTTTTATTTATATTCTACCTAAAGGATATTGAAGGTTTCTCAGCTGGATTTGCAACAATAATTGGAAGTTCTATTTTTAATATAACAATGATTCCTGTATTGTCACTTTTATTTATTTATTTCAAAAAAGGTCGAATAGAATTTCCTATTGAAAAAAATATAATTCTGCAAGATGGAATTTTTTTAATTGTTGCTGAAATTATATTGTTTGTTTGTCTTTATTTAGGAGGTGTTTCAATTTACCTTTCAATGATATTAATTATTTTTTATTTGATTTATATATGTGTAATTTTTAACAAGAGAAACAAGAATTTTAAAAGTCGTAAGCATAAATTTATTGTGGATGAAAAAAATCTGATAAATAATACTTCATTATTGAGTAAAATATTAAATATTAATATAGCTTCTATAGTATCAAATAATTCAAAAATGACAACATTTAAGTCGTGTCTTATACTTTTAATATCATTAACTATTATTTCGATAGCATGCAGAGAACTGGTAATTAGTAGCGAACAATTATCTGAAATATTGAACTTAAATTTATTTTTAATTTCATTTTTAATTGCAGCAATCGCAACAAGTATACCTGACACTATATTATCAATGAAAGATGCTGGAAACAAAAAGTATAAAGATGCATTTTCAAATGCTTATGGAAGTAATATTTTTGATATTTGTATTGGAATTGGATTACCGGTTTTTATTTATTTAATAATTAACAACAGAGAATCGTTATCAACAGAATCAATATTAGAAAATAATATTGTTATGTTGTCTTCTGCTTTACTAGTTTTCTATTCCATATTAATTACACTAATATATTGGATTAAACCGCTTAATATGTTTAGATCATTAATTGTTTTTGTTCTTTATTTTACTTTCATAGGCTTAATTATTTACTTCATTTAAATATTTATCACAAAATCAATCAAAAATTTGTCTTGAAATTTAAATTTTAAGTTAAACAACATAGTAAGATAAATTTTAATTTAATTAGTTAAAAGTTAATCTTAATTGAATATTTAATATCTTTGAGATATACTTTATTTAATATGTCAAAAATTAATGTTTCTGTAGATTGTGTAATATTCGGATTCGACGATACTGAAAAAAAATTAAAAGTGTTAACGATTGAAAAAAAAATAAATCCTTTTTCAAATCAACTACACAAAAAAACACAGTTTGCAATTCCTGGTGATTTAATTAATATTAATGAAGATATAGACGATGCAGCAAATAGAATTCTTTATCGTCTAACTAAATTAGACAAACTTTATCTAAAGCAATTCAAAACATTTGGAAACCCAACTCGTGTTAATGATGATAAAGATAAAGAATGGCTAAATAATTTTAGAGCAAATCCAAATGAAAGAGTTATTACTATTGGATATGTTTCTATTGTAAGAATGGAAGACTATGTTCCTCAAGCCTCTTATTTTGCGCACGATGCATGCTGGGCAGACATAGAAAATATACCAGAAATGGCTTTTGACCATAACTTAATTATTAATGATGCTATTCAGTTTTTAAAAACAGAAATAAACCATGAGGTAACATCAGAATTATTACCAAGAAAGTTCACTTTATCTCAACTACAAGAACTTTATGAGATAATATTGAATGAAAAGCTTGATAAAAGAAATTTTAGGAAACAAATTATAAGTAAAGGGATACTAGAAAAAACAAACGAAAAGCAAAAGGGTGTCTCTCACAAACCTGCTGAACTTTACAAATTCAACCAACAATAAAATATTTTAGCTAACTAACTCTTCAGCTTTTGAAAATGCTAACGAAGCGGGTCCTAAAACATTCATTTTATCATCTAGTAGTTCTGATATTCCAAAGTGAATTTTTCCTTTGAAGTCATCAAGTAATTGCTCCTCGCAAAAACCAGAAATAATCGGCAAATAACACTCCATAGACTTAGCAATATTTCCACAGAAAATAATTGCTTCTGGGTTAACTATGTGTATAAAATCAGCCATTTTTTGTCCAAGCTTTTCAAATGTGAAGTTTAAAACCGTTTTACATCTTTTATCTCCATTCTTAGCCATATCAAAAATGGTTTTAACTGAAGGGATTTGGGTTTGAACACTGCTTTTGATTTCTTTCATATTAATAGCATATGACTTTTTAATACCATTAGCAGAAACAACCGTCTCTAAACATCCCATACCACCACAATTACATTGTCTATCTAAACCCTCTATTTTGGTATGGCCCAATTCACCTGCATATCCGAAAGCACCTTCAAAAAGCTGATTATTGATAATAATACCACCCCCTAAACCAGTACCAACAGTGATAATTAAAAAGTCTTTGAATTTTTTACCTGCACCATAACGATTTTCAGCCATAGCAGATGCATTGGCATCATTAATTAAAAAAGTAGGAATATTTAATAACCTCTGTAAATGAGCTTTTAAATTAAAGGGTTTTAGGTCGTCCCAAGGGAAATTTACTGGACAAAACGTTTGTGCCTTAGAATCAAAGTTAGGCGCACCTATTCCAATTGAATCTATTGAATAATCCAAAGTTAATTCTTTAATTTGGCAACTTAAATCATCAATATATTGTAAAAATGAATTACTTGATTTGGTTTTGAAGGCTCTTATTTTTAGTATTCCATCATTTGAATCTACGACAGCTAACTCTGTATTTGTTCCCCCAATATCTACTCCTACTACTTTCATCTTATTAAATATTTTTAAAATGGTTTAATAAAATCTCTGCTGTTTTAAAATTAGTTGCTAGTGGAACTTTGTACACATCGCACAATCTCAACAACATATTTATATCTGGTTCTTGAGGATGCTTGCCTAAAGGATTTCTTAAAAAGAGAACAGCCTCTATCTTATTACTTACTATTTGTGCAGCTATTTGCGCATCTCCCCCAAGTGGCCCAGATTCTACTGCAATAATATCTAAGATTAATTCTTTAAAAATCTTAGATGTTCCTCTAGTATAAACGATGGTAAGATTAGAAATCAGGTCCATTTTGGATTGTATAAAACGCCTGAGGCGGTCTTTGGTTCCGTCGTGCGCAATAACTGCTATCTTCATTTATTTACACTAAGTTTAGATTGTACTTTTTCAGAAGCTTCCATTCTTATTTTACCTATTATTAACAATTCTGCTGCAGACTGATTGGTACTTAATGGGATATTTTCTAAATCGCAAATATTAAGTAGTTTACTGATGTCTCTATGATAAGGTTGAACAATAGTTGCATCTCTAAAAAAAAACACAATACCTACTTCACCATTTTTTATCATTTCAGTAATTTGAAGATAACCCCCATCAGAACCTTTTTTAACGTGAATAAGTGGCAAATTTAAATCACCAGTTTCTAAAAATTCAGCTGTTCTTCCAGTAGCAACAATTTCTCTACCAAAAAACCATGACTTTTTAGCCTTAAGGAATTGTAAAAGATTAGGCTTGAAATTATCATGTGCTATCACTGCTATTCTACTCATAACATTAAATTTTTGTTAGTTCTTTTTCAGAAAGGATTGAACACAAATCAATTAGACGCGCGGAGTATCCAGTTTCATTATCGTACCAAGAAACTAATTTAATCAAATTCCCATCAACTTTAGTTAATTCTGAATCAATAATTGATGATTCTTTTCTACCAACAATATCAATAGAAACTAAAGGTTCTGAGCTAATAGCTAATATTCCTTGCATTGATGTGTTGGACTCCGCTATTAACAATTTATTGACTTCATCAGCAGTTGTTTCCTTTTCAGTGACGCATACAAAATCGGTAATTGAACCACATGCCACAGGCACACGAAAAGCTATCCCATCTATTTTACCATTCAAAGCTGGTAATACTTTACCAACTGCAGATGCTGCACCTGTTTTTGTAGGAATAATAGAATTCACTGCTGAGCGAGCCCTTCTTAAATCCTTGTGAGGCGTATCTTGAAGATTTTGGTCTGCTGTAAAAGCATGTGTAGTCGTTATATATCCAGATTTAATTACGAAATTATCATTTATAACTTTTGCCATTGGCGCAAGGCAATTTGTTGTACAAGAAGCATTTGAAAATACAAAATCCTCGTCAGTAATGAGCTCATTATTTACACCCAATACGACTGTTTTGGCATCAGGTGAAGGTGCTGAAATAATAACTTTTTTGGCCCCAGCTATTACGTGTTGTAAAGCTTGTTCGTTCTTTAAGAAACGTCCTGTAGACTCTAAAACAACATCAACATCTAACGCTTTCCAAGGTAATTCTTGGGGATTGGGGCATGAATAAACTGGAAACTCGATAGAATCTACTAAAATCTTATTATTCGACAGACTGACATTATTACTCAATACACCGTGCGTAGAGTCAAACTTTAATAGATGCGCTAAAGTTTTTACGTCTGTTAGGTCATTAATTGCTACGACCTCAATGCTATCAGATTCAAGTGCTTGACGAAAAAAATTTCTTCCTATTCTTCCAAATCCATTGATTGCTACTTTAATTTTTGTCATTTTATCTTGAAATAATTTTGTTTAACTTATATAAATCTTCGTTTATTATTTTTTGTTTATCTAGTACATCTTGCATAGAAATAAATACGGTTTCGTTTTTAATTATGCCAACCATAATACCATAGTTTTCAGACATTAATGCTTGAATTGCAGATAAACCTAATCTACTTGCTATTAGCCTATCCATTACTACAGGTGAACCTCCTCTTTGTAAGTGTCCAAGAATAGTTACTTTTGATTCGTAGTCATCAAATACTTGTTTTAGATCTTCAGCAATTTTGTAGGAAGATCCGTAATTATTACCTTCTGCTACAACAACGATACTTGATGATTTACTTAAAGATTTACCTGTTTTTAATCGCTCAGCAAGATTATTGACCTCAAATTCTTTTTCTGGAATTATTACAAAACACGCTCCGGAAGCTATAGCTGAGTAAAGAGCTAAATTACCATTATCTCTTCCCATAACTTCGACAAAGAATAATCGATTGTGTGAGCGAGCTGTATCTCTAATTTTATCTACAGACTCAACTATGGTTTGTAAGGCTGTTTGAAAACCAATAGAACAATCAGTTCCATATATATCGTTATCTATTGAGGCTGGAATACCCACGCAAGGAAAGTCAAATTGTTTAGCAAAAACATTAGCTCCTGTAATCGAACCATTCCCTCCAATAACCACTAATGCATCAATATTATGCAACTTTAAATTATAGTAAGCCATTTCTCGAACTTCAGATTTATGAAAATCTAATGAGCGTGCTGTTCTTAAAATAGTTCCACCAAGTTCAAGAATGTTACTAACTGAACGCATTTCAAGTGGCTTGAAATCATTTTCTATTAAACCTTGATAACCGCGAAAAAATCCAAGACACTCTATGCCGTGATAATTAGCTGAACGAACAACACTTCTAAGTGCTGCATTCATGCCCGGAGAATCTCCTCCAGAAGTTATTATTGCAATTTTTTTAATATGCAAATGTATTTTTTTAGCAAATATATACTAAAAAGTGTAAAAACAACACTAACACAATGTGAAATATTAATCTTTTAGTGAAAATGACATTTTTATTTTTACTTTAATGCCAATTTTCTTTCGTAAACGGTTATTACTATCAAAAGCATCAATAAACAATACAAACTATCTTCAATAGGAATATTCAAAATTCTAATTCCAATTATTTGATTTGTGCTGTAACTGACTATGGGTTTTTCATTAAAACTACCTGTCAAAAAACCGTTAATAATTAAAAATGGAATTAAGGAAACTAAATACGTTCTAAAAAAAGAACCTATCCATTTTGGCTTGTAAATAGATAATATAAAAAGAGAAGCTGATGTTAGGCTAAAGCAAACTAGTGTATATAATCTGTCTGACCATATCACTGATGATACTGCTAGTATTACAGCAAGTAAAAATGAAATTATAACATAAGAATTCGACTCTAATTCTTTGTTAAAAAAATAGTTTAGCACCTCATGAATAAAGACACAAGCAAAAGGAACTACAACAAAAAATAACCACTCTTCAATTGGTAATGAAAATACTTTTAGGCCACATATGTAGTCACTGTTAAAATGCCAGACTGACCAATGAGTAAACCATATATCCCAAGGTATGAACAACAGCATCATCAAAAAAATGGATGGCAACAAAAGATGCCACTTTTTAAAATAATAAATACGTCTTTCAAAACTCTGTGCTAGAGGATAAGCTAATGATATTAACATTAAGATGAAATAGAAAAAATGATGCTCTAAAAACTCCATTAATATATATTAAACGATTGTAAAGTGAAAAAAAGAATTTGAGAAATTATTAAGCCAAAACCTAATTTCACATTAAACTTGAACTGATTAAAAGTCAAAATCCAATTCATTATCAAAGCAACTAAAAACCACATAATGTAATTTTGTAATGGTATAACCTCTGATTTCCAATGCCAGAAATCTAAACGTATGGCCACAGGCTCAATCATAAGATCTAATAAAACCATAATTAAAGAAGGTAATACTACTTTTAAAATTGTGTCAGACACAAAATAGGAGCTGACAGCAAAAGATGACACTACTAAGATTACCCAATTTACGCCAATAATAAGTGGCACTTTTAGAAGCTGAAAACCTAACGTTTTACCATAATGGTATTGACCAAATAAAAGTCCAGAATAAACTCCAATAACTTCAATAAAAAATCCAATTAAGAAAAGGACAGAAATAATCTTGAAAAAATTAATAGAAAAGTCATCATTTCCCCAAATTAATAATCCAAAAGTGAATGTAAGATTAATTGGCGTAAGAAAAAGAAACATAGATTTAACACTATCTATAGAAAGAGCAACACCTCCAACTAAATGAATAATAAAAAGAGTAATAATTATAAGGTTAACTTTTGTCCAACTCATTAGTTAAATGTTTAAAAAAACTATCTACAATTTTTGCTGAAGAAAGTGCTAAAGGGATACCGCCACCTGGGTGAACACTACCCCCACAAAAATATAGTCCTCTTATATCTTTAGAAAAATTAGAATGACGTAAAAAAGCTGCTGTCTTGTTATTTGATGCCGACCCATACAATGACCCTTGAAAAGAGGCAGTTTTAGATTCAATTGTTCTTGGTTCTAAAATTTCCTCTGTCAAGATATGAGATTCTAGGTTTATTTCCAATTGTTGAGATAACTTTCTACAAATAGACTGTCTTGCTCCAACAATTAAACTGTCCCAATCTTGTCCAGTATTAGATGGTACATTAATCATTACAAACCAATTTTCACAACCATCAGGAGCATCGGACTTATTCTTTTTCGAGGTGATGTTAACATAAATTGTAGGATCGTCATAAATGTTTTGACCTTGTCTTAAATATTCAAATTCTTGCTTGTAATCATTACTAAAAAAAATATTATGTAAATCTAAATTGTCAAACGTTTTATTAATTCCCCAGTAAAAAATTAGAGCCGAAGTGGAACGTTCTTGGGTTAATATGTTAGTGGGTTTTTTATCGCTATGCAATAACTTTTCATAAACAAAATGAATGTCTAAATTACAAACTACATAATCAGCGTTAATAAATTTATTTTCGACCTCAACACCCAAAATCTTACCATTATTTTCAACAATTCTGCTGACTTTTGAATTCAAATGAAACTTAACTCCCAAAGACTTAGCTAACTCAAATAAACATAAGGCAATAGAGTACATTCCACCTTTTGGGAAGAAGGCCCCTTTGTTAAACTCTAAATGAGGTATAATATTTAATATGGAAGGAGCTAAGTAAGGATTAGATCCGTTATAAGTAGCATATCTATCAAAAAGCTGGGTCATCTTTTCATTATTTAATGCTTTAGAATTAGCCTGATTCATAGTTGAAAAAATGCCTAAGAAGGGTAACTTAAACAAAGATTTCAAAACTCTAAAAGATAAGTATGAACTCCATTTGTGTAAAGAGCGCTCTAAGAAAAGGAAAGCTGTAGAATCATATATATAGGCGCTTTTTTCTAAGTATTTTTTTACTTTTTTGGGATTCACAAAAGTTTGCTTGGCCGCTTCTTCGGCAAACTTATGGACGTCAGAATATCCTCTTAAAAAAGTTCCATCAGAATAAAAATAACGACAACTTTCTTCTAACTGAATATAATTAAAATAGAGTCGTGGGTTTTTATTTGCTAATTCAAATAACTCATCGACTAGCTCAGGCATAGTAAACAAAGAAGGCCCAGCATCAAAGCGAAAATTTTTGGATTCAATTTGTGATAATTTACCTCCTATGTATGAGTTGGATTCAAAAACTTCGACAGAATATCCCTTGATAGATAAACGAATAGCAGTTGCTAAACCTCCAACACCTGCGCCAACTACTACAACTTTCTTTAATTTACTCAGCCGCATCTTTTATATCTATCGATAGCTTCAAGTCTAGATTGTTTGACATCTACAATTTTAGGCACTCTATAAATACCATTCTCTTCAAGTTCATTTATCCACTTACCGGAATATTCGAAATTAGGATCGTATCTTTCTCTTTGTGTATCTGGGTTAAAAACTCTGAAATATGGTGAAGCATCACAACCTGTACCTGCTACCCATTGCCAATTACCATTATTGGAAGCTAAATCAAAATCCATTAGCTTAGACGCAAAGTATGCTTCTCCGAGTCTCCAATCAATGCCTAAATTTTTAACTAGAAATGAAGCAGCTATCATCCGAACTCTATTATGCATATAGCCAGTTTCTATTAATTGACGCATTCCTGCATCAACAATATGAAAACCTGTCTGACCTTTTTTCCATTTAAAAATCAAATCATTACTATTCCACTCTAAACTATTATACTTTTCCTTAAAACAATTATCAACGACTCTAGGATAATTCCATAAAATTTGGGAAAAAAAGGAACGCCAAATCAACTCATTTAAAAATATTTCGGAGTGTTGAAGAGCTATTTTTACAACTTCCCGAATACTTAAAAAACCAAAACGTAAATGAACTGATGCATTACTTGTACCATTAACATTTGGGTTATCTCTACTCTCCTCATATTTATTTAAAGATATTTGTGTTAAATTAGGCTTATGCAATATATATTTTGAATATTCGAAGCCAATTTCATCAAGAAAACGCACACACTTAATAGCATCTGAAGTAATACATTTATATAATAATTTATGTGAAGGATATGAATCAGTCATTGAATTATTAAAAAGACTTTTCCACTTTTTCATATAGTAAGTATATACCGAATATACCTTACCCTCATTAGAAAGTATTTCATCTTTTTCAAAAATAACTTGATCCTTGAAAGAAAGAAACTTAATATATTTTTTTTCTAAAGAATTAGTTATCATTCTATCTCTTTTTGTTGCATAAGGTTCATAATCAGTATTCGTAAATACTGCATCAAAAAATAATTTTTCATGTAGATCATTTAATATTAGTTCAGGATCACCATAGTATATATGAATTTTTTTAGATTGCTTAGCAAGCTCTTTATTTAGCTCCATTAAACGATCAAAAAGGAGACTTACTCGTCTGTCATTTTGATTCAGGTCTTTTAAAATATTAATATCAAAAATAAAAATAGGAAGTACAGATTTTGACTTATCTAAAGCCTGAAAAAACCCATGATTATCGTGTAATCTTAAATCTCGTCTAAACCAAAATACGCTTAAGTTATATGTCATTTCTTATATATTTCTTTATTAATTGCACTTTCTAAATTAGGATGACAATACTCAAAATTAGTTGCTAAAAGTTTATTAATTGAAAGAGAACATCCTCCTTCAAGTATAACACTTCTTCCACCGAAAATCAATTTTAAAACAAAAGATGGTATTCTTATCAAAAATGCATAAAAAGCTACTTTTCTTTTAACAAACTTCATAAAATCATATTGTGTCCATTTTTTTTCTGTTGCCAAGTTATAAGCTCCATTAATTGATTGATTTTGAATAGCATAGTATATAAAATTTGAAGCATCATCTATATGTATCCATTCTATATTCTGTTTTCCACTACCGAAAACAACACCAACACCTAATCGCATTGACAACATAGTTGGTTGTAAAAAACCTGAGTCTTTACTCAATAGTAAGGATATTCTCATATGCACTACTCTACTGCCCAAAGCTTGAAAGCTTTGTGTAGCTTTTTCCCAATCAACACACATCTGTGAGAGCCAATCTTGTGTTGGCGCATCATCTTCAGACATGAGTTCTTTGGCATCAATACCATAATAACCCATCGCTGAGGCAGAGATAATTGTTTTAGGTTTTACACCTAAGTCTTTACAAGAATAATAGAGTAATTTAGCTGCATCTATACGGCTTTCATACATCAGCTTTTTATTCACAGCTGTCCATGGCTTCATAATGCTATATCCAGATAAATGCACAATGTGACTACAATTAACTAAAGCTTTAGAATCAACTATTTTTTTAGAAATGTTCCAATAAAAAGCATCTTTACCGTTAGTCTTTTTTTTATTAGTCGTGAGCGTAATGACATCATATCTCTTTTCCAAAAGAAGATGTTTAACACGCTGGGCTAATGCCCCACTTGCTCCTGTGATTAGTACTTTTTCTGCCATCTTAAAATTCTATTAAAAGCCCAATACTAGGAAGTACTGTTCCTGACTCATTAACAATTTCGTACAAACTGTATTGATCGCTATTTTCAGGAGTGTATATTTCATCTCCTATCTCCGAATCAATTCCGACTTCGGATGGTAATTGTATTTTAAAGTTATATAGATTCTCCACATCAATATAGGCGTTCAAACTCCATTTGTTAAAATACCATTTCTTATCTAATCGCAAATCTACGCCGTGAATATTTTTGAGTCGCTCTGTGTTTAATGCATCATAATTCAACACTCCTCTTTGATTGATATTCCAAATGGTCATATTACTTGATGTTGCCAAATCAATAGGCGTGTAAGGAGCACCTCCAGAGTAGCGAAATTTCAATCCTAACTCTATATTTCTTTTAAATTTTTTACCTGCTGTCATATTAAAAATAAAACGGTTGTCCCAAGCCGAAGGAATAAGCTCACCATTTTTATCTTCGAACTCACTTCTATAATACGTCACAGACATTATACCATAAATTGATGAGCTTAATTTTTGTTGTGCAAGAAACTCCAATCCATAACTTCGACCTTGAGAAGTGGAAGAAATATCTTCGTTGCCGATTACACCAAAGTCGCCACCTAAATTGGCTAGAGAAATACTGTCAATTATTGAAAAAGGATAATTGAAGTATTGCTTGTAAAATGTCTCTAGTGTTATTTTACTGTAATTGGAAGGATTATATTCTAAACCTAAAACAGCATGGTCACATCTTATATATTCGGCGTCTTGATTAAAAAAGTTATTGTTTATACCATAGCCCAAAATAGTATAGGCTGGCAACTGATAATATCGTCCTAAATTAGCATTCAAGCTAGATTTACCTGAAAAGTTGAAGGATAAGGAAAGACGTGGTGAAAAATTAGGAGTAGTCGTATTATCGGTAAAGCTATTACCATCAATTCTTAAACCCAAAGAAGTGACTAATCTATCCACTAAATAGGTCTTACTCAATTGAGCAAAAGCACCATATTTCATAAAGTGTAAGTCAGTTTCTACTAACTTAGTATAAATAGAATCGCCTGAGGTTAAAATACGCTGTGTAGAATTTAAATAAGTAGCGTCTTCTAAGTTTAAACCAAGATTAAACTTAATATTATTTTCTCTAAAATTATATTCTATTCTAGATTTATTTTCTATTTCTTGTGATTGATAGTCAATAATTTTTGTAGAAGTCAAATCAGTATAATCTTTATGTTTAACTGCAGTGTTATTTAAATGACTACGACTAATTACCACAAATAAATTAGAATTATCAAAAAAACGTTTCCAAGTTCCACCTAGAGTATAATTCCACTGCTCATTGACAGGTAAATTATTGAGCGTATATTCGTTTTGAGCTAACTTTTGCGGGTCATCAATTCCTTCATTGGCCTCTGGGTTTAAGGAAAAGTTATCAATAGCTGCTAAACCTATCACATTGAATTGATTTTTAGGATTAGACTTAAATGTAAATTTCAATTGTATATCGTTATAAGTCGGTAAAAAAGGTAATTGTAAGGCCTTAAATAAAAATTGTAAATACGAGCGTCTAGCAGATAACAATAGACTTGACTTTTCGGACAAAGGCGTATTAATTGTAAGGCCGGCATCACTAGAACCTACCATAAATGAGGCACTAAAGTCTTCATCACTTCCTTCAATTTGTTTAAGCTCCATTACCGAACTCAAGGCATTGCCCCTATTGGCAGGAAAAGTACCTGAATAAAAGTCCACCTCTCTAATAAAATTCACGTTTAAAATCCCAACAGGTCCTCCCGAAGAACCTTGTGTTGCAAAGTGATTGATATTTGGAATTTCTACACCATCTAGAAAAAAACGATTTTCATTGGGAGCACCACCACGAATAACAATATCATTCCTAAAAGAAGGCGAGCTTGAAACACCTGGTAAATTGGCTATTACCTTTGAAATGTCTCGATTTCCTCCCGGGCTTCTCAGGATTTCTGATGCGTTAATTGTTCGCAAACTTGTTGGACTTTCTTCTGTTTTGTTGAAGGTATTGGCAGTCACTTGTACCTCATCAATGATTTGAGCATTTTCTGTTAATGCAAAATCTAATCTTAAATTCTTGTTAGGCGTTAATTTTATTTCAACTTTTAAGTCAGTATTGAAACCTATGTAACTACATTTAAAATTATACAGACCTGGTTCAATTTCAAACAACTCAAAATTACCATCAATATCCGTAGTGGCTCCTTTAGAAGTACCGTCTATTATTACATTAGCAAAAGGTATAGGCTCGTTATTTAGTGCGTTCTTAACGCTACCATAAACTCTAACCGTTTGAGAATGTAAACTCAGAGATAAAAGAAATAATATTAATGAAAAGTAATACTTCATATATAGTTTGTTAGGTTGACTGAACGTTTAAAACTGTAATTTCAGGCATAATACCTACTCTTCCGGGATAACCCAAATGACCTATACCTCTATTAACATAAAGATATTGATCCTTGATTTGATAAAGACCAGCCCAAAATTTATATTTCCATTGAGAAGGGCTCCATTTGACACCTCTTATTTCTATCCCAAATTGCATACCGTGAGTATGACCGGCTAGTTGTAAGTCCACATGCTTTGAAAATGGTAGAACTTTGTTTGTCCAATGGGTTGGGTCATGAGAAAGTAAAAAAGTTGGTATTCCTTCTTTTACGGAGATCATGGCTTTCTCTAAATCACCATATTTTGAAAATCTACCATCGCCCCAATTTTCTACTCCAACAACATTTATCTCTAATCCATCAATATTTATTAATCGGGTTTCATTCAATAAAAGGTTAAAATCTGAATTGGTGAAATGCTGTTGTATTTCATCAAAATTACTTTGCCACTTTGACCTTCCTTCATCAGACTTCAAATCTAAACTAATGTAGTCGGCATAATCGTGATTACCTAAAACTGCATATTTACCGTATTTAGCTTTGAGCTTTTTAAGAACTTCTACAAAAGGGGCGGCCTCTGAAGCGTGGTTATTAACTAAATCACCTGTAAAAAAAATCAAATCAGGATTTTCTTCATTTATCAATTCAACGGCATCCATTAGCTTATCTTTTCTATTAAAACTTCCTAAATGTAGATCGGATATTTGAACAATTTTTAAAGTTTTTGCTCCCTTTGGAAAATTCTTCAATGCTATGTCTACAAAGTGTTTTTTAAAATTGAAACGACCAACAAGAATACCGTATGTAAAGGTTGAAAAGGTCAATACTCCAACACCCAAAGCTGTATTTTTTAAAAAGTCTAATCTGCTTATGGGCTGACCTAACACTGAAAGACTATTTTGTGTAAAAATAACTCTATATACGTATTTGAAGAGACGTAATAAATCGTCAATTAGTAATGGAAGTACCATAGCTAACTTTGAACAAATTATAGTAAATATAAAGCCAAAAATAATTACGATGTAATTGGGATATAGTGTCATATTGGTGTTGATGGCAGGATAATACATAAAAATTATAGTCATCAAAGAAATTAACCAAAACGTATATTTCAAGAAAGGTCTTTCAATAAGTTGTGTTTTGAAAGCTGACCAAACGTAAAGGTCAAGACTTAAAATGAAACCAATTAGTACTGTTGTGAATATAATTCTAGCCATATATTGTAATTATTTTTAATTGGGGTCAACGTCTAAAGACTTAAAATAATTGTCTGCAATAATGACGAATTTTTCTTTTTTTTGAGTCAACATTTTATCATACATAGAAACCATAAATTTCATTCTAATGTTTTTATTAAATAATTCTCTATGCTTATTTATGAAACGCCAATATAAAGCATCCCATATTTCTTGCCATTGAGCCTTTTTGTAATTACTCATTTTTTTTAAGTAATTACTACTACTAATATAAGGCTTAGTGGACATTAAACCACCATCAGCAAATTGACTCATGCCATATACATTTGGTACCATTACCCAATCATAAGAGTCTATGAATAGCTCCATGAACCAACGGTATATTTCATCAGGATCAAACTCACATAACAACATAAAATTACCTAATATCATTAGTCGCTCAATGTGATGGGCATAACCTGTTTTTAATAATTTATGTATAGTCGTATCAATAGGAACAATACCAGTTGTGCCATCATAAAAAGATGGGGGTATTTTTCGTTTGTGCTGAAAAAAATTACGATTCCTTTCTTCTGTTCCTTTGGCCACATAGATACCTCTAATGAACTCTCTCCATCCAATGATTTGTCGTATGAAGCCCTCCAAAGAATTTAAAGGTATATCATTTTGTTTGGTGTATTCTAAGACACTATCAATAATTTGTAAAGGTGTTAGCAAACCGACGTTTAACATTGGCGTAAGAACACTGTGATTAAGGAAATGTTCTGAATCTACGATAGCATCTTCATAAATACCAAAGTCATGAAATCGTTGGTCTAAAAAATCATTAAGCCATTCAATAGATTGCTGATGATCATTGGGATAAATTGGAGTCTGAGATAACTCTCCAGGATTATCAGAAAAATTGCTTTTGACATAACTTACTGCCTCAATGTAAAAATCATTGGACTCAATTTCAGTAATTTTAGGTGGTGTTTTACCTTTTGGATATTTCTTTCTGTTTTCTGTATCATAACTCCACTTGCCCCCTATTGGAGAAGAATTTTTTTCTAGTAAAATACCTAATTTTTTACGTTGTTCTATATAAAATGAGGTTTGAAAAAACTTCTTTTTTGTTGTTTTGAAAAATTCAGAATACTCGTCAGACTGATTAATGAAATAAGGGCTTTCATAAAAGACACATTGGATATCTTTAGTAGCATTCGAAATTCGTTTTTCTAACCAATAGTCAACAGGATTAATCAAATAAATTTCTTTAACACCCTCAGAAATTAACTTTTTCAAAAGTCTGCGAATATCCGAATTAGAATCTATGGCCGAAATATAATTAACCGTCTTGCCTAAATCTTGTAGATAAGATTTATAAAACTGCATACTTGCTCTGTGAAAGGCTAATTTTTGCTTGTGAAATTGATAGTGATTAAAAAATAAATATTCCTCAACTAGAAATACAGGGTAAGTATTATTCAATAAATCACTGTGCTTAAAAAGCTGATTAGGAAAAATTATATTAACACTATTCATTCTTGTTATTTTTATTTCTTCTGCAACGTTCACTGCAATATTTTACATCATCCCAAACCCGTTCCCACTTCTTACGCCAAGAAAAAGGTTTTAGACAAACCAAACAGTTTTTATTTGGCAGAGGCTTTCTCATCATCTACTTAAAATCAGGTAATTCATTGACTCTTGCATAGGGAAACTGAGCAATACGCTTTAATTTATAGTAACTATTCAAACCTCCAATTCCAATATCATCTAACAACTCTAAATTGATTTGACCATCGTCTTCGACTGCGATATCATCAACCCATAAATGCTGTATGGAACCAATAACCATCACACATTTATTCAGCTCTATGGGTAACATTTCTTCTAACTTTAAGCCAATCTTGGCTCGGCTTTCTTTAACAAAAGGTGCATTAAAATCAAATAAATATTCTTCGGTAAACTTGCACCTTTCAAATTCTGAATCACCCTTTTCAAATTTAGCCGATGTATAATGAGCATTTTTAACATATTCAGATGGAATATGATTAATAGTATAATATTTCGTTTGCATGATATTATCATAAGTATCCCTCCTAATTTCGTGCTGAGGTCGTAAAATAAAACCCAAAAGAGCAGGATTGCTTCCCAAATGGACTACAGAGCTAAAGATAGCTAAGTTACTATGCCCAATCTCAGAAATACTAGCAATTAAATTTGCAGGCTTAACCCCGGTAATAGAATTAATTATATTGAGGCGCTTGATTCGTGAGGTTTGCTGTATTAGCTCTTTTGTTAGATGCATAATTATAGTATTATTCTGTTATCTACTAAGTCTTGAAATGAAAGGACATTTTTTTCAGAAATGGTCTTAAAGGCAGTAACGTCAAAGAAAAAAATAGCATGGTCACCATGATTATTGACTACCGATTTTTTTTCTAACTCAATTAATGCACAAGTTTCTTTTAACACATTGTAATCTTTCCAAGAATGAAGTAAATTGTATGAGTTTAGATAACGATCTTTGTCAAATAGCTTACCACTAATTTTACCTAATTTCCTTATAACCTTGAGATTAGAAGCACTTAACAACTGAAGAACAACTTTCGATGATTTTTCTAAATTCTTATAGGTTTTGGAAGTATAATCTATGGCAACAGAATACATTTTAGGCTTCATACTAACTGCCGAAACATAAGTGCAAATATTCATATTGACTTTTCCCTGTTCGTCATAAGTTACTAAACTATAAACAGGAGGGCTAATAATATTCCAAGGTCTCTTCATGACTATTGATTAAATTTTTCATCCATTACTTTAAATCTATAGTCAAAAATACCTTTCAACTGTTTTTTGATAAGCACAACATTAGCAATGTCACCAAGTATACCAAATGGAGGAATATAAGTGACAATATCAGTCATTAAAACACCACCATCTTTTTCTTCGAAAAAATGCTGATGATGCCACATTTTGTAAGGACCTAAACGCTGCTCATCAATAAAAAAATGTTTGTCTTTAACCTGTGTTATTTCGGTTACCCAATTCATCTTAATATTAAACAAAGGGGAAACTTTATAAGTTATAATCATTCCTGGGTACATTTTTTCAGGCAAATCTTTTGATGTAATATCAAATAACATATAATCGGGAGTGATTTCCTTAAGATTTGCTGGAGATGATGCAAAATCCCAAATAATGTCAATATCAGTTTTTAGGAACTGTTCTTTTAGAAGTTGATAATGCGCCATAATCTATTGTATAAACTCAATTTATAAAAAAATGATATTATTGTATAACTTTTTGCTAATTTTGTTATACAAATATACAATTATGCTATTTAAAACAAGTCAAAATCAAAAAAAAATCAGAGAAAATTTATTCACCATTTGTGGTAATCCTTACAGCTTGTTACAAAAAATCAAAAATGGTTTTTATGGTTCTCCTAAATACCTTCTGTTAAAAATAAGTCCAAAAAGTTTTGAGATAGATTTTGAAGAATATACAGATTTAGTGTACTGTACATTTGAGTTACGTATCAAAGGTGTAGCAATATATTTCAGACATAAAAATGAAGAGTATGTGATAATGTCTCGTTACAACCAAGTCAGCTTTCTAAATAATGATGGAATATTAGAAGTTCAACAAAATAATCACACTATAAAATTAAAGATTGTAGATAAAAAAGGCCACAAAAAGTTTTTACGAAAATTTATTGAAAGTAGAAAATTATCTATGAAATAATATCAATAAAACTGTCAAGATTTTCAAGAATTGTAATATCATGTTCTTTGGTAAGAAAATTGATATCAAGGCTATTTGCAACCAAAAAATGTTTGGCAGTCGGAAACGACTTGTTTAGATAATTGATAGTAAAGTCTAAGTTACTTTTTGATGTATTAGAAACAGAAAAGAATAAAACATTATCTATTTGTTTTTTTTCAGCCAATTCTAATAATGAACCATAAGGTACGTTTGATCCCAAATAAATAACTTCAAAACCATTTTTAATTAACAAAAATTTAGCAAATAGTAATCCAATTTCATGAAATTCATTCTCAGGCAAAAATAAAAGCCAAGCCCCTTTCGTTGAGTTATTAGATGAATAAAAATCAGCTGCTGCTCCTATTTTTTGTTTAACTAATTCGGATAAAAAATGTTCTTGCGAAGGAGCTATCCTGTTAGTTAACCAAAATATACCAATCTTTGAAAAGGTTACTAATAAAACTGATTTATAAAACTCAAGCACACCTAGTTCTTTTACACCATTGTCATAGATTGTGTTAAAAAGATTAGAATCAAAATCAAGTGCAGAGCTAATTAGTCTAGCTATGTAGTATGATTCTACAGAGTTGTCATCATCACTATTTTTGATTTCATCAACCTTAATTTTGATTTGTAGGTCATCAAGCTTAGAAATTGCAGATATTTTGTATCCATTTTCAAGTAAATAGTTAGAATTTAATGCCCGAACAAGTAATTCATCAGTATAATAACGTATTTTGGTATCAGTACGTTCAGCCTTGAGAAAGCCATAACGATTTTCCCAAGTTCGTAACACAAACTTAGTTATCCCAGTGATTTGTGAAAACTGATCTATACTGTACTTAGTCATTAACTATGTATTTTCCATTAGGATACTTATCAAACCAAAAATCAAGACTACTCAACGATTTTAAATTAATTTTCATTTTATCGGTATAAAAAATGATTTTTGGAGTTCTTTTCTTAATTTCTTCAATAGATATTTTCTGCTTTTTCTTTCTTGGCATTTTAATAATATTAAAGTTTGTTTGACATTATAGTCTTATTTATTGTGCAAATATATACATTTTGTATAACAATATTCAAAAAAATCTATACAAAATTAAAAAATATGTATATTTGTGCATAATTTAAAACTGTTATTAAAATGAAAAAACACATACTAATTTTGCTTGTGACGATGATATCACTGAATTCATTTTCAACAACGCACCAAATAAATGCAGGTAGTTTTTATTATTCACCTGAATCTTTGACAATCCACCTTGGTGACACTGTCGTATGGATTAATGATGGCGGTATTCATGACGTTAATGCTAACATTAGCTCACTATCGGGTCAAAGTTTTAACAACCCAGAAAGTTTTCAATCACCAACAACAGGCTCCATTGGAGCAATAATTCACACGCACGTGTTCACTATCGAAGGAACATACAATTATGATTGTTCAGTTGGATTACATGCCCAAAATGGAATGGTCGGTACAATAAATGTTGTTAATAATGGAACAGTTGTTGATATAATTGTAAATTCTGACAGCCATCAAACTCTAGAAACAGCTGTAATTGCTGCAAATTTGGCAGAAACCTTAAATGGTGATGGACCATTCACGGTTTTTGCGCCATCTGATGATGCATTTGATGGCCTTGCTGAGGGAGCCCTAGATTTAATTTTAGCTAATGCCGATCAGCTATCCGACGTTTTACTTAATCATGTTCACTCTGGAAATGTGTTATCTACAGACTTAGAAAACGGCATGGGAGTACCAACTCTTAATAATACTGAACTCACTGTAACGATAGATGGTATGACTGTAATGATTAATCTTGCAACAGTTACACAAGCTGATTTAATAGCTAGTAATGGAGTAGTACACGTTATTGATAAAGTATTATTACCCGATTTTGGGCAAGAGGATACTACTGTTTATAGTATTATAAAGGCATCTCCAATTCACACTACTTTGGAAACAGCAATTGATGCCGCAGAATTAGGCGAAACACTTTCAGGCGATGGTCCATTTACAGTATTTGCACCAACAGACGATGCTTTTGGTGCATTACCCGCAGGAGCATTAGACGACTTACTTGCTGATATTGATCTTTTGACAGAAATACTTTTACATCATGTTCACTCCGGTAATGTGCTATCAACAGACTTATCTAATGGTATGGAAGTACCAACATTGAACGATGATGTATTACTTGTGAGTATAGATGCTGGTACCGTAATGATTGATATGTCAACAGTCATTCAGCCAGATATTGTAGCTAACAATGGAGTAGTACATGTTATCAATGCTGTGTTAATAGCAGATGATGAGCCTACAACAACAAATACGTTTTTAAATGAAAAAGATGTAGAATATTTACACACCATAAACCTACTAGGTGAATTGGTCGATAGAGATTCAAAAGAAAAGATTTTAATTGACATCTATTCTAACGGAACAAGTATAAAAAGATACAATCTACGCAAGTAATTTGTAAATCAAGGTAAATTTGATTTTTAAGTGAGAGAGTGAAAACTCTCTCACTTTTTTTAACACAACAATAATATGAGATCCTTTATTCTAATTATATTTTCATTATTTATTATGAACTCAACTTATTCTCAATCTTTCTACGAATTATCTATACCATCTATAGAAAACAAAGAAATTAAGATGTCAGATTTCAAAGGCAAATACATTCTAATAGTAAACGTCGCCTCATATTGTGGCTATACCTCACAATATGCTGATTTACAAAAGCTAAGTCAGAAATACGCTGATCAACTGGTAGTGCTAGGCGTCCCTTGCAATCAGTTTGGGTCACAAGAGCCAGGAAGCGAGAAAGAGATAAAAACATTTTGTGAAAGTAAGTTTGATATTACATTTCCTATTACAGAAAAAGTAAATGTCAAAGGAAAAAATCAGCACCCTATTTTTACTTGGCTGACAAACAAAGAGCAAAACAGATTAGATAATTTTGAGGTGTCATGGAACTTCAATAAATTTTTGATCAACGATGACGGAGAGTTAATTGCTTATTTCAAAAGTGGCGTAAATCCATTAGATAAGCAAATTATTGAAAAACTGAAATAATGAAAAAATTACTTTTTTTAACTACAGCTATACTTACTGTATATGCCCTATTTTCTTTTAGCGTGAATAAAACTGAAAACTATAATATCATTAGAACAATAGATTCTGTTGAAATTAGACAGTATCCAGCACTTATATATGCCAGTCACTTTTCACAATCAGGCAATAACTCTCAATTTAGAGTACTTGCCAATTATATATTTGGTGGAAATGATAGAAACGAACAAATTGGCATGACCTCACCTGTTAATATGCGTTTATCATCAAAAAATAAAGAAATGATGTTCCTTATGCCAAAACGCTATGAAATGGAGAGTTTGCCCACACCTAACTCCAAAGAGATAGATATAATAAAAATGGATTCAAGAAAAGTAGCTGCTATTCGTTTTTCAGGATACTCCAACAGCACTAAGGTAAAGCGTAAAAAACAAGAATTAATTAATACACTTGAAAAATACGATATCGCATATACTGATGAATTTGAATTGTTGGTTTACGACTCGCCTTACAAAGTTTTGAATAGAAGAAACGAAGTTATTGTTATATTAAAATAATGCCTGAAGGACCTGAGGTTAAAATAGCATCTTCCTATTATAATTCGTTTTTTGAAGGAGCAAAAAATATCACATTTGAATTACTTAGTGAGTATTATGAAAAAAAGTATGCAGACGTATTTGAATGTATAAAGCAATACCACCCAAAAGATTTTCAAACCACATTTACGATAGGAAAGAATATTTTTTTACCCCTTTCCAATGGACTATATTTTAATTTCCACCTTGGCATGACTGGTGGTTGGAGCGAGGATAACATTAAACATTGTCATTTTAAAGTTAGTGCTGAAGATAGAGAATTGTTCTTTAGAGATGTCAGAAAGTTTGGGAAAATGAGAATTCTCAATAAAGATCAAATTCAACAAAAGCATTTCAACACTTATGACTTTCTTAATAAAGATTATGACTTCGACGAGCACATGAAATACCTCAAACAAAAAGTCAGTCAAAGTAAGTCTGTTTGTTCAACACTTATGGACCAACGTTTCTTTCCCGGTGTTGGTAACTACATCAAATCTGAAGCCTTGTATGCCGCCAAATTACACCCTGAAAAACAATGGGGCAAACTGTCTTTCAATAAAGTAAAAGAACTACTACTAGTTACTAAAGACATCATGCAAAGCAGCTATGTAAGTGGTGGTGCCGAACTCAAAGATTTCAAAAACCCTTTTCACGTTTCTAAATTTGAACTTAAAGTGTATGGCAAGAAAAAAGATGAATATGGCAATGAAGTTATAAGTAGCACAACCTCTGACCAGAGAAAGAGTTGGTATTGCCCAAAAGTTCAAAAATGAAATATTGTGTCCATTTTATATTCAAAGATAATAAAGTACTTTTATTAAAAAGAAAATTGACAAATCCTTTTTATCCCGGAATTTGGACACCAGTTGTTGGCAAAATAAAGCCCAACGAAGAACCAAGTTTAGCTGTGATAAGAGAAACCAAAGAAGAAACTAGTATCATGCCAGATAACCCTCAATTCGTAAAATATTGCACTTTTGATAATGATGTATATTGGTTTTATCAGTCAAAAACTAAAGACAGTGAGATTTCACTCAATCACGAGAATGACCACTTCGATTTTTTTGAAAAATATAATCTACCCGACAACTTATGGTCATTTTTCAAAGCCGAACTAAACGACCTGTGGCTACTTAGTTAGCCTTTTGATTATTAAGGGTAAATAAACCAAATCGAAGAATATAGCAATAAAAGCACTCAATATCGTAATTACCGATAACTGAGAAACAGACTTGAACTCAGAAAAGGAAAGAGGAAAAAGACAGATTATAACAATTAAAGTGGTTTTGATAATAGCGTCACCTGTTTTTGTAACGACTAAATCTAAAGAATCTGACTTTGATATTTTTCTTTTTCTAGCACTTGCATAGGCACTTATAAGGTGAATAGAGTCATCAATTATTAGTCCGAAAACTACAGTAAAAATGAATGCATTTGACAAACTAAAGTAAAAGCCATTCAAATATAATAAACCTACACAAACAAGGATAGGAGTCAAATTTGGAACTATGGCAATAATGAAATAATTGAAATCAAATCTGTTCAATAAAAAGAAAACTAAGCCAATAGAAAGAATAGCAATAATTAATCCGTAGATAAGCTGTCTAGTTAGGTCATTACCTAGAATATCAAACAAATATCCAGCTCCAGAATAATTAAATTCTAGACCGTTTGCTGTAAATTCATTTTTTAATAATTTTAATTTTTTTAAAGTTGCAAGCGACCCCTCATCACCAGACCGACATATGTAAAAGTATTTATTGACCAAATATTGATCGGCGAAACCTAGTTGCTCTAACATCACAGAAGTAGTATTAGTATTAGAAAAATCAACAACAAAACCTAGTGAATTAATGGATTTTTCAACTTGTGACAAGATATCTAAATCAATCACATTTTCTTTATCTAAAAAAATAGTGATAGGCTTTATTCCTCCAAAATGGCTATCAAAAAAAGCTGTTTGCTTATACATATTTGATTTTTTATTTATTTCATCAGTTAGATAATTATCTATTTGAACATTAGCTACTCCAAATAATCCAATAAATATAAGTACGGACATAAAAACATGAAATGTTTTACTCTTTTGTCCATTTTTCAAAAAGTGTATTAGCCTATCTGTAAATTGTTGAACAAGTTTCACAGGATTTGATTCGTTAAAGTTCTTATCTACACTTATGGCATAAACCAACACGGCAATAAAAAGCGTGAAAACAACGCCTATAGATGTAATTAGACCAAAACGAAGAATAGGCACTATATCATTAACTAAAAATGTCAAAAAGCTCATAGCAGTAGTTATAGAAGTCAAAGCGACAGCCTTGCCAACCGTGTCCATTCTCACAATAAAGAATGTATCCTTAGATGAGGTAACATTAGATTGCTTGTTGGTTAAATGCATTATGTCAGAAAGACAAACAATAAATAAGATTGCTGGTGTAATTATCATTACCAATTCTATACCTCCAAATAAAACTTGAGAAAGTCCTAAACACACCACTATACTTGCAATGACACTAAATACAGTCATCACAACTAACTTAAGATTTTTTGTTATTAACAATAAAAATAAAAAACATAAAAATCCACTAACTAAAGTAAGTATTATAAATTCTTGAATGACTTTCTTCTCGAAATACAGTTCACTTGGGGAGCGGCCACTAACAAACACTTCAATCATATTTTTGTTTAAATCCGTTGCATACAAAGAGTTAATAAAGATTCGACTATCATCTTTACTTAGACCAGAAACATTTTCCACCAAAAAAAGTAACTTCTTTCCATCAGACGATATGAAGTTATTTCCATTAGCATATATTTTTTTTATGGACTTTATATAGGATTCTTTATCACTTACGTTCAATACTTTTTTGGAGATTGGAAACAAGCCCGTATTTATAATTTGACGGTCATTTACAAGACTAAAAACACGTTTTACATAGTCTGACTTTTTCAAGGATTTGTGAAAAGTCGTAACATCTAATATATCTTGATAACTTAAACTATCCTTAAAGGAAAGTCCAAAAAAGACTAAATTATTATCGTCTAATACATTTATATCCACATTGGCAGCTTCTAATTCATTGATAATCCTTTCTGAATCAAAATAAATATTTGCATTAAGTAGTTGTTTAAGACAAAAGGCAAATAATATTAGACTGACAATACATAGCAGGTATTTAAACCGCCAAATGAATAAAAACATATTTATTTTTTTAGGCTAGAAAGTCCGCCATCGACGTGTAAAGTCTGCCCCGTAATCCAAGAAGATTTATCAGATAATAAAAAAGTAATAGCGTCCGATATATTTTTGGGCTGACCTACCTTTTGCAAAGGATGACGGACATTCATTTGCTCTACTTGAGCATCTGTTCTAAACAAACGAGAAGATAACTTAGTTTGTACTACAGATGGTGCAATGCAATTAACTCTAACCTTCGGCGACCACTCGGCAGCTAGAGAACGACAAAGTCCTTCAATAGCCGACTTACACATCGAAATAGAGGCGTGATAAGGCATTCCAACAGAAGCTGCAACAGAACTGATAAGAACAACCGATGAATCCGAGGCTAATTGTTTATGATAATATTTCAATGTTTTTATCAAACCTAATACATTAATTTCATAATCCGTCTGAAAATCTGACATCTTCAAACTTGAAAAAGGTCTTAGATTTATTGAGCCGGGAAAATAAACTATTCCATTGATTTCACCATCAATTTGAGGATAGCTTTCCTCATTTTGTACATCAATTTGATGTTGATTAACTGAGTTTGGAGTTGAAGTTAGCTCTATAAATTCAAACTCTGAATTTGTGTTTTCTACTAGGTTACGAGCGATATCGCTTGAAGAACCAATTAACATTATTTTCATCTTTTTTTTGCAAAGCTAAGCATTTTTGTATAATTTTAACAACGAAAGTTTATACAAAATGAAAACCGTAAAAGTTATACGTAGAGAAAGGTTTAATGCTGCCCATCGTTTGTTCAATCCAAACTGGTCTGACAAAAAAAATGAGCAAACATTTGGAAAGTGCTCCAACAAAAACTGGCATGGACACAATTATATATTGTTTGTGACAGTTGAAGGTTCGGTTGACAATCAAACAGGTTATGTTATAGATTTGAAATTATTAAGTGGTATTATCAAAAAAAGAATTGTTGACAAAATGGATCATAAAAACTTGAACCTTGAAGTCGACTTTATGAGAGATACTATAACTACAGCTGAAAATATCGCAATAAAAATTTATGAAGAATTAGAAAGCGAAATTATAGCTACAGGAAACAAATTATACAGTGTAAAATTGTATGAAACAGAAAACAACTTTGTAGAATACTATGGAAAATAACAAAATTATTAATGGATCATCAACTCAAATCATCGAGTTAAATCCTGAACTTAGAAATATAGGCTTTGCCGATGGCATAAATATTAACGGTGCATTAAACGATGAGGAAAAGCTTGAAATGATTGACAAAGCAGCCGTTAAATTTGGTGAGTTTTTAGATGCTTTGGGTTGCGATTGGAAAAACGATCCTAACTCTATGGAAACTCCAAAACGAGTAGCTAAAGCTTATGTAAATGACTTATGGGCAGGGCGTTACAATGCTTTTCCAAAAATTACAACTTTCCCCAATTACGAATATGATGGAATCATTTTTGAGGGTAATATTCCAATTATATCAATGTGTTCACACCACCACCAAACTATTATTGGAAAAGCACACATAGCATATATCCCTCAAATCAACCAACAAATTATTGGCTTAAGTAAGCTGAATAGAATTGTTGAACATTACGCTCGAAGAGGTGCTATTCAAGAAAATCTTACCGTTAGAATACACGATGCTATCAATAAAATTGTTGATAATAACAAAGGTGTGGCAGTAATGATTGAAGCCTCACACAACTGCGTACAATGCAGAGGCGTAGGACACCACGGGACATCTATGAAAACCTCGAAATTAACTGGGGAATTTATTAAATCGAATAAAACAAGAAATGAATTTTATGAATTCGTAAAATCATAGTACTGAAAATGAGCAAAATTTCAGTCATAGGTAGTGGGTTTTCAGGATTAAGCACTGCTGCCTTTCTTGCAAAAGAAGGGCACCAAGTTAGTGTCTTTGAAAAAAACTCGAATATCGGCGGTCGTGCTAGACAATTTGAAGCTGAAGGCTATACATTTGATATGGGGCCAAGCTGGTATTGGATGACAGATGTATTCGATAAATTTTTTACTCAATTTGATAAAAGAGCAAGTGACTACTTTGAGCTTGTTCAATTAAACCCCGGATTTCAAATTATCTTTGAACAACAAAAAACAATGAAACTGTCTTCTGAATGGTCTGAAGTTCGTGAAATGTTCGAAAATTTTGAAAAGGGTTCATCTTACAAGTTAGACGAATTTATGAAAGAAGCCGAGTTTAAATATGACTTCGGAATCAACCAGCTAGTTTACGAACCTGGCCTATCTCTATCAGAGGTATGTAAACCTGAGTTATTTTCTAATATTTTTAAACTACAAGTATTTACTTCTTACAGAAAGCATGTAGCTAAGTATTTTAATAATAAATATTTAAAATCGTTGTTAGAATTTCCAGTACTATTCTTAGGAACTGCTCCTAGCCAAACTCCAGCCCTATACAGTCTAATGACTTACTCAGGCATAAAAAAGGGTACTTTCTACCCCATGGGTGGTTTTGGAAAAGTCATTGATGCTTTCAAAGAAATTTGTTTAGAACAAGGTGTTGAATTTCATACCAATGAGGCTGTACATTCTGTCAACATCAAAGATAAAACTATCCAATCAATCGTCACAGACAAAAGAACATTTGAAACGGATGTGCTAGTCGGTTCTGCAGATTATAACCACGTTGACAGCCAATTAATTCCAAAAAAATTTAGAAATTACAATGAGAGTTACTGGCAAAGAAGAACTTTTTCCCCTTCAAGCTTATTATTTTATATTGGCGTAAATAAAAAAATCAATAAAATTATCCATCACAATTTATTTTTTGATGAAGATATTGAGCAGCACACTAATGAAATTTATACTAATCCAAAGTGGCCAAACAAACCGCTATTTTACGTTTGTTGTCCATCCAAAACGGATCCAAGTGTAGCTCCTGATGGTAAAGAAAATATCTTCTTTTTGATGCCTATTGCACCAGGACTTAAAGATATTGAAAGTATTAGAGAAAAATATTTTGACACAATGCTAAATCGACTTGAAAAGTTTACAGGACAAAATATTAAAGCGCACATTGAGTACAAAAGAAGTTATTGTGTTAACGATTTTGAAAACGATTACAATGCTTATAAAGGCAATGCTTACGGCTTAGCAAATACTCTTCTTCAAACAGCAAATTTAAAACCTAAAATCATTAACAAGAAAATAAATAACCTATTCTACACAGGCCAACTGACAGTACCCGGACCAGGCGTGCCACCCTCTATTATTTCAGGGCAAGTCGTTGCAAAACATATTGTAGAATCTAACCTTATCTAATCATGAAGTATATTTTTGATAATGTCTCTGACAAATGTAGTAAGCTGACAACAATAGCTTACAGTACAAGTTTTAGCTTTGGCATCAAAGCCTTGGACAACAGATTACATGCTCCAATCTATGGAATCTACGGTTTTGTCCGTTTTGCTGATGAAATAGTTGACACCTTTCATAACTATGATAAACACCGTTTATTTCACAAATTCAAACAAGATACTATCGATGCTATTGAAGATAAGATTAGCTTAAACCCTATCTTAAATAGTTTCCAGAAAGTAGTACACACTTATAACATTGAATGGGAGCTTATCAACACTTTCTTACAAAGCATGGAAATGGATTTGGATGAATTGCAAACCTATGATACCGATAAATACAATAAATACATTTTAGGGTCAGCCGAAGTTGTTGGTCTAATGTGCTTAAAAGTTTTTGTTGAAGGTAATGAAGAACAATATGAATCTCTCAAACCAAGTGCTATGAGTTTAGGTTCGGCTTTTCAAAAAGTTAATTTTCTAAGAGATGCTAACAGCGACTTTTCATACCTTGGAAGAACCTATTTTCCTGGAGTTAATATGGTTAACTTTTCTGAAGAAGATAAACAAAAAATAGAAGAAGATATAGAAATTGATTTCGCTGAAGCTCTTGTTGGGATTAAAAAACTACCATTTAGTTCTAGAGGAGGAGTCTATTTGGCTTATATATATTATTACAATTTATTTCGCAAGATTAAATCCTTACCATCTTCGAGAATTTTACAAGAGCGTATCAGAATTCCTAATTCTAATAAGATAAGTTTGATGCTACAATCCATGGTCAAGAATCAATTTAATTTGATATGAGATTTTGGGTAATCATATCCTTATTTTTATCTGTAATTAACACTCAAGCGCAAGAACTAAATCTTTCCGAGGTTAGAGAATTATACATAGAAGCCTCATTTGAAGAAAATAAGGCTAACAAATTATATAAATTGACTAAAAATAGCTCAATTAAAAGCGATTATAAGAATTTTACATACCACGCTATCGCCATTTTACTTCAGAGCAAATTTACTTTTAACCCTATACATAAAATTAAATGGTTTATAGAAGGTAAAGAACAATTAGAAAAAGTGATTAGTCTCTACCCTAATGATATCGAACTAAGATTTTTACGATTTTGTGTACAAGACGGTACTCCTGCCATTTTAGATTACAAACTTAACATGGAGGAGGACAGTCAATTTATATTGAATAATATCACAATAAACTCAGATGAATTACAACAATTTATAATGCCAATTTTTAAAAACTTAAATGATGGAAGAACAAGTTATACTAGTAGATAAAAATGATAATTACATTGGTAAAGTAGGCAAACTTGAAGCTCACCAAAAAGGTCTTTTACACCGAGCTCTATCGGTTTTTATTTTTAATTACAAAGGTGAAATGCTACTACAAAAACGTGCATTAAACAAATATCATACAGCAGGTCTATGGAGCAACACAGCTTGTAGCCATCCTAGATTAAACGAATTAGTTAAGTTTGCTGCAGAAAGAAGACTAAGAGAGGAAATGGGTATAAAATGCGATATATTCTATGCTTTTAATTTCATTTATAATGCATCGTTTAATAATGGACTAGTTGAAAATGAACTTGATCATGTTTTTATTGGTTTTTCTGATAAAACACCAAAACCTAATCCTTCCGAAGTAATAGAATATCGATATATAGCTGTTAATGATCTATTAAATGAAATAAAATTAAGACCACATTTATTTACACCTTGGTTTAAAATATGTTTAAGTAGAGTTTTAAAGACAAAATCAAATTTACACAACAAAGTTTTAATTGCTTAATTTACTAATATGAATATAGTTCTAAACATTTCAATTGTTATTCTTACATTTTTGTTAATGGAATTTATAGCTTGGGCTACACATAAATATGTAATGCACGGATTTTTGTGGAATTTACACAAAGACCATCATGAAGTAAATAAAAATAAAATAATTGAAAATAATGATGCTTTTTTTCTAATATTCGCTATACCTGGAGCTGTATTTATGATATTAGGCTCTACATTACTATTTGTTGGCATCGGTATAACTCTTTACGGCTTTGCATATTTTATAATACATGAAATATTTATTCATCAACGCATAAAATTATTTAAACGAACAACTTTAACTTATTTCAAGGCCATAAGAAAAGCACATAGAGTACATCATAAAAGTCGAGTTAAAGAAAATGGTAAGTGTTTTGGAATGTTAATTGTTCCCTTAAAATTTTGGAAAGAAGCTAAAGCTCAACTATGATTGATCTTGATTGCAAAAATGAAAAACAAATTACTCATATTGTCAATTTTTTTCTCTTGTAACACGACAGAATTTCTAGTGTCGTCCTCATACCAGGATTGGGTTGGTGGGCGTCCAGAAACAGGTAGTGGAACAAATTATCACTTCGAATTTATTGCCCCAGAAAACGATTCTTTATTTAAAATTCAATCCATTAAAGCACATAATAGATATTTAGACTTTAATTTAAATCCTTTAAAATTTAATAAAGGGGATTCTCTAAAAGTATTCGCTTACAAAAACAAAAAAGTTTGGAATTCAGATACAGTTTGTAAAATAACTTACAAAATTCGTAAAAAGAAATACATTCTGGTTCCTAATGATCTGAAAAAATTAGATCGTCTATTATATCCCTAAAATTATAGAAAATTATTTTTTTATAAAGTACAAAGTAAAATAGTTTAATCATCTAACTTTAGCATATTTTAGTATTGAATTGGCTATAAAGCAACTATCTTTGCGTTAAATGAGAAGAAAAAAATTAATTTTAATGATTTTAGATGGTTGGGGACATGGAGATAAAACTAAATCGGATGCTATTCACAATGCTAATACTCCTTTTATAGACTCACTTTATAAAAAATACCCCAATGCTGAATTACAAACTGATGGTTTAGCAGTGGGACTACCGGAAGGCCAAATGGGTAACTCTGAAGTTGGACACATGAATATTGGAGCAGGACGAGTTGTCTATCAAAATTTAGCCAAAATCAATAAAGTATGTGCTGAAGGTAATCTTGAGAAAATGTCAAACCTAATAGCCTCATTTGACTATGCTAATAAAAACAAAAAAGCTTTACATCTTACAGGACTTGTTTCTGATGGTGGCATCCACTCCAATTATAAACACCTATTCGAACTATGTCGCTTAGCACAAAAATTTAAAGTAAAAGAAGTCTATGTACATGCCTTTACAGACGGCAGAGACACCGACCCAAAGAGTGCCAAACGATTTTTAGAAAAATTAAAAAAAAATCTTTATGGTGCAAAGATAGCCTCAGTCTGTGGCAGATATTACGCTATGGACAGAGATAATCGCTGGGAACGTATAAAACAAGCCTACGATTTATTAACTAAAGGTAAAGGAAAGTCCACAAAAGATATAGTACAGAGTATTCAAAATTCTTACGATGATGGTGTTACAGACGAATTTATAAAACCCATAGTTTGTGTAAATGATAAAAATGACCCTGTAGCAAGGATCAAAGACGGTGATGCTGTGATATGTTTTAATTTCAGAACAGATAGATGTAGAGAAATCACTAATGTACTTACTCAAGAAGATATGACAGAGTTTGATATGCATACTTTAGACTTACACTATACCACTATGACTATGTACGATAAAAGTTTCAAAAAAGTTAACGTTATATTTGAAAAAGATAACCTCAACAATACACTCGGACAAGTCATTGCCGAAAATGGATTGAAGCAAATACGTATTGCTGAAACAGAAAAATACCCGCACGTTACTTTCTTTTTTTCTGGTGGCAGAGAAACTGAATTCGAAGGAGAAAAGCGACTGATGGTAAATTCCCCAAAAGTCTCTACTTATGATTTACAACCCGAGATGAGCGCTCATGAAGTTGTAGCTAAAATTGTGCCTGAGCTAAAACATGCTAGAGCCGACTTTGTATGTTTGAATTTTGCCAATGCTGATATGGTTGGACATACTGGCAATTATGAAGCCATCATTAGAGCTGTTGAAACAGTAGATCAATGCACTAAAGAAGTTGTTGAAGTGGGTCTAAAAAGCGATTATATCTTTATCATTATTGCCGATCATGGCAATGCCGAATTTGCTATTAATACTGACGGTAGTTCTAACACAACACATACCACTAATCTAGTACCAAGCTTTTTATTGAACAGCGATTACACGCATTTAAGTAACGGAAAATTGGGCGATATTGCCCCAACAATATTAACAATTATGGGAATAGACATCCCTAAGGAAATGACAGGAAATAGTCTCGTTTAATTATGGAACACATTAAGAAATACATTCAAGAACACAAAGACCGATTTGTAGAGGAATTAATAGATTTACTTAAAATTCCCTCCATTAGTGCAGACCCCACTTACAAACATGATGTTTACGCTTGTGCCGAATCCGTTAAAGAGCATTTAATCAAAGCTGGTGCCAACAAGGTAGAAATCTGCTCCACTAAAGGATACCCCATTGTCTACGGTGAAAAAATCATTGACCCTCAGCTACCAACTGTTTTAGTCTATGGTCATTACGATGTTCAACCTGCCGACCCTTTAGAGCTTTGGGAAAGCGGTCCTTTTGACCCCGTTATTAAGACTACAGACATACATCCAAATGGCGCTATTTTTGCTAGAGGGGCTTGTGATGATAAAGGACAAATGTTTATGCACGTCAAAGCATTTGAATTGATGATGCGAACCAACTCATTATCGTGTAATATCAAGTTTATGATTGAAGGAGAAGAAGAGGTCGGCTCTGATAATTTAGGTGATTTTGTTAAGTCTAACAAATCACGTTTGGAGTGCGATGCTATTCTTATTTCTGATACAGGAATCATTGCTAATGACACGCCATCTATCACTACAGGTCTTAAAGGATTGAGCTATGTAGAAGTAGAGTTAACAGGTCCAAATCGAGATTTACATTCTGGCTTATATGGAGGTGCCGTTGCCAACCCCATCAATATTTTATGCGAGATGATAGCATCCATGAAAGATGAAAATAACCACATCACTATTCCCGGTTTTTACGATAAGGTGGTCGAATTATCTTCACAAGAAAGAGCTGATATGGCGAGGGCTCCCTTTTCTTTAGAACAATATAAAATGGCATTAGACATCAACGATGTTCATGGAGAAGAAGGCTATACAACTATGGAAAGAACAGGTATACGCCCTACTCTTGATGTTAATGGAATATGGGGCGGATATACCGGAGAAGGCGCAAAAACAGTCATTGCATCAAAAGCATTTGCTAAAATTTCTATGCGTCTAGTTCCTAATCAAACAGATGAAGAAATTACAAAGCTATTTGAAGACCATTTCAAGGCCATTGCACCAAAGAGTGTAAAAGTAGAAGTACATCCACATCATGGGGGAAAACCTTATGTAGCACCTACAGATAGTCCAGCTTACTTATCAGCAAGCGCTGCTATGGAGTCTACCTTCGGTAAAAAGCCCGTACCAATAAAAAGTGGTGGAAGTATTCCTATCGTAGCGCTATTTGAAAAAGAACTTGGTGTAAAATCTATTCTTATGGGCTTTGGATTAGATAGTGATGCTATCCATTCCCCAAATGAACACTTTGGTTTATTCAACTATTTTAAAGGCATAGAAACTATTCCACACTTTTTTTCTAAATTTAGAGAGTTAAATCAATAATTCTTTAGATGCGTAATACCCTTTTCTTGATTGCCCTCGCTTTAGTGTTCAGCTGTAGTAAGGAATCTACGGAGGTTATCCCAAATAATGTAGCTCCGCCGGACAACACCATAGATCGAGTAATCAAAGAAAATTACATCAACAAACTATACATTAGCATGTTAGGAAGAGAGCCTAATATTGATGAGTTCAATTCAGCAAAAAACCTATTAGATGAGGAGGTAACTATAGAAAGTCGAGAACATTTAGTAAAAAGCGTACAAGCCAAAGAGGAATACTACGACAATATGTTTAATATTATTAGACAAGATTTAATCAATGGAGTAGATACCAATCAAATAAGAGAAGATTACATTTATGGATTTGAAGAAGCATTAGAAAATAGCGACGACCCTTTTGAAACACAAGAGATTGAAGAAAGTTTAGCAAAATTGTATCTACTTTACAACAGTACTGACGACATGAAAGCTAATGCGGCTAATATTAAAGAGATTCAAGCTAGATGCGTAGATAATTTCATTTATGACGAAATTAATATGGGTAGTTTTAATTATGTAGTTTCTATATATCAAAATTTTTTACATAGATACCCAACAGAATATGAAATAGAACATGGTGTTAATATGTTGGACGATGAACAAGCAGTTTGTTTTGGAGGTAATGGAAATAGCAAATCAGATTTTAACGATTTATTTTTCAACCACGACGGCTATTATGAAGGTCAAGTAATCAATATTTATAATAGGATATTATTCCGTGACCCTAGCTCATCAGAAAGTTACGAACTCACTACCCTTTTTAAGACTGATAACGATTATAAGGAATTACAAAAACGTATTTTAATAACAGACGAATATCTAGGAATAGAATGAAAAATCATTTTTACATAAGTCTTATTTGTACATGCTTAATAGTTGCTTGCTCCAAAGACCCCAATTATTTATTTGAACTAGAAAATGTTGAAATCAACCAAGCCTCTGCCGATAAAAACAGACTAAAAACAGACATTGAATTTGTATCCATTGCTTTCAATGATTTGTATGCTCAAAACATTTCACAAGGCGAACTTGATGATATCATAACAGTGTATAAATCCTTTGGCGATAAATCAATTGTAATAGAAATGATTATTCGTAAGTTCATTTCGGATGAGAATAGTCAAATTCCTAATATCGACCGATCAACTGAGCAAACGGTAAAGCAATTTGTTCAAGAGACCTACGAAACTATTTTTAATAGAACACCCAATGCATTTGAAAAGTGGTATTTGACAGATTACATTTATAGCCATCAAGAAATAGATGCTGAAATGGTCTATTATTCGTTAATGACATCTAATGAATATCGATACTATTAATTATGAAAAGGCGAACATTCATAAAAAAATTGGGATTAACCACCGGAACTACATTAGTCGCTCCTTACATCTTACCATCAGGTAGACTTTTTGCTGCTACTGGCGCTAGGAAAGCCAATCATGTAGTAGTTTGTTTATTCGCTGGTGGTGTAAGAAGTTTAGAATCTCATTTGTTTGCCAATGGGAGTTATGGCAATGTAATGCCCTACACCTTTAACGGTAGCACTGAAGATTTAGCTGGCGATGATGTGGGGCAAATCCTTGGGACACCATCTGAACAAACTTTACAAGAACAGGGCACTTTGTTTTCCAATGTTAAGCTGAAATATGGACCAACAGGTCATTATAACGGACACGCCACTCTATTAACTGGAGTTTATACAGATACCAATTTAAACATAAACTCTAATCCACAATATCCGACTTTGTTCGAATTGTATAGAAAACACAACTCACCTTCTATGAGTGCACTAAACGCCTGGTGGGTTTCTAATTCATTAGGTCCATATCCTCAACTTAATTACAGCACTGACCCTAGCTATGGCCCAGCTTATGGTGCCAACTACATTCAGCCACAAAGGTTTTTGAATGTTGGTTACGACTCTATTTATTCTGCCGAAAATTTTGCTTTTGGCAACAATCAAAACACCAATCAAAATATCAATGCATTAAGAGGTTTTTGTGATGAAAACTTTAGTAGAGTGTTTAGCAACAATGAAGGTATTGTCAATACTATAGAAGACAGAATTTTACTAGAATCATTTATTCAAGACAACTTTGAAAAAACCGCTTTAGGAGCTTTTAATGACCCATGGAACATAGGCATTAATGTCTATAATAACGATATGTTAACTATATTTTTTGCCGAAGAAATTATCAAAGAATTTAAACCAGAACTTTTAGTCGTTAACATGCAAAACGTTGATACTGCTCACTCAAATACCACAAATTATTTAAAAAATCTAAAGCGTGCAGACTATGCTCTTGCTCATTTATGGAAAACTATAAAAACTACAGCGGGGATGGAAAACACCATCCTAATTGCTGTACCAGAACATGGACGTAATTCACAGACTAATGGACGTGTAGATGCTTTTGGTCGAGAAGGTACTGACCATACAGGTGATTCTATGAGTAGAGATGTATTTACTATGGTATTAGGGCATCAAACCGATAGTTTTGTCAATACCAATTCTATCATTGATACAGAAAAAGAAACCATTGATATTGTTCCTACTGTAGCTAACATACTAGGTTTCGATAACGATATTCCCATTGGAAGAATAAATGGTAATGTACTTAACGAAGCTTTTAACTGATGATACGATTTAATTATTACCTTTTATCTTTAGTCATACTGACCTTTTGTATATTTATAAGTTGTAAAAAAGACGTACAACCTTATAATCCCTATGCCGATATTATTTATGATGTAAACAACATCAACGACAACAGTTCAAGTCCAAATTCTTTAACCAGAACTCATGAAGAAGTTTTTGAGCCAAACTGTAATGTACTTGGCTGTCACGACGGTTCTTTTGAGCCCGATTTCAGAACACCTCAAAGCAGCTTTTCTACACTAGTTTACCACAGAATTAATAAAAACAATTTAGCTCAAGAATTTGAATATAGAGTAATTCCTTTCGACACAGCCAATTCAGTATTATGGGAACGCATAACTAACTGTTGTTTTGTTAATGAAAACGACAGAATGCCTCAAGACAATATAGGTACAGCTATGCCTCAAGAAGCTATAGACCAAATCGGAAGTTGGATAATGGACGGGGCTAGAGACTTATCTTCCAATGTTGCCAACGAACCTAATGCCCTACCAAATATTCATTATTTTGCCGTATACGACACCACTTACGAAACGGTGTTTAGTGACAATAAAGTCGATGACATTTGGTATAATCCATTTATCATTCCAGATAGTACTGACTTAAATATCATAATAGATGTTGATGACGATACCACACACAACCTCAACTTACATTACAACAAACTTTTTGTGTCTACTGACATCAATGATTTTTCACAAGCTCAAGAATTTCAAGCTGTATGTATAGATAGCGAACAATACGGTTATCCCTTTATTATCAGCATAAATTCTTCTGTCTTCTCTAGCAACCAGCAATATTTTATGAGATACCACACAAAAGACGAGAACCCTCAAATGTCAAAGCACCCCGAAAATGAAAGTGAAATCTATATCAAATCCCTATGGTCATTTGTCGTTCAGTAGCATTACTTTTAGTCATTTTAGTATTTTACTCGTGTAAAAAAGATGAGGATAGTTTATCTATTGTTCCTCAACTAACTTTTGAAAGCATATCCCCCTCCTCTGTTCAAGAATTTGGAGGACCCATTACCTTTAGCATCTCTTATCAAGATGGAGATGGCGATTTGGGAGAAAATGACTCCGACGTAAAAAATCTATTTTTACAAGACCTGCGAAACGGTATTACCTACGAATATCGTATTAAAGAGTTAGCACCACAAGGGGCAGATATTGCAATCATTGGCACTTTAGACATTGTCTTGAATACCATCTCCATAACAGACGGAAGCAACGAGCAAGAAGTCACTTTTGATATTTACGCCGTTGACAGAGCAGGTAATAGCAGTAATCTCATAACATCATCGCCCTTAACTATCTACAAATAGTTTTGCATTTGACTAACGACTGAAATGAACGAACCTAAACATACCAACGCTCTCATCAATGAGAGTAGTCCCTATTTATTACAACACGCCCATAACCCTGTAGATTGGTATCCTTGGAATGAACAAACACTAGTCAAAGCTAAAGAAGAAGGTAAACTTCTTATCATAAGCATCGGTTATTCGGCTTGTCATTGGTGTCACGTTATGGAGTACGAAAGTTTTGAAAATGAACAAGTGGCACTAGTCATGAACGAGCGTTTCATTAATATCAAAGTCGACAGAGAAGAACGCCCAGACGTTGACCAAGTTTATATGAATGCTGTTCAACTAATGCAACAACGTGGAGGCTGGCCACTCAATTGCATTGCCTTGCCCGATGGCAAACCAGTTTGGGGAGGCACCTACTTTACTAAAAAACAATGGATAGAACAGATTAATCATGTCGCCAATTTTTACGACCAACGTCCACAAAAAATGCTGGACTATGCCCAAAAGTTAGCTAAAGGTATACAACAGTCGGAGCTAGTCAGCTACAATAAAGAAAAGCCCAAATTCAGTTGGCAGGATTTAGAAAAAACTCTCGAAACTTGGAGCAAACAATTCGACAAAAAAAATGGAGGTCCTAAGCGAGCACCTAAATTTCCTATTCCTAATAACTTACTTTTTTTGATGCGCTATGCGCATCTCAAAAAAGATAATAAACTAAGTGATTACGTTCAGCTAACACTAGATAAAATGGCTTGTGGTGGTATATACGACCAAGTGGGCGGTGGCTTTGCCCGTTATTCTACAGATAAACTATGGAAAGTGCCTCATTTTGAAAAGATGCTGTACGACAACGCTCAATTGGTAAGTTTATACAGTGAAGCATACACATGTTACGGTAAAGAATTGTATAAGGAAATTGTAAAACAAACTTTAACCTTTATTGAAAGGGAGTTGAGGCATGATAATGGCGCTTTCTATTCAGCTCTAGATGCCGATAGCGAAGGAGTTGAAGGTAAGTTTTACGTCTGGAAAAAAGAAGAACTAAAGAGGCTTTTGGGGCAAGACTATCCTCTGTTTTCTAAATACTACAACATCAACCATAAGGGCTTTTGGGAAAAAGGCAATTATATCTTAATCAAAGATCAAAGCGATACCGACTTTTGTAAAAAAGAAAATCTAGAGCTAAGCGTTCTGCAGAAAAAAGTCAAAGTATGGCAAAGCCAATTGTTAGAAGAAAGAGAACAACGCACAAGCCCAGCTTTAGACGATAAATTATTAACCTCTTGGAATGCCCTAATGTGCCAAGCCTATTCCGATGCCTACTTAGCTTTTGGAAATAAATACTATTTACACTGCGCTATAAAAAACGCCCGCTTTATTATCGACAAACAATGTCAAAGTGACTATAGAATGTGGCACAGTTACAAAAACGGACAGTCTTCAATTAATGGTTTTTTAGAAGACTATGCCTTAACCATTTCGGCGTTCATAAGATTGTATGAAGCGACCTTTGATGAGCAATGGCTAGACAAGGCTAAGCACTTAACAGACTATTGCCTCGATCATTTTTACAATAGTCAGAATAGTATGTTTTTCTTCACCTCAGACTTAGATCCGCCCCTAATTGCTCGTAAAATAGAAATTAATGATAATGTTATGCCGGCCTCGTCTTCCGTTATGGCCAATAACCTATTTACTTTAGGACAACTTTTAAACAATAGCGACTATTTGAATATGGCACAACTGCAATTAAACAATATCAAAAGTGATATACCCTCTTATGGTTCAGGCTATTCCAATTGGGCTATCTTGATGCTAAACTATACAGCCCCTTTTTATGAAGTAGCTATTGTTGGAAATCAAGCCCTAGAAAAAGCCTTAGACTTTAAACAATACTATGCCCCAAACACCTTGCTATTAGGCAGCACGACCGAAAGCACATTACCTTTGTTACAAAATAAAATGATAGAAGGACAAACAACTTTCTACATTTGCAAAAACAAAAGTTGTCAGTTACCAACTACAGAACTTGAAAAAGTATTAAATTTAGTGCAATGAATTACTTCAAAGAGGAACAATATTTTAGACAAAAACTACTTTGGTTAGTTATCCTTTTTTTTCCAGCATTTTCATTGTACGGCATCTACCAACAAGTTATAATGGGTAATATTATTGGCGATAAACCCCTTAGTGATGAGGGTATAATTACCTTTTCCCTAATTATTGGTTTAGGGTTGCCGGTATTATTTTGGTTTATGAAGCTTAAGCTAAGAGTTAGCTCTGAAGGATTGCACTATCAGTTTTTTCCCATACATATCAAAGAACGATTGATTGCCTTTGAAGATATCAAAAACTATAAAGCCCGTACTTACTCTCCAATGAAGGAGTTTGGAGGTTGGGGTATACGATTTGGTTTTGACAGTAAGGCATACAACGTTAGTGGGAATAAAGGATTGCAAATTGAATTGACCAACGGAAGAAAGGTCTTATTTGGTAGTCAAAAGCATCAAACCCTAGCAAAGGCTATGAAAAAAGCACAAAACACTAATTAGGGCGGCAGTCTTTTTCTTTACAATGTAAAGGAATAATCTGACGCTTAACAGCCAATTCCTTATAAGCCCAATGCCCTAGCCTACTCACTTTTAAAATATAGAAGAAAGGAACAAACACCCATAATAGAGGTAATCTAACTACAATTTGTAAGATACTATCGTAACCATAGTAGACACGAGATTGTCTATTAATTGAAGCAAGTTCTGTTAAACCTTTTTCTTTGGAAATAACTGTGCCCTTATAGGTGCGTATATCGGCTTGACGGATACCATTAAAAATATCTAAACACTTGAGCCAAGCCCCAAAACGTATGCACATCGGACACCAAGAATCGATATAGATAATGAATGAATTCATTCAGTACAAAATTAAATAAAAAGTGATGTAAAAAGACCATTGTTTTTGAAAGGAAAGCTTCTCCTTTCAATTGGGTATTAAAAAAAGTATATTAAAAGAATTTACGCTAATAAAGAGGAAAGGAGATGAGTTGTCATCAAAGATGTTTACTTCTTCGAACCAGACACAAAGTCCTTAAGATAAAAAGGCTCAAAATAGGCTACATCTTCAAAGTCTTGGTTTTGAAATTTTTTGTACGCTAAAGGAATCATATTTGTTGCCGAAGGAAAAACGCCTAATTCAAAATAAGCATTAGTGTGAGTTAACACACCTTGGCATTTGTCTGCACCATTACCAAAAAATAATACTGGTCCTTTTTCTAGTTCCAACTTGAAAGAATCCTGATTTATAATTTTTGCCACTACTGGACTTACTTGTGATTTAGAATAAAGCTTACAATAAACTTCCATACGCCTAGCATCGAGCATGGGGCACAATTGTGTCTCAGGAAACTTGTCTTTCATAGCTTGAGCCATAGCATCCAAAGTGGATACAGATATCAAAGGAACATCACCAGCATAACATAAACCCTTAGCAGTTGATACGCCTATACGTAGTCCAGTATATGAGCCCGGTCCTGAACTTACAGCGATGGCATCCAAATCCGATACCTTGAGCTCCTCTTGTTGTAAGAGTTGACCTATAAATACAGTGAGTTGTTCGGAATGAGAATAGTGTTCTGAAATCTCTTCTTTGACAGCCACTAAGTGACCATCAGTGGTAAAAGCTACCGAACAGCTTTTAGTAGATGTTTCTATGCATAATATACAAGCCATATTAGTTGGTTCTTACTGAAAATAAAATGCCTAAGCCTTTGGAAGATGACTCATCATTGACGATAAATGAACCGTCATTGAGTAATCGTGAAACTACACTGTACGGACCCATGACAACAGGCATACTATCGTAAACACCCGAAAGTATCTGAATGTATTCATCATCTTGAATCCCCGTTTTAACTGCTACCATCTTAACAATAGCACCTTGTACTTCAAACACACATTCCAGCTTATCGTCTCCTCCAGCTGTATCTTTTCGAGTTGTTACGGCTTGTATGGGCAAAGAAAATACATCTTTTTTACGTTCAGACTGTATGTCCACAGTAGCTGTCATACCCGGTCTAAAACTGACAGAATCAATTATCCTTACTTTAACTTCAAAGTTAGTCACTTGATCAGCGCTGGAGCCTATTACATTAGCTGAATTTGCAATTTCAGACACTAAACCTTTAAATTTTTCTCCCAAAAAAGCATCTACTTCAATAATTGCTGTATCTCCTAAACTCACACTATTGATATCGTTCTCATTTACCTCTGCAGCTACCTCCATAAGTTTAAGATTTGCTATACGTAATAATTCTGTTCCTGCCATTTGAGCTGTTCCTACTACTCGCTCACCTAACTCTACATTTAAGCGTGAAATTGTACCATCAATAGGAGCATATATATTAGTCTTATTCAAATTTTCTTTTGCTTCTCTTAATGAAGCTTGAGCGCTAATAACTGCATATTCTCCATCTTCAACATTTAACTGAGCTACTGTATGTGAAGCCTCTATTTTTTCAAATTCCGATTTAGAAATTGTACCATTATTAAATAGTGTTTTGTTTCTATTGAAGTTAGCTTTACTTTCTACTAATTGAGCTTGGGCTTTGGCAAGTGCTGATTTAGAAGTGTTCAATGAAGCTTGACTTCGTTCCAAAATAGATTGATATGTATCAGGCTTTATTTTTAACAATAAATCGCCCTTTGATACTTTGTCACCTTCTATAATGAAAAGCTGCACAATCTCACCTGAAACATCCGGTGAAATCTTAACTTCTACTTCAGGCTGAATCTTACCACTAGCGGAAACAGTTTGAACTATATTTCTCTTTTGAACATTAGTGACCTGTACGTTAATACCGTCATCAGATGATATCCAACCTGCCCATTTAGCAATAACAAGTATTAATCCCAATGCAAATAACAATAAGCCAAAAATTCGCATCAAATGATTTTCTTTTTTTCTAGCTAAATAGAATAAAACGATGCCAACTAAAATGAAAATAAAAAATACTATCATAAATTAAAATATTAGAGGTTTACCCATGTAAAAGTCCAACATCTTAGTTTTAAATAAGAAATCATATTTGGACTGTAACAAGTCGGCTTCAGCTTTGAAAAGTGTATTTTTCGCGTTGTTATAATCGTAAGAATTGACTAATTGTAAGTCGAACTTGTTCTGAATATATTGAAATGACTCTTTTTGATATGCTACAGACTTTTTGCTAGCTATAAATTTTTTTTGTGCAGAACGTACATCATTCTGGGCCTGTTCAATTATTTTTCTTAAATTATTTTTAGCTTCTTGTAAACTATATTGGGCTTGTAAAACACCTATCCTTGCGAGACTAATGGATGAATTGGCTTGCCAGCTATTAAAAATAGGAATACTCAAACTCAAACTGATGGTCTGACTTACGTTATCATTAAATTGGTCTTCAAAAGAATAGTCTTGAGAAATTGGTGTAGCTGCTAGTGAGTCGTAAATAAAGTTTTTGTTAGCATCAGAATACAAGGTTCCTACACTAGCAAATAGATTCAAACGTGGACTTCTTGTTCCTTTAGATATAGCTAAATTTCGTTCTGAGCTTTTTAGCTTGGTTTCTGCACTTTTTACATCAGGTAAATTTTCTAAAGCAAGATTGTATACATCTTGATTGTCAATAATATTAAAATATTCATCAATCTCAACTTCCAAGGGAATTATTTCAAAGGGTTCGGAAACTGATAAATCTAACAGCTGCATTAAATTCAATTTGGCGATGCTTCTTTGATTTTGAGCATTTATTAATTGCAGCTCTTCTTGGGCTTTTTGGGATTCGGCATTTAGTAAATCACCATTAGGTAAATTTCCCACTTGTACCATTTTGGAAATACGTTCTACTTGCAATACTGAGACATCAACTTTTTTCTGACTCACATCAACCAAATCCTTATTATATAACAACTGTAAATAGGCTGTTACAATATTAACAGATATTTCGTTAGCTATTTTTTCGGCATCGTATTTCGATGATAAATAATCATAATTATTTTTTTTTATGTTATTGATATTCTGAAAACCATTAAAAAGTGTTACTGATGAACTTAAAGTAAAATTATTATTTCGTACTCTATCTATGGTTATTTCATTGGTTACTGGATCTATGTTACGTCCAAAATTAGTGTTATCAGAAAAACTACTATTCAAGCTAGGAAATAAAATCATTATAGATTGAAAGTGATTTTGTTTAGAAATTTTAGAATTAAGAAAGGCCTTTTTAATTGTAATATTATTTTCTTTGGCATAGAGCAAACAATCCTCCAGGGTCCATTGACTTTGAGCGAAAATACTAAACGCAACAAAAACAAAACAAATAAAAATTAGATTTTTTTTCATACCATCAAAGATAGTTAATTGGTCAACTATGCTTTGAGTCGTTTATTATATCGTACCCACGCAAAAGCGACTATTGCCAAAGCCAAATACGGCATAGCCATTAGATACAATATACCATCGTTTAAGCCTGAACCTATAGAACTACCTCCATCAATATTGCTTTCTACGACCGATTTACACATGGCACATTGGGCAGAAGCCTGCTTAAAAAGATTTACTAAAAATAATATAATGAGCGCAAGTTGTTTCATGAGTACAAATTTAAGCATAATATGGAATCATAAAAATATAAACTAGTACACCAGTAATAGCTACATACATCCATATAGGAAATGTCCATTTAACTATTTTTATGTGCTTTTGGAATTCCCCAGTTATCCCTCTATAAATTGCCAATAATGCTAAGGGAAGTACAGGAATAGAAAGTAAAATGTGAGATACAAGTATAAAAAAATAAGTTGGTCTTAACCAACCCTCACCGCCATAAGATGTTGGTGCATTGGATAATTTTGAAATTACATAAGAGACTAAAAATATTGCTGATAAGATAAATGCACTAAGCATAGAAATTCGATGTAAGGCAATTTTTTTATTCTTAATCCAAACAAAACCTACGAATAACAAAACAGCAGTTGAGCCATTCAAAACAGCATGAAAAAATGGTAAAGAACGTAAATCAGCACCACCAAAAGAAAGACGTAAATCATCAGGTAATAACATTAATCCCGCAACCGCTAAAGGAATAATAACTGATAATGCTATTATCAATGGGATATAAAATTTATCTTTTTGATTCATCACTGTTTTTCTTCGCTAAATTATATTCTGCCATCAAAACCTTAATGTCATCAATCAATAGTCCGACTTCGTAATCATCAGTGCCATCATAAACACCTATGTTGTTACCATTATCGTCATCTCTAGCTCTTATACGCCCCTCTTTATCAACCAACACAAAGTATTCGGAATGAAGAAAACCGCCTGGAGCTGAACTATCTTCCATTACATTAACAAAATAATCATTGGCAATAGAATAAATATCTGCTCTGTTTCCTGTTACGAAATTCCAATTGGATAAATCTGCTTCCATCTTTTTAGCGTATTCTAATAGCACCTCAGGCGTATCGTATTCAGGAAAAACAGTATGTGAAAGTATTTTAAAATTTGGGTATTGCGCCATCTTTTGCTGTACTCGACGCATATTGTATGTCATTACTGGACATATAGTAGGACAAGAAGTAAAAATAAAATTCGATAGATAGATATTTCCTTCGTAATCAGATTGACTAATTGTATCATTAAACTGATTTACAAAAGTGAAATATGGAATGATATGGAAAGTGGAGTCGGTCTTAGGACCCACGTAAGGTAAATGAGTAAAATTGTGTTTGCCATAGGTCAAGAAAATATAGATAGCAGTAGGCAAAAGAAGAATTAAAATGGCTAATAAACCTTTATACTTTTTCATTTTCTATAATGTACCAAAAATATAATGTCCTTCCGTGAGCAGTATGAACATAAGATAAGGAATAAGTACAATTGCTGGCAAAAGTATTGAAAGCTTTAAACCTTTCACTTCATCTCCCAAATGCATAAACTCCATTACAATATATGCTGCCTTTATGATAGTAAGTATTATAAATATAAGATTTAGCAAAGAAGTTCCCAATAATGCATTATCAATAAGTACAGCTGGCTTAATAATTCCAAGAATAACTTCAATAGCTGTAACAATTAATAAAATCCAAAATACCCTCCAAATCCACCATGTTCCTGTATTATCTGACATAATTTACTTTTTTTTGTTATTTATACTAAGTAGAAAAATGTGAAAACAAATACCCAAACTAAATCAACAAAATGCCAATAAAGTCCTACTTTTTCTACCATTTCATAATGTCCTCTTTTTTCGTACACGCCTTTAATTACGTTTATAAAAATGACAATTAATAAGACAACTCCACTGAAAACATGGAATCCGTGAAAGCCAGTTATAAAATAAAAGAAGTTAGCAAACAACTGGTGTCCATATTCATTTTTAACAAGGTTAGCGCCAAGTACTAGCTCAGAATTATTTAAATAATTTATAGCTGCTTTTCCATTTACGACAGACTTATTGGCAAGTCTAATTCCAAAATTAGTGTTTGAAATAAGTGCTTTTTTAATATCATCAACTGATATAGTGATATTTTCTGCGTAGGAGTCAACTCCAACTAAATCGTAAATAGAATAGGGATGATTTTCTGAGTTAACAACGTGAACAATTTCATGATTTGGTAATTCAATACCTCCTTTGTCACCATGAATGAAATGACCCCATTCCCAAGCTTGTGAACCTAAGAAAACAAATCCACCAAATATGGTTAATCCTAGCCACAAAATAACTTTGTTTTTATTATTTTTATGGCCTTCGTTTACTGCAAGAACCATAGTTACTGAACTCATTATAAGTATAAAGGTCATTAATGCAACAAATAACATTGGATATTCTCCTTTCAAAAAAGGAAAATGTGTAAATACCTCATCAGCTACAGGCCAAATGTGTGAATATTTAAAACGAACGAATCCATATGCACACAAAAAACCAGAAAAAGTTAATGCATCAGAAACAAGAAAGAACCACATCATCAATTTTCCATAGCTTGCTTTGAATGGAATATCTCCGCCAGTCCACGCCTTATTTTCATTTGTTTTAATATCTGACATTTTACTAGATTTAAAAATTCTACAATATTAATGAATATATAGTAAAAATAGGAACAAATAAAGCCATAAAAAATCTAGAAAATGCCAAAATGTAACGCATAGTTCAACTCCTAATAAATTTGAACTAGAATAAATTTCTTTTTTTGCTTTAATTGTTGTTATGATTAAGGAAATTATTCCACCAGCCAAATGTAATAAATGCAGTAAGGTTAAAACATAAAGAAAAGATCCAGAAGCATTACTTCCAGGTCCAGTAAAATAAACTCCGTTATTATATAATGCGTTCCATGTCAAATATTGACTTAAAGAAAATCCTAAGGCTAATCCAAAGGTCCATTTAAAAGCTTTATAAGCTGTATCTAATTGATTTTTTTTTATATTATTTTTCGCCCAATTAATAGTAAAGCTAGAAAGAATTATTAGTAAAGTACTCAAATAAAACCAAATGGGATAATCAAATTCTAACCAGTTTCCTTCCGCTTTTCTGACCACAAGTGCGCTCGTTAAACCTGCAAATACCATTGACATACTAATCATTGACACCCATAATAGTGGCTTAGCAGAATTGTTTTTTTGTTCTTGAAATGTTTTCATAATAGTTTATCAATAACGTAAATTAATTGTAACAAAGGAAGATATATAAATGAAGAAAACATTAGTTTTTTGGCATCTTCATTAGAAAGTGTCTTAAACAAGTAAACAGATTTTGTCATAAACCACAAGCCTAAAATCAAAGCTAACAAACAAGCAATCGAAGAAAGCTCTAGTTTACCAGTGAATTTAAAAAATGGTAATACTGACAACGGAATTAAAAACATTATATACATCAATGCTTTAAATGCAGTCGACTTTCCTTTGTTACCGGGTAGCATTTTAAATCCTGCTTTTGTGTAGTCATCATCTGAAACCCAAGCAATAGCCCAAAAATGAGGAAACTGCCATATAAATTGTATTGCAAATAGGATTCCTGCCTCAATTGCAAAATGATTAGTTACAGCAATCCAGCCTAGCATGAACGGAATAGCTCCTGGAAAAGCACCAACAAAAACTGAAAAGGATGAAATTCTTTTTAGTGGTGTATAAGCTAACACATACAAAAGAACTGACAAAGAACCAAAAAACCCAGAATAAAAATTGATTGAAAACAAAAAATAAACGCCAACAAGGCCCATCGCTAAAGATAATGACATAGCCTGGAAAGTAGTCACTCTTTGTTGAGGCAAAGGTCTATCTTCCGTCCTTTTCATTAATTTATCAAGATCTTTTTCAATTATTTGGTTAAATCCATTCGAAGCTGCGACAACTAGAAATCCTCCTATAATAAGAGCTATCAAATCCAACGACTTTAGCATTCCTCCTGCAATAAAGTAGCCAGCTATGGCAGAAAACACCACGCTGGTAGTCAATCTAATTTTTGAAAGTTGTAAAAAGTCGTTTATGGACAATTTTTAAATCTTTGGTTTTGAATACTTTAAGAAAAAATCGTTAAATTTATCTAAGGTATAAATTTACCACTTTTTATATTTTCAGAGGCTTCATTTACTAAATATTTAGTAAAATTTTCAATTTGGGATTAATCTAAAAATCGTAGTAAAAATTCTGCAAATCGGTTTTGAAGCAAAAGAAAAGGTACTGATTGTCGTCGAAGATATTTCTATCACTTAACGACCTTTTAATAAGACCTAACTCTATCTTCATATTTGTATTTGGATTGACAATATAGCCAACTCTCAAGTCTATGATTTGTAAATTAGATGTGTTTCCTTGAGCAATATCATTTCCAAGCTCTTTATAATTCTCGTCATAAGGTGTAAAAATATTGCTGCCATAATTTGTAGTATCTCCTGCGATTTCTCCGCCATATTTCGCATGTATCAATTTTATATTCGCCGTCCATCTATCTTTTCTATAACGAATAAAACTTATACTTTCTAAAAAACTTGTTCCTAAAGGGTGGGCTAAAGGCTGAGCGTAATGGGCATAATTTTGTGTAGGTTTGAAATGAGAATATGTGAATGGTCGTGCAAAGTTAAATTCAGATTGTAGAGTTAGGTTTTCAAAACTAAATGCATCGAAAAACTTTATTCCAAATTGTCCTGCATACTTATTACGCCAAGCGCCATTTTGAGCTCTAAAATCACTTATTGCAAACTCATCAAGAACAAATTGACCATACAAATGAGAAGTTGATGTAATCTTATACTTTAATGATAAACCTAGTAATGCGTTACCTTGTCTTGAATATCCGATTGAATACTCTAGTGGTCTGTAGAAAATTACAGGATTAATGTAGTTGACATCAAACACATTACCTAAACTATCTTCCCCCAACATTATGGATTCGAAAATACCAATGTTCAAACGTTCACCAATGTTAGTGCTCAAATAATGAATTGCACTAAATTTTGACTTACTAATGTCTGGTGCATCTATATTGAAATTAATATTTTGAAAATGTGAAAATATATTGACGTACTTAAGTTTCCATACATCCGTAGTTATTTTTAAATAAGGATAATTAAATGAATTATCTGAAAGCATCATAGAACGATAACCATCACCAATAAAATGTTTGCCATGACCTAACTGTATGTCAAAGAATTTATTGACATTATAATCTATATAGCCATTAGCGTAATAAAAATCCATAATACCCTCATTAAGAAACGGGTAATACTTTACAATGCCCTGACCAGGCACGACATTCTCATTATTTCTCACATAGTCTTCTAGATAGTTTGGAAGTACCATTTGATTTTCATAGAAAGATGAATAAAAAGTTAATTTTTCACCAACCCTTCCCTTTACCTCAACTCCTCTTGTGTTGACATATCTTTTTTCGTTGTCTTCAGCTATCTCAAAATGAAAAAGAGGATTAACAACAAAACTATAATCTACATGGTCAATATTTAGTAAATTGGAGTTAAGAAAATTATGAATGAATGACTTTTTTGAAACAATTGGCTTAAAAGAGCAAAAATATATTGAGTCGTCATGTGAATATGAAAAAGGCTTTATCGAGGTGTGTTTTAAAACACCTATGTCATGCATATCCTTTTCTACAAATGAATTGTAAGAATGATTTAATGGTACGTTTGTTTGACCTATCAAAATTAAAGGAAACAATACTATTAAATATTTTAAAAAATATTTCATCTTGTATAACATTTTAAAATCTTGTTGCAACAAAAATTAAATTAGCTTTAATATTTCAAGGTAACCCTTGGCAATTGGGTCCCAATTATAATGATTTTTCATATGGCTAATAGCTTTTTCAGGAATACTATTGATTAAATTTTTATCATTAAATAATTGATTAATCTTATTCGCCAAATCGTCTGAGTTACCTTTTTCGAAAAGTAGTCCATTAACACCATCATCTATAACTTCTTCAAAAGGTAAAATTGCAGACGCAACTACAGGCAAACCATAAGACATTGACATCAACAACACTCCGCTTTGAAATATTTGTTCATAAGGCAAAGCCAAAACATCTACTGCTTTAAAATATAATTCTCGCTTATTTTCACTTATGTAATTTATATCAAGTATCAATCTATTTTTAAGTTTTAATTGATCAATAATTAATTCATATTGATTGAAATCTTCTTTTCCAGAGTGACCAGCAATTATAAGATGAATATTAGAATCAATGTTGGGCATAGCTTTTAGAAGTACATCTAAGCGTTTGGCTGGCTTTAATCGTCCAAAAAATAATATGTACTGTCTGTTTTGATCTAATTTCAAAAAATTTCTTGCCGAACTTCTTGTTACTGATGCATCTGACAAACCAACAAATGATCCATGTTTTAAAACACTGACTTTGTTATGCATTTTAGACTTTATTAGAGGAAGTAAATGATTATATGAATAAATATTGTGTACAACTATTCTATTAGACCAATAATTATAAATTAGATTATGATAAAATTTATTGTCTTGATGAGTAAATGAAAAAACATCATGGGCTATTGTAATTGTTCTCAGTCCAAATAATTTACTTATAGCATAAGTCATTATTGACATTGTATGCGTAGAAAAGACATGAATAAAAACTACTTTTACTTGATTTTTTTTACAGTGAATACATGATTGAATCATTCCAAACAAAAAATTAAATGCCTGAAAAAACTTATTTTCAAAAAAAATCCCAAAAAATATTTTACTATGAATTGATTCTGATTTTAATGTGAAATTGGATAAAATGAAAGTTTTAACTCCCAATTTGGTTAATGAGTTACATAAAAATGTATCATAATGATTCATTCCACTTTTGATACCTACTGGATCTATTATAGCTATTTTATTTTCCATTTGACTAAGTCTATATTTAAAAGCTTTTCTAATTTTAAAATATCATTTTCGTAATATTTATTTAGTTCTTTCTGCAAGTCATTGGAAAATATAGGTCTACGATTGTTTGAAAAAAAAGTAGATTTTATTGAGGACAATATACCTTTTGGTAAAATAATTTTTAATATTTTTCTAAGTAAATTTGATTTATACAGATTTGAAATCAACTTATTTGAAGATGATAAAAATTGATTTTTAATTTTAAAATTGATTTGATTATTACTAATTTTTAAAAAATTATAAACTTTACTCATAACTTCAGAAGTATTTGTCTTAAAATCATCATAAAGTATTATCATTATTTGCTCTTTACCAAATATTTTAAAATATTCTTTGACCTGCGAATAATAATTACCTAGCTCTATATATTGTTGAAAGAATTGATGATGAACGTTTGGATTGGCTAATATATCATCAAATTTTTTTGAGCAAAAGCCTAATCTATAATCCATCAAATAATGAGAAAAGGCACGTTCTGTAGGTTTCCTAAGCATTATTAAAATTTTAGAATTTGGGTTATATTCATGTATGCGCTTAGGAACTTCTTTGTAAAATAAATAAGAAACACTGGCCTCTCCTCTAATAAGTTTTTTCTCACTTGAAAATAATTTATGATATTCAATACTATCTTCAATACATTTAGAATTGTAGAATAATGACTTTACTTCTTTTGATGAAAAATAGTTGGGTTCTTTTACGCTACTCATACTCACATTAGTATGCTGACTAAGATAATAATGTAAGGAAGTAGTTCCTGCTTTTGGTGCGCCTACAATAAATGTATTTACTTTCATTATTATATTTTAAATCCTTGAAAGTAGGAGGTTTGAATAAGGTAAAATACACTCCATTTTTTTTCAAACCTTTGGCTAATAAAAAAACGAATTGTTAAATAAAACCACAAATAAATTAAATTGATGTATGCAACTAGTGTTTTTTGTTTTCTTAAAAAATAGACGTGATTTTTACTGTTTTGACTAATAAAAAATTCTCCATACCTTACATTTTTATCTTTATTTCTTGAATTCGTGAGACTTCCTATTTTATGTAAAAAATAAATGTCATGCCTGTACCTGACTTCGTGTTTTCCATTCTTTAAAATTCGATAGAAAAAGTCAGTATCATCAAAGTATACAAAATATTTTTCATCCATCAAACCAATATCTTCAAAAACTGATTTGTGAATTAATGTACAACAGGTTGGAGCATATTCAACTTTATCATCCACATTATATTGGTTATTATCTATCTCACCCTGACCTCGATGAAAATTCAAAAATGCTTTTTTTTTGTTGTAAAAACCTCCAGCATACCAAATCATGTTTGGTGGAGAGAAGTAGTTCATCTTTGGTACAACTATTGACGAACCATAAATATTGGATGTTTCAACCAGTTTTGAAATCAATTTTTCTTCAAAAACTGTATCGTTATTTATTAACAGGACAAATTTACAGTTGTCTTTAATTGCCAACTTGATACCTTGATTGTTTCCTGCTGCTACACCTAGATTATTATTATTTTTTAAAAGTACTTTTGATTTAAAGTTCCAGTTTTCCAATTTTAAAAGCGTATCGTCAACAGATTTATTGTCTATAATATATAAATTGAAGTCTGGATAATCTTGTTGTTCGATAGAAGTGAAAAAATCGTCCAATACAGAAGAACTATTAAAAGTAACTGTTACAACACCAATTTTCATTTCATTAGGCCTTTATTTTTCATTTCATTTATTGATTGATCATACATATCAGAATAAATTTCTTGACTTTTAACCCATTCTACAAACTTTTTTATACCAAACTCAAATGATACTTTAGGTCTAAACCCAATAAGTTCACGTGCTTTTGTAATATCAGCTTTATTGTGTCGAATATCACCTATCCTATATTGCTTTGAAATATCAATATTTACTTCAGAATTAAACAGTTTTTTCAAAAGTTTACCAATTTTTAGAACTGTGGTTGATTCTCCTGTTCCTATATTTAATGAGCAAGATTTTATTGAGTCATCTTGTATAGCTAAAACAGTTGCGTCAACAACATCGTCAATAAATACAAAATCACGGGTTTGTTTACCATCTTCAAAAATATTTATCGAATTATTATTTAAAATTCGAGTTGAGAAAACAGATAAAATTCCCGTGTATGGATTACTTAGGGATTGTCCTGGACCATAAACATTTTGATACCTCAAAGCAATTGATGAAATACCTAAACTTTTACATACAACATGAACCATTTGTTCTTGATTACTTTTAGTAATTCCATAAATAGAGGATGGATGAATCTTCGAATCCTCATCTGTTGACAACATTAATAGAGGGATTTTAGTAATACTACATAACAGTTCAAATTGTCCGTTTGTCATTTGAATATTGTCTCGCGCATTAGGATAAACAAATCCAAACTTTTTAGAATGGTATTTGCCCTCCCCATAAATAGCTCGTGATGAAGCAACTACAACTTTCTTGACACGGTGTTTTTCATTAGACAAAATATCTAACATCAAAGCAGTTCCTCCACAATTAACTTGAACATACTTTTCAATTTGATACATTGATTGTCCTGTTCCTGTTTCTGAAGCCAAATGAATAATAATAGTTGAATTAGAAATAGCTTTTTGCCAATCATTTCTGTTTCTAACATCACCTCTTATAAAATTGACTTTATCTTTTATTGATTTAAAAGTATGCGAATTTTCTATTGTATCAGTATGTACTTGAGATGAAAGATTGTCAAGCACATTGACCTTATAGCCTAAAGAAACAAGTTTCAAAGCTAAATTAGAACCAATAAATCCCGATCCTCCAGAAATTAATATGTTTTCCATCTAAATTTATTGATTATATGTATACCTCCTGACATAACAAAAGTAAGGAAAAAAGGTCTTAACATAATTGGCTCCGTCATTAATGAAATAATAACAAAAATAAAAAACCATTTACGATTTTCATTCACAAATTTTTGATGATAAAGCATAAATAAAATTATTAATGTAAAAGGTAAACCTGCTGCCGCCAAGAAAAACATAATTGAATTAGTTGATCCCCTGTCATTAACGTTTGAAAAATCAAGAACTTTTAAATTAAGAGAAAAATTAGTCTTTTGTCGAGTTTCAACAAACTGTTCATCATCTAATCCAACACCAGTTATTGGATTTTTTACTGCTATATAAAGAGGTTGAATTAAATCAAAATATCGAGCTTGAAAAGAATATTGACTATCCCCTTGTATTTTTTCTGAAATATTTACAGATGTTATATAATATACTGATGAAAGTAATAAAATTCCAATGGGAAGAAACAAAATATTTTTTTTTACATCATAGGCAAAAGAAATAATAAGTTGAATAAACATTACAACTAAACCTGTGGTTGAAAAAGTTGTTAATAATGCTATAATTGTCATCCAAAATATAATTCCTCTTTTTTTTCTTATGAACGAATTAATAAATAAAAGAAGATTAAGAAAAATTTGAAGAACACCAGGCTCCCAAAAAATTCCTTGATTTCTTACAAATTCAATACCCAAAATTGAAAATGAATGTGTATTTTTAAGATAAAAGAAAAAATTAAATAGTGTGTAACAATCGTAGCGATTGTTACTTATTTCATATATAAAAGAATTAGTGAAAGGATATATAAAGAAATTAATTAAAGAATGAATCAAAATGATTTTTAGCACCAGCTGGAGATGAGAAATAAATAACCTTTTATTTTCTTCTCTAGTATAATACATGGCTGAGAAAATAGAAGTTGTAAAAATGACAATATTTGCAAACAACTTTTGAGTAGATTGTGTAGTGGAAGCAAAAATAAAATTAATGATTAATAAGAATATAAATAATGTCAAAAGTTGAACTAAAATGAGAAATTCTCTTTTGTAAAGATTCCTTGCTAAAAATAATGTTGTAAAAAGAAAAAAGGCAAAGTAAAGCATCTCTTTTCTAAAAAATATAAAAAGCATACTTCCTGATGTCAGGACTAAAAAAAGCATTGGAAAACATGAAAACTTAATATTTTTTAATATTATTTTCATGTGTTATGTTTAGTCTTTTCCCAGCTTTTGGTACTATGATTGTACTTTTTGATAATTCTAGCTGGTGTTCCAGCTACCATACTATAATCGGGAACATTGTTAATTACCAATGAATTGGCTCCAACCACACATTGCTTACCAATCTTGGATGAAATTATACAAACATTTTCACCAAGCCATGTGCCATCACCAATTTCAACCTCGGCTTTAAAGCCCACTCCTTGTTCTTTATATGGCAAATCAACCCTATCAAAACGATGAAAATTATCAGCGATATATACATTATCGCCTATCAATACATTCTTGCCAATTCGTATACTTTTCAAAGATACAATATGAGCATTTCTTCCAATATAAGTACCTTCACCTAAAGAAAGTTTAGTGTCTGTAGAATTTGAATCGAATTGATTCAATGCCAAAAACCAAGCGTTGGGTTTAATAAAAACCTCTTTTTTGATAGCAATATATCTTGCACCTTCAACGGAAAATGGCATTGATAGTGTGGATTTAGATGCCAACTCCTTAAACGAAAATCGATAAAGAAAAGTAAAAATCTTATCCCTTACTCTGCGATATGTATTATGAATTTGTTCCATTGTTTAACCAACCTATGTTATGCTGTGGTAAGATTTTTTTTAGCTGTGCAATATCCTCTACAAAATATGATTCTAAATTGGATTTCAAAGATTCATCTAAAGAAATTTTTGACTTAGATAAATTTTTACGCATAATCAACTCTCTAATCAACTTAGTTTTTTGCTCTCCAATTGTGTTGTGAAGAATTTTTTTAAAAAAACTAAACTTTGAAGATGATTGAAGAAATGTGTTTATTTTTTTACTCTTTGGTGCTCCCGTACTTTTTTTATTTATCATAAAATGAGACACTTTAAAGCTGTTATCAACTTCTAAAAAATCGAAAATATCAACTAATGATTTATCAATATCGTTTACAAAATCTTCAAAAAAAATAACTTTCACTTGCTGAAAAGCATCTATATAAGCTTTTACTGAGTCGGAATATGTACTTAAACCTTTATAATACCAAAAAGAATTAAAGCCTTTTGAAATACGATATTTTTCTTTTTCAAGTGCATGCTTAAAATCTAATTTTTCAAAGGTTAAATAATTATGAGAATAATTTGAAAATGCTCTCTGAATAGGATTTCTTAGAATTATCAAAATTTTTGGTGACTTGCCATCTTTCAGTTGTTTGATTTTTGGAATTACTTCATTGTGATGGTATAAATATTGTGTGCTAGCGTCACACTTTATTTTTTCATTTTTCTTTGCATAAAGATTAGTGTAAGCAATTTCATCAAGTATTGAACTTCTCAATAAATAGGGTTTAATGGGGTCTTTGTCACTAACACTTTGGATAGTTTCCTTGATAAAAAATCGCGGCTCTTTGTCAGGAATCGCAATATCAGGGTGTTGACTAAGATAATGATACAAAGAAGTTGTGCCTGCCTTTGGTGCGCCGACGATATATAGGTTAGGATAATTCATCGTCTAATACCTGGCAAATAAATTGAAAAAAATCCAAAAAATTTCTTGATATAAATTATCATTAGAGAATTCCATATTACTCCACTAATAGCGCTTGCAAAAGCTGCCCCATCAATACCATATTTTGGTATCAAAATGTAATTTAAACAAATATTAATTACAGCTGTAAGAATAAGTATATTCTGAAATACATTTTGTTTGCCAACCATTTGTAAAAATGTACCTACCGAGCCGGAAATTGCACTGAACATTTTACTTATTGATAAAATTATTAACGCCATAGCTGCTAACTTAAATTCTTCTCCAAATACACTTAAAATAGATTTAGGGAAGCATAAAAATAATATTAATACTGGAACAGTAACCCAAAATATAGTTTTAGTGGATTGTTGAACTATTTTTTTAAGAGCTTCAATATCTCCTGAAGAATGAATTTCTGAAAATTTGGGTGCGGCAATGCTATTCACCGCCATAAGTCCCATATACGCCAACATAGATAACTTTAACGCTATATTATAAATTCCTACTTGGTCTGAAGAGGTTAAATTTGCTAACATAAACAAATCTACCTTACCCATTATCAGCATCATTGATTGTCCCATCAATAATGGAATAGATACTTTAAACAATGCTTTTGTAGTGAGTTCTGTTTCACTATTGACAACCTTAAAATTTTCAAGCTTTGTTTTGTGATAGAACCATAAAAAGTAAGAAGAAAATGTCATTATAAAAACACTCCCCACATAGGCGTAAATAGGAAGTTTTTCAGATGAATTTGTAGAAACCAATATCACAACAATAATAAAAGTGAATAGGGTTATCGCAACATTATTCAAAAAAGAAAAAGAAAGCATTTTCTTCAACCCTCGAATAGCCTGAACATTCATATGAAACAATACTAATGGAATAAAAGAAAAGGATACGATTAATAAATACTCCTCATCAAGATTCATAAAATCAGCGATATAGGACGAGAAAAACAATAATACTAATGTAAAAATAATAGCTGCTGAAGTAACAATAGCTATTGATTTAAAATAAAGTTTATTTATTAATTGGGAAGCTCCATTATGCACATATCTAGAGATATATCTAACTAAAGCGGTGTCTATGCCTAACCTTGATATGATACTTAAAATTTCAATTATTAATAAGGCCGTAACGTACTGACCAAAAACAAAAGCTCCAAATTTATTAGTAATAAAAATAGCAAGGCCGTATCCCACAACCAAGCCTAATATTTTCAATATAAAAGTACTGGACGCACCTTTTATAAGTTCTGTAAAATGAACATCACCTGAACGCTTTGATAAATATGATATTATTTTTTTCAAATATTTTAATAGTTTGAATCGGATGATTTACCTTGTATAATAGAAACGGCAGAAGATGTTCCAATACGCTTCACACCTAAGTCAACCATAGTCATAAAGTCTTTAATATTACGTATTCCTCCAGACGCTTTTACAGCTAAAGGCGAAGAATTATCTAGCATTAGTTTTACATCTGACACAGTCGCTCCGTTTGGTGCTGAGTCAGGGCTTACATAAAAACCTGTCGAAGATTTTACAAAAACATTATGAGCATTATTTTGCCCAAAATTCTCTATCACCACATCTCTAATGAGTTGACATATATTAATTATACTATTATTACTTAATGCCGCTGATTCTATTATCCACTTTATAGTCTTATTATTGGACAAACACAAAGCAGTACATTCTTTAACTTGATTAACAATATGAAAGTAGTCCCCTTTTTTGAAAAGCTCATAGTTAATAACTACATCAATATCGTCAGCACCTAAATTGATAGCTTTACTAATCTCATTTAGTTTACTTTCTGTCGTTGAATTTCCACTAGGGAAATCAATAACAGTTCCAACTAAAACATTGCTGCTGTTATCCTCTATTATTTTTTTTACAAAAGTAATATGCTTTGAACGAATCATAACTAATTTAAAATGGTGCTCAATAGCATCTAGTACAAAAGATTTTATAAATGTCTTTTCTTGTTTTTCAGTTAGACCCGATTGTTTTTTTGTTTTAAGATAAGTAGAATCAATAAAATTTTCAATTTTAGTAATCATAATGTACCTAATAATGCTAAGAAAAAATAAATTAATCCTGTGGAGACATCCTCAATAAAAATCTATTTATGAAGTTTTCAATTTTATATAAAATGATAATATTAATTCAGTTTGAAGCTAATTGGCACGTTATATTGTACTTTAACAGGTTTGCCTCTTTGTTTACCAGGACTAAATCTTGGCAAGCTAGAAACTACTCGAACTGCCTCAGCATCCAAATATTTATCTACACCACGTAATATTTTAACATTGGAAACCATTCCTGTTTTGTCGACAACAAAACTCACAAAGACCCTGCCGGTAATATTATTTTCTTTAGCAATAGGGGGGTACTTAGTTTTTCTAGCTATAAATTGCATAATCTTGGTTTGCGTACAATTTTCATTACTACAGCCCTCAAACCTAGGCATATCCTCAACGACCATAAATATTTCATCTGTAGTCTCTTCCTCTTCCTCGAAAACTTCAAGATCTTCATCAGATTCAGTATCTTCTATTTCTGCCTCTTCAATTTCTTCATCGTCTTCAACAATAACTATTTCATCTGGTGGAGGTGGAGGTGGAGGTGGAGGTTTTTCTTCTCTGAATGTATTTTCAATCTCCTCTTCGAATTCAGCATCAATTATTAAATCGCCTAGAGAAGCTACTACTTTTTCGTACGTTCTATATTCAAAAGCAGCTAAAACTAACAAAAGGGATATTACAAGTCCGATTTGTAAATATAAACCTCTTCTTTTCTCTAAATCAACTTTGGGGTTCTTTTTTGGTTCCATACAATTGGTTTGCTAAAGCAAATTTAATCTTTTTTATATGAATTTATTGATACGTTAAAAGGAATTTTCTTGTAAATCCAAATACCTAAAAATACTCCGATTATATCAGCTAACCAATCTAAAAAATCAGCACTCCTACCCACAAAAATAAAACCTTGAAGCAACTCTAACAATAATCCGTAAACAACAAAAAGTAAACTTATATTTCGTAAAAATTGTCCTTTTTGTTGTCGTTTGCCTACTGTAGCAAACAAATAAACCCCAATCATAAAAATAATGATATGTACCAGTTTGTCTATTAAAAATAATTCGGAAAGGATAAACTTTTGAACATCTGTGCCTGGTATAGCATGTAAGATTGCTATAATAACAATCCAAACATGTGCTATTATATTGCGCATTTAGCTAATTAAATCTTTATATTGATCAGCCGACAATAAATTATCTATCTCAGAAAAATCAGAAATTTTAATACGAATCATCCATCCTGATCCATATGGGTCAGAGTTAACAACTTCAGGAGTATCATCTAATTCTGAATTAAATAATAGCACCTCTCCACTTAAGGGCATGAAAAGATCTGAAACTGTTTTGACTGCTTCTACAGAACCAAAAATTTCTTCACTCATTATACTTTCTCCTTCTGTTTCCACCTCAACAAAAACAATGTCGCCTAGTTCGTTTTGAGCAAAATCTGTAATACCAATAACTGCTTCGTCGCCTTCAACTCTTACCCATTCATGATCTTTTGTATATTTTAATTCTGCTGGAATATTCATATTTAATTATTTTGTTGGTACAAAAATACAATTAATAGTTTAAAATTTGTTTATTGTGCTAAAGTGAATCTAACGCTAAATCCTGCATTGGTAATAGCTGACGGAAAGGTATTTGAAACATATGGGTTTGTCATCACTTTGTCATAAAATAATCGCAGATTTAATCTGCTGCTAACAACATAGTCCGCCGTAAATTTCAACGTAATTACACTGTTACCACCTGTTATTTCTTCTTGGTTTTCTTCTATTTTTCTAATCACAACCTTATTACTTCTAAGCGAAAAATCGAACTTTAAATCTAAATCAGAGCTTATTTTTCTTTGTCTACCCGCTGCTCTTAAGTTAAAAGCTAAATCTTTTAATCTGTATCCAGCTCCAACAATCCACTCATCAGAAGAACGATCTGTAAGTTGATTATTACTCAAACCTAAGCTTAAAGTTCTATCTTTCTTTATTTCAACACGAGCTGTCATACTATTTTTGAATGTAAGATCTATTTTAAATAAAGGATTCAAACTTTCTCTTAAAGTTACTTGATTTATTTCGAATTTATCAAAGTAATTTAATGTAGATTCATTTATTGTAGTCGGCCACTGATCAAAACCAGCCTCATAATCAAGACTAGTGGTATAATTACCAACGCTGTAAGTGGATTGATATGAATGACTTAGTATAATGTTGTTCATTCTTTTTTTAATCCACTTAACATTTCGTAAACCATCAAAGTTAATTCGCCAATTTGGCAATGGAATATTTGGGAAATTATTAATCCCAACAGAAGATGCCTCTTTTCCTGAATAAGCTGCTATAAATGCAGGAATTAACACATCTTGAGAGGTACTTTGATAGCCTAATGGATATCCAGTGCTATCAACGATACTATTATCATATGGATTTAACTCTGCAAGTCTATTGGCTATTATTTCTCTATTTCGCCTAAATTGCTGAAAGGTAGCGTTTGAATAATTATCATCATCTTTTATGAAGGCAGAATTCCAACTAATAAATGAAATGCTGTGACTGCCATTTTCTATGTTGTTAAAAGAATCATAACTACCTAATTCCGAATCAAATCTAAAAATTTCTTGTATGTTGTTAGTTTTGGTTCTGTTAGCAGTTAGCTCAATTCTAAATCCTTTAATAGGCTCTAAAGTTCCTCTCAAGTTGATAGTCTCACTATCAGTTAACTTAAAAAATTGATTCAAATTTGTATTGGAAGTCAACCATCCGCCTCGTGAACTTAAATCCCTTATGTCAATATTTTGACTACCTAAAGCAAAAGGTATCCCAGGGGCCATGGCATCCCAATCTTGACCAAAAAAATGAGGCTTTTTATTAAACCCTGGCAATACAATACCTTGATTTTGTCGATATGAAATTGAAAGGTTTTTAACTAATAAAGTTGTTTTTAAAATAGTGTTTGCTATTTCTTTTAAAGAGACATTAATAGTGTCTTGAGCCTCGTTGGGTAAACGTATAGATTCTCTACTTGAACCTCTCGCTCTTAATCCTGATCTTCTAGATGTATTATTGTTATTTAATTTTTTTAAAAATGGGATTTTATTATAAAGCTGCCCAAAATTAAATGTTGAGTTTATTTGCTTATTGTTGCTATTTTGAATGGTATTACCTAAATTTTGTAAGCTTATTGGTGATGATAACCAATCGTAATTGGCAGTATATTTTGTGTTTAAATTTATCCAAGAAGTTAAAGGAAATTTATTTAAAGGAACATTATAACTCGCGTTTAATGAATGATGATACAAAGTCGGTCTTCCAAAATTTAGAATATTATTCCATATGGAGTCTTTCTTTTCTTGAAAATATGGATCTGTTTTAATCAACTCACCGTCTGGCTCATCAATACTAGCAGAGTTGCGAACCTTAAATTCTGTTTTTAATGTACGTGTCAAGTCGTACTTTACACTGTAATTTCTATTCCAAACAAATGCTTTGTTGTAAAATGGTGGTAAGGTGAAATCTGGGTTGTTGACATTTCTAAATTGTGTTTTATTGAAATACCTATCTAAATCAGTCTGAAAAGATATTGATTTTGGTAGAGTATAAAAGTTAAAATCTTTTAATAATGTAAAATACTTATTCCTAAATAGCTTAACTTTTTTGAATGGTTTTATATTTTTAGGCTTTGCAGAATAGGAATAGTTTAAAGAAGCCTTCGTGCTAACTGTTGTTCTTTCTTTTAGATTAACATTTCTTGAAAATGTTTCATTTCTTGAGTAGGTTACTGACAGATTTTCTATATCATAAATCTTAGATTTATTGTTTGAAGAATTAGATTTGTTTTTTCTTACATTTGTAAAGTTAATAGACTTCCTTTTAGTTAAATCTTGTGCTATCTCTTTCAATTCTTCTTTCTCATCATTGGATTGTAATTCTTCTAGTGATGACTTTAATGTTATATCTGGATCAAGTGGATTGTACTGCGGATTTTGAATAGCTTCCGAAACACCAACATACATAGGTATCTTAATAGCAGCTTTTTTACCAAAGAAATTTCCTAGTGCAAATGTTGATGAAAAATCGTACTGATATGCATCGTACTTTTGTCTAGCAGTTAGGCTTTGATCAATCGAACCAAAACCGATGGTACTCATGCTTCCAGTGATATTAACGTTAGCAAAATCAGCCAACCTTGCGTTAATACGACTATTAGCAGCGTAACCGCCTCGTTCGTCGAAGTCTGTTAAACGTAATTCATTTAACCAAATCTCTCCACATTTGGATGAGCCGTCATCATTGATGGTGGAGTTAAAACCACCTTTTCTTGGGTTTCTTACTCCTAACATAATAGTTTTCACCATGCTAATATTAGGGTTACCAACAACGGTAATTTGTTTGTCTGATCCAGAAAAAGGATAATTACTACTGATATGTGTTCCATCTCTTATTGCTTTATTTCGTTCTTGCTTAGCATCGAGCAATTGCTGGAAAGTAATATTTAACTCATTCTCTGTTGGCCATATAATTTGATCATCAAGTCTTGATACTCCCCATGGGGTGATCTTTAATGGAATTTCATATTCATAATAATTATCGTTAAAATCAGTACCTAATCTTACAAAAAGGGATAAATCACCATCTTGAAGATCTGACTCTATTTCTCCAGATGCTTCTGCGTGTACGTACATTTTTAATCGATTATAAGTTCTAAAGTCATTGTTGAAGGTTTTATACGCAGCTCTAGAATCTCCATCCTCCAAATCACAAACTTTAAGAACTAAAGATTGTTCATTTTGCCTTCTTACATAAGTTGTTGTATTATCAACCTCTTGTTCTATGCCTGGTGGGAGAACGTATGGGACAGGGATTTTTTCAGCATTCTCTTCTATATTTACAACAGATACATCAAAAGAGGTATTACTAGCATTATCATTTGGAACATATTCTCCTTCTCTTTTTAAACTAAAATTATAACGTCTCCATTCGCCTCGAACTAATTCTAATGTTGCAAAGCGCATTACTACAGGCTGGTCAAAATCTTTGAGTAAGAGTCGAATAAATCTAATAGATTTAAAGTCACGAATAGAACCCACTGTTTTTTCAGGCTGTTGGACTGGTATTTTAAACTGGTACCATTTTATAATCCTATTTCCATTAGGTGTATTTGCCTCGGTTTCTTGTATATCACTGATATAGCTATCGCCAATTTGCATTCCAGGGAATAAAGGAATGTTGTATTGGTAATAACTTTCTGATTCATTGAGTGTATTATCAAAATTTATATCCTCCGTATTTGGAATTGTAGTAGACATGGTTGGAGTTGGATTGGGAATTGCTGAGTTACCATCTATTCCAGAAAAATATTCATAACGCTTTAATATGGAGGCGCTTTCATCGTCCAAGTCATCACCTAAAAAATAAGAGTAATTGTCGGAAGAAGGGTCAGTCAATGCTATATTGTAAGCATCACTGTTAACACCGTATATTGACTCAATTTTTTGAATGTAAGCCGTATCAAAAAACACACGCTCATCAACATCTCTAAGACCATCAAGTCCGACATCTTGATATTGGCGTGACTCAGCGTCGACATCAAAAGAATTTGTAAGAGCAAAAGTAGTTGGCATACGACCCCAAACACTACTTTCATCATCTACATTTTCTACAATATCTGAAGAGGGCAATCCGTTTTCAAAACTCTTAAATCCATCTTTCAAAACATCTTCTGAGACATTACCTAAATTAACTATCAATTTACCACCAGTTTGATTTTCAGAATCCTCGTTAAATGGATCCATTATCCAAAACTCCACAAACTCAATATTTTGTAATTCGAAATCAGTAGTTTCTAGTTTACGCATTATACCAGCCCATCGGTCTTCGGGATTCAACAATAATCCTGAGGTTGTAATATTTTCAGTATCGAAATTATAAGGTCCTCTTTTGTTTGGATTATATGAAAGATTTAAAACAGATAAATTAGACACTTGAGTAGCATATTGAGGATCACGGTTAGGGAATACTTCCTTTTCAAGGACTTCTCTAACATTATGGTTTGAAAGCTGTGTGTCATCATTAGAAATATGTGTGGGAGTATTACTAGTATTTCTATAAAAAACTGGATCAATATTGTACCAAGACAGTAATGCTCTATTAGAGCCTGAATTTAAATTTCCCAGTCTTGGACTCTGATTACCTAATGTTGACTCAGGAAATAAATTAGGATCATTTGGTAAACTTGCTAAGAACCAAGCTCCAGGATTTTTTATATCTATGCCTGTACTACTAGCTTCAAAATCGTCAATGTAAGCTGTTCCATTATCACCAATAGCTCTTTGATGACCAGGAATCAAATGGGCAAACTCTCCTTGGGCAGTGAGAATTGACTTTTCTTTAGTTTCTAATATTGGTAAAAAATCTACAATTTTGGTAAGTAAATTAGACTCTCTCCTGTATGTACCATCTATACCCCATATAGTATTTGAGATGGGTTCATCACCAGAATTTACTTTTTTTGTGTAAGGTTTTTCAGTTAGATTGAGAATAGTACCTCCTAGCATAAAATCATCAGAAATACGATAATCTATGTGAGTACCTACCAGAGTTTTTTGTTGTAAACCAAATGTATTACTTTCAACAGAAATTCTAATAGGAGTGCCTGACATTAATATTCCTTCATTAATAATATTGACTTTACCCATAGAATAATTTACTGTGAAGTCCTTACCCTCTTCTAGCCTTAATCCTCCAGCGGTTACAATTACTGAGCCTTGTTCAATTGAAAAAACTCCCAAATAAATCTCAGAACCTGATTCAGATTGATAACTACCCTTAATTCTAAATTTATTGTATTCTGGAAATTGCTGAGCAACAGTTAAGGTAGAATCGTAAAGTATATCATAGACGTAATTATTTGCTATATCATTGTCGCTAAATTTTTGTCTTAAGTCTTCCCCAAACGGTTCTCTTAATGGAAAAATAATTTTACCGTTAGAAGTTATGATTGTTACACCATTGATAAAATCAAATATTCCATCAGGTTTACGTTCCTGTTGAGCATTTAAATTATCTAATCTTAATAGATTAATTATGGGCTTTTCTGTAAGATTATCTTCAGGGATATAATTTGTTATTGTACCGTTATCGCGAGTATTTTCAAAAACTACATCTAAAAAAAATTCTTGGTCACTAATATTGTATGCACCCAATGAATATATATTTTTCATCATAAGATCCCAGTTTGGTAATAGAGGGGAAAAACTAAGGTTTTTCAATAACTTGATGTAAAGTGAATTAGGAGCTGAAGGACCGTTAGAACTAAACTCACCTACTTGAAATAAATCATTTCCAATGGTATATTGAAAGGCTACTGCTAAAACCTCATCAGGGCCAATAACACTGTTTAAAGATATGTATCCTAATTGCGGGTGAAATGTATATTCTGTTGGAGATAATAATCTTGCACGCTCTAACTTTTCATAATCTTGTGAACCTAAAAAATTGGGATAAGAAGCTGAATTAAATATGCTATTTACTTGATTAATATTTCTCAAAGCATCTCCTTCATCTAACATTTGCTGATAAAGAGTGTTGTTATTATTGTCTGGAAATGAAAAATCATTGTTATCAGAGAATAATGTTGTATTATACATATCTGATTGAGATTCACCTAAATCTAAAAAAGCTAAAATATTTCTAGTATCTTCAACAGTTCCTGTCTTGTTAGTTACCCAAACTTCTATTTTTGTTATGTTAATTGGCGAATTAATAAATGGTAATTGAGACATTGCGTCATTATATTTTGCCTTAAAATAATGGGATAAGAAAAAATGCTTATTTGTTTCGTATTGGTCAGCATAAATATCAAACTCTGTTTTTTGGGCACCTCCTTCTACATCTATAATCTTAGAATTACTTTTTTGTTGTGAGAATATTGAAGTTACAGTGGCTTTACCAAATTGCAATTGTGTTTTCAACCCCAATAAACTTTGACTGCCAGAAATTAATGTTCCGTTTAATGGTAAACCCACATTACCGATTTCTATTTTTTTAATTATTTCATCTTCCTCACCCTCATATTCCAACTTTATTTTATTGTCAAAATCAAAAATAGCTTCAGTATTATAATTAGTATTAAGTTGAAGTTTATCTCCAATTTTACCTATAACATTCATTTGAATTTTCTGTTTGAAATCAAAACTTGTATTACTTTGCTTATCAATAGGAAGAGCATTATTTTCGGTTTTGTTGTGCTTAACTGAAAAAATTAATTCTGCAGAACCTTGAGGTCTGATATCAACTGTACTATTTCCAAATATTTTATCAAAAATTTCTCCTCCTATATCAATACTCAAAGGACCTTTGAGATTATTGTCAACATTCAAGGAAGGATTTGAAGTTTTTTCTTTCCAATAATCAATTATTGATAATTTCGAAAAGTAATTATTGTATTCCTCTAAACTCAGTGATGTTGTATTAGATAGCATAAATCTATTTATTTTATGCTCTACACTGTAAACCCTAAGTTCAGGGCTGTAAATTAACTTGGGCTTTAAATTTGAAGGGGTTTCTAAGAAGAATCCACTTGTTTGTACATCTAAAGGATTTTCCCACGCATTATTTTCTGGAATTTTAAAAATTAGGCTATCATTAAAAGACTGAGAAAATAAAAGTTTACTCTGCATTAAAAACAAGAAAAAGTACCAAAGTGCTTGTTTATGTATAACCTTATTTTGAAACACAATAAATAGATTAAATCAGAAAATGATTCTACATTTTTTTTAGAACACGTTTAACCAGTTCTTCGACTTCTATACTACCATCTTCTTGCAATTCCTTATCAATGTATTTTTCAACGCTGTTTTTAGAAAATCCTAGCATAGTTAATGCAGATAACGCTTCTTCTCGAATAGTATTGTATGAACTTTGTGATGAGTTTGTGCTTATTCCAAGTTTAGCAATTTTATCTTTTAAGTCTAGAATAATACGTTGTGCTGTTTTACCGCCTATTCCCTTTACTGCTTGTAAAACACTGACGTTTTCTGTAAGTATAGCTTGTTGGATTTCTAATGGGGTTAATGAAGAGAGTATCATTTGTGCAGTATTTGGGCCTACACCAGAAACAGAAATAAGTAGACGAAACAACTCACGCTCATCTTTATCGAAAAAACCATAAAGTGTATGAGCATCTTCTTTTATAGAGAGGTGTGTAAAAAGCATACAATGCTCATCATTGGTTAACTTGGAAAAAGTTTGTAATGATATCCTCAAGAAATATCCTATGCCATTACAATCAATAACAACAAATGAAGGGTTTTTCTCTATTAATTTTCCTTTAATGTGTGTAATCATTTTCTTTTTGTTTGAGCATCAATAACGGCAATAGTTACCATATTTACAATTTCACGTACCGAACAACCAAGTTGTAAAATATGGACAGGTTTTTTCATTCCAATCAAAATAGGTCCTATGGCTTCCACGTCGTCAAATTCTTGCATTAATTTATAGGATATATTTCCAGATTCAAGGTTAGGAAAAATAAGAGTGTTAGCATTTTCTTTCAAATCTGAAAAGGGGAATATTTGATCCCTCTTTTCTTTATTTAAAGCAAAGTCTGCCTGTATTTCGCCCTCAACAGATAAATTTGGCTCTATATCATTGATTAACTTCAGAGCGTCAGTTATTTTAGCAACTATTGAGTTCATTGATGAACCAAAATTGGAATAGGATAACAATGCTATCCTTGGCACTACATTAAATCGGCGAACTGTTTTAGCTGTAAGTATCGCAAGATTAGCTAACTCTTCTGATGTAGGGTTAATATTTATAGTGGTATCTGCTAAAAAAAGAGTTCCTTTTTTGGTATTGAGGATAAACATACCAGCGACCTTGTCCACTCCTTCTTCAGTTCCAATAATCTGTAAGGCTGGGCGTAATGTACTTGGGTAATTTCTACTTATTCCTGAAATAAAAGCGTCAGCTTTACCTTGATCGACCATCATTGAACCAAAATAATTTCTCTCACGCATCAGCTTTTGCGCTTCCGGAAGCGTCATTCCTTTACGTTTACGTTTCTCAAAAAGAATCTGTCCAAATTGATTTCTTCTTTCTGTTTGTTCGTCACTCTTGGGGTCTAATATTTGAACGTCATCTAAATCAAGAACGTTTTCCTCAATAAGCTGTTTTATTCTTCCTTTCCTACCTAGTAAAATTGGAATAGCAATACCTTCGTCTTTTACTTCTTGAGCAGCTTTCAGAATTTTATAATGCTCAGCTTCTGCGAAGACAATTCGCTTGGGGTTTCTTTTAGCCTTTGTAGTAATTCTTCTGACTAGTTTATTGTCTAAACCCAATCGCTTATTCAATTCTTGAGTGTAAACTTCGAAATTCGAAATTTTCTTTTGAGCCACTCCAGACTCTACGGCTGCTTTTGCAACTGCTGGAGCTACTACAGAAATCAATCGATTATCAAGAGGTTTTGGAATAATATATTCTGGGCCAAAGGTGATAACTTTTTCTCCATAGGCTAAATTTACTGTATCTGGTACTACTTCTTTAGTCAATTCTGCGATACTACGAACCGCTGCCAATTTCATCTCTTCATTAATGCTAGTTGCCCTAACGTCTAGAGCGCCTCTAAATATGTAAGGAAAACCCAATACGTTATTCACTTGATTGGGATGGTCAGAACGTCCGGTAGCCATTATTATATCGTCTCTAACAGATAAAGCGTCATTGTAGGATATTTCTGGGTCAGGGTTTGCTAAAGCAAAAACAATTGGTGTTACAGCCATAGACTTAATCATCTCTTTGGATACGATGTTTCCAGATGACAAACCTAGAAAAACATCTGCTCCATTCATTGCCTCATAGAGTGTATTTAAATTTCTCTCTGATGCAAAAAATGCTTTTTCTTTAGTTAAATTATCTCTGTCTTTCCTTATCACGCCTTTACTGTCAAGCATAATAATATTCGACTTCTTAGCCCCTAAAGAAAGGTATAATTTGGCGCACGACATAGCAGCAGCACCAGCACCATTGATGACAATTTTAATAGCATCTATTCTTTTTTCAGCAAGTTCAAGGGCATTCAAAAGTGCAGCAGCGGAAATAATTGCTGTTCCGTGCTGATCATCGTGCATTACAGGAATATCTAATTCCTCTTTAAGGCGCTTTTCTATTTCAAAACATTCGGGGGCTTTAATATCCTCTAAATTGATGCCTCCAAAGGTTGGCGCAATAGACTTTACAATCTCAACAAATTTATCAACTTCTGAAGCATCAACTTCGATATCGAAAACGTCTATATCAGCAAAAATCTTAAATAACAGTCCTTTTCCTTCCATAACAGGCTTAGATGCCTCAGGGCCAATATCCCCTAATCCTAGAACGGCAGTTCCGTTAGTTATTACTGCTACTAAATTGCTTTTTGCAGTATATTCGTAAACATCATCTTTATTTTCACTGATTCTGATACAAGGTTCAGCAACACCCGGAGAATAGGCCAAGGACAAATCACGCTGAGAGCTGTGCTTTTTTGTAGGAATAACCTCTATCTTTCCTGGCCGACCCAATCTATGATAATCAAGCGACTCTTGTTTTTTTCTTCTATTAGACATACGTTTTCTTAGAATATGCTCGTAAAATTAAACAAAAAAAACCGGCACTATGACCGGTTTTTGAATTTTATGTTAAATAGCTTAGTTACTAACAACTAAACGCTTTATTTTTTTTAGCTCTTCATTAACAAATATATTGGCAAAGTACAAGCCTGCCCTAGTGTCACTCACATCAAATTTAAGAGTGCCACTTTGGTTACTAATATTTTCTATTAGTACTACATTTCCAAGCATATTGGTTACTACAATTTCAACAATATCAGAATAGTTTATATTGTAATCTAAAAAAGCAATAGAAGAAGTAGGATTTGGGTGAAAATCTGAAAAATAAGTAGTACTTAAATTATCCAATACCGTGGGTGTGCCTACAGAATAATTTACAACTGTACATGCAGAATCGGAAGGATTATTTTCAACAAATGCGCAATATTTGATTGTTGCACTAGCTGGATCGGTTTCCAAATTATCAAAATGGACCTGAAAACTACTTTCATCAACATGTTGAGGTCCAAAAGTTTTTGATTGTGGAGATATACTAGTTTCAGATCCATAACAAGCGGTCCAACAAAAATAATTTATAGTACCAGGGGTTGCTGAAATTATTTGTCTAGAAACTAAAATATCAATAGTTGAATTAGTCAAATTTCTAACAGTAATATCAGTTCCTATATCATCTAATAAAGTCATGCAGCAAGTGGGATTTACTTCAGTTTGATGTGCTTCAACACTTATGCTTTGAGAAAAAACAAATAAAGTGTTCACCATAAATAAAAATAGCAATAAATTTTTCATATTTTTTTATTTCCAAATATTTTAACAAATATAACAAAACTTATTCTTTAGAGTGATACGTTTTATATTCAAAATTTTATTACTTAAATTACTAAAAAAAAATTTTGAATCAATAATAATATTCTTAAAAAACAAGAATAAAAAAATAGAAATAACAAAAATTAATTAAATTTGTAAACAATAAAAAAAATAAATATGACTAACTTTACTAAATATATAGCTTTAACTTTTTTTGCAATAATCACAAGTTTTGCGTCAGCTCAGTTGCCTGATGGAAGTGTAGCTCCCGATTTTACAACAACAGATGTTAATGGAAATGTTCACAGACTTTATGACTACTTAGATGATGGATATACCGTTATTTTGGATATAAGTGCAACTTGGTGTGGTCCCTGTTGGAACTACCACACAGGCGGAACTTTTGAAGAAATATGGGAGGCACATGGACCTGCCGGACAACCTGGAGTAGGCCCCAATACAACAGATGACGTAATGATTTTATGGTTTGAAGGAGATCCCGCTACAGCCTTAAGTGAGTTAGAAAACAGTAATTATGGAAATTGGTTAAATCCAAATAATGCTGGTGAAATCCAATTTCCTATTATTAATGATGATCAAATTGCGGATTTATACGACCTTCCGTATTGGCCTATCATTTACACAATATGCCCTAACAGAATTCTTTCTGAATCAGGACAACTAAGTGCATCTAATCACTACGCTGGATTGGATGATTGTTTACAGCCAAGCGAAGGAACAAATGCAGCAATTCTTAACATTCAATCATCTATAGAGTCTACAGGATGCGAATCTAGTGCTAGTGGAAATTTATCCGTTGTTGTCCAGAACATGGGAACAACAACACTAAATTCATTTAACATTGAAGTAACGGCAAATGGTCAATCATTGGCATCTGAAACGTTTAACGGCTCACTTAACGTTTATGAAACCACTACAATAAATTTTGGAAATCTTACTATTGATACTGAAAGTATTGAAATAGAGATTACTACAAATGACGCTAATTCCTCTGACAATTCATCAACAGAGTATTTCAGTTTCAGTTCAGGCCAAACTGAAGCGGAAGTTACTGTGGTATTGTTAACTGATAATTATGCAAGCGAAATATATATGGAAATAACTGACGAAAATGGAACTGTTGTTTGGAGTGAGGGTAACGAAAATGTTTCTGGTAATTATGATACAGGTCAAGAAAATCCAACTGCTGATCCTACTAACCCTCTAGAAAATAATCAATCCTATGAGTGGACCGTTAACTTACCTTCAGAAAACTGCCATACTTTTTTCATTGGCGATTATTTTGGTGATGGTTTAGATGCATCTCAATGGGGTGGAACTAATGGTAATTGGACTATCAAAGATAATAATGGTGCTTCAATTGCTCAAATGACCATAGCAGATTTTGAAGGCTCTGAAGATGCGTCTTTTTTAAATACTGTCGCCGGTAACCCATCCTCATTAGAATCTTTTGATAATGTTGAGTTCAGTATTTTTCCAAATCCAGTTCGCAATAACGCAACACTAAATATTAACTTAATCGAAAAAACTTCAAACGTTAGAATTGACATAGTTAATATACTAGGGAAAATCAATCTTACAACAACATTAGATTTGAATACAGGAAGTAACAGTGTTGATTTAGATGTTAGTGACTTAATAAATGGAATTTATTTTGCGCACATCACCGCTAATGGGGTTACAGAAACAATGAAATTTACTATTTCAAAATAAAAGACAATTTGATCCAAACTAAAAAGATCAGTAGATTAGCTACACTAATTTATTGGTCTTTTTTAATGCTTAAAACTTAAAAACTACTATGAAAAAATTAATGATTTTTACTGCTTTTTTATCTTTCAGTTTGCTGTCTATTTCTCAAAACAGAAGTTTGCCAAAAGTTGACTTGAAAACACTTGACAATAATACCTTTAACACTTCAGACTTCGATAATAATGGTAACCCTATTGTTATTAGCTTTTGGGCAACATGGTGCAAACCTTGTATCAAAGAGTTAAACAATATTGCCGAAGTTTATGAAGATTGGCAAGACGAAACAGGTGTAAAAGTCATTGCAATTTCTATTGATGATAGCAGAAATATGAGCAAAGTAAAACCTAAAGTTAATGCCTTGTTATGGGATTACGAAGTCTATTGTGACCCCAACGGCGATCTTAAAAGAGCAATGGGTGTTGGATCAGTACCACACACTTTTTTACTCAATAAAAACAAGGAAATAGTTTACCAACACACCGGTTATAAAGACGGTGACGAATATGACTTGTTCAAAAAAATAAAAGCCTTATCAAAATAAATTATGAAAAGACTAAGTGTTATTATTGCCTGTAGTTTTATCCCATTTATAAATTCGGCACAAGATAATTCTAACGGTAATATTCAAGGTGATTTTAATCTTAGCACTCAGAGTTATTACGAGGACCCTGCTATAAATGCTGAAAAGGTTGATGAGTTTATGCTCATGAATGCTTATTCCAACATTCGATTTAACAAAGATAATTTTACAGCTGGTGTACGTTTCGAAAGTTATTTAAATGTTTTGCAAGGTTTTGAATCAAACTTTAATGGCAATGGCATACCCTATCGATTTGCTCAATATAATGTTAGTGGCTTAGATATAACCGTGGGTAACTTTTACGAACAATTTGGAAATGGTCTAATCTTTAGAAGCTACGAAGAAAAAACACTAGGCATCGACAATGTTATGGATGGTATTCGTTTAAAGTATAGTCCACTAAAAGGATTATCACTTAAGGGGTTTGTTGCTACTCAACGCTTATTTTGGGAGCAAGGACCAGGTATTGTAAGAGGGTTCGATGCTGACTTAAGCCTAAATGAAGCTATCTCTTCTTTAGAAAGCAGTAAAACAAATGCTATATTAGGTAGTAGTTTTGTGAGTCGTTTTCAAGATGATAATAATCCCATATTTAATTTACCGGAAAACGTAGCAGCTTATAGTATTCGTTCAACCGTTAACAGAGGAAAAATTTCTTTTAACACAGAGTACGCCTTCAAATATAATGATCCAACAGGTGGTATAACATATAATAATTTTGCTCCAGGAAGTGCATTAATGACTAACCTTTCATATTCTCAAAGAGGCTTGGGTATAATTTTAGAAGCACATAGAGTTGACAATATGGACTACCGTTCCAAAAGAGGTGGAACAGGAAAAGAACTCACTTTAAATTACATTCCAGCCATAAGTAAACAACACGCTTACACCTTGGCAGCATTCTACCCTTTTGCTACTCAGCCTTTAGGAGAATTAGGGTTTCAAGGAGAAGTCAACTACGCATTTAAAAAGAAAAGTAAATTAGGTGGTAAATATGGCACGCAAGTCGCTGTCAATTATTCAAGAATTAATGGACTAAATGGCGGCCCTTCAGAGTTAACGATTAACAGAGACCATACTCCTATGTTTTTTAGTGTTATTAATGAGGAACTCTATTTTAGAGATTTAAACTTTGACCTAAAAAAGAAAATCAGCAAAAAGGTCAAGGTTATGCTGAACTACTTAAATGTCATTTACAATAAAGATGTCATAGAAGGGAAAATTATTGGCAAAAACGTACACGCTAGAATTGGAATAGCAGAGGTTAATTATAAAATAAAACCTAAACACACTTTAAGAAGTGAATTTCAATACCTTTCGGTTGATAAGAGCGACGAATACTACAAAGATCAAGGCGATTGGGTAATGGGATTGGTAGAATATACCTTTTCTCCACATTGGTTTTTTGCCTTTGTAGATCAATATAATGGCGGCTACACTAGCGAAGGAAAAATCTATGAGGCTGTACATTACCTCAACATCAGTTGTGGCTACACCCAAGGAACAAATCGTTTTGAATTGGGATATGGAAAGATTCGAGAAGGAATATTTTGCGTAGGTGGTGTTTGCCGAAATGTACCATCATCTAATGGATTTACTCTAAATATAACTTCAAGCTTTTAATTATGAAAAAGACCTATTATTTATTTCTTAGTTTATTTATACTTAGTTTAACTTTTTCATGTGATGTAATCGAAAAAGATAATTTTACTGACCCTAACGCTGGTTTTCCTTGGCTAGGAAAAAAGGTATTAATTGAAGATTTCACGGGCTACAAGTGTACTAATTGTCCGCAAGCATCTTCAGAACTCAGAACTATTGAAGAACTTTATCCAGAAAAAGTAGTTGGTATAGCTATACATGCTGGTTTTTTCGCACAGCCAAGCGGAAATTTTATTACCGATTTTAGAACAACAGGGGGCAACGAATTAGCAGATTTTTTTGAGCCTGAAGTCTTTCCAATAGGTATGATTAACAGACAAGGGTATCCAGAAAACGTTCTGTTAAATTATACTGATTGGGCCAGTATAGCTGGAGAACAATTACTTCAAGCACCAACTATTGAACTTTCTATTTCTGAAGATAATAATTCCGTTAGCATTCAAGCAAGAAGACTTTCAGAGTCTAATAATAGCCTGAAATTAGTGGTATGTATTACTGAAGATAGTATTATTGACAAACAAATTGATGGTTCAGAATTAATTGAGGAATATGAACATAATCATGTACTAAGAAAAGTAATAAACGGAACTTGGGGCAGTAATATACAACTAAGTAGTACTTTAAGTACATACAGCTATGATTATACTTTAGAAGATTCATGGTTAAGGGTAAACTGTAACATAGTGGCTTTCGTATACGATAATAGCACTAAAGAAATCTTACAAGTCGAAAAAATACATCTTACCGATTAATCAAAAAGTTTATGTCAAGAATCTTCACCTTTTTATTCTTATTTTGTTATTCGCTTTTTGTTTCAGCCCAGAACATTGAAGTCAGTAATACTTCAGATGCTAAAAATTTTTTGGGGGCCTATTTCTCTCCTCTTGCTAAATCTATTGGATCTGGTCTAAACAAAGGCTGGTATAATACAGCAAAGCCACATAAATTGGCTGGTTTTGATGTTACCCTTAGTCTAAACTTGATTACTATTTCTGATGAAGTTGCTTCATTTGATGTCAATAGTATAGAAAACTTTAGTAGTGCTTCTTTATCAACACCTAGCATTTTAGGAGCCGGAGAAGGCGCGACTATAAATTATTATGATGGAAATGAAAGTGGTCAATTTAAAATGCCTGACCAAAATACCAAAATAAAAGTTATGCCAATTCCAAACTTAAATTTAGGGCTCGGCTTAATTAAAGGAACTGAAATTAATGTAAGATATTTTCCGGCTTATAAATACGATATAGGTTTTTTAGGTAAAGGGTCTATTGAATTGTTCGGAGTTGGGTTAAAACATGATATTTTACAATGGTTACCCATAGAAAAAATTTTACCATTCCACTTATCACTTCAAGGTGGTTTAAGTCAATTCAACACTTCCTTTGAAGTGGAAAGTCAAAGCGTTAGACAAGCAGTAGATTTAGACATTCTAGCAAGTACGGTTAATCTTATTTTTTCAAAAAAGTTTGCAATGATAACTGGTTACGGGAGCATAGGAAAAAATTTTATGAGCTCTACATTTAAAACTGAAACAGACTTTAGTTTAGGAAGCGTAAGCGCTTTAAATTTTAAATTCCCATTGGCAATTAATATGCCAAACACTTCTGAAATACAAGCTTCGTTAGGAGTTCGACTTCAATTTGCTATATTTACAATTTATGCCAATCAAACCTTTTCTAGTTACCCTAGTACATCTTTAGGAGTTGGAATCAGTTTTAGATGACACGATTAATTTTAAAATGTTTTTTTTTACTTGTCTTAAGTAGTCATTGTTATAGTCAAAATTTCAAAGCAGAACTTATTGCTGGTGTTAGCACTTCGCAGGTTTCTGGTGATCAATTAGGTGGTTTTAACAAATTAGGTGTTAAATTTGGTGCTTCAGTCAATCATTTTATAAATTCTGCTAGTCGTGGTCAATTAGCACTATACTATATCGATAAGGGGAGTAATGATGTTAATAGCAATTTTAAAATTGATTTATCATATATTGAAACGTCTTGGTGTATTCAGAAGACTTCTAAAGGGTTTATTTATGAAGCAGGACTATTATTTGGTGTTTTAATAGATGGCAAAACCTATGACATCTATGGCTATGAAGACCTCCAAAAAAATGATTTCTATAAATTTGATATTGGAGCAAAATTATCAGCAGGTGTAAAACTCAAAGCTAATCTGACTATGTTTTGGGAATTAAGTAATAGTATTCCTTTTTTTCCAATACAAAATCACCCTGGCGGAGCTGCCTACGGGCTAAACAAAGGAAAATATAATTCCATATTAAGTTTTTCTTTCCGATATTTGTTCTCTAAATGAGTAAAAAGCAAAAAATAGTGGTTTCAGTTAGTGGTGCTAGTGGTGCCATCTATGCCAAAGTGTTGTTTGACAAACTACAAAAGCTACATAAACAAGTTGAAGAGGTAGGTATTTTAATGTCTGATAATGCAAAATACGTTTGGAAAACAGAATTGGGTAACACAGATTATAAAGATTTGCCTTTTAAGTTTTATAAACCTCAAGACTTTAGTGCTCCATTTGCTTCTGGTTCAGCACGCTTTGAAACAATGATTATTTGTCCATGTTCTATGGGCACATTAGGACGTATTGCACAAGGTATTTCTAATGACTTAACTACTCGAGCTGCTGATGTTATCCTTAAGGAGAAAAGAAAGCTTATACTCGTAGCAAGGGATACGCCCTTAAACCTTATTCATATCAATAACATGAAGACCATTACCGAAGCAGGTGGTATCATTTGCCCGGCTACCCCTTCATTTTACAGCAATCCTTCTAATTTTGAAGAATTGGCATCTACAGTTGTCGATAGGATTATTGCTTTAGCAAGACTGGAGCAAGATTCTTACCAATGGGGACAATAATAACTTTTGTTTTTAGTTATAATAGTAAATCACAAAACTATGCTTTGTTTTTGCAAAACCATTTTAGAAAAAGTTTCTTTCGACAAAAACTTATTTAAAAAAGAACTAAAAAAATCTACTCTTTTAATAAATAAAAAAGAACGAATGGTCTTGAAAATATGGTGTTTAACTACTTTTGCTAACTACAGAGATATTATTCTCGATGTATTTGAAAATACTATTTAAGAAAATCTATATTCCTTTTTAGACCTACAAACTTAGCCCGATTTACAGCCGACTTCTTAAATACTTTTTTAAAGGTATCTTCTGTCAACTCTTGCCAATCGCTTTTATTCATTTCTAATAAATCTTTATGAGGTTTAAATCGCTCTTCATTATGTGGGTTAGAAAACCTATTCCAAGGACACACATCCTGACATACATCGCAGCCAAACATCCAGTTATTCATTTTATCTTTCATCTCATTTGGAATAGAATCTTTCAGTTCAATTGTAAAGTATGATATACATTTACTACCATCAATCTTATAAGGTGCAACAATTGCTTGTGTTGGGCAGGCATCAATACACCTAGTACACGATCCGCAATGATCAAGAACAGGTAAATCAGGTTCAATCTCTAAATCAACAATTAATTCCGCAATAAAAAAAAATGAACCTTTTTTCTTATTAATTATATTAGAATTCTTGCCCATCCAGCCTAAGCCACTGCGAACAGCCCAAGCTTTATCCATTACAGGAGCGCTATCAACAAAAACTCTACCATTAACTTCTCCAATTTCTTCTTTTATAAAGTGTAGTAATTGCTTTAACTTGTCTTTTATAACAAAATGATAATCCTCACCATAAGCATATTTGGAGAGTTTTGGAGCATCTGTATTTTGCTGCTCATCAGTATAATAATTTAGTAGAAGAGAAACAACTGTCTTAGCATCATCAACTAATAAACGGGGGTCTAAACGCTTATCGAAATTATTGGCCATATATGCCATTTCGCCGTGTTTTTTCTCATTTAACCAACGTTCTAAACGAGGTGCCTCATCTTCCAAAAAATCAGCTTTCGAAAAGCCACAATGAGAAAACCCTAATCTTTGAGCTTCTTTTCTAATTAGCGAATTGTAGTTTTTATTCGAAAAGTCCACCGATTTGTGATGAAGAGTTTAGTCCCAAATGCTTGTAGGCTTTTTCTGTTGCTTGTCTTCCTCTTGGAGTACGCATCAAATACCCCTCCTGAATTAAAAAAGGCTCATAAACTTCTTCTATTGTACCACTTTGTTCACCAACAGCTGTTGCTATAGTAGTAAGTCCAACAGGACCACCTTTGAATTTCTCAATTATTGATGATAAAATTCGATTATCCATATCATCTAATCCGTGAGCATCAACATTTAGTGCGGATAAAGCTAAGTGTGTAATATCTAAAGTAATAATTCCATCGCCTTTGACTTGGGCAAAGTCTCTAACTCTACGCAGTAGCGCATTTGCAATACGAGGTGTACCTCTACTTCGACCTGCTATCTCTTCAGAAGCTGACTTTGAAATAGAAATATCTAAAATACTTGATGAACGGTTAACAATGTTGGAAAGAGTTTCAACATTGTAGTACTCTAATCGTGAGTTGATACCAAAACGTGCTCTTAAGGGCGCTGTAAGCAAACCTGAACGAGTAGTAGCTCCTATTAAAGTAAAAGGATTTAGTTCTATTTGAACAGCTCTAGCGTTGGGCCCCGACTCAATCATAATATCAATTTTAAAGTCTTCCATAGCTGAATATAAATATTCTTCAACTACAGGACTCAATCGATGAATTTCATCAATGAATAAGATATCACCACTTTCAAGATTGGTCAACAAACCAGCTAAATCACCAGGCTTATCAATTACAGGGCCTGAACTAATTTTTATACCAACATCCATCTCATTAGCAATAATATTTGATAGTGTTGTTTTTCCTAGTCCGGGAGGGCCATGTAATAATACGTGATCAAGTGCTTCACCACGCATCTTAGCAGCGCTGACAAAAATCTTGAGGTTTTCAACTGCTTTTGGTTGTCCGCTAAAGTCTTCAAATTGCTTAGGGCGTAATGCCTTGTCCAATTCTAAATCAATTTTTGATAACGACTCTCTTTTTGGATTTAAATTTTCATTCATCAAAAACAAATATAAACTAAAATCAAAGTAAAAATAACAAGGCTATATTAGTTATTTGTAACATCTGCCTCAAGTTATTTAAAGTATTTGGTTACAATCTAGATTAAGTGTTTTTTTAATGAAGAATAAACCAGTTCTGACATTAGTAACATTGACATGTAAATAATAATAAACGTATTAAAACCTTTTTACGAATATTTAAAAAAAATTTTATAGATGTAATGAAAATCTTAAATTAATAATTATTAGTGTTCCTCTTCACCTTTTTTAATAGGAACTATCTGAGAAATAAAATCTTCATCAGCTCCCGGTTTACTGTAATCGTATGCCCAACGATGTACACTTGGTATTTTACCTGGCCAATTACCATGTATTCTTTCTTGAGTTGGCGTCGTCCATTCTAATGTGTTGGAACGCCATGGATTTAAAGGAGCTTCTTTACCTCTATATATGCTGTAGAAAAAATTAAAAAAGAAAAATATTTGTGCAATAGCACCCGTAATAGCGAAAACTGTAACTAATTCATTGATTTCTACTAAACCATCAAACATAGGAAAAGCTGTGTTGGAATAATATCGCCTTGGAACTCCAGCAAGACCTATAAAATGCATTGGGTAAAAAACACCATAGGCAGAAATGAAAGTAATCCAAAAATGAACATAACCTAGGTTTTTATTCATCATTTTACCATACATTTTAGGAAACCAATGATATATTCCAGCAAACATTCCAAAGATTGCAGAAAGACCCATTACAATATGAAAGTGTGCAACCACAAAGTATGTGTCGTGTACATTAATATCCAAAGCGCTATCACCTAGAATAAGACCCGTTAAACCTCCAGAAATAAATGTTGATACTAGTCCAATAGAGAACAACATGGCGGGTGTAAATTGTATATTTCCTTTCCATAGTGTAGTTAGATAATTAAATACCTTTACAGCAGAGGGAATAGCAATCAACAAAGTTGTGAAAGTAAATACAGATCCTAAAAAAGGATTCATGCCAGTCATAAACATATGATGACCCCACACAACGAATGACAAAAAACCAATAGCTAGTATTGAGCCAACCATTGCTCTGTAACCAAAAATGGGTTTACGGGAATTTGTGGATACTACTTCTGAAGTGATACCTAATGCAGGTAGTAGCACAATATACACTTCAGGGTGACCTAAAAACCAAAATAAATGTTGGAATAGCACAGGAGATCCCCCTGTTTGTGTAAGCATTTCTCCTTGAATCATAATGTCTGATAGATAAAATGCAGTTCCAAAACTTCTATCAAAAACTAACAAAAGAGAGGCAGATAATAAAACAGGAAATGATAATACACCTAAAACAGCTGTAACTAAAAATGCCCACATTGTTAATGGCATTCGGGCCATTGACATACCTTCTGTTCTTAGATTCAAAATAGTAACGATATAATTCAAACCACCAAGTAATGATGAAACTATAAACAGCGTCATGCTTATTAGCCAAAGTGTCATACCCAATCCTGAGCCCGGCATAGCTTGTGGCAAGGCGCTTAGAGGAGGATAAATAGTCCATCCAGCAGCGGCAGGTCCAGATGAAACAAATAAGGATATTACCATTACTACTGAAGAAATAAAAAAGAACCAATAAGATAACATGTTCATAAAACCTGAAGCCATGTCTCTAGCTCCAATTTGAAGAGGAATAAGTAAATTAAAAAACGTACCACTCAATCCTCCAGTTAATACAAAAAATACCATAATAGTACCATGGATGGTGACCAAGGCTAAATAAATATTAGGATCCATTACTCCATCGGGCGCCCATTTTCCTAAAAATTTTTCTAGAATTGGATATCCTTCGGCGGGCCATGCTAACTGCATTCTAAAAAAAACAGACATTAATATTGCAATAACACCCATTACCATAGCAGTAATAAGAAATTGTTTAGCAATCATTTTGTGGTCTGTACTAAAAACATACTTTGTTAAAAATGTTTCTTCGTGATGGTGTTCTTTATGATCTGACATATTTATAATTATTCAATATTCTTATTGTGAACTTACTAAAGTTTTGAATGTTTCTTGCTCAGCCATCCAAGTATCAAATTCTTCCTGTGTTTCAACAATTACTTTTATTTGCATGTTATAATGAGCGGAACCACATATTTTATTACATAGAAGAACATAATCAAATTCAACCGGTTCTTCTCCTTTTTTAGCTCTTGCCTCATTTATAAATTTCATTCTTTCTATCATCTCGGGATCCTCACGCATTTCTTTAGTCGTTTTAGTTGGAGTAAAAGCAAATTGCGTATTCATTCCTGGCACACAATTCATCTGCACATTAAAATGAGGTAAATAAGCTGAATGAATTACGTCTTGGGATCTAAATTTCATTAAAACTTGCTGATCTTTAACAAGATGAATTTCTCTTACTATTACATCATCGTGAGACAATGAGTCTCCTTCATCAACACCCAAAGTATTTACACCTCCAATCAAGGTGTAATGTGCCCTACCCAACTGGTTATCATCACCAGCATAACGAGCGGTCCAGTTAAATTGCATTGCATATACTTCCATAACTTTAGCATTAGTAGTATCTGGAACCATAGTTTTATTCCATGTACTAAGGCCAAATAAAATTAGAGCCGTTAACACAACTGCTGGCACTGAAGTCCAAAGAATTTCTAATTTATTGTTGTGGGTTTGAAATAAAGCTTTATTTCCTTCTCGTCCTCTATATTTGTATGTAAAAACAAACAATAGGGTTTGAGTTATAAAAAAGGTTATTAGGATCAACATCATTGTTGTGTCCCATAACACTTTTATACCCTCTCCATGAACACTAACTGGATCTGGCAGGACTAAATGGCCCCAAAGTTTGAACGAGTAGGCTACAAAAGCCGTAAAACCTAAACCAACGATTAACATTGCAAGAGCGTTATACCTGTTATCCTGGTCAGTAGTAATTTTTTCTTGTGGCCCTTTTAATTTAGTTACAATTTCAATGATTCGTACAATTTGTACAATTCCAATTATAATGAAAACTATGATTAAAAAGTTTAAAAACGTGGTCATATTTACCTGAATATTTTTTTATGTTTTATATTTAATAACTTACATTATATATGATGGTGAATACTTTCATCAGCAAAAGGATGATTTTTGACAAAAAGAGGAGCTTTTGTTAATGCTTTATTTACAATCATTAAAAACAAACCCAAAAATCCTAAAAACATCCCTATCTCCGTGAATCCTATATACCAATGATCTTTCATTACGCCAGGAATAATCATTAGAAACACATTACACCAATGACCTATTAAAACAATTACACCAACTGTCATAATATATCCAAAATTTCTCTTACTATCTCTACTCATCAAAATAAGTAAGGGGAAGATAAAATTGATAACAGAAGTTATCCAAAATAAGGCATTATAATTGTCCCAACGTGCCATATAATAGGTAACTTCTTCAGGAATATTTGAATACCATATTAACATAAATTGTGAAAACCACATGTAAGTCCATAAAATACTGAAAGAAAAAATCCATTTACCTAAATCATGTATATGATTTTCGTTAACATACTGCAGATTACCTTTACGTTTTAGATAAATAGCAATCATAGCAATCATGGTGAATCCGGTAACCCCCATTGAAGAAAATACAAACCACCCAAACAATGTACTAAACCAGTGAGTATCAATTGACATTATCCAATCCCACGCCATCATTGAGGATGTATATCCAAAAAATACAATAAAAATTGCGGAAAGCGTTATACTTTTTTTGTAATTACTCAACCCGCCTTCAATATCTTCTTTTCTCGAAAGAGCAATCAAACGCTTAGATGCATACCACCAACCGAAAATATAAGCTAAGGCTCTAATAAAGAAAAATGGAAAATTTAAATATGCTTGTTTTCCTGCAATAATTGGGTCATAATACTTATTATTAGGATCCATAATTCCGTCAACCATCCAATGCCAAATATGATTCCAATGTAATTTTCCTGCTATTATAATAAATAGCATAATTATGCCTCCAATTAAAAAATAAGAAGTTATTCCTTCAGCTATCCGCTTAAAAGGAATAGCCCAAGCAGCCTCAGAAACATATTGAAGTGTAACAAAAAAAATAGCAAATGCTGAAATAGCCAAGAAAAAATAATTATTTACCATCAAACTTGGCCAAGACCGATGTGCATCACTAATAAAGCCATGCACTACAGCAATAACTCCTATTAGCATTAAGGCGTAAGAAATTAACTTTGTATTTTTCGATACTACATACATATTAAATCAAATAATTAGTTTCCTTTTTGCAATTCTTGAACATACATTGTAATTAACCATCTCTCTTTGTCATTAACAAGTGTATTATGGGGTCCCATTGCATTTAAACCATAATAAATTGCATGGTAAATATTACCTGCAGATAAATCCCTCATATTTTCACCAGTTCTTCTAATCATCACATCGTCAGAGTAAGATGGAATTGCCCCATAAACTGGATGGGTTATACTCCCCTTTCCGTCTCCATTTTTACCATGACAATGCGCACAAAACATTTGATAAAGTTGTTTACCTTTTTCAGTATTTTCTTCGTTGTAATTTAGAGGATTTTCTAATTCTACGCCTGCTAATAAATAATCATCCAAAGTATTCTCATATTCAAAAGGAATAAAACCTCTAGGGATAGTACCAACAACTGGTTTACGAGCATTAAGACTATCATTAAAGAATGAATTTGAAGAATATATTTCTAATGACGGAGATCGATACATATCGGGCATAAACTCATATCCAGGCTTACCTTCTTCATTATTTGAACAAGAAGAAAAAAGAAATAGCACTAAAAGTGTCAATGTGAGCAGAAAAATAATATTATATGCTTTTTTCATTTTTAGCTTATTTCTTTAACATTAATTTCAGTAACACCTGTTTTATTCAAAATTGAGCTAATTTTTTTTTCATCATCAGACTCTATTTCGATTAGAAACCTATCATCAGTGGTTCTTGGATCCGGACTTGAAGACTTTTGACCCGGGAATAACTTACATTTAAATAAATATGTTATAACCATAAGATGGGCAGAAAATAGCACTGTCATTTCAAAAATCACTGGAACAAAAGCTGGCATACTCAAGTAATATGCAAAACTCGGTTTACCGCCAATATTCATTGGCCAATCTAAAATCATTATATAGTAGGTTAACCAGATCGCGGTAACACATCCAATGGCACCATAAATAAATGCAGCGATTGCTAAACGAGTTCTTTTCAAACCTAAAACATGATCTAAGCCATGAATAGGGAATGGGGAATATACCTCCTTAATAACAATACCATTGGATCTAACCTCCTTAACGCTATTAAGAAGTATCTCCTCATCATCAAATATTCCATAAATGACTTTCTTACTCATGTCTTTTACTTTTATACTTTTCACTAGAAGATTTAACAATAGTTTTTAATTCTGCCTGAGCTATTACCGGGAAAGTTCTTGAGTACAATAGAAACAATACAAAAAAGAAACCTATAGAACCAACAAAAATTCCAATGTCAACAAATGTTGGAGAAAACATTGTCCAACTAGATGGTAAATAATCTCGATGTATAGATGTTACTATGATTACAAATCGCTCAAACCACATACCAATATTTACGAACAGTGCTAAAATAAAGGTGAATACAATATTCGTTCTCAATTTTTTAAACCACATCAATTGAGGTGAAATGACATTACAAGTCATCATTATCCAATATGCCCACCAATAAGGACCAGTAGCTCTGTTAAGGAAAGCGTACTGCTCAAACTCAACTCCTGAGTACCATGCCATGAACAATTCGGTGAGGTAAGCTATTCCAACAAGATTACCAGTTAGCATAATAACAATATTCATGTATTCAACATGTTTTATAGTAATGTACGCTTCTAATCCCACCACCTTTCGCATTACCAATAACAAAGTTTGCACCATAGCAAAACCTGAAAATACCGCTCCTGCCACAAAATATGGAGGAAATATTGTTGTATGCCATCCAGGTATTACAGATGTTGCAAAGTCGAAAGAAACTATTGAATGCACAGAGAAAACGAGTGGAGTTGCTAGTCCAGCTAAAACTAATGAAACCTCTTCAAAGCGTTGCCAATCCTTAGCTCTACCGCTCCACCCAAAAGATAATATACTATATACTTTTTTTCGTAAAGGCCAATACTTTTCATTAACCTTATCTCTAATCATAGCAAAATCTGGTATAAGTCCAACATACCAAAATACAAATGAAACAGAAAAATAAGTAGAAATAGCAAAAACATCCCAGAGCAAAGGAGAGTTAAAGTTCACCCATAAAGAACCAAAGTTATTGGGAATTGGAAATACCCAATAAGCTAACCATGGTCGCCCCATATGAAGTAAAGGAAAAGTTCCAGCTTGAACTACCGCAAAGATTGTCATAGCCTCGGCTGACCGATTAATAGACAATCTCCATTTTTGTCTAAACAATAATAATACAGCTGAGATTAGTGTTCCTGCATGACCTATACCAACCCACCAAACAAAGTTTGTAATATCCCACGCCCATCCGACGGTTTTATTTAATCCCCAAACACCTATACCTGTACCGATAGTGTAGCCGACAGATAAAATCCACCAAACAAATAATATTAATGAAATGCCAAAAACTATCCACCACATTTTATTAGCCTTAGCTAGTACAGGCTTAGCTACATCAATAGTTATATCGTGGTAACTTTTATCGCCTAAAATTAGTGGTTCTCTTATTGGACTTTCCTTTTGCATATTTTTTTCCTTAGACTTTTCTATTTCTAATTTTAGTTTGATAAAAAACTGAATTTTTTGTGTTCAAATGATCAAGTAATTGATAAGTTCTATCATCGTCAGCCATTTGTGTTACGGCATGCTCTTTATCATTCGCATCACCAAATGTCATAGCTCCAGTAGGGCATGAAGAAGAACATGCACAAGAGTCTAGTGCTTCCTTATTAGTAATTTTGCGACCTTCCTTTTTAGCGTCAAGTTTAATTTTTTGAATACCTTGAATACACATGCTACATTTTTCCATAACTCCCCTTGCTCTTACAGTTACATCAGGGTTGAGAACCATTTTTCCAAGATCATCATTCATATTATAATCAAAGGCATCATTTTCAGCGTAATTAAACCAATTAAATCGTCGGACTTTGTAAGGGCAATTATTAGCACAATAACGTGTTCCAACACAACGATTATAAGTCATATGGTTAAGACCTTCCGCACTGTGAGTAGTAGCTGCAACTGGACAAACAGTTTCGCATGGAGCATGATTACAATGCTGACACATCACAGGTTGAAAGGCAATATCAGGATTTTCTGATGGAACTTCCATGGCCTTATATTTTGACACTGAACCAATTTCTTGTTCCTCAGCGATTTCTTTAGTCATATCACTTGAATAATACCTATCTATTCTAAGCCAGTGCATATCTCTACTTTTTCTTACCTCCTCTTTACCAACTACAGGCACATTATTTTCTGCGTGACACGCTACTACACAAGAGTTACATCCAGTACATGCAGTTAAATCTATCCCCAGGTTCCAAAAATGACCAGTTTCGTGGTCATGAGCTTGCCAAAGATCAATTTGATCAGGAGCTAATTTTCCTTTATGGGTGTCATATAAAAGAGGTTCGTTACCAGCCTTGGGATTTTTTAAATATTCATTTAGCGTAGTCTCTTTGATAAGATCTCTTCCCATCATTGTGTGATGCAGTTGTACTGAGGCAAACTCATGCTCACCCTCAATTTTTTCTATTTTAACATCTGAAACAGTATATTGGTTATTGATTGTAAATGGATATGCATTTAAACCTACACCATTACCAACTTTGCCGGAAGATGTTCGACCATATCCCAATGCTAACCCCACAGTTCCTATTGCTTGGCCTGGTTGAATAAGTACAGGAACATTATCTATAACAATATTACCAACTGTTAATCTTGCAACATCACCATTTAGAGCTCCATTAGATATATTCCAATTAGAAAAACCATATTTACGAGCGGTTGAGGCAGAAATAGTCAAATAATTATCCCAACATGCTCTTGTTATTGGATCAGGGAGTTCTTGAAGCCAAGGGTTATTTGATTGTGCCCCGTCGCCAATAGAATTAGATTGATAAAGTGAAAGTTCAAGATCTGTAGTTTTAGTTTTAATTGATTGTACTTTTGCAGCAAACTTAGTTACAGAATACTTTTTATCATTCAATTTAGTTATTCCATTGTGTAGTGAGGAAGACCATGAAATTTTACTACTCCAATAATCCTTTAAAAAATCATAATAACTAATTTTATTCCCCGCCCAGACTAACAAAGACTCCTGAAACTGACGACTATCAAATAAAGGCTGAATTGTTGGTTGAATAAAAGAAACTTTATTAAAAGAAGCTTTTGCATCACCCCAACTTTCCAAAAAGTGACGATCCGGACAAACGTATTCACACTTTGATGCGGTTTCGTCCATACTCAGTGCTGTTGATATTTTTAGGTCTACTTTAGAAAGTGCTTCGTTAAATTCTGATGCTTTAGCCAATGAATATGATGGATTCACTCCATTAATAATCAATACGGAAATTTTTCCGTCATTCATATCTTCTATGAGTTGATTAATAGCGTTATCATCTCCAGATTTCATAAAAATTGGTTCAGTCAAATCAATAGTTTGTCCATAATTTTCTAATAAATCATTGATTGCATTTACTATTATCTGAACTGATTTGTCATTAGTATCACAGAGAACTAGAGATTTACCTTTAGCATTTAATAATTCAGAAACAATATCCTTTATTTTGTTATTAGGTGGTGAAATTCCAATAAGTGTATCATATAAATTTTGTAATAAATTTAACTTTTCCGCAGCTTGGACAGGAATCCTAACATCAGCATTTGCACCTGACAAAGATAAATTAGATTCAATCTGAAAATGACGAGACATTTTTCCTGTTTTGGGCTGTCTATTTGCAATGTATTCTTTCTCAAATGATTTGTTGTATAAATTTCCTAGAAAATCAACACCAAAAGAAACTATAACATCAGCTTTTTCGAATTTATAAGAAGGCAATAATCTCAGTCCAAATGATTCTTTATTTGCATCTAAAATTCCCTGGTATGAAATAGTATCATATTGAATGTGTCTGGCAGAAAACTTCTCAGAAAAATTGTTTATGATACTTTGGGTTGTTGGACTTATAATTGTGTTTGTTAACACAACAATTTGACCACTTGCATTTGATAATTTATTTATAATCTCAGAATCAGCCTCAGACCAACTGGTAGGATTATTATTTTTAGTTGGTTCTTTTTGACGATTAGAATCATAAAGAGACAATACAGATGAAATAACTCTTGCATTTGGAGATGATGATGAAG